>CAYNBJ010000003.1:115511-167684 GCA_964395835.1 uncultured Gammaproteobacteria bacterium
TGCAGGATAACAATGGCCGTACTGCTTTACATTTCGCAGCTTGGAATGGGCATGTCAAGTTTGTGCAAGGACTGCTTCACAAGGATAAAGATTTGCTTCAAATCCAGGATCACAGTGGCCGTACTGCCTTAGATTTAGCAGTTTGGAACAGGCATGCAGAGGTTATGTCTGTATTGCAAGCCGCCGATAAGACTTTACGTTTTCTTCAGATACCAGATAAAAAAAGCCGCACTGCCTTGCCTGAGGTCGCTGTGAATGTGCATGAAGAGGGTATTGAAGAATTTTTTGATTGTGATAATCGCGAGGTTTACATCTCTTTGCATGATAATGGCGGATTCAATGCTATAGATTGTTTATCTCAAAAAAAGCATAGTACAGTAGCGCAAGATTTGGCACAAGTGCAAGCGCAGTATCAACAAGTGCGGTTTCAAGCACAACAGAGTGTGGTCTCGTACTGTGACGGCCTCAAGAGTGTGAATGATGATATCGCGTGTTTTAGATCGGACACTTCATCGAATTTGAAAAATGATTGCTCGCAGAATTCAGGCGAGAGTATAGCAAGCGCATCAGAGTCTCTAGAACAATTGAGTTGGTGGCAAAAAATTTGGATTTTTTCGATCGCAGTTGTGGATAGTCGTATGTGTTTTTGTGCAAGTATTGCGGAAAGAATTTGCTCATGCTTCGAATCGAATAGAGGACCAAGGACGCTGCATTCTCCTTCCAGTGTTCCGGCCACTGCGTCATTGGCATTTCAGTCACTGAATGATTCTGGTGCTCCACTAAGACGTGAGGAATCAGGAATCGATCGCAGGAAGCGCAAGAATTTGTGATCACTCACATACTTCGTGTCTGTGAAAGTTATGCTTTCTGGACTGTGCAAGAGTCTCATGCTGAAGCCAATGCGGATGTGTATGTGTGGATCAATTTGATACTTGCTCGTGAGTGCATAAAATGAAATTCTATCTGAGACGGATGCGGTTATCCTCTTTTACCCCATGTGTTTTTTGTGTATATTAATCATGTATTTGCGGTGAAAACCGCAGCAACCCTCTTTGTTGGCTCTGACACAAGATATCAGAGCTAAGATTTGTTTTTTCTAGCATAGCCTATCAGCTCTAAGGATTTAAAATGGACAACCATAAACAGCTTCAGCAAGAAATTGAAGACTTTGCATCTATGGTTGCTGATTTACAATCTGATTTTAAGACAGTCCAGCCTCACGCTCTTTTAAATTGTCTCAAGAACAATAAACTCACTCAGCTGAATATTGCTGGGATAAAACCGAAGTATAGCTATTCGCATGCTTATTGGGATGTTGAGAAGAATATGATGTGCCGAATCGGTATCGAAGTCACGTTTCTCCAGAAAGCTTTGCTTCAATACAGTGAATCGAGTGATGCAACATGGCTAGAGATCGCAAAAGTCATTTTAGAGCACGATTGCCCTAGAGAAACTGTCAATCAAAATGGCGATGATGCTCTCTTACTCGTGCTTAAAGAAATTTGTGATATTAAACGTGGTGTGTATGTGCGCGATGCTTCAAGCCCGATGGCGCTTGTTGACTCAGAAATTTATTCACGCTATAAGGCAATGATTGAAATATTTGATCTGATTTTAGAGAAAAATATCTGTATAGTGGATACCGCTCATATCTCAAGTGCTATTCATACCGCAGATTCTTCAATTGTGCATCGCATTGTATCGCGGGAGAAGTGGCAAAGTACGTGTCGTAATAGCCAGATTTCTCAAAATAGAAGTTTCGTCTGTTCTTCATTTCGTTCGACCGCGCCTCGTCTTTTGTATTGGCCTATTTTTGATAGTCCAATTGATTACGCGATCATGTGGTCTTGGCGAAGCTTTCTCAGAGCTCAAACCGATTCTCAGAATCCTCAAGAGGAACATCGTGAAAGCGAAGCTGTCCAAATTTTTAAAAGACTTTTGGAGGCATATCCAAGCTTAGTCAATGATCGAGATCAAGACGGGAACACTCTTTTGCTATGTGCTTTAAATGCTGTTTATATACGGACAATAAGCGAAGATTATGATCAAAAGCATTATGATGCGCAACTGAGCGATAGTATTGCAGTTCTTCAATGTCTTTTGAAAAGAACAGATCTTGATATTCATCTCGCCAATCAGAATAACCAGAATTTTCATGATCTTTTAAACAGATTTCATCAATCGTCTCCAGTGCGCTGTTTTATATCTTATCTGCTGCGGTACACAGGCGCATCAGTTGTGACCAGAGTAGAGCTCTTTGTTGCTGCCCAAAAAGGCGATTTAGACTATCTCTTAAAAGCGATAGAGGGTTTTAATCAGGATGCTGTGCTCATATCGTTTTTTTTGAACTTTAAGGATGAGCGGGGGCGCACAGTCTTACATGTAGCTGCCGAGCAAGGACATCAGGCTTTTGTGCAGACGCTGCTCCAGCAAGTAGACTCTCTTGGTTTCGCTAAGGATCAACATACAAACACTCCATTGCATGTCGCTGCTGCCAATGGGCATTTAGATGTTGTGCATGTATTTCTTCAGTGCCCTTGGCGGTTGGTGCGTCTCACTAATAGTGAAGGACGAACCCCTTTACATATGGCAGCTTTAAATGGGCATTTAAATGTTGTGAAAGTTATTGTGGAAGCTGAGGGGGAATTCATTGATCGGACAGATCAAAATGGGCAAACAGCTGCCATTTTGGCAAAGAAATATGGGCACATTCATGTTGAGCAGTATTTAGTCTCATTGTGTTCGTTGGGTCATTTAACCCCAATTTTAACATTTTCTTCTCGTAAGGATAGTCTATCAGTGCACACAGAGGGCAAGAGTCCAACTGTGGCTTCTGACTCTCTTGCGGACAAACAGAAACTTTCTCATAAAAATTAGACTGAGTGTGAAAGATGCTTAAGAGAGCCTGTATTGACCTTTGAAAGTTGTTTGCCTTGACCATGCAAAAATATGAGTCGAAGTGTGCTGTGGATGGGCGTGCAATCTATATGTCCTTATCAAGTTGACGATGTCTTGTCAGAGAAGTGTATTTAAGAAAATTGAGAAAAGGTATTCAATCGAAGATCGGTGTTTTTATCGGCATGATTGGCATCGAAAATAGAGAAAGTTACGCATAAGCTGTTCATCCATATGTTTTTTTTTGATATCTTGCCTTCCGTTTTCGGATAAAATTATGTTATTATTCATATGTTTCGGCGTTCGATCAGTATTTCAGTGAATCTTGAGTCGATCTATCTCTTCTGCATTATCAATAAGGACCGTATATGACTCAAAATCTAATTTCTAGTGATAACAAGGGTCAGCTGAATTTTATGAGCTCAATCCAACATCTGCTTTTATTAGAGAATACGTTGAAGTTAAAACGGTTGCCTATGCCAGGCTCAAAGTTAGACTGTAATGATGATAAGCAAGTGCGACAGATAAAGAGCGCGATAACGGCGACTCGAGGTCAGTTGGAGGCTCTTGTTAAGGCACTAAATGCTGATTGTTTGAAAGAATTATCATTAGCCAAGATGCGTCAGGAAGAATGGATCTCAGAGGAAACCTTTAAGAAGCTGGATGAGGTTTTGCAAAAGATCAATCAAAATGAAAAGTGGATGGTCAGTAAAACGCAAATTATACGAAGTTGTCAGGCGATTCACAGCTTAAACATGTCAGATGCATGTGTCGATGATAAACAAATCACGGAATCTTTATTGAGAATCCATACTGAGCTCTCACAATTCACTCCTGAGATGCAAGCACGTATGCTGACAGACTTAGCAGACCATATAAATCATAAGCTTTTGGAGTCCTTAAAACACGCCCTTGTCTTATATAATGCAGTTCGCGATTCTAATCTCGAATCTGTCGATAATGTTTTGAAGCAATGCCAGTCGAAACCATGCCTTATTATTTTGAAATATATGGAGCTCGCTTTTGAAAAAGAGGAGATGTTGCCTCGTGCATCTGGCAATGAATGTGCAGATCTGATGCGGTGGTGGATCAGCAAAGGGGTAATACAGAATGTAAAAGCGCCTGAGCAATCTCTTGTAAAGAAGGCTGCTTCGTTGGGGCAACTGAATGTTGTGAAATTCATTTTTAAGCAGCATGATTGGGAGCGAGGTGTTATTGAGATACAAGACATTTTAGAGTCTATCGATAAAGAGAAAGATGCAGACCTATTGTTCTATTTGAGAAGAGAACAATTCATGCGCAATCTAGAAAAAGTACTTCAGTTGAGAGCGGGGACTTTAGACGAGCACAATACGATTCTGACATCGGATAATCTGGTAAAATTTTTTGGAACAGATGTATCTGCGCTTATCAATAAGATTTTCACTGACTGGCAAACGGACAGGCAGGATCAGTTAGAAGGTGTCAATGCGCGGGAATTTGCGAGTGCTCTCGATGATCTCTATTCGCAGTTGCAAAATTATCTGCAGACTCTGTCTCAGTGGCATCCGCATTATTGGTGTATTGCAAATCTTCTTGATATCGATCACGATAAGTGCCGACAAATGCTGGGCCTCTCTTCTCAGGGCAAGACTTTATTACATCAAGCAGCAGAAAATGGCAAAATAGACGAGAGTTTGGAAAAGGAGATTGCGTCTGTTTCAGCTGCTGATGTATATACGTATATAAACTATCGTGATCATCAGAATCAGAGTTCATGGTCTCTAGCTGCTTCGAAAGGGCATGAGAATGTGCTGCAGTGGCTGATAGACAAACATCCACGCATGGAATACGACTTACAGACACATTCTGAATCGATCTTGCATGTTGCTGCTGATTTTAACCGTTTAGGAGTTGTGAAATTTCTGATTGAGCAGAGAAAGCAGAAGAGTGATGTTCAAATAAATGGAGAAACTGCGCTAGATGTGGCGCAAAAAAAGGGTCATACAGATATAGTAAAATATTTGAAAACCATTAAAGCTCTGAATATCTTACAGAACATTGCTTCGAGTTATGTGCAATTACCACAAGACAGTCATGAAAGTGAAAATCAGCAAGGCAGAGATTTGATCGCTACTCTTTTTCCTACAAACGAAATTGATTCTGGCTATCTCAGAGAAAAGCTTGCTAGTGATGAATGGCAGCGGAGATTCGATCAGTGGTCTCCAGCGAAATTGTTGATCGAATATATTTTTTCAGAATCGGTGCAATCGCCAGTCACTGAGCAAGATGCGCAAAAGTACTACGCTAATAGACGGACGCCACTCCATCTTGCAGCACAGGAAAACGATATACAGAAAGTCAAAGATCTGCTGGCTCAAGATAAGCAGAATCTATACCGATGGGTCACTTATTGTGATTCTCAGGGACGTAGCGCATTGCACGTAGCTGCTGCTAATGGCGCTGTAGAGATTCTACGAATGCTTCTTAGTGTAGAAAGCAGCACCGATCGATTAACTGAGCAGACACTTGCCTGTGAGGCGATTAATAACGGTCGCTTAGAGGTCCTTGACTTTCTTGTTAGAGAGCGTAACTGGTGGCATCTTGCAACGGATGAAAATAAAACAACGGCCTTAGGTTTAGCTCAAGCAAAGGGCTCTATGTCAGGAATATGGTATTTGAAAAAACTTATATATATCGATTTCGTAAAGAATTGGCTCATCACAGTACCGGATTTCTTCAGCAGTCTTCACAGAAGGATTTATGATTTTTTTGCGGCTCTCTGGTTAGAGCTGTTAGGTTTTTTGAATTACAATACTGCACAATCCGATGCCTCTGAGAGTTCAAGTGTGATCGATCAGTCTGTGAATGAACAGAAACCAGTCGGTCCGAGCAGATCAAAAATTGTGTATCAGGTCCAGTCTCAACGAGAGCAGTGTTTTAATGAGGAGCGTGCTGATTTCAACAACACCCCTCGTTTGCGCGCAGGCTCATTCTGATATTTTGCAGCTTGACTTGCACAGATGGATGTTCGTTTCTCTGTGCATAGAGTCTTGATTAAGGCAACAGGGAGTGTGATGAGATTTGTTCGATCAGCTCAATTTATGAGAGAGGCGCTTTGGTTTTTCACTTGATTTCGGTGATTCTGTGTACTTAGAGGAGCTTCAGTTTGCTAATGCCCCTTCAGTCCATCTATCTAAGGTACTGAGTGCTTCTAACACAGGTACTCCTGAAAGGAGGTCTAGCTTAAGACAAGCTTGAAAGTATTCATAGAACGCTTGATAAAGTTGATATTCTTGACTAATCACTGCTTGTACAGCCTCTAAAACGTCTGACGTTGTTCGTTGTCCTGCATCAAAACTTGCTTCAGCTGCTTCTAAGTAAACTCGCGCAGAATAAAGACTCTCTTTTTGGGCTTTAATTTGCCGGAACAGGCTTTTTGCTTGTTTGAATGCTAAGTCTTTATTATTTTCAAAATCTAAAAGAGCTTGTTGATAAGCACTTTGCGAGGATTGAACCATATAGCTTTGTTGATTGATTTGAGAGAATGAGCTCGCGCCAGCTGGTGGCGCCCATGAAAGTGAGACTCCACCAGAAATAGAGTGGTAACCATTCGAGATGGCTTGGGATATTGGAGAAACTGTGTATGCGCTGTATGCATTCAGAACAGGGAGTAGGCCGGACTGAATACTTTTTAAAAGATATTTTTGATACGCAACTTGATGCTGCGCGATCAGCACAGAGGCGTGAGTGTTTTCTTGTGTTTTGAGTTGCGGTTTAGGAACCATGAGTGAGCTTTCTAGGTCTTGTAACTGATTGATAGGTGATCCAATAAATGTTTCTAATGCCATCTGTGATTGTGAGAGTCCGAGTTGAGCTTGAATGAGGATGGATTTGGCTTGCGCTAAAGCTGAATTGGCTTCATCAAGATCTGTTTTTGCAACTAATCCAACATCGAAGCGTGCCAAGATATCTTTGTATAAAGATTGATGCATTTCTAATTTTTTTTCAGAAAGCTTTAGATTTTTTTTGTTTTTCAAGACTTGAAAATATCGACTTGCGAGTTCTTGGGTAAAATTTTCTATAAAAAGCTGATACTGATATTCGGCAATTTCTTTACTTTCTTTGGAACTGTAATATCGATAAAAATTTACTGGCGTATATAAAGGAATAGAGACCTGAAGATTCACTTGAGTTTGTTGAAAAGAGATTTGATCAGAACTTAAGATCGATCCGGAACTGGGATGAGTATAGGCACCATGAAATGAAATTCCAGAGCTTTGTGAACCTGTCGCATTTATAGAAGGGAATAAACTCCCAATAGAAACATCAGGATTTAAACGAGAACTTTCGCAAGCGTATTCTTGTGATTTCCAATAAGGGCTTTTTTGGGCTGCGAGTTCAAAGAGGTCTTTTAGAGATGCGCTGTATACAACACTAGTACATAAAATCAAAAAAGCTGCTCGAAGCCAATAAAGCATGTTCATATTTTAAATCGATCCTTTTTTATCAAGTGCAGGTTTTATTATCAAATTCATTTCTTGGTAGCCGCTGATGATGACTTTATCTCCTTTTTTTAAGTGTGCATCTAATGTTCTACGAGCTCGCCAAAAATGCTTGCCAATTTTCACAATTAAAAAAGGACCATCGATATTTTCAATTGTTGCTTCTTGTCCAACTAATGCTTCAAAAGTCTTATTATTGATTAAATCGTTTTGTGCTTTTCCCCATTGAGACGTCCATTTTTTATAAAAAACCAAAAGCACTAAAGCGGAGATCACAAAAAACATGGCAAATGAGCTTGAGAATGTGAAAAATCCGAGCACTGAAAGTAAAGACGTCACGCAGGCTGCAAGCGAGAGAAAGAAAAAAGCAAATGATGCGGGAATAAATAGCTCAAGAACAAGGAAGGTCAGCGCTACCAAGTTCCAAAAAAGATATCCTTCAGACATTACTTGCTCCCTTGGGTCTTAGCACCAATTAACTCCTGAACCATTCCTAAAGTTCCGACGAGTGATTGGCTATCATACGGAATAAAAAGAGTTTTTGCTTGCTCTGATTCTGCGAATTTCGCAAAAACTTTAATGTATTCTTGCCCTAAATAATATTGCAGAGCTTGAGGAGATCCACTTTGTAAGACTGCTGTGAGCTTTTCAGTCGCTACTTTTTCAGCTTCAGCGGAGCGCTCTCTGGCTTCAGCTTCCAAGAATGCGGCAACCTTGAATGCTTCTGCTTCGAGGACCCGACTTTGTTTGACTCCTTCGGCTTTCAGAATCTCGGCTTGTTTGACCCCTTCGGCTTCTAGAATACGAGCGCGTTTTTCACGCTCTGCTTTCATTTGAGCGGCCATAGCAGCTATTAAATCATGAGGTGGATGAATATCTTTAATTTCAACTCGTGTTACTTGAATCCCCCATTCTTCGGTGGCTTCTAAAATAATTCGCAAAAGCTTTTCATTAATCTCATCTCGGTGTGAAAGCATTTGATCGAGATCCATCGATCCTAATGCTGTACGAATATTTGTCATAATAATATTGATGATTGCTTTTTCTAAATGATTGATTTTGTAAGAAGCGAAGGCAGGCTCGATCACTTTGAAAAAACACACTCCATCAACGCGAACCATGGCATTATCTTTAGAAATAACGTCTTGTGAAGGAATGTCTAAAACTCGCTCCATCAAATTGACCTTTGCTCCAATTTTTTCGATGACTGGCACAATCATATGGAGACCAGGTGAGAGTGTTTTGATATATCGACCAAACTTTTCAACAGTGAAAGCATATCCTTGTGGGACGATTACGATAGCTTTGTATAGAACAATCAGGAGCATTAAAGCCAAAATCAAAAAAAGCATCATCATAATAAAAATACAAACCTTGAAGACAAAAGTATTATCCACCATTATGAAATATGAAAGCAGCATTTGCAATTATTATCCCTTTGCTTTTAGTAGGAGATTTTGAGATATGTCTAGAAGATTTTTTAAATGGTTATTGATAGGAACTATAGGCTTAACGAGTGCGCTCAGCTTTGCAAAAACTCTTGGATACAGCCCGGCTGTTAAGCAAGCAAGTCCATCTGTTGTATCTATACAAGCTGAAAGGCAAATACAAGCGCAGTTACCGCCAGTATTGAGTGACCCTTTTTTTAAATATTTTTTTGAAAGCCCCCAAATGGATTTACAACATTTACCCACTGTGCGTGCTTTAGGATCGGGGGTGATTGTTTCAAAAGATGGTCATATTTTAACCAATTATCATGTGATCAAAGATACACAGGAGTTGAGCGTAAAATTGCCTGATGGCCGTGAGTTTACTGGAAAAGTGATAGCGAGCGATCCTCCTTCAGATTTAGGAATTGTCAAAATTGATGGTGTGAATTTACCAGTGGCGCTTATCGGTGACTCAGAGTCATTGGAAGTCGGAGATATTGTTTTAGCGATAGGCAATCCATTTGGTGTTGGACAAACTGTGACGCAAGGTATTGTGAGCGCTTTAGAGCGTAAAAATTTAGGTTTAAATTTATATGAAGGATATATTCAAACCGATGCTGCAATTAATCCTGGAAACTCGGGAGGTGCTTTGATTGATGCAGATGGAAAATTGATAGGAATTAATACAGCTATTTTGAGTCGTAGTGGTGGTAATAATGGGATTGGATTTGCTATTCCTATTTCTTACGCTCAGCAAATCATGACAGAATTGTTAGCCACCGGACAGGTTGAACGAGGATGGATTGGTCTTGTTATGGCTGATTTAAATAAAGATATTCGTGAAAGTTTTGGATATGACGGGAAAGGTGTTTTAGTGCGTGCTGTGTATGCTCGATCTCCAGCAGCTGAAGCAGGAATTTTACCTGGAGACATTATTATTTCTGCAAATAAAAAAACCATGACATATAGTGGAGATTTACGTGAACTCGTGACCTCATCTAAAGCCAAAGACAAAATGATTTTAACAGTGATGAGAAATAAAAAAGAAATGACGTTTGCCCTTATTGTAGGTCGTCGCGATCCCAATGAACTGCCTTAATAGCAGAACGCAGATCTTGAACTTGATTTTTTAAAGGTGCATCAGCGTGAATGATACCTCTGAGGTAGCCTCCGGGTCCTAAAAGGACCCAAGAAGCTGAGTGTTCAATATGCTGTTCTTCTGGGCTGTATTGCCCGATGTAAATAGAAAGTTTTTGAGCAAATGCCTGTGTATTGAGCGTTTCTGATCGCAGACCAATCAAAGATCCTCGATAGCGATTGAGAAAATTTTTCATTTCTAGGAGGGAATCATTTTCTGGATCGATTGAGATAAAATACCCCTGTAAAGGGCAGTCCCTGAGAGCTTCACAGACGCAAGCGAGTTTTTCTGTCATGTGTGGGCAAAATGCCGGACATGATGTATATCCAAAGAAGATTAAGGACCAAGAATCCGATTGCTGATCAGATTCCCAAAATGATTCCATATCCGTTGTGCTAAAAGAGTATCCCCTGACAGGCTCTGTTGAGTTTATGAGAATGCCAGATGGTAGAGATAATGTTTGATGCATTTTCACAGAAAGAGGGGGAGAAGTTTTTGTGATATGATGCGTTAACATCGCAATAGGCAGGATTGCAATCAACATAAAGATGAGAGCAGGAGTAAAAAATTTTTTTTTCATAAGAAAGTTCCGCAGTGATCTAAGAGAATCAGAAAAAATATTGCATACAGATAGGCAATCGAAAATTTAAAGCTTTGCCAGCTCATTTTTTTCTGATCGAAAAAAAGAGCGCTATTGATTAACAGATATAGAACATTTAAAGAGAGTTGAGCATAAAAAAAGACTGTAGAATGCGACCCTGAAATGAAAATCAATAAACCAATGGGAAATAAAAGACAGGTATAGCACCAAGACATCAAGGCGGTAAATTGAGTCCCATGCGTGACTGGGAGCATCGGAATTCCAGATCGTTGATAATCTTCTATTCGTGCGATGGCTAAAGCCCAAAAATGAGGTGGAGTCCATATGAAAATCAAAGCGACGAGCAATAATGGATATGAGTCGATAGAATTTGTCACAGAGACCCAGCCCAGCAAAGGAGGCAGAGCTCCTGAGATTCCTCCCCATACAATATTTTGTGGGCTAGATTTTTTTAAAAATACTGTATAAATGTAACCGTATCCTACTGTGCCAGATAGAGTGAGTATGAGTGTCAAAAAATTAGAAGCAAATACAAGAAGCAGTCCGCCAACTATGAAAAAAGACCACAGACCAAATAGGGCCTGCGAGGTCGATATTTTGTTTTGAACTAGGGGCCGGTGCTGAGTTCTTTTCATTTTCTTGTCAATAGGCATATCGATCAGTTGATTCATAATCGCACCAGAAGCAGCCATACAATAGATGCCTAAAAGAGTGATGAGATTTGAAATAGAGAGCATCACAGTATGTTGAGCGGTACAAATCCCAACATATGCTGTACTCATCATTAACAAAATCACCTTTGTTTTTGTCAGAACAATCCATTCAGACCAGAGTGTGTTCATAAGATCCTTTTTGTTTTGTTCCTATAGAAAGGTGAATCAGAATAAAAAAAGTTCCGATTATTGCGGCGCTCAGGTTGTGTATCACTGCCAGAAAGAGAGGGAGCTTAAAAAAGACTAAAGAGATTCCAATGAAAATTTGTATCAAAATCGATAGCCCTAAAAGATCGAGAAGAAGCTTGATGGAATAGAGTTCTACATGATTTTTATAGATCTGATTACGTGTGATCCATGTTCTCACTAATAGGATCAGAGCATTGAGATGGTGAGCCCATTGCAGCGAAGCTTTTTCTGGAATAGAAAACCAAGAAAGGGGAGAGTGATCGTAAAGTTGCTCTGGCAAAGAAGATAAAGCGGAAGAGAAAGCCCTAAAAGATGCGGATGGGCAAAAAAATGGATACGGACAAGAGAGCGCTGCATAATTTGTACTGACCAGTACTCCTAAGATCAGTTGTAAAATATAAATGGCTGTGAGGATATATAAAGAGCGATGTACATCAGTCGCAGGTTGCCAGGAATTTTTTTTCTCTATATCACTTTTAGCGAGTAAGGTGACAAGAAGCATAGCGCCAAAAAAATGTGAACTGACAACAATAGGTTGAAGTTTGAGAGTGACGGTCCACATACCAAGAGCTGCTTGAAGACACAGTGCTATCAGCAAAAAACAAGCTAATAAAATGCGGTTTTTTCTTGCTAATGTGATGGCTCTCATAAGGATACCGCAGCCTAGGAGCCCTGCCGCGTATCTATGGATCATTTCTATCCATGCTTCTAAATATGCCGCAGATGAGAGGCCTGAAAGAGCTGTATGATCTGGAATCCAGTTTCCATAACATGCTGGCCAATCTGGGCAACCTAATCCAGCGTCCATCAAGCGTGTGAAACCTCCAAGGCCAATCACAAATAGAGACCAGAAAATTAACAGAGATGTTGATTTTGAATAATTCATCATAATAGTTCTTACCTTGAAAAAATTTTTTTCAAATCTTTGATCATGGATTTGGGGGGGGTGTTGGGTTCGAAATAGATGGCTAAATATCCTTGTGGATTGATGACTAAAATTGATCCAGCTTCGAGCTGGAGTGTGTTTATGAAAGGATATAATTCAATCTGATTGATGTTAATCAGTTCTGTATCAATAAGAGTTTTTTGAAAGAGTTTTTCTAAATAATGAATATGTGAAGGGGCTAAGGACGTAAAATGGTCATCTTCGATTGCAATCAGCTGCCAGGATTGTGTGCTTTGAGGAGATCTGTCAATTTGGATCTGTTGTATTGGAAATTTCCCAACAGATTCTGTTTGAAGAGATATCCATTCGTGCTTGAGAGCCCAATGGCAGATCCAAGCTATGAGAAATGGAAAAAGCAATGATAAAAAAAATGCTATGAAAACGACGGCTGAACGAGACATAATCTTACAATTGTAAGCGCAATTAGATTCAGACTATCACAATTTTTTTTGTGAAGAATGTTTAGAAGGGACATAAAAATGTATCACTTAATAACAGTAGCTATTGGCGATGAAATTGTCTCGGGACAGTCGATGAATACAAACGCCGGATGGCTTGCAGAAAAATGGATCGGTTTTGGTGGCTTAGTAGAGCAGCATTTTATGATTCGAGATGATGTGCAATCGTTTTTCAAAATCATAGACAGTATTACAGCATGTTCAGAACATAAGTATTGTGTGCTGTGTATCGGGGGGCTCGGTCCTACGAGCGATGACAAAACGCGCGATATGGCAGCTTTGTATTTTAAAAAAGATATGTTGGTAGCGCAGTCTTGGGTGGAATATTTGATATCCAATTATCCTGGAATTGATCGGGGTCTTTTGGAGAGACAGTCTTTTTGCTTCGATCCTGCTGATGTGATTCCAAATCCTTATGGAACAGCGTTGCCTTTTATTTTTTATCAAAAAGAGCATATTTTCCTTTTTCTTCCTGGCGTCCCTAAAGAGTGTTTGGGTGCCGCAGAGATTTTTTTTTCCAAGTACAGGCATATCTTGTTTGAGGGAGATAAGAGAGTGTATACGGAAAGTGTGTGTTTTTTTCATCTTTCAGAGCGTGCGCTTGATCATGAGCTGAGCTCTTTGAAAGAACGCTGTGCGTTTAACAATCTGGGATGGGGTTTATATCCTCAGGAAGGATTTGTACGAGTGAGCGTCAAATCATATGATAAAAATGTTCTCTATCAAGCTACCGCTATGTTAAAAGCCAAATATAAGAAATTTGTTCTAGAGCATCATGATCACGATTATGGTGCCTTGCATATACAAAAAAAATGTCGTTTTTTTATAGATGAGAAGATCACCTGTGGTTTGATATCTTCTCAGCTCTCTCTCACTTATCCCTTTTTACGTAAAGTATGTGATTTTCACTTATCTCTCGATCCTTTTGTGATGCCCACTGGAGAAACGTTTGTTTGTTTACAAAAAGACGAAAATGATTCGCATGATCTTTTAGAGTTCTATCAAAATGAATCATTGGTTTCAAGAATTAGGCTTCTGAAGAAAAAGAGCTTGAGTTTCAGACAAAATAAAATTTTTTATTGTTTTTTAGGATTTGTAGAAAATATCCTTTTTAGGCAGGATTTCTTGTGGATAGATGAAACAGAGATCTGTTCTGTTTAAAAGACCGTTATAGAGCTTTTTTTTAACAAGTTCGAGTAAATTTTTTGAGAAATCGAGTTGGTCTGAACATCGGCAGAGCAAGAAAAGGTTTTGGATAAAAATTTTCGTATAGTCTGTCTGAGACGATAGGAGAAGTGAGAGATGAATAGAGTCTTTCGCTACAGATCGCACAGAGGATGAGCCCTATCGGGAAAAAATAGGTTTGCAAAATGATGGGGACATTGCATCCTTTTTTGCAGGCATGATTATTTTCACATCATTTTTATTCTCCGCGTCTCATGATCGTGAGACTTTGATCTCCTCTCAATTGTGCGTGTTTGGCTTGGTATTGAGCTCGCTCAGTAGTGTTTTTTTTCAAATCTATTTGAGTCTTTTGTTGTATATTTTGAATTCCTCTTATTTTTTCAAAATGATAGTGCATTTTTTTCTCAATTCGTGTTAGGATAAGTGGTTTGATTTTTAGTTCTACTAGAGGGTTTTTGTGTCATTAATCAGTAAGTTAGCGTGGTTTTTTTGGCCTGTAGAGACTAAGGAGCAAAAAAAGACTTTTTTTATGCTCTTGGTTTTGTTTTTTGTTTCATTTGTCTATAGTATTTTGCGGACTTTAAAGATTACCATTCTTTTGGCCGATCCGACTCTGCCGAGTCAAGCTGTCTCTTATTTAAAAATTTTTGGTATTATGCCGGCAGCTTTGGTTTTTACCTGGCTTGCTATACGTATGCAGAGCTTGTATGGACAAAAAATGACCTTTTTGGGAATGAATTTTCTTTTTGCGACTCTTTTCGCGATTTTGGCGCTCTATATTTTGCCATATCAAGATTTTTATCGATTACATTTTTCTGGAACCCACGAGTTAATAGCCCTTGTAAATTCTTGGTATATAACAGTTTTTTACGTAGCTGCTGAAATGTGGTCCTCGATCATGCTGAATATGCTCTGTTGGGGCATTATTATTGAGGTGACCGATCTAAAAGATTCTAAACGTTTATACGGCCTCTTTTCGTTAGCTGGAAATTTGGCAACTTATGCAGCTGGATTGTGGGGGAGTTCAACGATTGATAATCAAATTCGTTATTTTTATAACCTGGCAGATCATGCGATTCCGACATGGGAGCAATCTCTTTTTTTCCAAATGGTTGTTTTGTGGGGAGTGCAGGCTGTGATTGCACTGTGTTTTCAAATCGCTATCTCTTCTCAAAAAATTGAGCATCAAAAAGTTTTAAATAAAAAAGTGCGTCTGGGATTTTGGAAATCAATAGAAATTGCTTTGAAAAATCCGATTATTCGTAATGTCTCTTTAATGATGATTAGTTTTAATATTGTCTATCATTTGGTCGATGTGATTCATAATGATTCTGTGCGTATGGTTTTTGCAGGAAGTCCAAAAGCGATGAACTCTTATTTGAATTTGGTTGGGAAATATTTGGGTATTTATGCTGTCGTGTTTTCTTGGCTTCTCTCCGGCTCTTTTGTTAGACGCTTTGGTGTATTTGCATCTTTGCTTTTTACTCCCATTTTATGGTCTTTTTTGAGTGTGTTAGATGTGCTTTCTACAGCGCAAATTATCCCAAGTATCGCTTTTAATTGGGCTGCCGTTGCCGTGCCAATGTCTTTACTGTCTTTTTCACTGATTTTATCAGTTGGGAGAGCGGCAAAGTTTACTATCTTTGATACTGCAAAAGAAATGTCTTTTCTTTCTTTATCTTTGGAAGATAAGCGCTTAGGTAAGGCTTCGGTTGATGGACTGACTTCTCGTTTAGGTAAAAGCGGCGGGGCCTGGATTGTGATTATCACTTTGTCCCATTTTGGCAGCATTGCTGCATCTATTTTCCCTTTAAAAGTAGCGATTTTCTTAGCATATGGACTTTGGTTTGGTTCCATTTTTTCTTTAGTGAGATCTTTGCCTCAAGACAATGAGCCTGGGCGTTCAGTGGGTCATTTTTCAAAAAATTCAGAGCAATTAGCATGATTGTTTTTCATCAGGCCTCCATTCAAAGCCCCGATCATCAAGACTTATTTTTCATTGAAAAGTTTGTTCTTGATAAGGGGCATCGATATGGTCTAATTGGACCAAATGGAAGTGGTAAAACAACATTTTTTTCTCAGTGTGCAAAACTGCCCTCTGTGCTTTTATGTCCCCAGAAAATTCCAGCTCCTATGCAACAGATGAGTTGGAATGATGCTGTAGCATCTTTGGAGGGAATTTTTGATTATGATGGTTTTTATCAAACGCTGGAGCTTTTTGAAATCCCGGCAGATTGTCTGATTGGAACGCTTTCCGGTGGGCAGCAAAGAATTGGTCTTTTAGCTTGGACCTTATTTCAGCATGCTAATCATTATCTTTTAGATGAGCCCACAAATCATTTAGATCTGAAAGGAATTTTATGGCTTGAGGATTATTTGTCTAAAAATGAGCATTCTATCTTAATTATTAGCCATGATCGGGCATTTCTTGATAAGGTTGTGAGTGGATATTGGGCTATTTATGATAAAAAAATGCGTTTTTATCCAGGGCAATTTGAAGATTTCCTATTAAAACGAGAACAAGAAGAGGCCACTTTGGCCCAAGAAAGAACAAAAAAAGTCATTTCTTTAGCACAGGAAGAGCGTTATCGTGAAAGGGGTGTGACTGCGCGCAGAAAGCGCAATCAAAAAAGGGTGCAAAGATTGTATGATTTGAGAGCCGAGCTTTCTGCTACACAAGCTTCCTCTTCAAAAATGCGTTTAGATCTTGTTGAGTTTCAAAACAAAGGGCATAAAGCACAACGATTGATTGAGATAAAAAATTATAACCTTTTTGACTCATCAACACGGCAGAATTTTACTGCGACATTGACACGTGCTGATCGTATTGCTCTTGTAGGACCCAATGGCTGTGGAAAAACGACTTTTTTAAAGGGGATTTTAAATCCAGACGACGAACAAGTTATTTTTTGCCGTTCTTTAAAAGTCGCATACATTGATCAGCAAAGACGTTACGATCCTGAAAAAACGCTTCTTCAACATTTATCTATCGATCCACATCAGATGACGATTGAGACGCCGCAAGGCGAGCAGCAGGTGCATCCGGCCGTGTATTTGCAAAGATTTGGATTTTTACCTGATGATTTAACGACTCCCTACGGGCAGCTTTCAGGTGGGCAGCAAATGAAAATGGCCTTAGCCCTGTCTTTTGTCAATTATCCTGATGTTTTGGTTTTAGATGAGCCTACAAATGATTTAGATCAAGAAAGCTTAGAAGACTTAGCAGATTGGCTAGGAGATTATCAGGGACTTGTGTTATTTGTCAGTCATGATCGATATTTTATTGATCAATGTGCAACAGCGACATGGTATTGGACTGCAGCCGGTTTGATTGCCCATAGTGGCGGTGTCGATGCAGACTTATTGAATAAAACCCTCTCTTTTCGCAGAACGCAACTTCATCTGCAAGAACCTTCTGGTCGTTCAGTGCTGACATCGAAATCAAAGTCTGAGTGTGAAGCAAAACTTTTAGTGAAGGAGCTTGCAAAAATCGAGAAAGAACTTGATAAGTTAGAAAATGAGATCAAAAAGATTGATATCCTTTTAAGCCAGGCTTATGAAAACTCAAACCAAGATAGTGCTATCAAGACGCTTTTAGGGTCGCGATCAAGCGTACAAAAACAGCTTGATGCCTTATGGGAGGAGTGGGAGCATAAATCGTCTATACAATAAAAAGCATCTCTTATGCTGTAATGCAAAAGAGATGCTCAAAGGATCATGCGATCTTGAAGAAGGTTTTTAATTCTTGTGGGCCTTGTTGCTAAAGGTGAGCGTACCTGGCTCAGCCTGTTTTTCATTCGCATGCAGACCAAAAAATTGTTTGATCTTGTCAGTCGTAGAGTTGATACTGGGATGAGTTTCGGGAAAGCTCGTCCAAACAATATAAAATGGAACATACATCAGTTCGATAATCGCGTGTCCTGTCATTTTTCCAACAGAAGGGGCTCCAAAAGCTTCATTACGTACCCAAAAATCACTCGATGATTTTTCAGGTAAAGCTGCATTAATAAAAGCGCCTACTCGGGGCAATTGATCTCGTTTGAAGCCAGTGAGTCCCTCTGTGCTTGCAACGACTACCCCTGTTACAAAGCTCAGCCCTAACATGGGCATCATTGCCAAATATAAGCAGTTTCTTAAAATATGATTGTTTAAAAAAGCTCTCATAGGGGCGGCGATAGAGCCTAAAAAGTGATAGCGAAAGCTTGCCGCATTCAGATCGGGTGACAGGGCGAGCCGATAAATTAGTGTAGATAGAAACGCGAGAGTCAGTAACACTTTTAAAACCGCGAGGAACGCAGCGATAATGGTGCTATAGGCGAGTACAGCAAAAATGACCAGTGCAGCAATTTTCAAAGCGAGCATGCCGCCAAATTGGAGCGTGTTATAGAGATCTTGACTCGTTGCTGTGGGTTTTTTTGGTTTTTGATCCATAGTATAAAATCCATGAATTTAGAGGAAGGATACTCTTTAAATAGGATAGATTTTGAAAATAAATGTAAATTTTTTGAAGTTTGGAAAAAATATTTAAGAAAATTGAATTTGATTAAAAAATAAAAAATGTCACAAATCTTGGGCTAAAAAAAATAATCTCTTTGTTTGAGCAAAGAGATTATTTTGATTGAATTTGGTATTTAAAATCTTATGGAGCTTTGCCTTGTATCAGATAGGCTTAGGAACCACTCCAGTTTTTTAAAGTGTTTTCTAAGGTTTTCCAGATGTTCTTCCCATAGTAGTCTTCAATAAAAGAACATGTTCCTGCCCATAAAGATTGAAAAAGTTTTACAGGCCCATGTCTTGGCTCGAGAATCGAGGATCTGAATTCTGCAAAATGCTTATTAATCAGAAGCACGTACAAAATTAAAAGCGATATTGTGATTTTGATTATTGGGATCAGGAGATTCAAAATCGCTGCTGCAAATTTGCCAGCCAAAAATAATATAAACAGTGTTACAGAAATTACGACAAAAGAGCGGATATATGCAACAATTCTGTAATTTAAAGGCAGGGAGCTCCATTCTTGAGTTTCATGCGCGTTTGAATCATGTGTAGATTTTTTAGACATCAGTAAAAATCCTCTGTTAGATCTAGTAGTCTTGATTCTAATATAGTGTAATATATGAAAAAAGATGGGTTTTTGATATGAATTTTTTAGATAAAATTATATGATTGATTATTTAAACATGCTGCTCCTTTTATCTTCAGTGGTTATATTACCGCTGATTCATCAAGTTTTGTATAAGGTTACTATTCTTTTTACAAATAGCACTGCTCTTGTGTTGCTGTGCGGTCAAAGTTGGATAGCATTTTTTTTCTTGGTGTTTTTGGTGCGTCCTTGGGAAAAAAGGGAATTCTGTAAATTTTCCTTGAAATATAGAATGTTGCTTTTTTTGAGAAGCCTGATTGCTATTAGTGCGCATTTGTTATGGATCTATTCTTTAAATCATTTTTCTTTTTTTTATACAAACTTGGCTTCGTATGCCATAGGTTCGGGCTTGGCTCTTTTCAGTATCGTGTTTCTAGAGTCATGCCAATGGTATAAAATTTTAGGCTTAGTCTGGTTCGCTTATGTCGGCCTTTATAGATATACAGTGCATGACTATTTTATTCTGTTTCAGCAGGGTGCTCCGTTTTTCGCAGCGGTGTTATTTTCTCTTTCTTCTTTGCTGGCGAAAGTATCGATTCGTTTTTGCCCTATTGAGGACATGGCTTGTCTGTTGCTATGGGATATGTCTTGGGTGTGCCTGTTATTGCTTTTCTATGAGCGTGGCGCTGATATTGTCTCGATACATTTTTTCGACAGCACCGCCTGGATGCTGGTTGTCTTATTGGGGCTTTCTTATGCAGTGATTCACCTGCTGATGATGTTCACTTACAGAGAAAATCATCTGAGCACAATCATTTTTCTCAAGCCTCTTAGAAGCCTCTTTGGATTCTTTGTTGATCAATCACTTCACTTCGATCCTGTGCTTTACAATATTCCGATGATTCTGTGTCTTTTTATTGGGGGGGCAGGTATGTCCTTTTTAGCGTATTTTCACCCGAAAAAGTCCAAGTTTTTCTAAAACGAGAAGCAAGGCACAATATGGACCGGAGCTGAAACCCCTCGATCCATGATGGAGAGAAAAGCCTTGGCCATTTTCGAGAAATCCAAATTTTGGTAAATATTGAGGATTTTGAGAGCGAAATCCGCAGAAAAAATCGGATGTTGGGCGAGTCCATGTATAATCACAGTGCTGATGTGACGGCATTGACCAAGTCCTATTGTTTTGCAAAAACAGAGTACCTTTGGATAATGATCGTTGTGCAAAAGATTGATGATAGTAGGAGCTTGCCCACGCGTGAGCGTAAAAATCAGCAGATATGATATCTTTTTCTTGCATCACTCTGAGCTTAGTTTGACTCATTTTTTGCAGATGCTTTAAAAGATCAAAGCCATTGGCTCGAATGCCCTGATGATATGTAACTGTTTTTTCTTCGAGCGAAAAAAAATCACGACAGCCACAGAGAAAAATACGTTCCAAACGTTCATCTTCGCGTGATTGTTTATCTCGCTGAGCTGTAAATTGCTCTTCAATCCATGTTGGTGCAAGTTGCCTATAAAAAATTCCACTAAAGATATAAGATTTTAAATTGAAAGCAGTGTATTCATCGTAGGTTTGATGAAAGCGTGGTTGGGTGTAAATCCATGGCGCCTCAGAAGCACAGGGAGCATTAGGAACATAAAAATTTTCGCTTTTATAGCCAAAAAAGTTTAAGAAATAAGCCACACTTGTCCCTGCGATTCCATGACCAATCAGTGAAAATACATGTTCTTTGCTTAAAGGAGCTGTGAGTGGCGGTGTTTTTTGCCCTTCTAATCGACCGGAGATGCAGTGTTTTTTATGATGAAAGCCCTTTTGACGCTGAATGCTCCAACCGAGTGTACTGAGCCGGTCACGAATATGAGAAGCAGCAGTGAATGAGGTTAACGATGCTCCCTCTTGCGAATGATTTGTGACAAGAGAGAGGAGTTCAGCAGACCAGGCAGAAGGATTTTTAGCAGGAGAAAAGCCATCAAGCATCCAATGATCGGCCTGAAACTCGTACGATTCTAAAAGGTCCGAGGCTTCCCCTACTAGGAGTATTAAAATGACATCATCCGTTAAGAGCGGGCAGAGATTCAGGCCAGGTGTCAATCCATGATAAATAGAAAGGAGAGCAGAAATTGAATCTCCAAGCGCTTGCGTCCATGGCTGAAGACTGTGTTTTAAATCGTTAGGGCTTAAGGGAGATTTTTCTATTGAGATGTAAATCAGTTTTTGACCATTCTTTTTCTTTTTTCTCCACAGATCTAAAGTGGCGCAAAAAGACAGACCGGTGCCAAATCCAATTTCACCGATCACTCTCCAGGCTTTCATATTATCAAACAGACGATTTTGATTCAGGTAAACGTAAATACGCTCGTCCAGGCCCTTGCCTTGACCCATGTAATAAAAATCGTCTGTTTCAGGATGAAAGGGAGTGTCATTTTTCAAGCTGAGTGTTTTATAGAGAGAACACAGAGTAGATTCAATAGATTGTGGCATAGATCCCGATATTTGAAGAAAAAACTAAGTTCAGGCCTATGCTAAACTAAAAACAGGATTTTCCATAGAGTTTTTCTATCATGCGGTTTAGCTTTTTTTCTTTTGTGTTGCTTTTAGCAATAGGTGTCATGGATGCAGCAGCACCCAAGAGAGTCATGATTGTTGCCGATAATATTGGAGATTACTTAAAAAAAACCTCTTCCCCTGTAAAAAAAGCCCAAGGCGTTAATATTATCATTCGTTCTGGGACAACAGAGCGTGCCCTTGAAATGCTCTCTCACAAAGAGACAGATATTGCTGCTATTACTCGAGATTTAACAGAAGATGAGAAAAAATTATATCCTTCTTTTTCTCAAGAGCCTATAGCATCAGATGCACTGGTTTTTGTGGTGCACACATCGAATCCTATTGAAAATTTGAGCCGTGAAGATATTGAAAAAATTTACGGACAAAACGGCCTCACATGGGAATCTTTTATTGGAAGTGAACATTCTTTAAGCAAAAAGATTATCCAGCCAATGTCACGGACATCTGAAAACGGCTCTTTTAAAGCCTTTAGCCGTTATTTCCGTTTTGCGAGTATTGAAGAGAAAAAAAATGGCTTGATTTTTAATCAATATCCTAATCAAAAAAATGCTAAAGTTGTTTCCACAGTGATGACCGATGATGCTGTTGTTGCTCAGCTAGCTGTGCGACCTGAGGCGATTGCGTATATTTCTTTGACCTCATTAAAAAAATATGTAGACGGAAAAGATTTTAAAATAGTGAGCTTTTCTAAAGTGAAGCCCTCTGTGCAAACAACATTTAATCGTCAGTATATGCTGACTTATCGTTTGAATTTTGTATATAGTGGTGAGCTAGACGAGGCCGGTCGATTGTATAGAGATTGGATTCTCGATGCTGAGGGGCAGGATTTATTCAGAGATGTTGGTTTTGCACCTATCAATCTTAAAACAAAAATCATACAAACAACATCGTCTTTAACACAATTCAGACGATTTTGAAGTTCTTCTTCGTTGTTGATTTTATTTATGATAAAATGATCGCATTTAAAAATTTTTTAAAGATAGGCGTAAAAAAAGTCTCTGTGAGTTAATACAGTGCTTTTTGCGAAGGAAGGTCCCATGCGGAAAGAATATAATGCTCTCAGTTTTTTTAAAAAGATGGTTTATCCTTTTGGACATCTTGTATTTATTCAGATGCTGATCATTTCTATTTGGTCATTTGATGTTTCTTTTCGTCCGTACATCATTAAACTCATGGTTGATACTGTGAGTGGTGCCGAGGGAAATCTGGGATCGATTGGACATGAGCTGAGTTATTTGATGACCATTTACTTGGGGATGTCGCTTTTTTTATCTCTTATCTTTCGAGGATATAATTATCTCTCTTTAATTGTACGTCCAGGTCTAAAAGCAGCGGTTGGGCAATATGCTGTTGATCGCTTTGTGCAGCATTCTCAAGCTTTTTATAATCATCATCTTCCAGGAGCTATTGTTAACAAAGTGAAAGATCTCACAGCAGCTATTCCTGAGTTGCTGGCTTTGGTTGTTGATCAGCTTTTACCCACCCTTTTGACAGTCTTGATTGCTTTGGGCTTTTTAGCCTCAGTACACGTTTATTTTGCTATGGCATTGGCGTTATGGATTGTTTGCTATATCTCAGCCTCCATTTATTTTGCTCAGCAATCTCAATCATTAAGTCGTAATACAGCTGAAAGTCGTTCCAAATTAAGCGGGTATTATGTGGATCTCTTTTCTAATATTTTGACTGTGCGTCTTTTTTCTGCATATCGCATCGAGAAAGCAAACACTGCCCATTATCTTTCCCAATTTGTTGCGGCAGAACGGAAAAAAGATCGGTTTTTTTTAAAAATGTTTTTCTTTCAGGGCATGAGTTTTTTGTTTTATCAAGCAATATCTCTTATGATGCTACGATATGGGTTAATGAATGGAACCTTTTCCTCAGGTGATTTTACTTTAATCTTATCAATCAATATTGAAGTGATACAAATGCTTTGGCTCTTTTCTCGAGATATTGGTGAGTTTGCTCTTAATTTTGGGATTATTGATCAGGCTTTGCAAAGTCTTGATCAGCCACAGGACGTCGTAGATCAGGGCCATTCTCCAGACTTGCAAATGCAAGCAGGGCATATTAGTTATAAGCAAGTGGGTTTTCAGCACATGAAAGATCAGGAGCTTTTTGAAAATCTTTCAGTAGAAATTCCTCCGAAGCAAAAAGTTGGATTAGTGGGCTTTTCAGGAAGTGGAAAAACAACTTTTGTTCAGCTTTTACTGCGTCTTTACGATATAGATAGTGGGAGTATCGAAATTGATGGTCAATCCATTACTGAAATCACACAATCTTCTTTAAGAGAGGCAGTGAGTTTTATTCCACAAGAGCCTGGGCTGTTCCATCGCAGCATTCGTGAAAACTTAATTTACGGTCGTACTCAAAGTTCGGATGAAGAAATTATTGAGGTCTCTAAAAAAGCCAAAGCACATGATTTTATTATGAGTTTACCCTTGGGCTATGAAACTGTTCTTGGTGACGGGGTCAGGCTTTCTGGGGGTCAGCGACAAAGATTGGCAATTGCACGTGCGATGTTAAAAAATGCCCCAATCTTAGTTTTGGATGAGGCAACATCGCAATTAGACTCTATTACGGAAAAAGAAATTCAAGAAGCTATAGAAACACTCATGGAAGATAAAACCACCCTTGTGATTGCCCATCGTCTCAGCACTTTAAAGAAAATGAATCGTATTTTGGTTTTTGAGGATGGCAAGATTGTACAGGACGGTACACATGATGATTTGATTTCTCAAGCAGGGCTTTACAAGGATTTATGGATGATGCAAATGGAGTCGTAAAGACATGCCCCAGAAAAACAAAGTTATTTCAGAAGGTTTTTGGCCACATCAGCTGCACGGAATTTCTCAATGGGGGCGTTCTTTTTTTAGCTGCCGTAAAATTCATTTTAAAAATCGCTCACGTTTTTTTATGCAGCACCCAGATTCTCAAAAACGTCTCTTGGTGATTGTGTTGCCTGGTGTGGGCGGTTCATTTTCCCAATTTTTTTTGTTAAATAAATATTTGATTGAAAACTGTCCAATTGATTTGTTGTATTTGCAGCCCAAGTGGGGTCAGACACTGCAGGAGCAAAGTATTGAGTTGCGACAATGGATTGAAGCGACTTTGCCAATATATCAGAAATATATAGCGATTGGTCATTCTCGCGGAGGTTTGCTTGGACATGCACTTTTCAACCAAAGTTTTTTTTCTCAACATACTAGAGCTCTGATTACACTCGCAACTCCTTGGCAACGTCCTGATTTAGATAATAAAAGTTTAAGAACTTTTTTATATAAAAATAAACGTTATCGCTATTTAGCTGCTTTTTTACGTTGGTCACCAGCTGCACTGGATGAAATCTTTTCCGGGCACGCAGCATCACGATACCCCATTTATTGTGTAACAAGTCGCTATGACCCAATTGTGGGCGCTGAACTCTATCAAAAAACACAGTGTGTAGAAACTATATCTGTATCTGCGAGTCATATGAGCATGCCATTTGAACAAAAAGTGTTCGAGACCTGTGAAAAAATTATTGCAACTTTTTTGATTGTGTGATTTCGGTAAAAGCTCTCATTTTTGAGTAGAATTTTCAGTGAGATGGTCATTTTTGGGCAGAAATTTTTTAAGCATGTGACAGCTTTATTCATGTAAAAAATTTCTGTGTGGCGCAAGGACAGTGTTATGTGTTTCAAATTTCAAAAAATATTTTTTTCTCTGAGACATTTATAGTATCTATTTTTCAATAGATGATTGCTACTGCGAAGTGAAATTGGTACGATCTTTAATAGATTTCATAACACTCTGAGTAAATTGATTATGGCCGCCCCATCTATGGAAGATCTCGTTTCTCTATGCAAACGTAGAGGGTTCATTTATCCTTCAAGCGCTCTTTATGGCGGATTGAAAGGTTTTTTTGATTTTGGACCTTTAGGGGTCGAGCTGAAAAACAACCTGAAAAAAAGTTGGTGGAATGCGATGATTTATGAAAGAGATGATATTGTGGGCTTAGATAGCGCAACAATTATGCATGGAGATGTATTTACATATTCAGGGCACTTGAAAACATTTAGCGATCCCCTTGTCGATTGTAAGGTGTGTCGTAGTCGTTGGCGTGCCGATCATTTAAAAAATGGACAATGCCCAGGCTGTGGTAGTCATGACTTGACAGATCCTCGTCCATTTAATCTCATGATGAAAACCACATTAGGCCCCATTGATGACCCGTCTGCTGTAGCTTATATGCGGCCAGAAACAGCACAGGGAATTTTTTTGAATTTTAAGCATGTTTATGATTCGATGAATCCCAAATTACCTTTTGGAATTGCGCAAATTGGGAAATCTTATCGCAATGAAATCACACCCCGACATTTCATTTTTCGAGTCAGAGAATTTGAGCAAATGGAGCTGGAGTATTTTGTCAGACCAGGCGAAGATGATAAAACTCATGCCTATTGGGTTGACCAAAGACGGCAATGGTGGGTTGAGCAGGGCCTAGATCCATTAAAGTTACATTCTTTCTCACAGCCAAAAGAAGAATTATCACATTATTCGAAAGCGACTGTAGACTTACTCTATGAATTTCCTCATGGAGCAGAAGAGCTCGAAGGTATTGCCAATCGCACAGATTTTGATCTCGGCAGTCATACAAAAGATCAAGAGTCACTTAAAATTGATGCCAAAGTAGAAAAAAATCTTCATGCTGTGCAACGATTGGCTATCAAAGAAGCGACAGATCAAGAGTGGATTGTGCCTTATGTTATTGAGCCTTCCGCAGGAGTTGAGCGAGGTGTTTTGGCTATTTTACATGAAGCTTATACTGAAGAAACTCTATCTAATGGGGAAAAGCGCTTGGTCTTAAAGCTGAAACCTCATTTAGCACCTATCAAAGTCGCGGTCATCCCTTTGCTCAAAAACAACCCTGTTCTCGTGAACTGTGCCCAAGCGCTGGTGAGCAAATTAAAAAGATTGCATCTAGGATGGGTCGTATATGAATCGACTTCATCGATTGGCAAATCTTATCGAAGACATGATGAAATTGGAACTCCCTTTTGTCTGACAGTTGATTTTGACACGATCAGTCAAAGCGACAATCTCGAACAGCATCGAACAGTCACAATTCGATATCGAGATACCTGCGCACAAGAGCGTATTGCTCTTGAAGACGTTCCTCAAAAAATAGCCTTATTATTGCAAAACTTTGGAGATGCAGCATATGATTGACTTGCAAACAGATCTCGAAAATCGCGGATTAATTTACCAGTCTAATCATGCGCAAGAGGCCTATGCATATGCTCAGATGGGCAGACAAGTCGCTTATGCAGGGTTTGATTGTACAGCACCATCATTACATGTGGGCCATTTAATGCCAATTATGCTCTTGCGTCGTTGGCAGAAAGCAGGCCATCGCCCCATTGTTCTTTTTGGCTCTGCTACAACTCTTGTGGGTGACCCAACAGGGAAAGAGCAATCACGACCTATCCTGACACCAGAAGATGTGCAACGCAATAAAGCCAGTCTTTCTAAGATTTTTTCTCGATTTCTCAATATAGACTGCCCAGATACTGGAGTCATTTTTGTAGATAATGCTCAGTGGTGGGAGCCTAAATCGTATCTTTCTGTTCTAAGAGAGATAGGATCGCAAATTACAGTGAATCATATGCTGCATTTTGAAACAATTGCACGCAGAATTGAGCAACAGCAGCCTTTGAGTTTTTTAGAATTTAATTACATGATATTGCAGGCTTATGATTTTGTGCACCTCAAAAAAACTTATGGCTGCTCCTATCAATTTGGTGGCAGCGATCAGTGGGGCAATATGATCATGGGAACCACTTTGGGACATAAACTGAACCAACAAGATATGTTTGTGTTTACATCGCCTTTGCTGACAACTGCAGACGGGCGTAAGATGGGGAAAACAGAAAAAGGCGCTGTTTGGCTTCATGAGGATTATCTTTCTGATTTTGACTACTGGCAATTTTGGCGGAATGTCGATGATAAAGATTGTGAAAAACTTCTCTTAGCTATGACAGATTTAGAGGTTGCTGAGATCTCAGAACTCTGCCAAAAAGATATCAATCAAGCAAAAATGCGGCTTGCGCATGAGCAAACAAAGTTGTGTCGCGGTGATGAGGCAGCAGAGAAAGCATCAGCACAGGCACGCAGTTTATTTTCTGATCAAAGTCTTGCAAGTCGTAAAAAAGCTCTAGAAGCTTTTTCAATGGGTGGTGAGCCGCGCTCTTTGTTGGATATTCTCGTGCTGATAAAAGCGGCCTCTTCAAAAAGTGCAGCAAGAACATTAATTGATCAAAAAGCTGTCAAAATCGATGATCAGCTGATTTCAGATGTCTTCTATCAAATTAATCCCCAAACATTTTCACATGATGGAATCTTGATCGCAGTAGGGAAAAAGACTGCATTTTTGATCGTGGCCTAGAGATATTATGGAGATCTTTATATGAACAAATGGCTTGCCCAGCAAAATCATGCCTGGCTTACAGTCTTTTTTTTGATTTTAGGAACTTCTATTGGTGCTGGCATGATGACATTACCACTGTTGCTTCAGCCTTTTGGTTTTTTCTCAATGCTGGGATTGATTGGTGGCGCTGCGATTGTCATGTATCTTGTGAGTTTTATTTGGATTAGCCTGTGTTATCACTTCGAACCTGACTCTAATTTATCAACTTATGTCAAAAATCTAGCCCCGCATTTACTCTATCCGACACACGTGGCTTATCTCATTTTTTTTTGGAGTTTAATCGCATACTATTTGAGTGTGTTGCCAACGTTTTTAGTGCCATATGTGTCTGTTGCTTGTCTGGAATATCCCGTTTTTTATTGTTTTGTGCTGTGGCTTTATCTTCTGATATCTCCTAAAAAACAAGGGCTATTAAATGAAATTGCAGTTTTTTTTATGTTGGGATGTCTTGCTTGGATTGGTTTCTTGTTGACCTCAGGTAAAGGTCTGTTTGAGACTGCATGGCCTTCTAAAGGCGGCGCACAATCATGGGATGTTTTTGTGCCTTTGCTGATGTTTTTCGGATATCATCTCTCCATTCCATCTTTTAGAGTTTATGGGCTTTCTGCAGCCTCTTTAAAGAAGGCCACGTTTTTTTCGGCCTTCGGTATTTTTATGATTTACTCAATTTGGTCATGGCTCTTGCTATCTTTTATTGCCCAGAGTCAGTCTCCTATTCTTTCGCAAAACGATCTCATCCATTATCTTCTTGCAACTGCTCAGAATAAAGATATTTTAAGACCCATCGCATTCTTTTCTTTTTATGCGACTTGGACCTCATGTTTAGGTTTGAGTATGGGGGCGAGTGCTTATTTAAAAGACTGCATGCAAGGATCGACCCTGCTCATCGCCTTTATCACCGCTATGCCCCCTTTAATTTTGCTTTATTGGAGTGGCGGTGTCTATCAAAGTTTGCTCGGATTAGCTTCATTATTAGCCTTATACTTGCTCATTTTGCTGCCTTCAATGCTGCATTTCCTTTTGCATTTTCAAAAATTTAGAAAAATTTCTTTTTTGAGCCTGACTTTGATTATCTTAGCATTGTTTTTTATTGTATCTGAGATGGGAATATTGTTTAAATATCTATGACACCTTTTTCATCTACGTATTGTTTTATGAAAATGCGCATCAGTCCCTTTAAAATAGGATTTCATAGGAAGATGTGTCTGATAGGGAGGAATTGCATTAGTCTATAATTAACTATACAGAGATTCTCTATAGGTTATATTATGGATCAGATGACTTCTGCACAAGGCGCTCATTCTAAAAAAACAATGTTTGGTGTTTTTAAAGATGTATTTAGAGCATTAGTGGGCAACAGACAAATGCGCGAATTTGTGTTCGTTTTTTGCGCAGCATTAGTCATGATGCCATCTATCCAATCGTTGCTGATTTCTGCCATACTTATAAAGCTGCTTGTCGATCCAATTGTGTCCAATTATTTATCAAAAAAAATGCGATTAATTTATGGGTGTTTATTGCTGATGAGCTTATTCGCATATGTTTTTTTCGCAAGCTCGCCCATTCCGCCCATTCCGCCCATTTTGGTATTTCTGTTTTTTTATAAGCTGGGAGATGTATTTACTCATTTATATTTGAAGGGACAAATGTTCCTTTCTAAGTATTTAGGAGAGAGTGCATTTTTACGCCCCGGATATTTTATGGATCTGCTTTTAATTGCAGTGGGTATCGGGATGGTTTGGAGTGGTTTTGTTGAGGGAGCCATAGCATTATATTTGGGAGGGAGTAGCTTGTCATATAAAATTACAAGGCATATTGGTGCGCTGTATTTGAAAGATTCAAAGTTCGGAAATCTATTCGGATTGTCAATGGACATGGCTCTTTGTTCTTTGAGAGCCGTTTTATTTTTTATACCAGGAGTGAATTTTTTGACACTGGGTCTGACGGTTTGGAATCTGACAGGTCTGATATGTGTTTATCGTATGGCAGATCGAGCATCTTTCACTCTGAGCCATCAACTAGCTCTCAGTTCGGCACTTGCACAAATGCAGGAGATTCGTGTGCCTCAAGGGAAAAAGCAAGATGATGGATCTTTAAAAACGTCACCGGAAAACGTATTCAATTCAAATCCAAGATCAAAAAAAAATAAGTAAAAATCCTTGCAGCGCAGAGAGTGCATCTCTCTTGTCGGTTTAAATGTCAATGAAAAATCGATATGTGAGTGTGGAGATGCCTGCGATATGGCCAGTTTGAGCTATTGATTTCTGCGCACGCAAGTAGCACAGGACTAAGCTTTTTATGACTTGGACTTACGCACTCTCAGCTGCCGTTGTTTAGGGATTGACCTATCAGTATAGATTCTACGCTACTGCAAATCGTTACTCATTTGAGAACAGAAATTTTAGATACCATCATGTCTAACGAATCAGGGGTCGATGATTTCAAGTACCAAAAGATACATTTTAGCACTCAGAGTTTGTACTTATTTGGAGTCAGGCCATTTTATTTGACCCATTTTCGATTGTTCAGACCATATGATGAGCCTTTTTCCAGAAACAGGCGTAATAGTATTGTAGGGTTGGAAGAATGTATTTCCAACCCATTCCCACCAAAGAGCCCAAAAAGGTGAGTGAGGGCAGAGTTTTATGTCACTTTGAAGAGAAATCGCATGCATAATCTCATTTGATTCAGTGGCAAATTGCTTGGCAAGATGAGGTTTTTGGATAATACGCTCATTTAAAGCATGTGCAGATCTGAGCCAAACAGGGACTTTTTTTAGCCATGATAAAGGTAGGTGACGGAGAAATTTTTTTTTCTGCAGAGCAGTTAATCCTGGTTTCGCCCAATCAGGACTGCGATCATATGAAATCTTTTTACAGTCTCTGAGATTCAATAAAAGTGTCGCAGTCCAATTTTTTTCTTGTATTAAAGGATGTTTGAAAAGTGAGTCGATCCAAGCGAGCATCTGGTCTTGAGTTTTGAACGGCAAAGATTCCAAAGAGATCACTGAACCCAATAGAGTTGTTAACAGCTCTCGCTTTTCCTCTCCTGTGGAGAGACTTGGGCATAAAACTTGAAGCCGTTTATCTTGAATTAATAACTGTGTGTAATATTCAATCAGATCTCCATACCATGACATTTTTTCTGAAACAGGATAGAAAATTTCTTTTTTTGATTGCATGTCAAAGACTTTAAGTAGGCCTGAATGATATGCATGATGCAGATCATCATGAGGATCGCTGAGATCTGCGTATTCTCTATTTGGAGGTGCTTTTTCTAAATCTTTAGCCTCGATCAATGACAGAGAGTGATCTGCATGCTCGATCCACAAAGAGGGAAGAAATTTTTTATCTATTTTTTTGATCGACCATTCATTTAATCCTATAGAGATTTCGTAATAATCCTTTAATGCTTTATTGAGATAAGACCATAAATATTCTGGCCATCGATATTCTTCGCAGAGTAGATCAATAAACTCATCAGCATGCTCGATCATCGCCCTCTCTTTCTTTCCTAAAAGTGAGAGACAGTTTTTTAAAATTGCTCTTCTGTAATAGGGGAGTAATCCGATCCAGGCTAAGGGGTGATAACGCTGATATAACTCTTCTGAAAGGTAAATTTGATAACCTAAAAAAGAGCTTTCTGCATCGGGGTAGATGAATTCTATAGATTCTGCAGAAATGCTCATTCTCTCTGGAAAGTCTTTGGGTGTCAGTCCGATATCATAAGATAAAAAATCTTTAAAAGAGACATGAGGGAGAGCATATTTGTGGAGAGATTCTCTATTGTAAATACAAATCGGCCAAGTTTTTTGAGCAAAATCAATTAATTCCGAAAGTGTTTTTAAAACTTGTGGTTGATGTGTCGCAAATACAATTTTATGAGCTTCTAAGTAAGGTGCATGCCATGGCTCTAATGACTGAAAATGATTCTCATGTGCTTGCTGTACGATCCCCTCAATTGCGACTTTTCTGCCGTCTAAGTCTTCTGCCGTCGCCCATTTTCTTTTAGGACCTGCAATGACAAGGCCCCAAAGTAGGGTTTTTTCGTGATAATAGGCAGCACCTTTTTCGGGGCAATAGTGCCAATCACTTTTTTGCGTGACGAGATATTTTTCAGCCAGCTTGATCACACTATGTGGTTCAATAGCGCCTACATAACGTAACATTAAACCTTTAGGATAAGAAAGGGTTGTCATTGCAAGGAGCCATGAAGGAGGGCTCAGTTCTCCTTGCTTTTTCATTGGGCTCAGGGCAATAATTCCCTGAGGTCCTTTATATGAACCATCATCGAGTTTTGTAAAAATACGATCATAAAAACCATGGAGTAAAATCTCATGCAAGATTGCAGCAGCAGGGAGCTCAATGATGTGTTGAGGACTTTGCGTTGCTGGTAAAAAGCGCTGATTGAGATCGCGGACATTTTCTTCCCATTGTTCGAGATATAAAGGATGTAGAAATTGTTGATGACAATAGGATTCAAATTTTTTACGTGAGAGTTCAGTGCGTTTTTTTTGAATGCGATTCCATAAATTTAAAATAGCTATAAAATCTGAGGACAAATCTTTGTCCTGGAGATGCATTTGATCTGCTTCAGTTCTTTTTTCAAAGGGCCTTAAGCGAGGATCTTGGTTTGAAAGAAAACCCACAATAATGGCAATAGAAGGCACGATTTTTCTTTTTTGTGCAGCTCGCATGATGACGCTGAAACGGGGATCTAAGGTGTCATGTAATATGATTTTGCCCAGTTCGGTGATCTTGTATCGCTCATCAACGAGATTGAGCATTTTTAAAGTCCAAAGTGCTTCTTTTTTTTGATTTTCTTGAGGAGGGCTAATAAATTCAAAATGATGAAAATTTTTATCGTGAATGGATAAAATTTTGAGATAGACGGAAGCTAAAGAGCTTCTTTGTATCTCAACAAGCCGTTCTTTAGGTCTGCTGAGCATATCTTCTTGGGTATAAAGATGGAAACAGCGTCCTGATTGAGTGCGACCACAGCGACCACGTCTTTGCATAATCGATGCTTGTGAGATAGGCACAATCGGGTAGGATAAAACTTTTAATGTCGAATGATACATCATAATTTTTTCTTGTCCGATATCAATCACAGCGGAAATATTGGGCAAAGTTAAAGATGTTTCGGCGATATTGGTAGATAAAATAATTTTTTGTTTACCATCGGTGCTATGATAGATGCTTTTTTTTTGCATTAATGGATTCATGCGAGCGTAAAGTGGGCAGCATACAAAATGCGTTCTTAATTTTTTTACAGAATCAGCTATTTCATGAATTTGACCTTCAGTGGCACAAAAGAGTAATAGATTCCCTTCTTGTGGTAAAGAGGGATGGTCCAGTGCCCATAGTACTTTATCCATGACACTGCCGCTATGTTCATTTGGCAAATAATAATCTTCAATCGGAAACGAGCGTCCTCCAATTGAAATTTTTTTAGCAGATGGAAAATACTCTGTCCACTTTTGCTCACCAAATGTCGCTGACAGAAGGGCAATTTTTAAATCAGGGCGTTTATGAAGCGCTTCTTTTAAAAATCCACAAATGAGATCGCCTGAAATGGTGCGCTCATGAATCTCATCGAGAATAATACAGCTGTATTTTTTTAATAAAAGATCTCGTTGCAAATGTTGCAATAAGACACCCTCAGTCATGATATGTAGCAGTTGGTTTTCAGATAAATATTTGTGCCCTTTGATTTGCCAGCCGACAAATTGATGAGGCTGCCCTTGCAGTTCTTCATTGATTCTTTGAGCAATCATCGTTGTGGCTAAGCGTCTGGGCTGAGTCATAGCGATAGGTCGTGAATCTTTTTCACCAAAGAGTTTGATAGCAATTTTGGGGATTTGAGTAGATTTACCAGAGCCTGTTTCGCTTTCAATAATCAATATATTGGACTGGGTCCAAGCTTGCTCAATCAATACAGAAGATTTTGAGACTTCTAGCTGTTCATCGAGATCTAAACGATACAGTCTGGTATGCACAAAAATACAACAATAAAAAATGAATGATTTATTTTAACACAAGTTAGGCCAAATCATTGACAGAAGGGGAGGGGAAATATGCAGATTTTGCGTGAGATAACAGCCAATCACCTCCTCGATACTGTGGTCCTGCCCATAAGCTTTGACCATATTGCAATTTTCTGGAGGAAAATCCTGCATGAAATAGAGCCAATTTTGTTTGATAAAGACGAATAAAATATCCATCTAGTCCGCGCTGGGTCAGCAGATTTTGTTTTTCTTGGAGTTGATTCGACCAATCTCTTAATGTACGGGCAGCGTGTTCATCCATCGTTTCATAATGGATCAGTCGACATTGAGAAGAGGGGGTGATTTTTTTGGAGAAGGTTTCTAAAGAAGAAAGATGATAAGCACTGAGTACATAATCTTGCATAAATCTTTCTAAAAATGCACCAAAAGCATTATCTGTGTACCCAATCTGTTGACTCAGCATAAGTCCTGTAGGCGTCAAATGATGTGATGCTTGCATGAGGAGTTGTTTTTGATAAAATTGCCCGCACCAATCAAAGGGGAAAAGAAATGCAATTTTATTATACCATTGGTTGGGTCCAAAAACCGCTTCGTAGGATTTGACTTCTACCTGAGAGCTTAGGCCTCGAATATGTATCATGCGTTCAATCGTTTTTTGATGTAGGGGGGAAAACGATACAACAATACTTTGGCACCCATAATGCTCTGCGGCGTAAATGCCCAGTGCGCCCCATCCAGAGCCCAAGTCTAGTAAGGTATCCGATGGTAATATGCATAATTTTTCGCAAAATCTTTGTAGCTGCCATTGTGCTGCTTGTTCTATCGAGGCTCTGGGGTGAGGATATAACGCCGTTGTATAGAGGCGATATTTTTTATCAAGCAGGTGTTCAAAAAACAAATCAGAGAGATTGTAATGGTCGGTTAAAAAATCGAATATTTTTTTTTCACTGACCTGGGTCCAGTCTTGATATATTCGAATCAAAGGGCGAAGCCATTGATGAGAAGAAGGGTGCTCCAGCTGAGATTTTTCGACCAGTTCTTGTACGAGGGCTAAGAGTTTTGAGGTGCTCCAGTGACCATAAAGATAAGCGTCTAGCCAGGATTTTAAATCACAAAATGATAATAAAGACAGACATTCTTCAGATTGTTCATAAAAGTCAATTTTGATTGCACCTTGGCCAATAATTTCTGTGGCTCTGTTACTTTTCCATTCAAAAGCGCAGTTTCCAAAGCCTTCGAGATGCTTGCGGATTGTCGATTCTAAAGAGTGCACAGAAGATTTTTTGTTTTTTATGGCTGTAGCTAGGGGATGTTCACTCATAAGTCATCTCGGTCTGAGGCAGGGCTATTAATCATTATTATCGTACGGACCTGGTCTGATGTCGAGAATATTAAAGAATATTTTTCAACTCTTTTTCAAAAAAATCATTATATATCAACATGCTTTCCATAATAATTGGCATGGGTGTTGAAAATAAATAAAAAGGACTGTGGAGTTTAGTGTGGAATATAGAGCCCATGAAATTCGGATTTCCAGCCCAAATTGACCATCGGATCTGTCTGTATGAGCCCTGTTGAGGATAAAAGGATAAACGTACATCTTTATCATAAGTCCCGAATAGACTGATGCGACGAGCTTGTGCATTAAAATTTTCATAGCCAAGATTGGAAAAAGGAGACAAAATAAAAATTTTTTTCATCGGGTGATCGTCTTGCAAGTAGCGGATGTCTTCGATCTGAGTGATTTTGGGATAAAGATGTAATGGAATTTGTGAAACAAATTTTATTGGAAATAAAGGTTTAGGACATCCTTTTTGCCAGAGCGCAGCAGCTGAAGTATGCGTTCTTTGTAGGATCTGCAATGGGCTCGATGTCTCTAAGGTCAAACTATTGTATCGTTCAAAAGAAAAAAATGATAAAGATTCTAGGCCAACAGAATGTGTTGGATTGTGCAAAGTGGGTGGCTCAAATAAAATCCACTGAATTTTTTCAAATGATTTTAAAAATGCGTGCATAAATTGCAAAAGCCAAGGTGTCGTAATGACGATACACTCCTTCTTATTCATTTTTGCGATCCCATTCTATACTCGAAACATCTTATCTTCTCTTTTATTCACTGGGCTGCCAAGATATGCAACCTTCTCTTTATCGTAAAATCTTATTCAGTAGCCTATCTTTTTTGATGATATTAGCTTTAGCTGTGATTGCAAAAAGTATTTTTTTGCGGGAATTTTTGAAAAGCCTTCCCCCAGGATCTCGCACAGTTCGGCTGTGCGAGACTGTTTATGGACCCTATCAGGACACGATAGAGCAAAGGGCGCAATTGATAGCCCAACAAGAAGCAGATTTGAAAGTTCAAATATCAGGATCTATTCAGAAAATTTATGTTGAACCTGGACAGTATGTGCATAAAGGCGAGAATATTGCCATGATTGAAAATAAAGCATTGGAGTTGGAGCGAAAAGCAGCTATTGAGCAGTATGAATGGGCAAAAACTTATTATGAAAGAATGATGGAGTTATTTGAAAAAGGAGCGATTTCCCAGCAAGATTATGAATTATCTTGGAATCAGTATTGCGTTTCAAAAAGCCAAAAATCAAGAGCTGAACATAATTATAACCTTTCATTCATTATTGCGCCGTTTGATGGGTATGTATCTGACTTTTCATGGAAAAGCGGATTTTCCGTTCAAGCGGGCGATCTTTTTTGTACAATAGCTAATCTGGATATATTTGAGATCGTCGCTGCTCTTTCAAAACGTTCGGCAGATTCTTTGGGAAATCTGGTTGCTGCTCAGTGGTGGTATGATCATCATGCTTATTCAGTAGATATGTGGACACGTGAGCCTTTTTTCCATCCGATTTCTCAAAAAGGCATGGTGCGTTTTTTACTTCGAGCCAATCCTGTTGACCGTCTGTATCCTGGTTTATGGGGTAAATTGCATTTAAATATTGAAGTTCCCGATCCAGCTTGGTCGGCGCCTTTAGAAGCTTTGAGCTCAGATCGCGAAGGTCTATGTGTTTGGACAGCGCAGAAAAATTTGAAAAATGAATGGGTTGCGAAACGAGTCGGGATCGATGTGCTCTTGACAGAAAAAGATAAGTTTTACTTTCGCACTGTTGGATCTGATGTTTTGGATGTATCAAAAGTGATTATACAAGGACATGGCTCGATTATGACAGGAGATCATCTTGAAATCCAAATATGAACATAACAGGCGGTGGTTTGACCGTTTTATTGATTACCCATACCAGACGATCGCTTTTATAGGGTTGTTTTTTCTTTTTTCGTATCAAGGTTTTCGTGTTTTGGATATTCGGCAGTTTCCTTTTATTCCCAGTGGTGTGATTAGGATTTTGACGGTTTATCCCGGAGCGGATTCCCAAACAATCGCTCAGACTGTTACAGAGCCTTTAGAGCGATCAGTCGCTCAAGCAGAGAGTTTTGATTATATTCTTTCATCTTCGCAGGATAACATTTCTGTGATTGAAGCTCATTTAAAAACCGGACAAGATATACAGGCTTTATTTCCATCGGTATTAGCTGCAGTTCAATCTTCAAAAAAATCTTTGCCTCAGGGAATTGATGATCCCATCTTAACCAAAACACGTCCAAATTCTATTGCCTTAATGTATGTCTCTTATACAACGCCGGGCTCGCAGATGCATCCAGCAGAACTTTATCATTACCTGGAAAATACAGTTCGTCCGCAGCTTTTAGCTATTCCCAATATTGGTTCGGTACAAATTTTAGGTTCTGATCGCCTTGCAGCGCGCTTGTGGGTCGATCATGAAAAACTTAATGATTATGGAATAAATTTGTCTGATCTTGCTGCAATTTTATCGACGGATAATCTTGCAGTGAGCGGAGGTTTTTTTGAAAACGATCATTATAGAGAAACACTCTCTTTGCATTCACAGGTATGCACATTAGAAGAGCTTGAGAATCTCGCGATCAAAGATGTTAATGGATATCAGATTCTTTTAAAAGACATTGGCCAAATTTCCATAGGAGGAGAAACTGAGGATAATGAGGTCTATTTCAATGGATCTAAAGGAGTTTTTTTATCGATAGACGCTCAGCCAAATGCGAATGCACTGAGCGTTTTAGAGGATGTGCGTCTTATTCTTAAGCAGATCCAGAAGCAGTTACCCAAAGAAATGAATCAAAAAATTGTTTATGATGCGAGTGTTTTTATACAAGATTCGATTATAGAAGTATTCAAGACTTTTTTTGAAGCATGTTTGATTGTTCTTATCGTTGTCTATTTTTGCTTGGGTTCCTGGCGAATGATGATTGTACCGATTGCAGCTATTTTGTGTTCTTTATTAGGCGTATTCGCTGCAATGGCTATTTTTAATGTGACGATTAATTTGCTCACTCTTTTAGCGCTCATTTTGTCAATAGGTCTTGTTGTTGATGATGCAATTTTGGTTATTGAGCATTCTATTACTTGTTATGGACATGCCAAAAATCCGATGGATGCTGTTAAGCTTGCCCTCAGAGAATTGCATAATCCCATTATTGTTATGACCATTATTTTAGCAATTGCTTATTTACCCTTAGTTTTTTTGAAAGGAATGAGTGGGTATTTATTCAGAGAATTTGCTTTCACCTTGGCTTGTGCAGTCATGCTTTCAGGAATGATTGCTCTTGTTTTGTCTCCGATCATGACAGTGTTTGCTTTAAAAACAGAGAGTGCAATCGCTGAGCCATATTGGTTCATGAGGGCTTCTCAAGCCTATAGCGCTCTTTTAAAAGCCTCTCTTCGTGAAAAGAAGATTCTTAAATACTTTGTTGTTCTTCTTTATCCTCTTGGAGTTATCTTATTTTATTTTTTGCCATCCGAATTAGCTCCTAAAGAAGATCAAGGTTTTGCGATGTTTTCTTTTGACGCTCCTCAAACAGCATCCCTTTCACTACTGAAAAGATATTCACAGCCTTTAGAGTCAATCATTTCTCAAACGCCTGATGTGAGTGATAGTTTTTTTATATATGGTTCCGATCAGGGAGTTTATAGTGGTTTTGGGGGGATTTTGGGCAGTGATTTTTCGCATCGTTCGCGTTCTATGGAGTCGATGCGATTAGATCTCACTCAAAAAATTCATAAACAAAGTGAATTAGATGTTTTTGTTTTTACCCCATCTTCTTTACCGGGGCCTGATGGCTTGGATTATCAATGTGTGATTTATGGACCCCATTCGTATGAGGTTCTTGTGGATTATGCAAATCAAATTGCTGATGCTTTGAAAAAGACTGGATACTTTCCCTTTTTAAGGGTAGAAACTGCCTTTAATAAAATTATTCGCGTAGCCTCCCCGCATCGTGATTTTTTAAAACAGAATCATATTTCTTTGCAAGATGTGGCGACTCATCTTTCTTTATTTTTAAATGATTTTCAGTCATCTAAAGTTCTGTATCAAGATAAAGAGATTGATTTTCGTATGCGTCTTTTGAATCGAGACTTTTTTACGACATGGCGTGCTCTCACTTATCATCATGTACATGATTTTAGTTTAGATGAGCTATTTGATATCTCTCTTAAGACAGATATCCCTAAAAGAACACACTTTAATCAAATGAACAGTGTCAAAATTAACGGAGCTGTGTTTCCTATTGTTTCTTTTGATCATCTGATTTCCGTGACGCAAAATCTGATTTCAAATCTGAGCGATACTCAATTGAGATATGATTTTACTGGACCAATGAGAACTTATGTGCAGGAGGGAACGCAGCTGGGTATGCTTGCATTGGAGGCTCTCATTGCAATGACATTTTTTTTAATTGGGCTTTTTCAAAGTTTTTTTGATACTGTTCTCATCTTAACAACTATTCCTCTTGCGTTGATAGGTGCATTGAGCGCAATGCATCTTTCACATTTTATGAGTTTTTTATTGCAACAGAATCAATTGGCCGTGACGTATAATATTTATACGCAACTTTCTTTACTCACCTTATTTGGTTTGATTACGAAGCATGGAATTTTAATTGTGGATGAAATTCGAAAAGTCAGATCGCATTCTGCTGCATCGATGGAGGATATTGTTTTAGCTGCTGCACAAGCGAGATTTCGGCCGATTGTGATGACCACACTTTGTATGATTCTGGGAGTTTTTCCTCTGATTTTCGCCCAAGGTTCAGGGGCGATCTGTCGATATCATATGGGGCTGGTGATTTTTTTTGGATTGGGTTTAGGAACCTGTTTTACGCTTTTTATCTTTCCGTCTCTGTATTTGTGGTTGTATTCATATTGTCACGAATCTCGATGAATGCAAGCGCTGGATAAGGTCAGTCAGATTTTTGGAAAAAGAGCACTCAAGAATAAGATTCTGATAAAAATGAGGTTTTTATATCAATGAGAGTGTGAAGTTTTAATATTTATATAATTTTATCTATTAATGAATCTGAAATGATAAGAGGTGCGTAAGAAATTTTAAATTTTAAAAGTGGTGGCTCCCGTTGCAGGGCTCGAACCTGCGACCCACGGATTAACAGTCCGCTGTTCTACCGACTGAACTAAACGGGAATTCCTAAGACCTATATTGCCAAACTTAATGTGTACTGTCAAATATTATTTGCAATCTTCTGCATTTTTGTGTTCATGCGCATGGTCATCACATTTCTTCTTAGGATGTGCAGTGTGATCTGTATGTGTCATCTGCGCATCTTTTTCTTCTGTTGTAGGTGGCATGACTTGTTCTTGCTGGCTTTGTTCTGTTTTTTTATGCTTAGAGCAATTGCAACATTTAGCAAAAGCCATAGAGGATAAAGAAAAGCATCCGAGTGTCATCAGTAATGTGCTGAGGCGATTTTTGTTTAAGAAAAACATGTCGAGATCTCCATTAATATTTATTCGTTTTTTCAGATTTTTTTATAAGATGTAGCGCTTGATGATCTCTTTCGAATATCACGTCAGATCGCTATGATTCATAATGAAAAAGGGCTGTTTGAACAGCCCTTTTAGCTATAAATGCGAATTTTTTATTTAAAAATATGGGTTTTCATAATACATTGAAAGTTGACCGACCATAGAAGGAAGGGTCTTGACAAATTCTGGGTCAAGTCTTTGACACAGTTGCATAACATCTTTAATTAAAGCGGGATCATTGAACGCATTCATAAGCTCAGGATCTTTCAAAACAAGCATTAATTCTGGGTGCTTTTGAATCAGGCCAAAAATTTCAATAAGTTTTTTTTCAAGGGCGGGGTTTTTTTGCAGTTCCATCATCAGTGTCATTGTGCAATCAATTTGCGATGATGAGCTTGATGCTCGTCCACCAAAGATAGCTGGAACAGTTGTTAAATATTTCATAATAGTTAGACTCCTTTTATTGAGGTGAAAATTGGACGATAGTTCGTTTTGAATCTCGTAAAGGTCTTTCTCTAATCTTATAGCTAAAATGCATGAATGAGAAATTTTTATTCAAAGATTTTCACCTTGTTTTAGGGAATGCTGACGCGATTTTTTCTTACCAGCAAAAGGAAAATAACACGAGTTTTTTGTAAAAGCAACTTAATTTGATATTTTGTTTTGTTATAAAGTCTTTTTTTTTGATTTTTCAGCAGCTGATTTGAGCTTCTTATGGATGCGTTTGCCTTATAAAATAGGTGGTGATCCTTTAGAATGGCTGATAAAATGTTCATTCAATTATTTTTCTTTTTTTGTCTTTATGTCGATACAGCAACATTCACTTATTATTATTGGCTCTGGGCCGGCGGGATATACGGCAGCTCTTTATGCTTCTAGAGCAAATTTGCAGCCTTTGGTGATTACGGGACGAGATCGGGGAGGGCAGTTAATGACTACCACTGATGTTGAAAATTGGCCTGGCGATGCTGAGGGGCTGACAGGTCCTATCTTGATGCGCAGAATGCATGACCATGTTGTCAAATTTGGTGCTCAGATCTTGTCAGAACACGTTGTTTCGGTTGATTTAAGGCAGCGTCCATTTATTGTCGAGACTGAGAAAGGGCATCGTTATGCTGCGGCAAGTTTGATTATTGCAACTGGAGCAAGTGCGCAGTATTTAGGTTTGGAATCAGAAAAGCAATTTTTGGGTCGTGGTGTTTCAGGATGTGCGACTTGCGACGGGTTTTTCTATAAAAATCAAACGGTTGCCGTCGTTGGCGGTGGAAATACTGCTGTTGAAGAAGCGCTTTATCTTGCTCATATTGCTGCTAAAGTTTATTTGATTCATCGTCGTGATACATTAAAAGCTGAGAAAATTTTACAAGAGCGTCTTTTTCAGGCAGTGGAGCAGGGAAAAGTTGAAATTCTATGGCACCATCGTTTGGAGGAAGTGATAGGCTCCAAAGACGGAGTAGAAGCTATTCATATTGTGCATACGCAAGATGGAACGAGCAAAACTATTGATTTGCAAGGTGTTTTTATTGCTATTGGACATAAACCGAATACAGATCTGTTTCAAGATCAGCTTGATATGAAAGAAGGGTATATTCTCACCCAGAAAGGGCATACAAAAGGTTCAACAATGACCTCAGTGCAGGGAGTTTTTGCAGCTGGGGATGTAGCAGATCCTATTTATCGCCAGGCTGTCACGTCTGCAGCTAGTGGGTGCATGGCTGCTTTAGATGCAGAAGCTTTTTTAGCACAACATCCGCTATAGGAGCGCTATGATGCAAAGACGCTTTGAGCTAGTGAGTGATTATCAGCCAGCAGGCGATCAGCCAGAGGCGATTTTCGGCCTAAAAAGTGGGTTAGAAGCTCATTTGCGATATCAGACCCTCCTGGGCGTGACTGGTTCTGGGAAAACTTATACGATTGCTCAACTTATCGCACAAACTCAAAGACCGACTTTGATTATGGCACCTAATAAAACATTGGCTGCTCAGCTTTATAGAGAAATGAAAGATTTCTTTCCGGGCAATGCTGTAGAATATTTTGTGTCTTATTATGATTATTATCAACCTGAAGCATATGTTCCGACACGAGATTTGTATATAGAAAAGGACGCTTCCATTAATGACCAAATTGAGCAGATGCGCTTGTGCGCTACACGATCGTTGGTGGAACGCACAGATGTAATTATTGTTTCAACTGTTTCAGCTATCTACGGTCTAGGCGATCCTCGCGCCTATATGGCTATGATCTTTCCTTTTCGTGTCTATGAAAAAATTGGCTTTAAAGCTTTTTTAGATCGTTTGGTCGATTTGCAATATATGCGTAATGATGTCGTCTTAAAAAGGGGACATTTTCGTGTTCGAGGAGAAATTGTTGAGGTCACTCCTGCAGAAAGCGAAAATAAAACTCTGAGGATTCAATTTGATGGAGATGAAATTGAATCCTTAGAGTGGATTCATCCTCTGAGCTTGGAAAAAATAGAGAGGGTTCAGTATGCAACTCTTTATCCAGAAAATCATTATGTTACGCCTTATGATTCCGTCATCATGGCGATTGATAAAATTGGTCATGAATTAAAAGAGCAGCTGATTGTACTTCGCTCTCAGAATAAACTTGTAGAAGCCAGTCGTCTTGAACACAGAACACTTCAAGATATTGAGTTTTTAAGAGAAACAGGGCATTGCCAAGGAATTGAGAATTATTCAATTTATTTAAATAACCTCGAGCGTCATAGTACACCAACGACTTTGATTGATTATTTGCCAGACAATGCCCTTATTATTTTGGATGAATCTCATTTGATGCTTTCTCAAATCAGTGCGATGTATTATGGCGATCGATCGCGCAAACAAACATTAGTGGATTACGGGTTTCGTTTGCCCTCCTGTCTAGATAATCGACCATTAATGTTTTCTGAATTTGAAAAGATACATTTACAACAAATTTTTGTGTCTGCAACACCGTCAGCATATGAATTGGAACAAAGCCAAAATATTGTAGAGCAAATTGTTCGGCCGACAGGGCTGCTTGATCCAACGATAGAAATTATCAATGTGAGCTATCAGGTTTCAGATGCTTGTGAGCGTATTTTAGAAGCGAAAAAGAAAAAACAGGGTGTCTTAATTACCACTTTAACCAAAAAAATGGCTGAAGACCTCAGTCAGTATTTTCCGCAATTTGGAATTGAGGCACAGTATCTTCATTCGGAATTAGATGCGTCCAGTCGTGTTGCTGCGATTTATGCCTTACGCAAAGGTGAAATTGATGTTTTGATCGGTATCAATCTGTTGCGAGAAGGTCTCGATATGCCCGAAGTCGCATTGGTTTTGATTTTTGATGCGGATAAAGAGGGTTTTTTGCGTTCGCATCGATCTTTAATTCAAACAATTGGACGTGCTGCAAGGAATGTACACGGACATGTTGTTTTTTATGCTGATCGTGTGACAAAAGCGATGCAATCTGCGATTGATGAAACACACAGGCGCAGAGAAAAGCAAATTGCTTATAATCAGTTACATCGGATTGAGCCACAAACAATTTGCAAAGTAAAAAAAGCGCTTATTGAGGGCTTGTCAGATGATGAAAATATTGTTAATCCAGCAATCACAGAACAAAAAACGTATAAAGCCTTTAAGACACATGATGAACGAGAGTTGAAAAAAATGATCCTTCAATTTGATAGATTGATGAAAAAAGCGGCGGATGCATTGGAGTTTGAGCAGGCTGCATCGTATCGAGATCAGAAAATTGCTGTTCTCAATCAGCTTGATGCTTTAAAAAAAGGATAAAAATTGATTGTTAAAATCTGGAAAAATGACAACTTCTTGGCTAGGCTCAACTTAGAGGTTCTTTTCACTCAAGAGATAATGATGACAACGATTAAGAAAAAATGCGCAGTATTAGGGTTAGGTCTCACAATTTTTTTTGCTGGGTGTGATGCTTCTAATTCAAATCAAACAACGGGAATTTTACTCGGAGGAGCTACAGGAGCTCTTCTTGGATCAACGATAGGCAATGGGGATGGTAAATCAGCAGCTATTGGGATCGGTGCTGTTCTTGGCGCATTAGTAGGTTCTCAAATTGGTGCAAAAATGGATCAAAATGATCGCGCTATGGCACAAGATGCGGCAGATAAAGCTGCGTATGCACCTGTTGGTCAAGAAATCACTTGGTCTAACAGTCAAAGTGGCCATCGAGGAAGTGCTAAAAGCGTTCAAAGTGGTGTTGATAGTCAAGGACATACATGCCGTAAGATTGAACAGCAAGTGACTGTTGAGGGAAAGACAGATTTAATTGTTGTGGATGTTTGCATGATCGATAATCACTGGGTTGTTGTTTCTTAAGTATGATGAAACGAGTGAGACATATAGGGGCCGCTTTTTTTGCGGCCTTTTTAATATTAGCCTTAGCAACTTATCACCCCACCGATTGCTTTTTAGAAAAAAAATGTTTGCTAAAAGCTCCTCATAATGCAGCAGGCTGGTTAGGAGCGCATTTATCACATGTCATGTATCTCTTTTTCGGATTGAGCGCATGGCTGATTCCAATTGTGATTCTAGATGTTTTGCGTCGATACACCACTACTGCTAAATCTTTTTCTTCCACGTATCTCCTAGGTTGGTTCGGCCTGATATTGCTTTGCGCAATTATTGCAGACTTGTTTGTCAATCCTTCTGTTGTTGCTTTAGGGACACTCCATGCTGGAGGAGTCATTGGAGCATTTTTTGCGTATCAGGGGCCTTGGATTTTTGGTTCGTATGGTTTGATCTGTGTGCTGATTGCTCTGTTTTCTCTCTCATTGTCCCTTTTGACATCGCTCAGCTTATATACAGTTTTTATGGGCTCTTTAAAGTCTCTCTGGAGTGTTTTATATACAATTTTGTTTGCTTTGACCTTTAAATCAAGCCAAAAAGAAGATAAAGTTCAGACCAGTCCCATTTTGAAAGACATAGCTTTTCCAGTGGAAAAAAATGCTAGTTTTGATGATCAAATAGATACGCATTTACAAGAGATGGGCAAAAAAATTATCTCAAAGCTGAAAGAGTATGGAATTTCCTCTAAGATTCAGGATATTCGACCAGGTCCTGTTTTAATTCGTTTTGAATGTCTTTTGGCTGCAGGTGAACGGAGTCAAAAAGTTGCTGCTCTCGCTCAAGATTTAGCACGTGGTTTAAAAGTTGAAAGACTGAGCGTTGTGCATAATATTCCTGGCAAGCCTACGATAGCAATAGAAATTCCCCAAGAAAAGAGAGAGTCCATTCCCTTTTACCCCCTTTTATCCGCGATACCCAAAAGTTATTGTCTGCCTTTAGCTTTGGGAGTGGACTCGCAGGGGCAGCCTGTTATTGTAGATTTGGCCTCTTTACCACATCTGTTAGTGGCAGGAGCGACAGGATCGGGAAAATCAGTCGCCATGAATGTCATGCTCATGAGCCTGATGAGTTCTTTAGGCCCAGATCGTTTAAAATGTGTTTTGATTGATCCAAAAATTTTAGAATTCGCTTTGTATCAAAATCGGGCTCATTTAGCTATCCCTGTTGTTACGGAATCCAAGCATGCAATCGCTGTTTTATATTGGTGTGTTGATGAAATGCAAAAACGCTACAATATTTTAGCACAAAAGGGCTTTCAGCATATTCGAGATTATCACAAGAGCTCACCTGCGGCACAAAGTGAAATGCCGTATTGGGTGATTATTGTCGATGAGTTGGCTGATTTAATGTTGATGACCAAAAAAGCAGCAGAAGAGCCTATTGCTCGCTTGGCACAAAAAGCACGTGCTTGTGGGATTCATCTTATTCTTGCAACACAACGACCTTCAGTCGATGTGATTACGGGATTAATAAAAGCTAATATTCCAGCAAGAATTTCGTTTGCAGTTTCATCTAAGATTGATTCTAGAACAATTTTAGATAGTTCAGGAGCAGAGGACTTGCTAGGCATGGGAGATAGCTATTTTCTCAGGCCAAATGGCCAAAATTTGTTAAGATTACATGGAGCATTTATCAGTGATGCACAACGTAAAGAATGGATAGATCAGCTTTCATCTAAGGTCTCTTCTTACCCTAATAGTATTGATGAAATTGTTCGGCGTTATAATTCAGATATTTTTGATGAAGATTCTTAGGCAGATTGCTAAATAAAAAAATGTGAAAACTTCTAAAAAATTCTCTTTCTCATGGCGACAAAAGATTGCCTTATATGAAATAATAGATTTTATATAATATAGATTCTATAAGGTATAATTGTGATTGATATTAAAATTCTGAGATCTCAGAAAGAGGCCGTAATACACGGATATCGTTCTCGTGGCATGGATTTAGATTGGGATCATTTTTTTAGTCTCGATCAAGACTACCAGCGTCTTTCTGCGGAAAAGCAACATTTACAAACTCGTCGGAATGCATTATCTGCAGAAATCGGAAAAATACGCTCACAGCAAGGAGAGACTCTATTGCTAGAACAAGAGGTCAGTATTGTGAACGCTGATCTGGATATGATCGACAGAACACTTTCTGCAGTCAGTCAGCAGTGGGAATCTTTTTTGGAATCTTTACCAAACCTACCATCTCATTTAACACCGATAGGAAGCGGCGAAGAAGAGAATGTTGTTCTCAAAGAAGTCGGCAGCATTGCGCGATCTTCTGGTGTGGATCATAGTGACTTGTTGGCACAAGCGGGATTGTTATTGCATTCTGAAGCTGCTGCTCTATCAGGCACACGTTTTTCTGTTTTAAAAGGAAATGTCGTTAAACTGCAGAGAGCCTTAATTACCTATATGCTCGATTTTCATGAAAAACATGGTCGTTACGAAGAATATTATGTTCCTTATCTCGTGCATCCAAAAGCTCTGTTTGGAACAGGGCAGTTACCTAAATTTGAGCAAGATTTGTTCTCGGTTGGTCAAGATAAAAATCATTATCTCATCCCAACAGCAGAAGTGCCATTGACAAATTTGGTAGCAGATAAAATTTTGAAAAATGAAGATCTACCTTTACGGATGATGGCACATACTCCCTGTTTTCGTGCTGAGGCCGGTTCATATGGTCGTGATATGAAGGGCTTTTTTAGACAGCATCAATTTGAAAAAATAGAACTTGTTCATATTATTACGCATGATCAGGTGCAGACGGAGTTTGATTTTCTGGTTCAGCATGTTTCAAATCTATTGAGCTCTTTGGAATTGCCACATCGTTTAGTTGCACTGTGTACAGGTGATATTGGCTTTGCCTCCGCAAGAACAATCGATTTAGAGGTTTGGTTGCCAGGCCAGCAAAAGTATAGAGAAATTTCTTCATGCTCTCATTTTACAGACTTTCAGGGAAGACGCATGAAAGCGCGTCACCGCGCAGATGCGAAATCATCAACACAGTATGTGCATACACTCAATGGTTCTGGAGTCGCTGTTGGACGCGCTTTGATTGCCTTGATCGAAAATCATGCTGATGAAAAAGGCTGCTTTATCCCACAAGCCCTCAGGCCTTATTTGAATGGCACAGAGTACTTGCTTTGGACAGATAAATCAGATTCATCTTCTTAGATCGATAATCATCATGAATCATCAAGAAAGCGCAGTGTTTTTTATGATTTCTTGTGATATTATTGTTGGTATGGGGGCGTAATGGGTTCGACGGAAATATCGAATCTCAGGGCGCATGCCGAGTATTGGGGTGTCCTCGTAAAAAATTCCCCTAAATTGCTTAAGTGCAAACTCTAAAAAACCTGCCCAAGTAGTTAAAGCTGCTTAAGGCACCATGACCATCTGAGTTTCTGTTCTTAGATGAGTTCGTGGTCACACCTAACAGACCTAAACTTTTTGGTGTATCAGCAAAAAGCGAAGGTATGATCTGATGCTCGCGATAGAGACGCTTGGTTTTTTCTGCAATCGAATCGCTAAATTTAAGTAAAAGACTAAGCATGTAGACCTCTGTGAGGACAGTTTTCGGACACGGGTTCAAATCCCGTCGTCTCCACCACTCAATATATTGAATTATAAATACTTTCTTTAAAGGAAATCACTCTTAAGAGTGATTTCGGTTTTTAGCGAAAATGAAAATCATGAGGCATGAAAAAGATGATCACTCAAGACATAACTTTAAAGTATCGAGATACGCTCAATAGTGCTCTTGATCTCCGAGACGAGATAAGAGTGTTTGATATGAGTTCAACGCAAAAGAAAGTGGTTTTTCAGCTCTATAATGCTTTTTTAACGCTTGTTGAAGATTATTTTGACCACGAGAACTCTTTGAGTGCTTTAGTCCTCGCACAGGCTGCTACCGAAACTTGCGCACATTTGCGTCTGAGCTACCGAACTAAAGATTATGCGTATTTGAGGCAATGGAGATACTTTCATGATCTTCATCGTAAAATGACGGAGTATCAAGAGAGCTCAGAACCGTGTGTGCAAAAGCTTTCTACAGAGCTCTTAGATCGCTCAGAAGATGTTGTCGAGATTCTGTCTGTCATTGAGTCGATGATTCCGCTGAAAGAGTTGAAAAAGCAATACGCAACAACAGAGAGAGTGTTATCAGAAACAGGGCTTTTAGAAGTGTATAACTTTCTCTTTCATAATCTCTCTGCACAGATACATAGTGAAGCGTATCCCCTTGAGGCCATTTGCTCTGTAGAGAGCCATGAAGTTCTCAATGAGTTTATAATCGCTGTTTTAGCGGAAGAAAGAGATGCTGTCAGAGACTTTTTCTTTAGAGCTACCAAAGCTTAGAACAGTCTAGAAGACTTTTGTCAGTTTTGTCAGCTCTATGAAAGAGAAAAAGCTGTTTTTCAGGGTTTTCTACCTTGATGAACTGACAAAACTGACAAAATACACTTCAAATCCAACTTCTGTCTAAAAGTTTTTCTAAAAAATCACAGATCCAATCTCTAATGTTTGGATTAAGTCTTTGAATCCTGTCAAACAAATATTCGCAACGAGATTGCGATTTTTTTGTTAAGACATCTTCATGATTCACTTCAAATAATATGTCGGCTAGTGATGTGTTCAGGGCTTCTGCAATGACTAGCACGTAGTCTAATCGTACGCCGCCTCTAGACCCGCTCTCGATACGCTGTATAGTCATTTGTGAGCATTGGGCTAATTTTCCGAGAGCTGCTTGAGAGAGGTCTTTTTCTTTTCTTAAGCGAGCTATCATTTTGCCAATTTTCTTGAGCATGATATCTGTTTTTTTCCGGGTTATTTGGCATTGTTTCGTTCATGATAATTCTTCCATGATATCTATTTTTTTTGTTTTGATGGATTCGGTCTTCTTTTGTGCTTGGGATCATCCTGATCATTGTCTGCTAAAGGTCTTTTTTCTGACCTATTCGTGCGATTGAAGATCAGCATACAAGACTGTTCATGTTGCTGCATAGACGCGTTTATCATCGATGTGTCTTTGTTATTATTTAGTAAATTGAGATCAGCACCTTGTCTCAGGAGCTGAGAGCGTATCATAGCATCACCCTTCCGATCCGCTATGGATATAGCAGTCTCTCCATTTGCGTTTGTATATTCATTGAGTTGTGTTGCTGTGTAACGTTGAATAATCCGGCTATATCTATGCTCTATAGCTTGAAAAAGAAGAGAAATTTGAAACGCAGGTGAATCAAATGGGTTGAGAGAGCCAAAAATTGCACGTTTTTTCTCCTCAAACCTGACTGATAAATATCTCTGCTGATCAATATCATTTTCTAAAATCATCATTAAGCGTGATTCTTTGCAAGGTGTTTTGTTTAAATCTAATGATCCAGATAAAATGTCAAAGATAATATTTTCATGAGTAATTTGCGCATTTTCGATGTATTGCTTGATCAGTTCACAATCACAATAACGTTGTTTCATAATGTCTGGATGAAATTTGCGCTCTGTTATGTCAATTTTGAATGGGTCTTGGCCAACATCGAGTAATCTTTGAGCGTATGCAGGATGAGCAAAATATACAACCGAATCAAATATTGTGACATGTGAATGTGGATCTTGCATATGAATGTTCGCACCAGTAGCAATCAGTTCTTCTAAATACCATGTATCATTGACTTCTAACGCGTATATCAGCACATTTTTGTTATGTTGATCTCTGATCTCAAAACTTGGGTGTGCTTTCATCAAAGATGTGAAGCACTCTTTGAGGTATGGATGCTTTATTGCCGGTGATTTTAAGAGATGCATGAGCGTAGTGCATCCATCGTTATCTTGTAGATTAATTTGTATTGGCTGTGGATGATGGTCCATCAGTATTTTAATAATATCGATATTTCCTATCTGCATTCCAAGCATTAGAGGAGTTATGCCGCTATAGTTTTCTGGATGAAAATATGCGCCGCAGTGAATAAGTCTGCTAATCAGATCTATGCGGGTTTTTCTAATTGCGTACATGAGGGATATAAATCCAGATCGGTTTTTCATATTCACATTTTCAGCAGCGTTTATGAGCAGGGTGAAAATTTCGATATTATCGATTGTAGCCGCATACATAAAAGGTGATATATCTAAAGAATCTCTAAGATTCAAATCTGAATATGGAATAAGCAATTGAATTATTTCTATGTTTTTTTGCAGGATCGCATAGACAAGCGCGGTTTCTTTTTTGTGATTTGTTGTGTTTATATTGATACCAGCGTGAATAAAGTAGCGTAAGCAATTTATTCTATTTTCTGTAACATGATGAATCATCTGATCAGTGATATTCAAACCTAATCTTTGTAAGAAGCATAAACATTCGGCATCATAATTTTTATCTATTTGTAACCATTGCTGCAAATAAGTAAAGACAAGCTTTCTTTCAGAATCTTCAGGCGTTGGTATTAATGCCTTTAAGCAATCAAGTTGGCCATACGTCATAGCGACCATACAGTATCTCGCTCGAATTTCTGCATTCTCACCGTAAAATAGCGAGTTGTGCATGAATCTTTTTAAAACTTGAAGATATCCAATTTTAATAAGCAGGCATATCGAGTGCACAAATGTATGTGTCTCTAAAGATGGATCGATGTGCTGATTACTAATATTGGCAAAGATTTCTAAAAAAATATTTTGCGAGTATTGAATATTTTTTGACCGACTATCTATTTGCCACCATCCTATAAATTCATCTAATAAGGCATCATTCTCTGGTGAGATCCACCAAAACCCGTCTTTTCTAAAATCATTT
>CAYNBJ010000004.1:0-108778 GCA_964395835.1 uncultured Gammaproteobacteria bacterium
CCGACACCATTTCTTTGATTTCACGGTCAATCACTGCGATATTCTCTTTTTGAGGATTTTTCTCAAAAGAAAATTCAAACTTCTTTTCTCCGCTCACGTCATCACTCGGACGATTGACAGAGTAATAGGTCCGACCATCATCCTGTTTGCTCCGTGTAGAATGGTTTTTCATATGGTTATGCAGTTCTTGATAATAACGAGTAAAGGCCTCCGCAAACGCAGCATTATAAGCATCAAAATGCTCTTGATCCTTTTTCCAGTCAATCTTGTCTCTCAAATCCACTGGCTTATGCTTTAAGTACTCTGTCAGGGAAAACTGCGTATCAAGGAGAGAATAATGGTAACAATTGTTGTTAGGCCCGATTTGTGATCTCTTAAAAACCTGTTTGTCCAATAGTTTCCGGATTTCTTCTTGAGCATCATTATGTGCCCTTGCACGATACTCTTCTGCTTGTGCGCACTCAACATCTAATGAAGCCTTTTTTTGATTTGGAGCTATTTTATGCTCTTGTTTCTTTTTGAGTGCATCCATCTCTGTTGCAACCTCTTGGAACAAGTTGCTTTCTAACTGATCAGCATATGTTTTTGGGTTTGAATAACTCAAGTCCTCACTCAGTTTGAAATTCTCTATCCAAACGAGCAACAAATTCAAAACACGAACATATTGATCTTTGTACTGAGCTGAAGAAAAATCTTCAGAGAAAACATCTATGAAAAGATTTCCTATTCCCTGCCTTTTGGATTTGATGTCTTCCGAAGATAGACCGATTTCTCTGAGTTTGCCATAGATTTTTGCCACTTCCTCTAAAAGGCTATCCAATTGTCGCAATGTCATATATTCATACATTTTCAAAGATATGTTATTGTTTTTAAAATATTCTGTTGTATCATTTTGAAAATCCATTTCACATTTCTGCGTTATTCGGTCTAGATTGCTTTTTGCACTTTCTGGATATTCTAGACGTTTTAAGTTTGCAAGTATTTTATCTTTTTCGTGATTAATAAAGAGCCCATATATTGTGTCTTCCTCCTTCTGAGAGCGCTTTCTAATCATGTAATGTCCATTCATATCCACCAGTTCAGGGGGTTGAATCTGCTCAAAAGTTAAATAACCTGGTAGGTGCATATGTATAAAATAATCATGGAGTTCCGGAATCCCGTTTATCATTTCAGGGGCTACTTTCTCTCCACGATAATTATGATTATATGCCAGCATCTTTCCATAAATCTCCCCGCATTCCCTGAGCTCCCATGCAAACTCATCATGTTCTGGCATCAGTCCGTGGGCTTTGATTCCTTCATTGTTCATAGTATCATCTCCGTCTGTCTCGATGAACATCGTCAATCAAGATCGCATGAATCCTCATAGCCTTTTAGATAGGACATATTTTCAAAAAAAGAATCGTCAAGACGCTTTAAGCAGAACAAGGATTCTCATCAGAAGAGCAATCCATCATCTCAGGGATGAGGTCACTTTAAAGAAAACTGATAGTCACGATGCATGCTTTCAAATGTGATTTCCATAAAAGACATGTGCGCATACTCTAAATCCGAGGTCTATATTGAAAATTCGATTTACTCAAACACTAAAGTATTTTTTTGAAAAAAAAGTATGAATTTTGCTCTGAACGAATCATTTACAGAGGCATCGATCCTATATGGTGTGATATGGGGACGGATTTTTGGTGCAGGAGATGTTTGATTTCACATTAGACACGCAGATGCTATGTAATTATACAGGTACGTTAAAAGGCTATAGCCCAATCATCGTACTTGGGTATTTTTCTGGATATCGCGATGCCGTTGATGGGTATAAGCGACGTTTTTATACGCATCCCAAGATTGGAATCGCGGGATTATCTGCTCAACGCACTCTCGATATTCAAAATTTTGTCCTCAAAAACGTATTAGGCACTCCGTCTTCTGCGCTCACCTCATCCTTAGGCCTGGCAAGTTATTGGATTGGTGGCTTAGCCATTCCATTTTTATATTCTTCCCATAGTCCTGACTCTGTAACATTTTTTGTAGTTGATCGCCTACAAGATGCAGTGTCTAACCATCCTTTAATACCGATAGACCAAAAATTGACAATTTTACCCTGTTTCTACCCTGAATTTAAAACATACGGATTTGGAAAATTAGAACAAAAAAAACTGATAGGGCACACACTTTCTGATGAAGAATCGAAGAAAATAGAAATTTTGCAGAGCTATCGCTCTGCGTTTGAAAGCTACAAAAAAATTTTAAGCGCAAGAAAAAAATACGCTTCACATGGTTTTTTTCAGGAAATGAAAGAGACGAATCCTCTCAACGGATCGGACTTGGAAGTAAAATCAAAATTTTGGTCTCTGTTTTTTGATCAAACAGAAACGCAAAAAAATGATATCGATACTTTTGAAGTTTTAAAATTTTTCTCTGTTGATGTGAATCACAATGAAAAGAGAGTGACTATTGAGATTCCAGCTGGATATGATTCCGATCTTCTTACAAACCACAAGAAAAAACTCTGCGATATGCTCAAAGATTTTAGGTCAAAAGATCATGCAAATACAGAACCTTATACCCTACAGATTGTGCAGGAATGGTCTCGTGCTTCAGATGCCAAGTCATTGAAATTTGATAACATTCCAGATGGTTTTTCTCCAAGCTATCTTCTTTTAAATCCTGAGGAAGCGATTAAGCTGGAATCAGAAAATATTATGACTTTAGGCGTTGATAACCCTTGTGCCCATATGAAAGGCACTCATTTATCACTCCCGCGCACTGAACAAAGCATCCAAAGGTGGGTCAACACAATTTTTGCTTTCGCATCCAAAGAAATTCAAGTTGAAATTTGCCTTTTTATGCTCGGGGAAATTCTCAAAGACGGTAATTTGCGGTTTTTGCTCAACCCTAAAAAAATACTGTCTGCAATGGCATCCTTACCCAATATTGCTTTGAAAATCACTTTATGGCCTGTCAGGCTGATCATTTATGGCTTAAGTCTTATATGGCTCAAAGTCACCAAAAAAGACAAAAAACTTTTTGAAATGCCCACCTTAGACAGCGAACCCACCACTCCACTACGATATCCGTCTCAAATAGAAATAGCCAAAGAAAAGCCTCGCAAAAAACCCAAAAATACACGTTCCATATAGATGTGCCAACGATCTCCATCAGATCTATACTTGGGGTTTAATACAATTGCATATCAAAAAAAATGTCTCAAGCTATATGGACCTTAGAACGCAGAATTATTGAAGGATATACAACTCAAAATTCTATTTGTTTATTTGGTCAAGTTTTTCACTCAGGTGTCATTCTCTCCGATCAGAGAATTCTCTCGGACGCCACTTGGTCATTAGAGAGCCTGATTGAGCATTGGGGCTCAGAAATGAGCAAGGTTCCTGAAGGAAGCATGATTGGAATCAACAGGGAGAGTCAATTTTGTGCCGCAACCTATGAACGCTGGGCCCAGTGGGCCCATGAACACAAGCTGGGATTTGAATATGCAGCAGCGAATCATCTTATAGGCATTAGTGCTTTTGTACCAAAGTTCTATTTTCTACTGATCCCCCAGGCGTTAGAACAGTCTGCAAAGCAGATCCTGTTCCCTCCTGACCGCTAGAAGATGAGAACCGTACAACAGAAGGTTCTGTACTCGGTATAGGAGGATGCTCGTGAACACTGTGAGGCACGGGCTCTGCTTTGTCTGAGGCAGCATAAAACCAATCCGCGTACGTGTTATAATCCAATAGGGTACTTGCGGCATTAGAGCATGCATCAAAAAAAGACATAAGAGCATTCGTAACATTTTTGAAACATTCTATCAATAGCAAACCATAATAATGCCAAGAACTCGTATATTCTGTATTCACATATTGGGCTTCAGGGTCAATCTGTTTTGTCACACATAAGGTTTTTAAAAGAACAGTCTCATTTGCGTCTAAAAGGTCGTGTTCTTTGATATAGCTCGATAAGATTTTGTCAATCGCTGATTCAGAGCTTAAGTGACAAGCCTCTTTCATAAGATGGCATTCCCATGACAGTTTTGCTAAGTTTTCAATCTTTTGCCGTGAACTCAAATCGCACTTCACAATCTCCATACACTGGAGAGTAATTTGATCTCGGAATGCTGTTTCTTGACCAAGCGTTTCAGTCTGACTCAGATTGTCGACAATACTGTCTACACAGCCTGCTATTGTGCTGCATTCAAAGTGTGTACAAATATTTTGGTAATATTGTTTTGCCGCATCACAAAAATTATTGTCGTTATTGAGCGTGTCTACAAAACTTGCAAAACTTTTAGCAGACTTACAGTTGCTGAAATTCAGAATATCTTTCGCAGGCTGCAGCATGTGTGTTTCCAGTTCCTGAAAAAAACATCTCAGCCAAAGTGCCCGCATCTCTTTCTTCTCTGATGTTTCACCCTTGCTTATGGACAATTGATTCCGTATCTGGTCCAGATAGTCATTCGAACTCTTGTTTCTCAAACAAGAGCCTTTCAGCGACTTTTGAATCAGCTGTTTGCAAAGCATCTCTCGCTCATCTTGCCCCGACGACGGTGCACCTTGTTGTGCCGTCTGTAAAATCATTCGTGCAACGTGACGACTGCCCCATTCACTCAAAGATGGTAATGCGGTTATGTCAAAGAAGACGAAGTGTGTATTTTGCTCCTTGTGAAATCTTAAGAAAATCTTGTACAGTTCAGCCACGTCCTTGTCATTGCGCGGAGCGAAAAAAATATAAGAATCAACAATCTCTAGCAGTGCACGAGGCAGTCGGTTTTTTTTGTATTCTTCCTGATCTTTTCTCTCCACGACCTGTGTGCCTGACAAATGAAAGCGTTCTTGACATAATCGTTTTATATAGTTAAAACACATGTCATAAAAATTATTTAAGTCACTAGAATGGATCTTAATATGTGCTTGAAGCTCCAAGCAAAGATCGCTGCGCCGACTGGAACTTTGCGAACACTTTTTGTAAGACATGCAATATTGTGTAACTTTTTCTTGCATCCATGGATTGAATTGCTGTTCTGATTTTAAGAAGCTGAAATCTGAAATATTCTCTGTACTTGGGGAAGATTCATAGTGTTTGATGATCTTGAAAATCGTCATGATAGCATCAGCCTGTTTACGGCGCTGTCGATAAGTAGCAGTGATCTCTTGATAGCGATCTTGGCCGCAGATCTCTGTCAAAAGAGCATCTAGTGTCAGCATTTCTCCATCATTCAATGCAGCAACATAGCAATGCAAAATCTTTGTAGCCACTGTTTCTAAAGCCATATCATCTTCATTAGACTGGATCCCGCAAGCAATCATCTCTAATATACACTTTTGCTCAGTTGTGAAAGGCTCATATGGAATAAAAAATTGAATCGCTGCACAAAAGTTAGATCCTAACGCATAATAAGTCGCATCAAAAAAAGTGAAATTTAAAATATCTGATGAGGCATCGCAGAGCGCTTCATCGATTTCGGTCAGATTCTGAAGCTTACTCAATACAGGGCGGCAAGTTTTGAAGATAGATGCTTCAATCAGAGATAATTGCGAAATAAAATATTTTTTCGCACCATATGTTTCAGCCATAGCTTTGAAGCTTTTTAAACATATACCGAATAAATACCCACCTTGTTCAGCGGTCTGTAATTTCTTTTCTTGTTGAAAAGCTGCTTCAAAAAAATATTGTATGTCTTGTTTGCTAAAAAAATCTGGTAGCTGCGAGATCGTAAAAAAGATCGGATACTGATAAAATTTGGCAGACAGCAGAAGGTACCCTATTCGCTCTTGCTGAGAGCTTGTAGCAGTATAATTATCAAATGTCGTTCTAAAACTTTTCATTTTTAAAAAGCATGTTATTCCTTGCTCAAAAACAATCGGGATAAACTCTTTAAAAACAGATCCATTAAAACTGATCTTTTTTTCTATATCACTTAAATCGTTGTTTAAAAGGAAGCTGTTGTAGGGCATACAAGACCTATGTCCCTTGTATTGGTTTATCTGCTCCAAATAAACACAATTATCCTGGTTTGATCGCTGATCGGCATACAATTTAAAATAATTGCAGAACACATCAAACAATCGCTGCTCAAAATTGATAGAATCTGCCTGCTCTAACTCAATAAAGAGCTCTAGATATGCATTCATAGGGGGCTGTCTATTCTGTGCAGACAAGATCTTTTCATAACTGCTGCAGAATGTCCTCATATTCTTTTTGAGTATTTTTTTAATATAACCAACATCTTTTAGATATTGTTCGTTCCTAATCGCTGTTAGTGCTGCAGGCTGCTTTTTTTCGACAACTAGATACTGTAAACTTTGCAGTTCTTTGCTAATGTTTTCCACACTCTCCACGAAAAGAACAGGTTCATGTGCTGCTGTCTCAAAAGCAAGCTGCGTACCCACATGTGAAAAAAGCGCTTTGAAAAAATCAGGAGTAAAAGGTTTGAAAATGTTTGAAAGCGCATGATAAATCTTTTCTTTTTTATCGCCCTGATCATAAATAACATCATTTTTTAAATGCAAATAATGAACAGTTTCGATCTTGCGCATATATGGACGAATGAGAGCCAAGATATCGTCAGAACTCTCATTGACGTAATACTTTCCCTCCATAATAACTGCGTCTTTATCCATGCTACGCACATAAAAAGAAAGTTGTTCCCACCTTACCATAACCGAGATAAATTTTGTGATTGCACCAAAAGACTTGGTATCCAAAATGGCATTTAAATAATGCTTACTCTGTGTAGACGCTAATCGATTTTTATTGTCCAATGTTGCAAAAAGGCTATAGTGTATCCTGAACATATCCTCTAACTGAGCAAGCGAATTGCTCAGTGAATCTGTCAATTTGTTATAGCATTCTTTGTATGTTGCAAAATCTTTGTCTTGTTTGATCTGGGCAAGATACTGATTCCAGCTGTTCAATAAATCCGCATGTTGATCAAACACAGCATTGACGACATCTTCTTCCCCAAAAAGCAGATTGAGCAATAACATAAGATTTTTTGTATGCTCTTGTGCGTACGTTTGTGATGCTTCCGTCAAAAGGCTCACAATATCCTGTGAGCTCTCCAAGGTTTTGAGCTTGCGATGATCGAGTTGCACCTGATCACGAGATGGCGACTTGTGTATAATTTGATTTAATTCCGATAACTGATCATAGCGTATCATCATATTGTAACACCATGACAATGCCTCTGCATCAAACCCTTGGAGGATACAATCCCCCTCCATGAGATCGGAAAAATCTATATAATAAAAAAAACTTTTCTTTTGGAAGTCCTGCAAGCATGCAATCGCTTTTTGAACTGATTGATTGTCTAATGCAGGAAAGTTGGCATAATCGGCCGCAATAAAAGACATAGGCTCAGTTACCCAATATCTTAACGTTTCTCCATCACCGCTTTGCTGCAAAAGGGTGTTCCAATCATATTGTGTATCGCACAGGTTTGCTTTTAGTGAAGAATGAAAATCTGCTAGCACTTTAAAATTTTGCAAAATCTCCCTTGAGTCATCGTCTAGCCATGCAGAGCTTGTCATCAGTGTGATCGTTTCTCCCAAAACAGACTCAGAGTCCAAATATTGAGCAGCAATACTCTCCCAGGTGAAAAATTTTCTATTCTGCTGATAGCGCTGGAAAAGTGTCGTCCATGTCTTGTCTAGCCCTGTGTTTAAAGATTTTTCTTGATTTGTCTCTGTTTTTGCCTTTTGGAAGTTGCTGTCTTTGATTTGGGAAAAAATCTTTTTATTTTTTTGCCGTTCCGCTTCAGTGAATCTAGGAAGATCAACAGACATCATATCGACACTCTGCATCCTCGTATAATCTAAACTCACAAGAGTTTCCCAAAAAGATTGTAAAAACAATTTTGTCCATTTCTTGTTTTTATAAAAAATCGCAAAAGAACTAGCATAATAATCTTCAATCTGTTTTCTAAATAGGCTATCCACAGTATGGACTTTTTCATAATCTCGCGCTGCAATAAAAGTATCTATCAAAGATTCCGTAAACCCCCCTTGACATGCGCCCAGACCTAGCACGCGGAGCGACTTGTCATTTATGCTCAGAGTGTGCATATATCTCCCCCGCAGCATTCGATATGAAAATCTCGTTTGATTTAAAAACTCGCTAATATTAACGACCAGTGATCGTAGCGAATCTTGATGGGTATAAAAATCATTCACAGTCTGCATAAGTTCAGAGGCAATATTGCCGCCCAGATCAGGGATCGTATGATGAGGGCCATCACTAAAGAATCCAATTAATTTCTTTTTCGCCTCGGAAAATAGTGCCTCTAAACCGTCCAATTCTCCTTGCGTTCCATAATATGCTGCGCACCAGGCTTGCACCGGAAAAGAATTTTTCCAGTTTACATCTTTGAGCATTTCCTCAAGATGGTTTTGAATTACGAGAATGTATGCAATCACAGATTGATTATAGGTTCTTTTATCGCTATTCACTATTGTTATCAAATCGTATATTGTCTCATCGGTATCAGGCAGATGCTTTTCTAAAGTTAATTCTTCACTGGGATTCCTGCCAGACCCTCTATCGTCAGCTTGAATAATCCAATCACACTTATCTAGAGGCGACGTCACTTTAAAACACTGTTCCAGATAGGTCGATTGAGCATTGTTTAGAAATTGATCTAAAAAATTCTCAAGAGCGTCATCAATATCAGATTCTCCGCAATGTTTTTCCTTCAACTCGACGGTTTTCTGTAAAAACATGTTTTTATCAAACGGTTTTGCCCAAGCTAATTTGTGCAGTTCTTCTATCGCCTCGCGTTGATAAGGGTCTATAAAATTTTGTTTCGATTGTGACTGCTCTCGATATTGATCACATAAAAATTTGTATCGATATGGCATCGATTTAAAAAGCAACTCATCGGGACCAATCCAATCTTCTTTTTTTTGAGCATGATATGAAGGTTTAAACACATTCAGAAATAGTTTGAAAATCTGATCAATGGTTCCCTTTCCATTCTCAAGAAGCTGACGGTATCCATCAATATGATTTTTAAGCTTAAAAGTCTTTTTTAACATGTCTTTGTCCGCATTTTTTATACGGTTGACAGCAGCCTTTCTGATCTGATTGACCTGAGTATTATGAGCCGTAGCAAGCGCTTCATGGTCTTCTCGTACATTCTGAGTCGCCTCTGTGCGACCGTAATAAAATTTTTCTTTGGCAGCGTATTCGTATTGATTTAAAAATGCTATCACTGTACTGCATTCGTCAGGATGTGTTTTGAAATAGAGTTCATGCTCATCAAGAGCTTCCTGCATCTTCGCCGACTCAAAAGGCGTTAAGCCTCTGCGATCTGTGTCATATTCATAGTGATTCATCATGTTAGACAAAAGGGGCGAAATAAAAGAAGAAGAATTAAACATACACAGATACAAACAAAAATATATTTTTTATTCTATCTCAAAAAGATCACAAATGACAGATGTTTGGTCCTTTTTTTATTATTTTTCAAGGCGTTGCGCCTTAAATCGGTCCAAAATATCCAATAAAATAGGCAAGGCCAATAATGATGCAAATGTATTAAATGCCACAATAGAAGAAAAAAAATCGCTAAAAACATACGGTTCAAAAACAATTAAAAAACCACGGACGAGATGAAATACAGAACTTACTAAAGCAGCACAGAGACCGCTTGGAGAACCACAAGTGGATAACAAAGCAAAAGAGTGTAATAGCATTATGTTATGCAGCATCACGAGAATAATCGAACATACAGCAAATAAAGCAAAGGATTCAAATACCAAATAAGACGCTGCTAATCCTAAAGAGACCAGCAATATCATCAAAAAAAAACAAGGATGAGCCACAAGATGTATTCTCTCTTGATGTTGTAAAAGCAAATAAAGGCATGAGCTAAGAAAAATTCCTAAAGCTGGCAAAATAAAAAAAAGCGTTTGTACAGACAAATCGGGCACCATAGAGACGATCTCTTGATAAATGCCTATTTCAAAAGCATGCAAAAATGCTATAAAGGCGGTGACTGTAAAAGCAGGATTGGAAAAATGCTGTATTTCCCAAATCTGACGCTTGGAGTCTTTCAGATCGGCAATAAGATTAAAGAGCCAAATTTGTTCAGAGAGTATAAAAGCCATTAATCCGATCGAAAGCCCTATCACAAAAAATACTTGCCAAGGATACACAGCTAAAAACTCAGCACTTAACAAAGGTGCCAAGGGTGGGATAAATAATTGCAAAGCTCCGAGTAAAGATAGAAAGGATAAGAGATAATTTTTTTCAAAAAGCTTTTGTACCAAGACCCTAGAAATTAAAAAGGTAGCTCCGATTCCGATAGAGAGTATGAATGAACCCATCTGAAATTGTGCAGATGAAGCAGAAGTGGCACATAATAATGAACCTGCCATAAAAAAAGTTTGAGCACTAAAAAGTCCAAAAGCGCAGCCTACGCGATCAACAAAATATCCATGAAACAAAATAGACAGGCCCGTAATAAAATAAAAGATTTTTAATGAACCGTGCAAACCCTGCGGATGTATCTCAAAAGAAAAAGCAATATGCGGCAAAGTCGGACAAAAAATAGCTTCTGTTACAATCGAGAGAAAAGACAAAAGCATGCTGAGAAAAAACAGCAAATACGCCCAATAATTTAAAGGGCTTTTGGCACGATGGTGCATAAGGTTTCTCGTTTCCAGCAAAGATATGCGGTACACTTTCTATGGCAATTTTAGCATATTCTTACGCATACTACAGAACCAGAAAGGAGTTATATGGGGATCATCATTCTATTGTCTATTATGGCAGGACTTGTATTTTGCTGGTTCCTGATACACAGCCGTTCTTGGGTTTCTATTTGGATGACACAGAGAGAAACGCATGATTTAAAAACCGAAATACATACAATCAAGCTCAGATTAGAACAGCAAGATCAGATTTATCTACAAAGTCTTAAAGATGCGCTCTTTCAGATGCAACAGCACCAACAGGGATTATGGTTAGAGCATCAACGCGCGCTCAATCAACCTTTAGAAACCTTAAAATTGAAACTTTATGATTTAGATAAATGGCATCAACAAATTGATTATCTCAGCCAAAGGGTGCATGGATTATCTAAAATCTTTGATCATAGCATGTTAAAAGGTAAATTCGGAGAACGTCATTTAGAAGCTCTTCTCGGTGATAGATACCCATCCCAATGGATTGATAAACAAGTTCTGTTCCCATCTGGCGTCCGGGCAGATTTTGTCTTGAAAAATCCGCACAATGGTTTGCTCTTGGCAATTGATTCAAAATTTCCCTTACAGTCTTTTCGCTGTGTCCTAGAAAATGAGGAAAAAACAGAGTATAAGAAAGATTTTCTGAATATCATGAAAAAAAATATTAAAGATATTGCTGATAAATATATTCTTGCTAACTTTACAGTCTCTTATGCAATTTGCTTTGTGCCCTCAGATGCCCTGTACTTAAAGCTTATTGAAATGGAGGAGTTGATGATTTTTGCACAAAAATACCATATTTGGATCGCGTGCCCTCAAACACTTTATGGAATTTGCGATATGTGGGCCTGGGAATACAAACAACAAGCAACCCTGAGCAAAGAACAGGCTTTTTTAAGCATCATTCAAGAAATCTCTGAAAACCTGATAGCCCATAAAACACAGATTGTTGATATTGAAAAAAAGGCACTTGCTCTACGAAAAGAAATTAAAAATCTCAAAGAATCTGCTGAACATTTAGCAGATCTTTTCGAGGAGGTCGATCTTTATGAAAAAAAATATTCTCTTAAAGAAAGGGAGAATTTAATTGAGATGACGCCTGTTTCTCTTTAGAAACAAAATATGTCATTTTTTTCAAAGCTTTCTGATATAAGCTTCTAACCTGCTCTTTAGAAAGATTGAGATGCTGAGCAATGGACTCAAAAGTCATTTCAGGATTTTTACATAATCCTAAACGATATATGACAACATCGTATTCTTTGGCATTCAATATTTTGAGAAGCATGGGCACAAGGTATTCTTTTTGCATTTGAGGTACATGACAATCTTCGTTTGTTTCAAATGCAGCAAGCATATATTCTTCCTGCTCCTCTTCAGCATTTTCAGAATTTTCGGAATTTTGGAAATGCTCGATGGAATAGACCCCAGATTCAGAAAGAATATTTAAATGATCAAATGTCTGAAAATCCATACCCATTTGTTCGCAGAGCTCTCCTTGTCGAATAGAGCCCATTTCTTTTTGAGATAGGTCTTTTTCTTGTTTCTTGATTTTGGAAATTTTTTTAGAAATATAGATTGGCAATCTCACAATCCGTGTATAATTGAGAAGATAACTCTCAATATAGTGCTGCACCCACCATGCTGCGTAAGTTGAAAAACGATGATTTTTCGAAACATCAAACTTTTCAATCGCATGGAGCAATCCAAAATTTCCTTCTGCCACCAGGTCCATTAAACTAACGCCGACGCGTAAATATCGACGCGCAATACGAAAAACAAGGCGCAAATTGGAAGCCACAATATGATCTCTTGATGCTAAATTTCCCGCTTGGCTTTTCTGAATATGTTGATATTCATCATCTTTCTCCAAAAGCTCATATCTATTAATTTCTTTCACATATAAAGATTCTAAAGGATTAACATGATCGTCAACATCGCTAGTTTTATTCTCAATCGGTGTGTACTCTTTTTCTATTCGAAGTCTTGGAAATAACATCGCTTTTCTATATTGGCTCATTGAACACGACAATCGCATTTAAACAAATATAATTTTTATATCGGCAACAGATACATTTTTTTTATATCTCAATAACAAATCAAATTTCTATGTGCTTCATAAATCATAAAAAAGTCTTCTAATGAAATTTTTAAGCTGAGCTCGAAAAAAAACTCCACTCATGTCACTTTTATTTAAGTTGTGCAACTTAGATGCGCATACATGCTGTTTGAGCGCTCAGCTCATCCATCTTGAAGCATGAAGACCGCGATCTACTTCTGAAGGGCATTTTTCATCACATTCTAGTTTTTCTGGTAAAGAGGAATTTTTTGAATGACCACAATTGATGGTATTCAAACGCAGCATTAATAGTCCGACAGATAAAAGAATTATTTTTGCAAACGATCCAAAGCCTGTTGAATACTTTTATTATGAGCATCCTGTGAACCCGCAAAGGGATCGAAGACTTCCAGATCATTTGCCAAAAAACCCTCTTTATTCCAAGGCAGATCTCGGTAAGTTTCCATTTCAATAGGGCGCAAATAGGGAAATTTGAGAATTTCAAAATAAGGGGACAAATCAAAGTCTTTAGGAGTGTATAATTTAGGATTGCGTTGGAAAATTTCTATTTTACCGATTGTATTCACCTTAATGAGGGGCAAGATTGGAAATTTAACCCGAGCAAAAGATTCAGCAATCATGGTGGAACAAACTGTTTTCGTTTGAAGTCCTGGCTGATAAGAAAACAAAGAGGAGCGCCAACGTTTCGGAATAAAGGACCAAGGCAATAAAAATCTGGCTAGATCGAGAATCTGCACAATATCATAATCTGCCCCCCAATGCTCCAAAGCAGCACGCACCACCTGTTGCGCATCACTATTTAACAGGCCGCGAGGGCGACAAACGCGTAAATTATATGTTCGATAATATTCAATAGGATTCAGAATGGTCCCCTGCCCCATATAACCTTCTATAATAATTTGAGTTTGCGGGTGTACCCAAGGTAAAGCTAAAATTTTCTGACGAAAATCTTCATCACTAATCTCCTCTGCTTTACCTAAATATAAAGCAGCATGTGCCCAATGACTTTGAGTAATTTGTTGTATAATCCGGCCCAAAAAGGTGGGGCTTTCCACTAAGATCACATCACAGGGACGAAGTTCTTTTTTCATTCTATCAAAGTCACCGAGATATTGAGGTTTTTGGGGCTCAAATCTCATAAACCATCTGGTCAAGGCTCGAGCAATCCATTTCATCAGTGCATTCAACGGCGATATATTCCTTCTTTTATCTTAGCTGATTTCTCAATCATCTTCTCTCTTTAAAGTCTTTTCTAAAATAGACACCGAAATCCAAGAGCTAAAATCTTTTAAAAAAAACTTCAAAATCTCAGATGTCTACTTTGGCATAGACTCTCATCTCTTCCTACACTTTGATATGTATGTTTTTCATTTTCTACTTAGGGAGTAACTGTGATCCTTTCGAAAATCAAATGGTGGCTCACTCTGGGCTCTACGCTAGCTTTTTTGATTTGCGCTTTTTATTGGAAACAGACTCATCTCGAATCGCCATCTTTAGAATTTTTATCAGATCTAAATTTTTTAGATCAAGAGCTTCTCAAAAAAGGATTTGAGGAAATTAAAGCACATAAAGTTTTGTTTTTAGGGATATCGAGAGACAACGCTCATCACTTTCCTGTCATGAAAAAACATATTGAAGAACTAGGAAGTTGCTTTCAAGATTATCGTGCTATTTTTTTTGAAAATGACTCAACAGACGCCACTAAAATGCAACTTTTAGAATGGTCAAAAACAAATTCTAAAATTGAGGTGATTTCTCAAGATTTTCATCTTGAGAAACGTCCATCGATTGAATTTTTAGCCCATTGCAGAAATCGCACATTAGAAAAAATGCATAATAAAATATATCAAGATTACGATATAGTTATTGTCTTAGATATGGACCTGCCTTATGGAATTGATTTTAGAGGAATTGCTTCTTCTTTTTATCAAATTCACAGATGGGATGTCGTCACCTCTAACGGAGTCTTCGAAAACAAAAAAATGTATGACGCTTTTGCCTTTCGAAATGAACAATTTCCTTACTCACGCACAGAATATCACAAAATATCACACTCGAGTTATAACTCTTATTTGCGCTCTATTCAAAAAAATTATTCTCCTCAAGAAGACTTAATCTCTGTTTATTCCGCTTTTGGAGCTTTGGGAATTTACAAACGCGCTGCCTTTGAAGGGTGTTTTTACAGCTCTGAACACGAGGACTGTGAACATGTAGCTCTTCATCGATGCATGATAGAAAAAAACAATGCTCGAATTATGATGAATCCTGCTCAAATGATTCGATACGATTAACTGAGCTGTTGTGATCGATCAACGCAGAGACAAAACACAGGGTGTATGCACCCAAGGATGAGGCTGAGTGCGATCATGCAGGATCTCTTGTATTGTCGTCAAAAGCTGTTGAGATAAAAGTTTTTGATTTGTTTCAAATTTCGAGATTTGTTTATCCCACTGCAACATTAAATCAGTTTTTTGTTGAACTAAAGACAACTCAATTTGCAGCTGATAATAATCATTTTGCAGTTTTTCATAAAGAGAAGCGTGATGAGTAGCTTGTCGTTGCAAAGCGTCAGTGTAGTCATTCTGTAAGGTGCATAAATCTTGATAAACTTTATCGTACAAAGAGCGCAATTGTCCCAGCTGCTGTTGATAATTTTGGTCTAAAAGGCACATTTCTTGAGTTTTGAGGCTCAAATTTTGTTCAGATTGCAGACGCAAGTGTTCATATTTTTGCTCCAAAGCAAAAAATGCTTGCTTTTCCAAATCGAGAGTTTGTTTTAAAAAGAGCACTTCATTTTTTTGCTCATCGTACAGTGCGGTTAAATTTCGCAGCATCTCTTTAAAATGATCGATTTGATGCAAATAATGGTTTTTTTCCTCGAGCCATTTTTGATTTTCGGCTTCATGAAAAAGCTGATAATCATTCAACTCTTTATCTTTGAGGGAAACCATTTCTTGCCAAACATTTTGAACAGCAGAAAAAATTTGATCTGGAGCAGGCTGTACCAAAGAAGATACAGAATGGATTGAAGCATCAATATGCTTTTCAGTTTTCCATTTTTGGAGATACTTAGAGAGAGTGGTCATTGAACCTCTCTCACCAAGTGCTGAGCGTAAATTAATTAAAGTTAATGGCTTCTTTTGCTCTATGAGCTGCTCAATAGCTAGCTGAACATCTAGAAAAGAAACGGCCATCGAGCTTTTTACTCTTTACCTGTAGGCCATTCTTGAGCTGTATAAACATATTCAATCGCATCATGAATAAACATCTTCACAAACAGACCTGCAGCAACAAAAGCCAAGTTTTTTTTGTCATCTACAGAAAAAAGACGGCTAACTCCTGCAATTAGCAAACCATTACCAATGACTTCTTTACCAAACTCTTGAGCACCTTTTTTTGTAAGATAAGGAGCGCGTGTCGTAAAGTTTGTATCTCCACCTGTAAGCTGATTCAGCACAAGATTTTTTAATTTTTTCATTTTTTTCTCTAAAAAACATAACATACTAGATATTACATCGTTTTTTTTCGTTTTTCAAATAGCATCTCGCAATAATTCCTGAACATTTTTAAATTTTTTGAAACTCATAAAATTTATTCATTCTGTCACTGTTTCAGATTAAAGGTATATTTTATAAAAAAATCACAAATTTTTTAATTATTTCAAAAATAACAACAACATTGTGGGTTTTTCCACAATATCACTACTGCTCATTTGGCATGCATAGAACATATTTAAATGGCAAATCATCCATCAATCTAAAACTCAATTACGAGATTCATGTTATATGATACGCCTCTTAATATATCGGCATAGATATAACAAACTCAAAATCTTCAGAAATCGATTTATAATCCTGAGAAAAGTAGTCAGTCGATATTTTGTTTTGTATCTTAAGATTTTGAACAAATGAATTCTTTATGACTCTTTTAGGAAAAACTTATTTAATTAGCGGTATCGCATCCGAGCGATCATTGGCTTATTGTGTTGCAGAATCTTTAAAAAAAAGTGGTGCAAATTTAATCTTATCTTATCAATCAGAACGTTTTAAAGAGCGGTTAGAACTCTATGCTGAAACATTAGGGGCGCAATATACAGTTTTATGCGATGTTGAATCCAAAAAATCTATTGAGACCATGAAAGATATGATTGCAAAGGAAAGCGGATCTTTAGATGGATTTTTGCACTCTATTGCTTACGCTCCATCAGAACAGCTGCAAGGAAATATATTAGATGTTTTGAATTACGAAGATTTTGAAAAAACCTTAAAAATATCAGCCTATTCGTTCTTTGAAATGAGTCAAATTTTAAGTCCTTTATTTATCGATCATCACAGTAGCTTGGTCACCTTAACATATATTGGATCACAGAGAGCGCTACCTCAATATAACGTAATGGGAGTAGCCAAAGCCACTCTCGAAAGTTTTGTTCGCTACCTAGCTGGCTCCTTTGGTCAAAGAGGTATTCGAGTGAATGGCCTATCAAGCGCACCTATGAAAACACTTGCGGCATCAGGTATCAAAGGCTTTAAAGAAATGCTGCAAGAATCACAAGAACGCAGCCTGCTTAAAAGAAATATTCAAGGATATGAAATTGGTGAAGCTGCGAAATTTTTATTGAGCCCACAAAGCTCTGCTTTAAGTGGGCAAATTATTTATGCAGATGGAGGATTTAGCGTGGCTGGATAAAATGATTTTCTCAGTAATGAATTGACTCATCTTCCAAATCTTGAGCTTTTTGAATCAAAGGCTCAAGTGTTTTCCATGCTTGATCATTGAGATGGTATCCATAATCCTTTTCGATACGCTCTTTAAGCCCTAATCCCACGAGAGACTGAAAAACATGAGCAGACAAACGATCAGCATCTGGATTATCAATAGATTGAGTTGTAATCGCTTTGAGGCGATGAACAATCACGCCATGATCGATTGAGCTTTGGCTATCAATCACATAATCATCTAAACTGAGCTCTTGTTTTTCTAATGCTTGTGTGAGCAAAGTCCATAAAGGGTGGCTCGTTGTTACTTGGCCGAGACTCACATCTATGTTTAGAATTTTTTCTGGCATCAAATCTGATTCACTTTTTTGAGCCCAGGTTCTAGCATGCATGAAAGTTTTTTCGAGCATTTGGGAATTTTGATAATCTTTAAGAACCTGTTGGTAAGCTTGCTCTAAAGAAAGGCGCACGGAAGGCTGAATATTTTGAATTTCCAAAATAGATAGCACATTTCCATCTAAAACGGCTGTTAATGCTGTCTGAGCAGAAAAATCTAAATTCATACATTGATCGAATAAACCCTCATGGTCATATAAGGTTTTCAATGATTCTGGATTTAATCGATCGTAGTGTTCAGATCGATCGATATTATGGGAACTCAAAGTATCCTGATGATGTGCTAGCAGCTCTTCATAATTGCAAGACAGACCCTGCTGGAGATCGACAAGCAAAGCTGTCCAGGGCGTCTGCGCACCTTCAAAATAAGCCTGCATTTGATCTTCAGGAAGAGCGATCCGCACAACGCTCATATCCAGTAAGGGTTCTGTAGCATAGTTGTCGATATTGTTTTTGTAAAACAGATTGAGCTCATCCATCGTGGGAGTGTCCAGCCGATCTGCATGAGGTAACTTAAAATATGCTGTTTCTAATGTATAAACCGTCTGAAGAGGGAGAGAGACTTTTGAGTGAAGATTTTGTGCAAACTCAATCAGAATTTTCTGGAACTCTGCAGCAACAAGCTGCTCACGAATTCGGTGCGCTTGCAAAAAGTCAGTATAGGAAGAATATTTTTTCAAAATTTGCTGTACGATTAAATCGCGCTGCTCTTGCGTCGGAAAATATTGGGGCAAGTAAGTTTCCAAAAACAGAGAAAAAGCTAGCTGATCGCTGATTTCACAATCATGATCTTTCAAAAAATCCTGATAACTATGTGCATACAAATATTCTGCAAGAAGCTTGGAGAACACCTCTTTGCCTTCTGATGCCAAAGAGAGAATATGTTGCCCTTGAGCTGGGTCCATAGCAAAGAAATCCTGAAAAGAAATTTGATTTTTTTTGCTGGTGGCGAAAACCACTGCTGGGTCATTTGTACTTTGGAAAATGGAAAAAACAGGTCCAACAATCATTGAGACTGCTATGGCTCCGAATAGAACCTTGATGAATGTTTGTTGATTTTGAGAAGAGCGAATGCTGGATATCATATCGTGGCTCTCTTAATAAGAAGTTGGCGGAGCAGACGGGGCTCGAACCCGCGACCCCCGGCGTGACAGGCCGGTATTCTAACCAACTGAACTACTGCTCCAAATTTTTGGGTGCTGAGGGGTTCGAACCCGCGACCCTCGCCTTGTAAGGGCGATGCTCTACCAGCTGAGCTAAGCACCCGATTTTTAGACATTTTACTGCATGTCCATCAGATGTTATTATTTATACCAGAGCGGAAATTGCTCGTCAACAAATATTTTCAATTTTTATCATTTTTCTTTTATTTTGCATGCGCGATATCATTTTTCTGCTCTGTTACTGCTTTCAAGCTCATCCAAAACAAAAAAAGTGAGAAAACCAATAGACAAATTGTTATGGCCCCAAGAGCCAAATGTGGAGGATATGAGCCAAGCCCTATAGTGTATGGAGCTATAATTGCAGCAAAAGTATACGACGACAAAAATGTTTTATTCGCCTGAGCCCACTGAGAATGAGTACAGCTTACAATACCTAAAGAGACACCGAACCCATACAGTGGATAAAAACACAATCCCAAAACAAAGACTGTGGCTAAAAAAATTGATATTGACAAATTTTGCACATAGCACAGAAAAAAACATAAAAAAATCGGTAATGTGAGCAAAATTGAAATCACACGTATCGATGCTTTTTGTGTTTTTGTAGCCATGAGCACTCCCTGACCTGCTACGCCACCTATCAAAAAGATACCGGAGATGAAATCAATGTTATTTTGTCCATGATGCAAAGATAAAACACCGATAAAACTTGTCCAAATTGAAAGCAAGGCACCAGAAAGCACACAGAGATAAGAACCAGGCCAAGATTTCCAAAACAACTTTAAATCAATAAAAGACCAATGATCTTCTTGCTCCTGTGACATCAACAAGGGCGGCACAAAAGAAAAATAATAAGACGTGACAAATCCAAAAAAAATCATACCTATAATAGGCAAAGAACTGAGATTTGCAACTAGGTAATATCCTCCAAAAGGCGCAATAGACTGACTCAAATACAAAGCTGAAAGATAGGCACCCATAGAAAATCCAGGTTGTGCTGGAAAGAGCAAAACGACAGTATTCTCAATAACAATAAAAAGCAATCCATCCGCTAATCCCTGTAGGGCTCTGAGACCTAAAACGACCTCTGGATTCAAAGAAAAACCTGATAGCGGATACATCCATAAAAGCCCCAAGAGTGTTTGCAACAGCAACAGCGTCCAATATGGCCCAAGGATCAGACTGACTCGCAAATTGATCAATAGGCTTAAAGCCAAACCAATCGCTCCACAAGAACTTAAAGCGCCTAGCATAAAAGCGTTTTCTGCTATCGTATAATATGCCAAATAGTACCAAGCCAAAACTTGCGAGCAAAAAATATACCCTATTAAAGATAATAAACTCACCCATAAATACGATTTAGCTTGTGAATAGGCTATCTGCTGTGACATGTGTTTTGCTCCAATCTGCACCAAAAACTTCTTCTAAAACTTCATCTATAGTGGAAACAAATACGACCGGAACCTGTGTTTTCAAATTCTCTGGAAGCTCTTGCCAATCTGCCTCGTTTTGCTTAGGGACAAGAACTTTTCGCATGTTAGCACGACGAGCTGCAAGCAGCTTTTCTTTTAATCCGCCAATTTTTAAAACACGTCCCCTGAGAGTGATTTCACCTGTCATGGCAATATCAGGACAAATTGTTTTTGACAAAACACAAGAAAACAATGCTGAACACATCGCAATGCCTGCACTCGGACCATCTTTTGGAGTAGCACCTTCTGGTACATGAATATGAAAATCATGCTCATCAAAAAAACTTGGAGCGATACCCCACGCAAAAGAACGAGAGCGGACAACAGAATATGCAGCCTGAATTGATTCTTGCATGACGTCACCGAGTTTACCTGTCTGAGTAATTTTTCCTTTTCCTTTATACAAGGAACATTCAATCACTAACTCCTGGCCCCCCACTTCTGTCCATGCTAGGCCTTTTATCACACCAATCTGAGGTGACTCTTCCTGGTGATAATAATCGAATTTTGGAGCACCCAAATAAACTTTCAAATCTTCAAGTGTAGAAATTTGAGGTTCCAGCGGCTGTTTGGACAGCGCCATTTTCACTTGTTTTCTGCAAATTTTTGAAATTTCTCGCTCTAATCCTCTCACACCAGCTTCTAATGTATAACGACGAATCATTTCAAGTAATGCGTTCTGATCAATCAGCAATTCATGATTTTTGAGACCATGATTTGCCTTGATTTTTGGAAAAAGATGTTTTTGAGCAATTTGCATTTTTTCATCTTCGCTGTATCCAGAAAGACGAATCACCTCAAGTCGATCTAATAAAGCTGGAGGTATGTTAAAAGAATTAGAAGTTGCAATAAACATCACGTGAGACAGATCAATATCCACATCCAAATAATGATCGTTAAATTGTTTGTTTTGCTGAGGATCAAGCACCTCTAAAAGTGCAGAAGAAGGATCGCCTCGAAAATCATGTGACATTTTATCAATTTCATCAAGCAAAATAACAGGATTATTCACTCCAATTTTTGTGATTTTTTGAATGATTTTTCCAGGCATGGCCCCAACATACGTTCTTCTATGTCCGCGAATTTCCGCTTCATCACGCATGCCACCCAATGAAATTCTTACAAATTTTCTTGACATAGCTTCAGCAATGGAGGCTGCTAAAGAGGTTTTACCAACACCTGGCGGTCCCACTAAGCATAAAATCGGACCTTGTATTTTTTTGACTCTTTTTTGAACAGCAAGATGCTCCAAAATCCTTTCTTTCACTTTTTCTAAACCATCATGCTCATGATTTAATTTTATGATTGCATCTTTCAGATCAAACTTATCTTTTGTTTTCTTATCCCACGGATAATCCAAAAGCGCGTCAATATAACTCCGAGAAATCGTTGCCTCAGCTGAGAGAGCAGGCATCAGCTTGAGTCGATCAATTTCTGCATACGCCTTATCTTTAGCCTCTTGGGACATGCCGGATTTTTCAACTTTTTCTTTTAACAGATCAAGCTCTTGATGCTGCCCACCAAGCTCATCCTGAATGGCTTTCATTTGCTCATTGAGGTAATATTCTCGTTGAGTTTTTTCCATTTGCTTTTTGACTTTTGAGCGAATTCTTTGCTCAACTTGAAGCAAATCAATCTCTGCCTCAATAATGGATAACAATCTTTCAATCCGATCTTTCAGATGATTTAACTCTAACAGATACTGTTTTTCACTCGTTTTAATAGGCAAATGTGCAGAAACTATATACGTGATTTGCTGCGGATCTTGGGTCGCCTGCAGACGCAATAAGACATCTTGCGTAATTTTTTTATTCAGCTTCGCATACTGATCAAAATGTTGAATCAGCAATTTAACAAGCACTTCTTGCTCTCGTTCGCTAAGACCCGAAACATCATATGGCTCAACAAGAGCATGAATCGCATGCTCTGCGGCATCCCACTCCACAACACGCACTGTTTGTCGAGCTTCAACAAGAATTTTGATTGTATTATCAGGTAATTTTAAATATTGCAAAACATCCGCAAGAACACCAATTTGATATAAATCATTGGGTCCAGGATCGTTGTCCGTAGGTCCCTTTTGAGCCAAAAGAACAATTTTTTTATTATGATCATGATACGCTCGTTCTACAGCATGCATAGAGCGCAATCTTCCGACAAATAACGGCACGACCATAGAGGGAAAGAGAACCACATCTCTCATGGCTAAGACAGGATATTTGGTGAGCTGATCTTTGTAATCTTCAAGCATAAGTCGTTCTCCTCAAGAGGACATAGGTCCTCTTGCCCTTTTAGCAAAAGGGGTTTTCCATTTCTTTGATGACATAATCTTTTGTAATCTGAATCTGTGTATTCTCAGTATCTCCGGGATTTTCATACATAGGTCGCAAAAGAATATTTTCCATGATTGTTCGCAGTCCTCGAGCTCCTGTTTTTCGTTTCAGTGCAAGTTGCGCGATCATCTCTAATGCATCTTGATCGAATTCCAAAGAGCAGTGATCTAATGAGAAAAGTTTCTTAAATTGCTTGGTCAGCGAATTTTTTGGCTCAGATAAAACTGAAACCATACTTTTGAGATCAAGATCATGGACCACTGTCACAATAGGCAAGCGACCTATAAGTTCAGGAATAATTCCAAACTTTACGAGATCGTCTGGCTCAATATGGCTGAGGTACTGAGCTTTATGTTCTTTATCGATTGATGCGTTAAATCCAATACTAGATTTATCCATACGACGCTGAACGACTTTGTCTAAACCTTCAAAAGCTCCTCCACAAATAAAGAGAATTTGCGAAGTATCTACTTGAATAAACTCTTGATGAGGATGCTTTCTTCCACCTTGAGGAGGAACAGACGCTAAAGTTCCTTCAATAATTTTCAATAAAGCTTGCTGCACACCTTCACCAGAAACATCCCGAGTAATAGAAGGATTTTCTGATTTTCTCGAAATTTTATCAATTTCATCAATATAGATAATTCCTCTTTGAGCTTTTTCAGGATCGTAATCACATTTTTGCAAAAGTTTCTGAATGACGTTTTCAACATCATCGCCGACATAACCAGCTTCAGTCAAAGTTGTTGCATCTGCGATTGCAAAAGGAACATTTAACATCTGTGCTAATGTTTCTGCAATAAGCGTTTTACCTGAACCAGTCGGTCCGATCATCAAGATATTTGATTTTGAAATCTTAATCAAATCATCAGAATTATTGGATTCTTTTTGCGTCTGTTCAAGATGAGCAATTCTTTTATAGTGATTATATACAGCAACAGCTAAGACTTTTTTGGCTGAATTTTGCCCAATCACATATTGATCGAGATAAGAAACAATTTCTCTTGGCTTTGGCAGTTCAAAATGCTTAGAGCAAGATGTTTCTGTCTCTTTGTGGTCTGGATGACTTTCTTTGAGAATAAAAGCGCAAGCTTCAATACATTCTGTACAAATTTGGCCACCGGCCTCTCCACGAATGAGAGGCTCGTTTTTCTGGGCTTTTTTTCCGCAAAATCCGCAGGTTTCATTTTGGTTCGATGTCATAGTTTGTATCCTTTTGCTTCTTAATGACTTAAGAAGCTTGTGTCTTTATGAGCGATGAGATAAAACATCGTCAATCAAGCCATAATTTTTAGCCTGATCTGGACCCATGAAATTATCTCTATCTGTATCTCGTTCAATTTCTTCAATTGTTTTTCCTGTATGTGCAGCAAGAAGCGTATTGAGTTGATGTTTAATTTTCATCATTTCTTCAGCATGAATGCGAATATCGCTGGCTTGACCCTGAAAACCACCTAAAGGTTGATGAATCATAATCCGTGAATTCGGAAGAGCAAAACGTTTCCCTTTTGCTCCAGCTGAAAGCAAGAAGGCTCCCATACTCGCCGCCTGACCTAAACATAAGGTAGAGACTGGGCATTTAATAAAATTCATTGTATCGTAAATTGCCAAGCCGGCAGTCACAGATCCACCAGGTGAATTAATATAGAAAAAGATTTCTTTTTCTGGATTCTCAGCTTCGAGAAATAAGAGCTGTGCAATAATCAAGTTTGCGCTGTAATCTTCTACAGGCCCAACAAGAAAAACAACACGCTCTTTAAGTAAGCGAGAATAGATATCATAAGCACGTTCGCCTCGAGCTGTTTGTTCGACAACCATAGGCACGAGTTGAGCATAAGATCCTGACATAAAGTGTTCTCCTTGAAGGATGCTAAATATTTTTGTTACAGAGCAGATCATAGTGTATTTTGACTTAGTTCGTAGAATTTATTCAAGTATTCCAGATGTTTTTTTTCATCTTGATCGGGAGGATAGGTTTGATCCCAGTATTTGAGTAGCTCTTTTTGAGATTTTGAAAGAGCCAAATCATAAATTGCATCCACTTTTAGATAAACGCGCGCAACCCAACCTTTGCGAAAATCTGGCGGTTCAAAGATTTTTTGTTTAGGATCGACTTTTAAGCCGCAAAGAGCACGTGTTCTTTTTTTAAGAGAAACCACGCCTGGCATATAGTTTGATTTTAATCGATTTAAAGCGGCAACAACAGGAACCAGATTGTATAAAAATGCTTCTCGATACTGAAATTCTAATGAAAATTTTTGACAACATTGACGATGAGAGGCATTTGGATCCCATGGGCATGTAGGAGCAAGCCAACAGGGTAAATTACGTCCCAAGCGAGAAGCTGGAACCAGATGATCCCATTGAAGAGTACACGATTGTTTGTCTACAGAAGAGGGGCAATCACCAAGAGAGAGATGTTCATAATCAATAGACGCTGAGCAAAAAAAAGTCTTATCAAAAGCAGGAGAGGGTGTTTTTTTCAAAATACGCTTTGCTTCTAAAAAAGAATGAGGGGCAGCTAAGTATTCAGCTGCCCCTATTTGACACAAAAAAGAAAATAGATAATATTTCCAATTCATTTGGAAAATTAATGATCGCACCCTATATGTGCGCATTCAGACGAATGTTGATGAGCGGTCTCTTTCATTTTAAAAAAACGAGAAGGATTCATCAAATATGCCATCACAGATTTTTCAACCAACATATCTTCAAAACGTTTTTTGATATCAGCATTCGACTGCAGTAAAGAAGCCAAATACTGTAAAGGAATTCCCAAGTCTTGCGCAAAAATTTTGGCAAAGAAATCAACATGCTCTTGCTGTGCTTGAATTTTGTACTTCTGAGCATAAGCACCTAAGATATAATTCAATTTAATCTCATCAAGAGCTTTTTGTTTTTGCTCTTCATTTTCAAAACTCATATCACGTGTGTGCACAGAAGGAATTTCAAAACTATAATGAGCGACAAGAGCAGCAATTAACTGTTTTTCGTTGATTTTAAAATTCTTTTGCTCATTCATCATCTGAATTGTGTTAGAAATCCATTGATTAATACTTTCTTCACTGACTTCACCATGATTCTTATCAAGATCAAGAATGATTTTAGACAACTCTTGCAAAGAAGGTGCTATTAATTCAAAAATCGCTGTTAAAGTCACAGTAACGTTTTCTTTTTCTGCATTTGTCTCATTTTGATAGGCTTGTCGCTGATAATCAAAAGTTTTACTTTCTCCAAGATTCATACCTAAAACATGGTCAATGAAATCTTGTTGTGTTTGAGACGGATCAAGAATCAATTCTAGATTTTTTTCTTCTTTACCAGTTGCATTATACAGTACGTCTAACATGATTTTATCGCCAATTGATGCACTGCGATCAACAGACTTACTTTGACTTGCTTGATAATTCAAGACTTTTCTATAAGAGATTTTTTCTTCTTCACTTGGGCTGACATCAGTGGAAAATTGCAAACCAAGAGTCTTTTCAATATCTGCAGGAGCAATTAAATCAAATTCTGGAGCAATATCAAAAGTTAAAAGAATAGAAAAATCATCACTCAAATCATGAATAGATTTAAAAGATGGCTCGAGAGTAAGCAGCGGTCTTTCTAAAATACGGAATTTTTCTGTAAGCTCTGGCCAAGCAGTAGAAATTTTATTATCAATTAAATCTTGAATTAAAGCTGCGCTATGCGCTTTTTCAATCATCTGCAGAGGAGCCTTTCCTGGACGAAAACCAGGAACATTTAATCGATTTTTCATGGCCTGAAGCTTTTTCTTATAATCAGCTACTGCCTGTTCTCTTGAATAAACAACTGCACACTGGACACGCGTTGGAGAAAGAAATGAAATTTGAAATGGAACTGACATTTTGTACCCCTGAATAAAGAATTTCTCAAAGAAACTGAGGGAAATGAGATTGATGGAATCAAAAATATAAAATGCGAGAGGAGAGACTCGAACTCTCACGGATCGCTCCGCTGGAACCTAAATCCAGTGCGTCTGCCAATTTCGCCACTCTCGCTAAAGTATGGGTGAACGATGGGTTTCGAACCCACGACCACCGGAGCCACAACCCGGTGCTCTACCAACTGAGCTACGTCCACCATGTTTTAGAATAGTAAGATACCCACTATTTCTTACGGTTTCTATATTAGCGCTTTTTTTATGGGGAAGCAAGAGTTTTTTTCAATATATATTCCAGAATTTTTATCACTACGCTGTCCTGTCTCATCAGAAAGAGCTTGTGCGCTGATCGTGCTGCATGCCTCGAATGAATTGCGGTACATGACTGTCAAATCAATACAGGGTCGATGGCGATCACATGATCGCAGAATGTTGCTTACAGGATAAGAATATTTCGTTACAATCACTGATGTGCAATTTAAAATCACAGTGATAGCAAATCAATGATAATATTGTATCTGAATTTTACAAACGACTATATACCAAACACCAATCTGATGGTGATCAAAATACAAAGGAACGAGGAAAGAAATAAATGATAGTATTGAGAATTATGCGCCCCCGGTAGGACTCGAACCTACAACCTAGGGATTAGAAGTCCCTTGCGCTATCCAGTTGTGCCACGGGAGCTTGCTGATATGCTGAAAATTGATTTCTAAAAGTCTTTAGAAAATATTTTCGCATGTAAAGTTATCGGGATAGAAGGATTTGAACCTTCGACATCTTGCTCCCAAAGCAAGCGCGCTACCAGGCTGCGCTATACCCCGATGCCTTATATTTAACTATAGCCCATAAAATCTGTCAATGCTTTATGAAAGATTTTTTTTTAAAAATTACAAAGATCAGAAATCATTTTAAAAAAACCATAATCACTCTATATTTGAAAGCTTCATATGAGCGAGAGCGGAGTGCGATATCTCAGCTCTCAAAATATCTCAGTGATATAGAGCATTTTCATATAAAAAGTCTTTCGCTTATTCATCCAGATCGTTATATAATATTGCCTATTGCACTGAAAATTAAAAATTGATGCCTATTATTTTATCTGCACAAAAGTTTTGCGAAAGCGCTTACAGCCTGATGAAAGCATACAGCGAACAGCTGACATCGCCACCGAGATTACATGTTTATGTCATGGGTCATCAAAGTGCATCCTGGATCTACATTCGTCATAAACAAAAAATTGCTCAGCGCTTAGGTATTGATGTTCAGATTATTGTCTTAGAAGAGCATCTCTCTACCGAAGATGTGATTGAAATTGCACGCCAAGCGAACGCAGATCCTTTGTGTGATGGCATTTTATTTCAACTTCCGCTCAGCGCACACATAGATACAAACAAAGTGCTCAATACTATCGATCCTAAAAAGGACGTAGATGGACTGAATGTTTATAATCAGGGTCTCTTAGCAAAAGGGGACTTAGAAAATGCGATTATTCCTTGCACACCTTTAGGGATTATCCGTCTGTTAAAATATTATCAGTGCGAGCTCCAAGGAAAGAACATTTTAGTGATTGGAAGAAGCATTTTAGTTGGAAGGCCATTAGGTTTATATGCTTTAGCGCTCAACGCAACTGTCACTCTGGCTCACTCTCACACAGAAAATATCAGAAAACATCTTGCAGGAGCCGATATTATTGTGTGCGCAACAGGATTGCATCCTTTATTAGAGTGGGCGGAAATCCAGCCTCATCAAATCATAATCGATGTTGGTATCCATCGCACTCCTGAGGGGCTCATTCATGGGGATATGGAAAGAATCGGGTCTACAGAACCTGCTATCGCAGCTTATACTCCTGTTCCAGGATCGATAGGACCCATGACTATCCATAGTCTCATGTCCAACATCTTTAAAGTCCATGCTCTATCGCATGATTCGCTCGCTGAATGGAAACGCACAGAAAAAACCATCGAGCTTTTAACGTACACAAGCTAATAAGGAAAATTTATGTCAAAAGAAGATTATATTGAATTTAAAGGAAAAGTTGTTGAGACACTCCCGAATGCAACCTTTCGAGTAAAATTAGAAAGCGGCAATATTATTCAAGCTGTGATTTCTGGAAAAATTCGTAAAAACTATATTCGCATTTTAACCGGAGATAATGTCATTGTAGAAATTTCTCCGTATAATACCTCAATAGGAAGAATTACCTATAGGGATAGCCAACAAGGTCCGAAAACACCTGAGGCTACAACTCACTAAGAGTCTGAAAAGCAGACTCTTAGTAAACTTTCGGAATTGATCAGTGCACGATTGCAATTGGCAGCACAGCAAGTGTGCTACTTGTCACCACTTGTGAATGTTTGTCTTTTTTACTCATGCAGTTCAAATGAATTTGATCGTGGAGCACGGTGAGATAGACCTCACCACCATGAACCAGATCACCGAAAAGCAACTGATCGGACAAAGGTTTCGTGATTTTTTCTTTGATAAGTCGCTTGATCGGTCTAGCGCCCATTTTTTGATCATACCCATTTTTAGCAATCCACTTTAAAGCGGAAGATTCAATATGCAAAAGGACTTTCTTTTCTGATAGCTTTTCAATCAAAAATGCCAACTCTTTATGAATCACGTCAAAAATTGTTCTCTCAGAGAGAGGTGAAAAATGGACCACCGCATCAAGGCGATTTCGAAATTCAGGTGAAAACGAACGACGCACAGCTTCATCGAGATCGTGGTGCACTTGAGAATTCATAAAACCTATCTGAGAGCGATCTAAAATATCTGCACCAACATTTGTAGTCATAATCAAAATTGCATGACGAAAATCTGTTTTACGACCCTGACCATCACTTAAAGTTCCATAATCCATAATTTGCAATAAAACTGGATATAAGTCCGGATGGGCTTTTTCAATTTCATCTAACAAGATAATACTATGGGGATTTTTTGTCACTGCTTCTGTCAAAGCACCACCCTGATCGTGCCCAATATATCCCGGAGGAGCCCCGATCAAACGAGAGACAGTATGCTTTTCCAGATATTCTGACATATCAAAACGAAGCAACTGCAAGCCCATTTCTTGTGCTAATTGACGGCTCAATTCTGTTTTTCCAACTCCTGTAGGACCAGCAAAAACAAAGCATCCCACTGGTCTATTGGGATCGTGCAATCCAGAGCGCGATAACTTAATAGCAGAAACCAGCTCATCGATCGCTTGATTTTGTCCAAAAATTTTCTCACCTAAACGATCTTTTAAATCCCGAAGCATTTGTTTTTCTGTCCGAGAAATAGTCTGCAAAGGCAAGCGGGTAATCAGTGCTGTCGCCTCTTCCACTTCCTTAGAAGTGATTTGTTTTTTTCTTTTTTCTCCTGGACGCAGCATTTGATACGCTGCCGCTTCATCAACTAAGTCAATCGCTTTATCCGGAAGAAAGCGATCTGGAATATACCGCACGGACAGCTTAATAGCGGATTGTAATGCAGTGTCGGTAATTTTCAATTGATGATGATCTTCTAGCAAAGGCCTCATTCCTTGCAAGATTTTCAAGGTATCATCTAGACTGGGCTCTTTCACATCAATTTTTTGATATCTGCGCGTTAAAGCTTTATCTTTTTCAAAAATCGTTCGATATTCATGATGAGTAGTGGCCCCAATACAGCGGAGCTCTCCAGAAGTCAATTTCGGTTTAATCAAATTAGAGGCATCCATGACACCACCTGAAGCAGCGCCAGCACCAATAATTGTATGAATCTCGTCAATAAATAAAATAGCTTTTTTATTTTTCTTCATTTCATGGAGTAATGCTTTGAGTCTTTTTTCAAAATCTCCACGATATTTTGTTCCAGCTAAAAGCGCTCCAAGATCGAGCGAATAGATCACAACCTCTTGTAATTCTGGCGGAACCTGCTTTTGCATAATTTTTAAAGCAAGACCCTCTGCTATAGCAGTTTTTCCTACCCCAGCTTCACCTACTAAAAGCGGATTGTTTTTTCTTCTACGACAAAATATTTGAATACAACGATTTACCTCTTCTTCACGACCAATCAAAGGATCGATTTGATTTTTTTGCGCTTTTTTATTGAGATTAATGGTGTATTTCTCTAATGGCGATCCTGCTGTATCATCATCTTGCATAAAAAGAGACTGCTCGTCATCTGTATCTTCAGGTAAGGATGAACCCAGGGGAGTATGTGTTGAAGTACTCTGATTTCTTTGGCCGTCATAATACTGCGAAAGTTTTTTCAAGACATCAAGACGACTCAGATTATGCTGTTTGAGCAAAAAAGCAGCCTGAGAATCCTGCTCAGGAAAGATAGCTGCTAAGACATTGATAGAGTTTATTTCTTTCTTTTTTCCGTGATGTTGAGATGCTTGCACGTGAGCTGCAGCTCGTTGAATAACACGCTGAAAAGCAATTGTTGCCTGCGTCTCTTTATTGCCTTCAAATGGCTCAATTCCACGATTTGTTTCATCAATAAAATCAGTCAATTCTTTTCTGAGAACGTCGACGCTCACACCACACTCTTTCATGACCTCTAAGGCCATGGTATTTTTTAAAAGAGCCAATAGCAAATGTTCAACCGTAATCACTCTATGTCTTTTCAGTTGAGCCTCTTTGAAGGACTCATTGAGGGCTGATTCTAATTCTTCACTAAATATAATCGCCATAATCGCCATCCTCTTTTGAGCTCTCACAGGGGTCTCATCTCAGACAATTATGAGAGCTTTTTCTTTTATTCTAGATGGCGAGTTTGAAAAAAAAAAGTCAGAATCAAAAGGTGTACGAACGACTAAATCTTCATTCTATCTATGACTGCATCAGAAAATTCTGATGTTCCACAAAGAGTTGCATTATCCATGAGGCGATGGAAATCATAAGTCACCTGCCGATCTAAAATCGCTCTTTGCATCCCACGCTCAACAAGCTCAGCAGCTTCATGCCAGCCTAAATATTGCAACATCATTTCTCCAGAAAGAATAATTGAACCTGGATTAACTTTATTTAAACCCGCATATCGAGGAGCTGTTCCGTGCGTTGCCTCAAAAACTGCCGCATAATCCCCAATATTAGCTCCGGGAGCAATCCCGATTCCACCTACCTGCGCAGCAAGAGCATCGGATAAATAATCACCATTCAAATTCAAAGTCACAACGACATCGTAATCCTGAGGACGTAAAAGAATTTGCTGCAAAAAAGCATCTGCAATCACATCATTAATGATAATTTGATGATCACCATCATAAATCACATATTGATCTGGGTGCACAGGATCAATAATCGCACCAAATTCTTTTTTCGCAATCTCGTAAGCCCACTTCCGAAATGCGCCTTCTGTATATTTCATAATATTGCCTTTATGCACAATCGTGATGCTACGACGCTTATGATCTTTTGCATACTCAATAGCCGCTCTCATGAGACGTGCAGTCCCTTCTTCAGAGACAGGCTTAATTCCGATCCCTGATGTTTCTGGAAAACGAATTTGCGTCACACCCATCTCTGTTTCTAAAAAGTGAATAAGTTTTTTAACTTCTGGACTTTCTGCAGGCCATTCAATCCCAGCATAAATATCTTCCGAGTTCTCTCTAAAAATAACCATATCCACCAATTCAGGATTTTTTACTACGCTAGGTGCACCTTGATAATACCGAACAGGACGTAAACAAATATAAAGATCGAGCTGCTGTCTTAAGGCCACATTCAGAGAACGAATCCCTGTCCCTACCGGAGTTGTTAATGGCCCTTTAATAGCAACTTTATATTTTTCAATCGCCGCAAGTGTTTCTTCAGGTAAAGAGACACCAGCACCATAGAGTTTTTCTGCCTGTTGTCCTGCATAGACCTCCATCCAAGAAATCGAGCGCTTTGATCCATAAGCAAGATGTACTGCTTGATCCACGACTCGTTTCATAGCTGGGGTGACATCCTGTCCTATTCCATCTCCTGTAATGAACGGAATAATAGGATGATCGGGAACCATTAAAACTCTCGGGCCATTGTACTCAATGCACTCTCCTTGAGGAACTGTTAAAAAGCTGCGAACTGTACTCATCATGTTTTCTCATAAAAAATATGAGATAATCATAGCAGCTCCTTAACCAAAAAAACAAAAATCAGATAGAAATGTGAGGCTATATGAAAGTTGCTGTTGGACTCTCTGGAGGAGTCGATTCCTCTGTTACAGCCTATCTTTTGCAGTGCCAAGGCTATGACGTTCATGGCATCTTTATGCGAAATTGGCAAGGTGATAGCGAACAATGTCAAGCAGAACAAGATTTACGCGATGCGCAGTCTGTTGCAAAAAAATTACAGATTCCTTTTGATGTCGTTGATTTTTCTGAAACCTATTGGGATAAAGTCTTTCAGCATTTTTTATCTGAACTGGAATCAGGGAAAACACCTAGCCCAGATATTTTATGCAATCAGCATGTGAAATTTGGTGTTTTTTTTGAGCATATGGCCAACTTGGGTTTTGATAAAATGGCCACAGGTCATTATGCCAAAATTTTAGATGGATGCGCATTAGGTCGTGCAGATGATCGCAAAAAAGATCAAACTTACTTTTTATGGTCTGTACCCAAAGAACGATGGGCGCAAGTTTTATTTCCACTTGGATCGTTGTTAAAAACACAAGTGCGAACGATCGCACAAGAGCAGGGGTTTGCAACTGCAGAAAAAAAAGATTCAACAGGGATTTGTTTTATTGGTCCAGATAAATTTAGAACATTTATTCAGCAATATTTAGCCCCTAAAAAAGGACCTATTATTTCGGACTGCGGCCAAATTTTAGGAGAGCATCAGGGTTTATTTAGCTATACGCTCGGTCAACGTTCGGGTCTGTGTATCGGTGGTGTCCAGGGGACACAAGAAGGTCCTTGGTACGTGGTGGCAAAAGATCATAACTCAAATACGCTCATCATTAGTCAAAACACCACACATCCTTTACTATACACAAATAGACTCAGTGCCAAACAATGCTATTGGCAATGTGAAAAAAATGAATTTTTTGATTCTGAGATTGAGGCGAAAATTCGTCATGGAGAAAGCACTCATCTGGGTAGAATTGAAAAAAACCATTTCGATGCAAATAAAATTTCTGTAACTTTCCACAACCCAGTCCGAGCCATCACCCCAGGTCAATGTGTTGTTTTTTATGACAACAACCGCTGCCTGGGAGGTGGCTGGATTACCTCTGCAGACGAAAATCCAAATTGATCTAAACTGATTCTTCCTCTTGAGGGAGCTGAGAGTTTTTTTCAAAACGAAATTGCGAGATGGCTTGTGGCAATGCACAAAAACATTCGACAACAGAGATCTCAGATTGTGATGCACCGAGAGCTGACAATAACACAAAAAAATCGAAAAGTGGGTGTAGTGTCTTATGATATTTATCTTGAAGTATCTTTTTAATCATCGTATTTTTATCAAAAACAGGTTTGAGTCTCGGGCTTGAGAGACTCAGCTCTTGTGTCAGTTTGTGCGCCCAATGCGCAATACTTTGCTCCAAAACTGTGAGTTTTTTATAGGAAGGGTAAGATTGAAAAGAGGTCTCAAAAATTTTTAAGCGATATAAATCATCATAATCTGTATATAGCATCAGCCCAATTAAGTGAGAAAAGGATGTTTGTCGTTGTGGAGAAAAAAAACCACAGTATGCACTCACAAAAGAAGAAAGATCCATCTGATGCTCAATTGCGAGCTGTCTGAAGATTTGGCTGTGATTATGATAATAAATTGCGCTCAAAACAAATAATGCACTCAAAAAAGGCCAATCCTGAATTTCGAGAGTGTTTTTACAAAAAGACTCTTGAATTTGCTGCTCAGGATGCTCATAGAAACGAACATCACTTTGAAAAAAAGTGCAAAAAGTCATTAAAAGCTGATTGTAATAAGCCCAAGGATGATCATAAGTCGTCAAAGAAGCAGCTAGAGATTGTAAGGTTGCAATGGGTGAGGCTGTCAATAACCGCTGTTGCGAACGAAAGGTTTGCGCAATCAGTGCACGCTGATAGGTAGCCTGTTCATGAAAGGCTTGAAAATTTTTCAACTCTTTGTCTTGCTCAAAACCAATATATGCTAACTGTTCAAAAGAATAATCTTTGAGTATCTCTTCTAAAGAGCGCGTTGCTAAAAGTTGAGTAAAACAATCATCCTGATATGAAAATTGCATGTGTCTATCCTTGTTGTTTGAGAAAAATCTGATTCAGATCTTCGAGAGAATAATATTTTTGATGCGAAATGACATAAATGCCTATATCAATATGAGCCTTCCATAAAGAAGCTAGAAGTTTTTTATACTGAGCTAACTGATAGCAAATTCTCTCCACATCATGATTTGAAAAAAAAATTTTCCAATCAACGATCCAATATCTGTCCTGTGAAAGCTGCAACACTTTATCCACACGAAGATGCTCGACTTTTTTCTTGGATGCACTCCAATAGCTCAAGTTAAGCTCCTGATATGTTATATGAGAGCGTTCTTCCATAATCGATTGAAAAACACGACACGATTGCAATTGTGTCTGCCACAAAGCCCATTTCAAAGCTCCATCCTGAGAATGTGCTTTTTGCCCACCCATTTGTCTCCATAAAGTCTGCCATAACTCTTCTCTTTGCGTAGAATTGAATTGAGAAATCTCAAGATATTTTTCAAGGATTTTATGAATGACTTGACCTAATACTTTCTCTTGAGAACGCTCATCACTTTCAGTCCATGTCCATGCTTCCTGATTAAAAGATAGTAAATGATCAGCTTGAGAAGATTGAAAAAAGACAGAAGATTTTTCATGCATTTTTTTACAGAGCGATCGAGGAACCACCCATGGAGTTTGAGATTGCTCTTGTAGATCGAAATACAATTCTAAAGAGGACAAAAAACTTCGTTTATGAATATTGTGTTGAGAATAGGACAAATAAAGCTGTTTTTTTGCACGAGTGAGAGCCACGTAAAGTAATCTTTGCGCTTCATAATCATGATGCATTTTTTGCATCTCCCAAAGAACCTCATAGTAGCTTCTCTGTGAGCTGTCGACAGAAACAGCAGCTAAAACAGTTTTTTGAGTTTTAATAAAAACTGCTATTGGAGCATCATGAATCGGCAAGCGAGCACCTAAATTAGGCAAAAACACAGCATCAAATTCCAAACCTTTTGCTTTATGAATTGTAGACAGAGTGACTTTTTTTTCGTCTGCATCCACAGGAAAAGACGTTTGACGTGCCCACTCATCTAAAGCTTTCCACTCTCCTTCAAAAGACTCAAAGGCTTGCAATATATATTCCGCTGCTTCTTGTTCTTTTTCAGAAAACGCATCGTTCATTTTTAAAGCAAGATAAAGATGCCACAGCCGATCTTTCGCAGAACGACGATGTCCAAACGTTCTATAATTTTCTTCATATTCAAACCATGGATGAAGATCTTTTTGACAAACCACACTTAAGCAAGAGTGCGCTATCGCCTTCCAAAAAGATTCTTCTGAAGATTGAAAAACCAGATCAATATCATGGAAAGTCGCACGAATCCATCGACTCCGTAAAAATTCTATCCAAAACATTCGTTCAGATGGATGATCTAAAAGTTTTTGCCCAATACACAGATCGTGAAAAAGCTGATGATCTGAAATCATATATAGCTTAGAGCTTGAGAAGGGAATTTTAAAATATTCTAATGCTTGCACAATAGGTTTAAGTGATGCGCGATCTCTCGCTAAGATACCTATACTTTGGTTTGGATCACTTTGCAAAAGAGTTTGAATTGTGTGTGCAATTTGATAGGCTTCCTGATCAACACTTTCATAGCTCGTATAAAATAGTGAACGACCTTGATCAGCCTGCTGATGAGGAAAAGACTCAATTGCGCGATCAACTCCAAACAAAAAAGAAGATGTGTCTCCAAAATGATCGAGCGCCCACTGGTTCACAAAACGAACAAGAGCGGGCTGAGAGCGAAAATTTTGTGTCAAAGTCACATTCCGCTTGGTGAGACCAGCAACCTCAAAGGAGCTCAAATCTTCAAAAACACTCACATCCGAACCACGAAAATAATAGATCGCTTGCTGCGGATCGCCTACTATAAAAAAAGATTTATCAGGACTATACTCCATCGTCTTGAGAAGCATTTTCATAAAATGCGACTGTGTCCACGACAGATCTTGAGCTTCATCAATAAAAAAATACTGTATGTTTTTTTGACAATAAATATCAAAATCAGTCTTCATCAGACCATGATCAAAAAGTCTTAAAATATTTTCACTCAGATCAATAAAATCGATTTGATCTGTTTGTTGTTTTTCGACTTCATACCAAGCGAATAGCAATTTTACCAAATCATTAAAATGTTCGGAGAGTAATGCCGGTGGAGCAGAAGGGTCGACCTGCTGCAAAATACTTAAAAAATTTCGTACTAAAGGATGTGTGTTAGCCAAAGATTGGATTTCTAAAAAGCAGTTCCAAGCATGATCTCGCAATAAAGCTGTATGCCATGGAGAAAGATTTTTTTCTCCCACAAATCCTTGTGCCGTACGTAGTGTTTTTCTGATTTCACCTTTTTCTGTCAAACAAATACGCGCAATCAACCAACATGCTTCAAATGCATTTTCAGGCGCTTTATGATAAATAGGATGATAACAAAGCACAAAAGATAAAAAATCATCAATTGTAGCACGAGAAATTTTTTCAAAAAAAAACGAAATCTCTTGAGCAAAGATCGCGGGCCATGTCGGTTGTGATTCCTGCTCTAAGCGCTGAGATAAAAACCATCTTTCACGCACTGATAACAAGTACGCAAAACTCTTTTTTACAATACTCATTTTATAATGATAATGCTGAGCAATGACAGAAAATCTTTGAGCATGATTGTCGATCAGATAACAAATAAAACTTTGAGCCAGTCTGGAATAATGCTCATCTGGACTTAAAACAAGTTGTGTTTTGCCACTTTTAGAATGATCACAAAAACGAATATATAGCTTATAAAAATACGCATCAATTGTCATAATCATCCAAGATTGAGGATGATAAATCCAATGATTAGGATTGTTCTGTGCTGCAAGCTTAATACGATCAATATAAACCTGAAGCCCCTCTGAAAACTTGGATTGTGTTTCGAAAAGCATACTGTAAAGCCGATCTTTCATTTCCTGTGCAGCTTTCTGCGTAAAGGTCAGAGCAATCACTTTTTGTGGATTATCTGCCAGTATCATTGCTTTGAGATAACGCGTTATCAGCAAATGTGTTTTTCCAGAACCGGCAGGGGCACGTACTAAAAAAGAAACATCGAGGTTTTCACACAGCTGTTCGCGCAAAGATGCATCATGAATCATGTAGATCTCCATCCATTTTTATCAGATGATACCGACAGCTTGGCTTATACAAACATGTTCTACAAACAGACAAATCTACGGGTGCTGGCTCATGATCGCCGACCTCCCATTGTGCTAAAAGGGTATCCAGATTCTTCTTCCACGCTACAAGATAACCCTCTGTTGCACCCTCTTGATAGACTAACAGATCTTTTTGAATAGAAAGCACCCCTAAGGTACTTGCGTCTTTGGCGAGAGCATAGATAGGTCCCTGCCAAGACTTAGGATTTTCACGCAACCAATCTCCAAGACTTTGGAATGTGCTTTTGATATCTATAATTAACCGACTCTCTGAATGATATAAATCCATTCTTCCAATCAGCCTCCATCCCCTTGGCCCAGCATACTCAAAAGATTGCTCAATATCGAAATGTTTGTACGGCAATTTGCATAACTCCAACCGTGATTTCCAATGCATATAATGAGCTAAAATCCAATCTTCAGGAAAGGGTAAATCATCATAAGGCAGAGCCGCTGACCCTAAAGAATTTTGTATCATACGATGCACTAAATTTCCATAATATCGCGGATCGATATAAGGATGGTTATCAGCCTCTGTGACGCGTTGTAAGGCCTTTAAGGAACGAGCAAATCCATAAAAAGGACAGCGACTAAACGCATCTATAATTGAGACAGAAAGCACATCCGAAGTTTTAGGAGATTTTGGTGTGATAAATGAGAAAATTTCTTTGTTTTTTTTGAAGCGAGACAAGGAAGGACTTTGATAGTGACCTGGGAAAATATCATTGATAATAAATGAAGGCAAATGCTCAAGGCTTTTATAAAAAGACAAAATGATTTTTTCTCTAGTTTGCGATTGTAAACGTTTTAAAATACCATTTAAATATCCTCTCTCTTTTTTAAAAGAGCTATGTGGATAATCAAATCTCTCTTGTAAATCAAAAGGGAGTAAGGGATCGAGTTCTAAGCTTTGAGGAAAACGCGTATGGTCACTATCAATTAACCATATTGCATCCCAAGGAAGCGCTGCTGCTTCAAGAAGACCTAAAATCATTTTGTGAGATTGTAAGGATTGTGGCTGAAAAATAATATTTTCTAATAATTGCGATAAAAGACTCATCGCTATGTCAAAATCAAGCAAGCCCAGTAAACTGCTAAGATTTTGCGCATCTTGAAGATGCTTTTTTAAAGTATCAATTGCCTGATATTCACGACTTGATAAAGTCCAATCAAAAAAAATCTCTTCTTTTTGGGAAAAAGCAAGCCAAAAATCTAACCATTGGCTCCACAAGATCATCTGTTGAGAAGATGAAGCTTCCAAAATAGCTGCTTTCCATATTTGAATAATCGGCTCGTCAGCTAAAGGACAACCGTGTGAAAAAGAAATCTGATGACTCTGCTGGCTCAGTGAGGAGCGCAATAAAAGAGGATCGAAAACTGATAAAGATTTTTTTGTAATATGCTGAAAGCGTCTATCTAGATCTGGCACTATAATGGCACAGCGGTGTCCAGCTGGAGTATTTTTTAACCAATTTAATGCATGGTCCCATTGTTGCCTATCCTCAGAGAAAGCATATTTCTCAACAAGAACAGCTTTTTTCACATCTTCAAAAGACGAAGCACGTTCTATATAGACCTGATTGTGCATTTTATAGACATCAAAAAAAGCCTGTGCCAAAGGATAAATATCATCAAAGCCATAAAGATAGATGTTTGCATTGTTATATGATGATTTTTGGGAAAAATGCTGAATCAAAATCTCAATTTTATCTTCAAAAAACGCTATCTTTTCTCTTTTTTTGTGCTCTTGTATGACACGATAAAATTTTAAAAATCTTTCTTGAGCTGCATTTTTGGGAAACAAAGAAAGTTCATGCTCAGTCTGTCTCCATCTTTTAAGTCTTTGATATGATTTAAAAAATGTTCGGGGACAAGGTGCCTTCTCACTAGAACGCTGAAAAATATACCATAACCATAGATACGCATCCCGATCAGAAAGGCACAGCACAGGTGTTGCGTAGCACTCATCATCAAATAACTGCGAAATCCACTGGGTGAAAGAAACGATAGGATGAAACAAAACCACAGATTGCTTGCGAGTGAGCTGCTCCATCCAATACCGCGCTAAACGCTCATTAGGAACAATCACCCGAAAGCCTTGTTCCAAGGCTTCAAGCGGTGTCATAACCTAAGCAACCGATAAAGAAGAAGTATTCGCATCCTCAAGGCTATCGAAGTCTTTTTGCATTTCATTATCTTTGGGTTTTAGTGCTGCTTGACTCAAATTCATTTGTGATAACAAAGGTGCGATAGTCATGCCCTGAATAATAATGGAAAATATCACAACACTATATGTCATTGTAAGAATGCTTTCTCGATCAGGATTTTGATCTGCGATCATTAATGCTAGGGCGATAGAAATACCCCCTCTCATCCCTCCCCATGTCATCAGCCAAATCAGTTTAGAATTGACCAATCGTAAACCAGCTATCCATGTTAAAGGAACAGCAACTGAGATCCAGCGTGCAATCACCGTCACGCCGATGATGCCAACAGAGGTAATATAAATCACTGATGAGGACTGGAGCTCAAAAAACTCTAAGCCAATAATAGCAAATAAAAAAGCATTCAAGATTTCATCTACAAAATCCCAAAATTCATATAAGTGATCGGTTAAAGATCTGGAAAAAATTCCGCAGCGCAGCGCTTGCCCAATATACAAACCAGAAACACCTATAGTAATGACAGCAGAAACATGCAAAGAATGCTCAGCCACTAAGTATACAGTCGCCACAAAAGCCATCGTCATCATCATAAGCACAAATGCACTATCAATCTTTGCAATCAATTTGGTAAAAATTTTTCCACTAAATAATCCAAAAACAAAACCGCCTAATGCCTGTCTTAAGAAAAAGGCCACAAATCCGAACAAAGACAACTCTAAACTTCCATCAATTGCTCCACTTAGGGCAACAAAGAGCACAATGCCCATAGCGTCATTAAAAAGCGCCTCTCCCGCAATTTTCATCTCTAAACTCTTTGGTGCTTTTGAGGATTTCAAAATACTCATCACAGCGACAGGATCGGTCGGTGAGATCAAAGAACCGAACAGCAAGCAAGATAAAAAAGAAATATGAAGTCCAGTGAGCTGTGCCATAAGCCATGTTCCTATCCCAATCACAGCTGTAGAAATGAGGACACTCACTGTAGAAAGCAAAGAAATAATCATTTTATGCTTATATAGATCGCGCGCATCAATTTGCAAGGCACCTGCAAACAAAAGATATCCCAACATTTTGTGCAGAAAGGTCCTTGAAAATTCCAAGCCTGACACTGCATTCATCACCATTTGTGTCATAGACAAAGGTGTGAGATAATCAATAGTGACTAGGCACAAGGCACAAAGTAACGTGATAAAAGTCAGCCCAATAGATTTGGGAAGCTGCAAAAATCTATGATTTACATAACTTGCAGTAGCAGTCACAAAAATTATAGCTGTGCCGATTTCTTCAGATCCAATCAATTACGCTCTCCTTCAAATATTGAACACATAGACTTTTTCTATCTTTTTGTTTATGCTGCAAACACAATAAAACCTCTTGATTTACAGCTTTTGATGCCGAGATGCGCTCTAAAGCTCGATCCCAGTTAAGGAAAAATTTTATACAATGATACAAGATTTTAATCGATTTCTCCATTGGAGTACAGCGGCCTTACTTTATACAATTTGTTTTTTTATTCGCGTATCTCCCAATACATTGCAAGAGGTCTTGCAAACTGATCTCTCCCTTTCCTTTGGCCAGATCGGGCTCGTTTCTGCAATATATTATTATACTTATGGATTAAGCCAAATGCTCGGTTCTCTGAGTGTGCATTATATTGGTATTCAACGTTATTTGCGTTTTTGCCTTTTGTTTTTGATTGCAGGCCTCTGTCTTTTTATTTTCTCTACAAGCTTAACAGAGTTATTATTGTCACGTTTTTTAATGGGCATCGGGGCATCAATTTTGTTTTTCTATACACTTCAGCTTGCTGAAAAAATGCTGCCACATTATCGCTTTTCCTTTTTTGTTGCACTCACAAATCTGATGGGTATTCTGGGTGCGCTCTGTGCTCAAACACCATTGGAATATGCTTTATCTCTCTATCACTGGAGATATATTTTTTCATTAATCTTAGCAGTCAGCCTTCTACTGATTCCTTTTATTCTCGAGCAAGAATCTTATTTTGAGACGTCTCAAGCAACTGAAGCTTCATACACTCATGTAAAAAACGATTTGCTTTCTTTGTGGAATGAACGTGTTTTCTTTGGGCTCAGTGCGCTCATTGCTCTTTGTATGATGATGCCTTTATTAATTATTCCTGAAATGTGGGGCTCTTTATTTTTAGAAAAAGTGTATGGATTATCCTCTTTAACATCATCTTATATATTGTCATTTTTTTTTATAGGTGTGGCTGCAGGATCGGTCGCTCAATTACTCTGTAATCTAGAACAATGGTTTTACGCACATCTCAGCCGAATTGTTTTATTTGAATTTATAAGTGTGACTTTATTTTTATACCTCCCCTTTGTCTCCACACATATCTTATGCTTTTTAGGCTTTACCACAGGAGCAATTGCAAGTTCAATGCTAATCTTTTTTTCTCTGCTGAAAAAAAGATTAGCGCACAACATTCTTGTAGTGCCTTTTTTTAATATGATTTTAATCATTATTGGCTCTTTTTTTCAGCCGTTGATTGGAATTTTTTTCGATATTCTGAAAGATCGCATTGGATTAGAAATGTCCTGTGTTTTAGGATTGAGTCTCGTTCCTTTGTGCATGATTTTAGGACATTTTCTATCCACAATTCTTTGTAAACACACACAGGAGGCATAAAATAATGCAAATAATATCTACACTTATTTTAACAATCGTTCTTGGAGGCTACGGTCTTGTCATTGCTGAGGAAAGAGTCCGACTCAAAAAATCCCTCATTATGATTACTGTCACTTCTTTTATTTGGCTCCTGATGGGTGCCAGTGACCTGATAGAGCAATCTATGTTATCCAGCGCTTTTCAGAATGAATTCTTAGCCTTCTCAGAAATTTTCTTTTTTATTGTCGTTGCGCTCATTTATATACATAGCCTTGAACATTACGGATTTTTTTCTTTTATTGAAAAAAAAGTGCTCGCCTATAGCTCAACATCAACAGGATTATTTTGGATCAGCGGTCTTTTTGCTTTTTGCCTCTCTCCGTTTTTAGACAATCTGACAACAGCCTTGGTCTTAGGTCAAGTAGTGATTGGATTTTTTCCAAATACCCCACAGGTTCTGAATCTGTTACTGCTCAATATTGTTTTAGCCTCAAACGCAGGCGGGGTCTTTTCTCCTTTTGGCGACCTCACATCTTTAATGCTATGGCAATCCGGATTTGTTTCAGCTCAAGATTTTCTCGCCTTATTTGTACCAGCACTCGTCAGTTATCTGATTCCAGCTCTTTTATGCAGTGTGTTTTTAGAAAAAAAGAAATTAAATTTGCATCATAAACAAACTATGCGAACAGAATTATGGCCCATTTTTGGCTTGGCTTTTTTTATTACAATTATGATTTCCGTAATTGCTCAGCATTACTATGAAATTCCAGCTGTTTTTGGGCTGATTGCAGGTTTAGGATTGCTGGGATTAATAGAGAGATTCTTGGTGCCACCATCGAGTGACCATGATGTTTTTGTACGGTTCCAACATATTCCATGGGATACCCTGTTATTTTTTTACGGAATAATGCTCTCTGTACAAGCATTATCTCTTTTAGGATGGTTAGAATATTTCGCTCATTTTCTTTACACAGATCTGTCGGCACTATTAAATCTTCAGGGAACATTAAGTTCAGTGATTGGTCATAGCATGATTGGTCTGATTTCATCTGTCATTGATAATATTCCAATGATGGCAACGGTCTTAAAAATGGATCTGGATTTTTCAAAAGGATCTTGGCTCTTACTAGCACTGACCACTGGTATAGGAGGCTCTCTTTTGTCTATTGGATCAGCCAGCGGAATCGCTTTAATGGGACTGTCTCGTGGGCAATACAATTTTCGAACCCATCTTGCTTATAGCCCAGCGATTGCTCTTGGGTATATTTTAGCTATTGTCGTACACTGTATTTTAAATAAAGGACTGTTCATATGATATCGCATTCACTTTCAGGACATGATTACCTGATCTATAGTGATGGATCGTGCCTGGGAAATCCTGGTCCTGGCGGTTGGGCCTTTATTGTTTTACATAAAAGCCATACTTGGTCTATTCTGGAAACCTTTTCCGGATCGGATCCGGACACCACAAATAATCGAATGGAGATGATCGCAGGCCTAGAAGCGTTAAAATGGCTCTTAGAAAAAAAAATTTCACCTTGCATAATCAAAACCGACTCTCAATACCTGTGCCAAGGTATCAAAAACTGGCTTCCAAATTGGAAAAAAAGAGGCTGGAAAACAGCCCAAGGGCATCCAGTCAAAAATCAAGATTTGTGGATAGAGATCGATAGGCTACAAAATCATACTCATGTTCAGTGGGAATGGGTCAAAGGACATAGTGTCGATCAATGGAATCAAAAAGTGGATATAGCAGCTAGAAATGCTGCATTGAATGCAGCTGCTCAAACAAAGGAGTCCTGATGAAAAAAATTATCTTTTTTGATACAGAGACAACGGGTTTAAGCAGAGAAAAAAACAAACCTGTTTTTTGGGGTCATCGCATTGTTGAAATTGCTTTTTTAACTCTGTGTCATGATGAGCGCTTAGAACCATTTCAACAATACATCAATCCCGGGCAAGCGGTATCTGCACCTGCTCTTGCTGTTCATGGGCTCACGAATCATTTTTTAGAACAATATCATAGCTTCGAAGCATATGCAGAGAACATCATCGAAGTTTTGGCTGGGGGTACCTTAGTCGCTCATAATGCTTCTTTTGATTTAGCCTTTCTTAATTTTGAATTCGAAAAAGCAGGTTTTAAACCAGTTCTACATTACTGTAAAGAAGTTATTGATACTCTAGAGATTGCAAGAAAGAAATATCCTGGACAAAAAAATTCACTGGATGCGCTCTGTCAAAGATTTCAAATTTCTATTGCACATAGATCGTTTCATGGAGCCTTAAAAGATTGCTATCTTTTATCTCGCGTATACAGACACTTAGTTCAGGAACAGCGAACAATCGATTTATTTTCCGATCTCCCTGCAGAAGCAGAAGAAAAAATCCTAGTCTCATCTGAAAAGCAATTAGCTGAACAAACAAAATTCATTCTTAGTGACCAAGAAAAGGCTGCACATGAAAGCTTTATATCTCTTTATTGCTCTTAGCTGTAGTGTATGGCCTGCATACAGCTCTGATATTCAGGCTCATATTTATTATTTTTCTTCTATCGCCAATTTGAAAAGAGAGCCCCTAGATGTGCCATCAAAAATTTATCCTCTTTCTTTGAAGATAAAAGAAAATATTTTTTCTGAACAAGATGGGAGATTAATAAAAAAAATCGAGCATGCGACTGAGAGCTTGTTTGAAAAAAAATGGTCATTTGTTATTCCAGACCAATCAAAAAGAAAAGCATTTTTTTCTCTAAAAAAAGAATTAGAACACAATGACAGCCTTGGGTCGCTAGAAATTATTAGCTATGCTCATAGCAAGATAACAGCATCCTTAGAAATGCATGATGAAATCTATCACTTTTTTCTGCATGATGATTTTCAATTTAATCAGTGGATTATTTATGATCGCACAGATCGGATTATTTTGTTATACTTCGAAAAGGCTGTCAGATAATTGTGTATCATGAACAAGGCTCTTCAACGCTTACGTCGAAAAATCCTCCCCACATATTATCAAATTGCTAAAAATCCCTGGCTCAATATTGTGTTATATATTGGCATCAAAGAATTTGCTCCGAACTTGGAATCTCAGGGAAAGATTTATTATTTTATTGATGTAAAATCTGAAAAATCTGGCGCCCCTCAGGGTGCTATCAACGTGCCTATCGAGCTAGAACCTGGATTTCATTTGCCATTTCTCAATGAATCTTTAGATTTAATTATCTGCCATGCTGATGGAAACTTAAATGATCTGGCAACTTTAAATGCAGAATTTGAGCGTGTTTTAACATCTTATGGCAAATTAATCTGGACTTTTAATAACCCTTATCGGTGGCTTTGGAACAAAAAAAGCGAGCTCTGTGTTTTGCGCATTGAGAATCTTTTAAGTGCTCATTTTGATATCATACAAAAAGAGGCTCATTTTTATCAACGCATAAAAAATCCATTTTCACGGTACAATTTTTTTCTTCCATACGTATTAAAACTTTATTTAGAAAAATTACTCTGTCTATGCTGCCCCAAGATGACAATTATTGCTATCAAAAAAGCCGATAAGCATCGGCCTATTCCTTTATATAAATTGATCCATGACACTGTGCCTATTGGAGCTTCTGGATCGTAGTTGAGAGCTGCTCTAATACGAATTCAATTTTTTCTATTCTTTTATCAATGCCCTCATCTGTATACAAAAGACTGACTCCATAAGGTCCTGCGGGTTTTGCACGAAAAATTGCATTTTGAATACATTGGATACAGGCTGTCAAGGCAGGCGAATCTAATATGAACCTCAACATTAAAGGACCTTTCGGATAAAAAGAAATCTCTTGAATGCCCATCTCTAAGGCAAAAATACGACAACGATGCACTGCTATCCATCTCGAAGAAAGTGCATCAGGTGTGCCAAATCGATCTTTAAATTCATCCTGTGCTGAAAAAAAGTCTTTCCATGTTTTAAAATCTGACCAAGAGCGATAAAGCATTAATCGGATTAACGGATCTGGAATTTGGATATGACTCAAAGGCACACTCGATCCTAAATCCACTTTGATCTGATACTCTTTTTGAGCTTCTTGTGGATCTTTAAGATGGTGATGAGCATTTTTTAGGGCTTTTTGATAATACTCTAGGCCAAGAGACTGTATGTGGCCACTTTGTTTGGCACCAAGAATTTCCCCACTCCCTCGAAGTTCCATATCTTCAGTAGCAATATGGTAACCACTTCCTAAGTCTTGATAGCGACAAAGCGCTTCTAAACGCGCTACTGCTTTTACAGACAAATGCTCTTTCGGAACCGGAATAAGACAATAAGCATAGGATTGATGAGCCGATCTCCCCACACGACCTCTGAGCTGATGGAGCTGTGCAAGACCAAAATTTTGAGCATTTTCAATAATAATTGCATGAGCTCTCGGAACATCGATGCCTGTTTCAATAATTGTAGTGGAGACCAGTACATCGATTTCATGTTGATAAAACAACATCATTTGATATTCGATATCCTGATGTGACATTTGTCCATGAACAAAAGATATTCTGGCTTTAGGGCACAAGGCACTGAGAGATTGAACTTTTCTTGCAATCTGATCGATATCATTACACAAATAATAAACCTGCCCTGAACGAAAAAGTTCTCTCTCTATAGCCTGTTGGATAATCCCTGTATGATAAACATGCACTGAAGTGAGAATCTTTCTTCTAGCCGCTGGAGGTGTGAGCATGAGCGATAAGTCCCGAAGACCGTCGAGAGCTAATGAAAGTGTTCTAGGAATTGGCGTTGCTGTCATAGATAAAAGATGGATATGTCCTCGCACTTCTTGAATTCTTTCCTTATCTCTCACACCGAAACGATGTTCTTCATCAATAATTAAAAGTCCCAGATCTTTATATACAACTGTTTTTTCAAGGATTTTATGCGTCCCAATAATAATATCGTACTGACCGCTAGCAATTTTTTCCAAGACTTCTTTTTCTTTTTTTGTGTTTCTTGTTAATAAAGCTAAAGAAATGCCCCAATGATGCATTCTTTGTAAAAAAGTTTCATAATGCTGATGTGCTAAAATCGTTGTTGGAGCCAAAACAAGGACTTGTTTTTTATTCATAACAGAAACAAAGGCTGCTCTTAGTGCCACTTCTGTTTTACCAAAACCTACATCGCCACATAGCAAGCGATCCATTGGTTTTGACTGTGCGAGATCAAACAAAACAGCCTCAAAAGCTTCTTCTTGAGAATGTGTTGGTACAAAAGGAAATTCTTGAGAAAAAATCGCGTATTCTTGGGGAATGTGATGTTGAAATGCAATGGAATAAGAGCGCTTTGCATACAAAGCGAGTAATTGAGCAGCATGATCTTCTACGGATTTAAGAGCTTTTTCACGTTCACGAGACCAAGCAGATTGACCCATCTGATGCAGAACGACATCATCTTGCTCTGTACGATAGGGAGTGAGTTGATCTATTTCACTCAAAGGCAAAAAAAGCTTCGCTCCGCTGTGATACTCTAACTCAATAAACTCTTGAATTTCGTTATCAAAATTTAAAGTTTTTAGACCATGATAGCGAGCAAGCCCATGTTTCTCATAAATCACATAGTTCACATCAGCCCATAAATCCTGGAGCATACTATCTTTTGAAAAAGATTTTTTATGCTCTGAACGATCAACGCGAGAGGGCATGGGTCTATGCACCAAGGCATAAAACGGAATAATCGGTCTGCTACGGTAAAAAGTGATAGCCTCTAATGGCGCAACCAAAACACACGGGAGATTAGAGAGTTCAGACATAGTCTCTACGACATCATGATACTTTAATCCAAAATCTTTTAAGCGAGACTCCAGCAAAGGCAGTTGAGCGCGAGAAGAAATTGTAAAAATGGGAGACGGATTTGTAGAAGAAATCGCCTCAATCGCATCAGACAAAGAGAACAAATCTCTTTGTGCACAAAGGATTGCTTTCCCTGCCCAACATGCAGAGAGCTCTTGTGCGGTAGAAAAAATCGTCTCAACAGCATAAGGAGAAAAGCCCATGCTTATAGAGAATGATGCAAAGTTCTGCCTTGCCTTTTCTAAAAACTGCTCATATAAAAAAGAAGATTGGCTATGAGCCAGAATTTGGACCTCTTCATGTAAATAGTTTTGCACGGAATACAAAGGTTCTGCTTTAAAGAAAAGTGGACAAAAAAAATCAATTCCCTGTGGCCACTGTTTACTTTGCAAGGTACGATAGAACACACTGTCACGATTAGAGAAATCCTCTCGAAATGCTTTAATCGCTTGATCATAGATATCTTTCTGAATAGGCCAATGTTTCGACAAGCTTAAATGAAAGACATTTTTGCTCTCTAAGCTACGTTGATTTTGAGGATTAAAAGTCCGAATAGATTCCAAGATATTATCAATAATCGTTAGACGCAGAGGGTCGATATGATTCGGTAAAAAAACATCTATAATTTCTCCACGAACTGCAAACTCCTCCGGCTCAGAGACCTGAGGAACTTGCTGATATCCAAGTAATTCCCACTGTTCTAACAGGTCTTTTCGATCAAGTCTCTGCCCAACATTCCAAGAAAGATGATGTTTTTTCAAAAATGCAGGACTGGGGACACGGGGAGCCAAAGCACACGGAGATGTCAAAATACAGTAAGAATCTGCCTGATCCATTTTTTGCAACACCCGATATCTTTGCTGAATCAAAGATGAATCAACAAAATGAAGATCGTAGGGCATCAGCTCCCAATCAGGGAACACATCAACTGATAAGGAAAGATTTTTTTCGAGAAAATCTTTTAAAAACATCGCCTGCTCTGTACTCGCGCAAATGACCAAGGTCTTAGCCTCTGTGCGCTTTAGAAGCTTCTCATAGACCTGCAGAAAAAAGTCACTTTCACCGATTACACCAGCCACTTGTACCTCTTTGACACTTAAGAATCAATATGCTCAATAAGAACCCTGGAAAGCGGAATTCCGTAAGTTGCCTCATTGTCTTTAATAATTTTTAAAATAGATAACATCACTTTTTGCTGAGCCTGCAGAAAACGCTCCCAGTCCGTGTATACCGTAAAACAACAAACCATGCATTCTACAGAAGAGTTTCCTAACTGCGTCACATGAACATAGATCGGTTTAGTCTGATCGATTTCTCCAGCCTCTTTCAGCATCTGCCGAATGCTATCAAGGATAAGAGGAATTTTTTCAGCATCCTGATAAGGGAGATGGATAAAATGCTTAATTCTGCGATTTTCCATGCGAGAAGGATTCTCAATAGGCGTTTGTGCGAAAAAGGAATTAGGAACATACAAAGGCCGTCTTTCGAAGGTTCGAATACAAGTTAAGCGCCAACCAATACTTACCACAAATCCCTCAATCCCTTTTTCTGAACACTTGATCCAATCACCCACTCCAAACGGCTTATCAATGAAGATCATCAGTCCACCAAAAAAGTTTGACAGCCAGTCACGAGATGCAAAACCCACTATCAAAGAGCTCGCGGCTCCAAGTGTCAGAATACCAGAGGTCTCGATTCCAAAAATGGGTAATAAGATCAGCACACAAAGAATAACCACTCCCAGTCGTGCAATTTTTGCAAAAGTCTGCACAGCGGTCACATCAAACTTTGATGCTTGTTGTAAAATCAAGTGCTCTTCAAGAGTTCCAAAAAAAACAAAAGAAGACGCTGTTAGTAAACAAATAATACAAACTTGAATAATATCTTTTGTATAAAAAGGCGTGTAAAGCCGTAAGTCGCCAATCGTAAATTGAGAGATCAATCCTAATAAAATAAGATGGCATAGCAACTTAATAAAAGGGCCGTTACGTATAAATGATTTTGGAATGAGATCTTGCGAGTACTGAAAGCGAAGAAAAAGACGATCAATCGCTCTCAGCACAAGCCAGTATAAAACACATAATACAGCCACAATGGCTCCATTGTGGAGACATTGTGTCAAAAAATCAGAATTTATTGAAAAACCCATTGAAAATTAAAACAAAAAAATATGCTTTTATTGTATCAAAAAGGATGTCCTAACTCTAGACAATCCTCTCTGTACTCTGATGGCATCTATGAACTGATAGGTTCTTTTTCTTGCTGTTTCAGTCTCTGCACTGTGCCGCAGCAGCTTTTAAATTTTTGACCAGAACCGCACAAACATGGCTCATTACGCCCAGGTCGATGCGTTTCCTCTAATCCAACTTTATATGGCTTGGAATCTCTTTGTGTTTTTGTGGGATGAGTCGCGATCGTTTGATTTTGAGTGTTCTCAACAAATCGAATTTTTAAAAAAGTATGCATGACTTGCCGCGCATAAGATGCCATCATACGCTCAAAAAGTTGAAATGCCTCTATTTTATATTCTTGTCTTGGATCTTTTTGTGCATAGCCTCTCAAACTCACTTGTTGACGAATGCTCTCAAGCTGCGCAATATGCTCTCTCCATAGAGAGTCCAAATAACGTAATAAAAAATCTTTTTCAAAATTTGCAATTTGTTCAGCATCCAGCAACGATGTTTTTTGCTTATACCCCTGAAAAAGAAATTGCGCTTGACGCATGATATGACTACCCTGATCAGACTCCTCTACATGATCACCCATTTCCCTTAAAGAGATCATGTAATTTTTTTCAATAAATTCAAAAAATTTTTCTTCAAGAGCATTTTCATCACTAAAACTTTCTTTTAAAGTTTTGAGCCCTTCAAAAAAATAATGTTGAATTGTTGGGTTCAAATCATGACTTTTAAGAATTTCATCTCTACAAGCATAAATCACATCTCGCTGATCATTAATCACATTATCATCTTCTAGTGATTGTTTGCGAGCATCAAAATACAATCCTTCTTTTGCTTTTTGCAAATCTGCAATACGCTTATCCATTAACGGATCGGAAATCGGCTCTTCATGATTGGGATGACAATATCGAATCAAATCTACAATGGACCTAGGTAGGACCTTGAGCAATTGATCGTCGAGATGAACATAAAACTGAGAAGAACCTGGATCGCCTTGTCGACCAGAGCGCCCCCTAAGCTGCAAATCAATTCGTCGTGAGTCGTTCCTTTCACACCCTAAAACTTGCAAACCACCTAGATGACGAACCTCATCTTGCAATTCTTTCCACTCATTGAGCGATCCTTGGGGATATTGAGCTTGAAAATGCGCGTATGTCCCACCAAGAATGACATCAGTTCCCCGACCTGCCATATTGGTTGCAATCGTAACTGCGCCTTTTTTGCCAGCCTGAGCAATAATTTCAGCTTCTTGCTCATGATACTTAGCATTGAGAACAGTATGAGGTATCTTCTGCTTGTGTAATAACAACGATAAATGCTCTGAACGATCGATTGAACGCGTCCCTACTAAAATTGGTCGCCCAACTTGATGATGCTCAATAATTGCTTGAATTAAAGCACGCTCTTGCATCTCCTGATTCACAAAAATTAAATCTGGTTTATCTTGGCGGATCACCGGTTTATTGGAAGGAATGACAACAACATCCAGGCCATAAATTTCATGAAACTCTCTCGCCTCTGTGTCTGCAGTTCCTGTCATACCGGCAATTTTTTTAAATTTTTTAAAAAAATTCTGATAGGTAATCGATGCAATAGTCATAGATTCTTTTTGAATTTCTACACCTTCTTTAGCTTCAAGTGCCTGATGCAGCCCCTCAGATAAACGCTGCCCTTGAGAAAGACGCCCTGTATGCTCATTGACAATCACAACTTGGCCATGAATAACAAGATAATCCTTTTCTTTATGATAAAGATATTCAGCCTTGAGTGAAATATGAATTAAATGCATTAACTCTGCATATTGAGGATCGTATAGTGATTCCTCTGGACCAATGAGTTCTTTTTCACGACAAATTCTTTCAAGATGAATATGACCTGTCTCTGTTAAATCAAGATGTTGTGTTTTAATGTCAATATTAAAATCCCCACTGTCCGGCATCAAAGGATCGGAGACCAAGGTCAAGTGCGGAATCAACTCTCTTACCTTAGGGTACAAAGAAAGATCTTGAGCTTTAGATGCTGAGATAATCAGAGGCTTTCTGGCTTCATCAATTAAAATCGAATCAACTTCATCAATAATAACAAAATCTAAGGATGGTAAAATCAAATCTTCGGGTCTCATCGCTGTACGATCTTCAAGATAATCGAAGCCCAAACGAGTATTCGTCACATAAACAATATCTTTTTGATAGGATAACTTTTTTTCATTTGTAGGAGTATGATTCGTTACAATTCCAACACTTAAGCCCATCGCCTGATAGAGTGGCAAATTGAGATGAGCATCACGAGAGGCCAGATAGTCATTAACAGTCACAACAAACACTTTGTGCCCTTCTAATGATTCAAAAATAGAAGGCGCTGTTGCGACGAGTGTTTTCCCTTCCCCAGTCGCCATTTCTGCGATATGTCCGTCAGATAAAGCCATACCTCCTACGAGCTGCATATCATAGTGTTTTAAACCCAATACAAGCTCTGAATAACGTCTAACAAAAGCAAAAACTAATGCTCTTCTTTCACGATATGCATAATCTGTACGCTTTTGTAAAAAATCTTGCCAACAATCATTCAGCTCCTGTCGATCCATTTTTTGCAATCGTTCATAATGCGGTTGAGTGCTCTTAGTAAGAGTTTTTTTGTATTGACTAATAAGACGATCATTTTTTGAGCCAAAAATTTTGAATAACCAATTCATCACAATCCACGATCCTTATGATATCGACTCTGCACCCAAGAAATTGTCCACTGCGAAGCTGAGGTGCCGAAATATTCTATAATCATCGATTTTAACACAGAACGTAGAGAATTTTGAAACGAAGTCGTGCACTTCTTGAGCGCATAAATTTTTTTTCTGTCACGATCTAACGATAGAATTTCTATATCTTGCAAATGCTGATTCATCTGAGCTATTAAAGCAGCATCACTTTGCTGCATCTGATTCTTATTGCTTGTCTTTGCATGCTGATAAAGACAAGAATGATTTTCTAAGAATTCATCAATTCTATAAATTTTTTTTTCAATCGACATAACAAGAAACAATTTCCTCTGAAGACACAAAACGGAAAGCGGACTGAGCGCTCAATTCCCTCATGAGAGAGAGGGTCAACCCATGGCCCGGATGGGTAGCGCAATACCTGCCCCATACAAAATATCCAAAAAGAAATAAATCCCCTACACAATCCAAAACCTTATGTCTTGCAATCTCATTGGGATATCTCAATCCTTCTGGATTCACAATGGTCTTATCACCGAAAATAATCGCATTCGCAGGACTCGCACCTTGGGCCAGTTCATGTTTTTGATAAAAGAGTTTATCTTTTTCAAAACCATAAGTGCGGGCGAAACTCATATCCTGCACAAGATTTTTATCCAAAAGATTTCCTTGAGCGTGCAAACTTTCTAGAGGTAAACAAGGATGCTGATATTCTAAAACAACCGAGACTAGAGGACAATGATACGGCTCTAAAAAGCCATACGCTTTTTGATACTGAGCATGAACCACGGAAGTAACAAGGGCCCATTTTTTTGGAATATCGAAGACCTCTAATCCATTATTGAGAATTTTTTCACAAAAAATAGAGCTGGAACCATCTAAAATAGGCAGCTCCAATCCCGAAATTTCACAAATAAGATTATCTATTCCTAAGAATGAAAGAGCGGCTAAAAAATGCTCAACTGTTTTGATTTCAATATGATCTTTGCCGAGTGTGGTACAATAGCTTGTCGAAATCACATAATCGTAATGCGCAGGGATCACAGTATCATGTTTTACAAAAATAACTCCCGTATTTACAGGTGCAGGTCGGAGAATTAATGTGGACTCGAGCCCGCTATGTAGACCAATCCCATGAAAAGAGATTGGTCTTTTGATCGTTTTCTGAAAAAAATGGCTATGCGAATAGTCAAAACGCATCTTAAACCTCTTCTTGTGTTCTTCGACGCAAAAAAGTTGGTATATCAAAATAATCAACAGGCTGCCCTTGAGCATTTTTTTTCGACAAGCTCATTTTATGCATAGCCAAAGCATCTGTTTTCAAACTATGGTCTAAAGGTGCACCAGAAGGTGAGCTGAGCCCGGTCGCAACTAAGGTAACCATTAATTGGTCGCGCACGTCAGAATCAATCACAGTCCCCAGAATCACTGTCGCTTCAGGAGTAGTAAATCCACGAATGACCTCTCCAATAATCTCAAATTCTGCGATACTTAAATCAGCTCCCGCAGTGATATTCACTAACACACCCTTCGCTCCACTGAGATCCACAGCATCCAATAAAGGCGAATGTATTGCTCTTTCCGCTGCCTGTTGAGCACGATCTGTGCCCTCACCAATACCGCAGCCCATCATGGCATGTCCCATTTCACTCATCACAGTGCGAACATCTGCAAAATCGACATTAATTAATCCAGGCTTGGTGATTAAATCTGCAATACCTTGGACAGCGCCTAATAAGACATCATTTGCAGCAGCAAACGCATCCAAAAGTGTCACTTTCTTTCCCAGGACACTCAAGAGCTTCTCATTTGGAATTGTAATTAAAGAATCTACTCTCTGTCTGAGCTCTTCGATACCTTGTAAAGCAACATTTTGACGTTTATGCCCTTCAAAAGGAAAAGGCTTCGTGACAACTGCAACAGTTAATGCACCTAAAGAACGAGCAACTTCTGCAATAACAGGCGCGGCTCCGGTTCCTGTGCCACCCCCCATTCCTGCGGTAATAAACACCATATCTGCATCTTTAAGCAAGATTTCAATCGCTTGTCTATCTTCATCTGCAGCTTTACGACCAATCTCAGGATTTGCACCAGCACCCAAACCACGAGTGAGATTTAATCCTAATTGCAAAACATGATGAGCCCCAGATTGATCTAATGCTTGCTTATCAGTATTAGCAGCAATAAACTCCACAGCGTGAATTTTATGCTTGACCATGTGCTCAATCGCATTGCACCCACCTCCGCCTACACCTACAACAAGAATTTTAGGATTCGGATTTACTGGATCAATAAATTCAATATTCATAGGAACACTCCTTTAGTAAAAGTTATTTGGACACAAAATTCTGAATCTTATTAAAAAATCTTTTGAATAGATTTTGTTTTTCTCTCTTTTTATCCGCTTCATTTCTGAGCATATTTAATAAACTCATCACTGTAATGGAATTCGGTTGTCCAAAAAAATTTGGAACAGGATCGGTCACTAAAAATGGTTTCGCTGTTCGAACAGGTGAAGAAAAAATTTCCTGAGCAAGAGCGCTCAGACCATAGATCCGACTTGCGCCCCCGCTCAGAATAACATTATCAATATGGGTCACATGATTTTTGTTCAGTCTCTCGAGAATGAGACTAAAAATCTCTTCCAAGCGAAGAGTCACAATATGATTCATATACGAAAGAGTCTCTGAATTCACAATTAAATTCTGAGTAATCGGCAAGCTAAATTCTTTTTGAGAAAAATCTAAAGTATTCGGACAGGTTGCTAAGGAAACATATCTGATCTTTAGAATTTCTGCGGTAGATGCTGATATAGAGAGACCTAAGGCTAAATCTGTTGTCATTTGATCGCCACCAATCGGAAGCGAACCGATCTGCTCTACGCCTTGAGGAGAAAAATAAAGCCATTTTGTTGTCCCGGCACCTAAATCAATGACTAAAGTTTTTTGCTTTTGTTCTTGTAAATCGGTAACAATTTGTGAAATGGCTAAAATATCGCAGTATAAATAAGCCTGCACAGACTCTAACTTGTTCTGCAATTTGTAAAAGAATTTCTCTAATGCTTTATCATGATTCATTAAATCATGAGAATTTGAAAAAATCCGATTTTGAGAAAGATATTGATGGCTGAGTGCATCACTCACATAATGAGCAGGAATATTAATTGCTAAATAATCAACATAATCACATTGTGCCTGCAAAAGAGCCTGTTCCCAACAAGATTGAATCAGTTTAAAAATTTTATCATCATCTTCATAAAAACTTTTTTTCATATACGAATTTGGGCATGCACTCCATCCTAAAATTTGCCACTTGTCGGAAAAAGGCACACCTAAACAAACCCGAACACCACAAGTCCCTATATCAATTGATCCGCAAACATAAGGATGAATAGGGGCTGTAGCCATAAAAATTTAAAAATCGCTCAATAATACCTAAAAGTTTAGCAGAGACTATAAAAATTGAGTCGCTTAAGAACAGTGACTCAAGATGACAGAGGAAAAATTTTCTCGCGTATTGTACACTGCCTGAAAGAAATGCTGATCAGAAAAAAGATGTTGATTTATACTGTGTATGGAGCGATTTGTAGTTTTTTTTATCATGAAGCGCTAGTCCGATTAAAGACCAAACAAACAGAGCTTGTACTTTCTCTGAGCCTAGCACTCGTGCAGCTGTTGATGTTAGCCCTGATCCAACGCACAGAAATGGCAATGATTGGACATTATGCCTCATGTCTACTCCTTTGTTGTGTTTGGATGTGTTGCGGTTTATCAAAAATCCTCATCATCTTGATATCACTCATCACAGGGCTGAATTTTTATGAAAGACTCTTTCCTTTATTCACAGAACCATCTTTTATCGTATTGATCGGATGGTTTGTATGGTATCTCGTATGCGTGTTTTTTATTTTACATGCAGTAAATCGCTCTATATTTTTTCGATCTCAGGAAAAAGAAACTCCTGGTCTATCGTTTATCTTTCAAGGTTTTTTATTTCTTGCACTATCTAGAACCATCTTAGGTGATGATTTGCTCATTCAAAAAACATTTTTAAAACAACTCGCCTCTTTGAATTTTGGATTTTTAGCCGTCTATGCAGTGGGACATGCACACCCTGCTTATTATAAAATGCCAATGACTCCTGCGATCATCAACCTCACTGTATGTCTTTTTCTTCTCAAAACTTCTTTATGGGCCTGGGGCATTGTCTTGTTATGTCTCGTTATACTCAAAAACTCTTTTCTTGATCATATCATTTGTCCAAAAATTTACAGTCTATCTATCAAACAAGCCACATCTTACTTTGCAGAAGCTTTCATAATGCTGAGTCTATATATGGTGCTCAGATCGCCTATGATTTTAGAGAAATATGAGCAGATGAGCTCTCTATTACAAGAGTTCTCCATTCTTTCCTAATACGTATCATCTGATTTTGAGCAAGATACAGTCCTAGCTCTCCCTGATGAAAAGCGACCGGATCTTCTAAAAAAACCGATAACTTACACAAAATGTTCATCCAATCATACAACTCTTTTTCTTCAAAGTTAATGTCTGAATCATACAAATACAGTGCTGGCATATTTTGTTTTTTTTGCCCTGGAGGATATAAAGAAAAAAAGATGTTTTTCGTATAAAATTTAGAAAGATATTGATAAAGAAGCTCTCCATTACGAGCCCCACCTAAAAATGCCAAACCATAAGGCAACGTTGCTGGTTGAGAAATATACTTAGAATCAGGCAAAATTTTTCTAAACAACATGTCACGTTGAGGCTGGTTCACAAGGGCGCTAATGCCTAAGTCCGGTGAAAACGGGTCGATATAATAGGCTTGTGGTAATGCTTTCAATAAATGAACATAATCAGCTGGAAGCTCTTTGGGATTATAAAAAATATAATATGGAACAATTGGATTGGAATCGTAAAGCAAACTCAGCGTATAGGACCATGTATGATTCATCATCAAAAAATCATTTTTACGATGTTTTTTAAAAAATTCAGGCTGGGTCTGCAAAGTCCCTTTTGATGTGATAAACCACAATTGTTCTAATGGTTTTTTAAGATGCAAAGTCAGAATATAATGATCTTTTGCAAGTTCTAAAATATCTTTTTGTATTACGTCTTCACGCAATACGATCTGTATTTTGTCAATATTCTGATTATGTGAAAAATGTTCAAGAATGACTTTTTGCTCAAAATCTGTCAGTGCACAATCTGTAAGAATCATAAGTTGCAACGAGCCCTCAACTTGCGCATGATGAGCACGCTCTAAAAGCTGTTTTTGATTCTCTATTAAACATTCTTCTTGTGGTGAAAGATCATGGACAGAGCGGATTCTCGACTTAAAAAGCGACTCTGTTAAAGACAAAGCTCTTTGATAAAAAGGTGTTTTTTTCTCCAAAATTAAAGGGTTTAATGCAAAAACACCTTGATTCCAATTCTGTTTCTTCTGCAAAAGCTGTGCTTTTAAAATGCGTGCATGAGTATGGTATAAACCACAAGCAGGATTCTCCAGTAATCCTTCATTATATTCATATGCCTGAGACCAAGTTTCATGATAATATAACCAATGTGCTAGAAAATTTTCGATTTCACAGGATTTTTCTCCATTTTGCTTGAGTAAGATTTCGACATCCTCAGTATCATAGAACAGAGATTGTTCAGATAAAAAATCATCTTGAGCAGTGTGAGCAAAAGAGATAATTAAAATTACAAAATAGGAATACCATGAATAACGATTATGGAACATTTTATCTTATCTCCATGCCAATAGGACACCCAGATGATCTTACTCTAAGAGCAAGAGAAGTGCTAGAAAAAACGCCTCTGATTATCTGCGAGGATACTCGCAATACGATGTTGTATCTCAAAAGCCAAAAATTGCTCACAAAACAAAAACTCATCAGAGGCGATGCGTATAAAGAGCATGAGATTTGTGAGTACGTTTATCATCATTTAACTCAGGGCGAAAATGCAGCATTAGTCTCAGATTGCGGGACACCTGCTATCTGCGATCCAGGAGCTGTGATTGTCTCGTATTTACGAAAAAAAAATATTCACATCTGTGCCTTACCTGGAGCCTCCGCCTTAACTACTTTTTTAAGCTTGTGTGGATATACAAAATCTCAATGGCATTTCTTAGGATTTCTACCCCGTAGCACGGGAGAACAAGAGGAATATTTTCAAAAAATGCAAGAAAATGGCGGGCTCTGGATTGCCTTTGAAAGCCCACATAGAATTTTAGAAACGATCAAATTTTCTGCAAAATTTTTTCAAACTTATCCTGAAACACTCATCCGTATTGCCAAAGAACTGACAAAAAAATTTGAAACCTATCTCCAAGGAACACCGCAAGAGATTCTATCTTTCTTAGAACAAAATCCAGATATGATTCGTGGAGAATGGATTATTGCTTGGGAGTGCACGCCTCAAAAAAACTCTACTTGGCATAAGGCAGCCTTATCTCTTGCACAGGACCTAGGAGATAAAAAAACCGCGAATTGGATTGCAACACATTTTGGAGTTTCAAAAAATAGCGTTTACAGCTATCTCATTGAAAAAAAGAAAGAGAAAGATATTGGAATCAGCAAAATTTAAAAAATTCTGCTGATTCCTAGACAGAACAATTCTTTCAGATTTGCTCTCGATAAAAGGTGCCCTCTTTTCTATCCACCACATCAAAACCATTTTTCTCAATCAGCTTTCTGAGATCGTCAGCACGCTGATAATCTTTTTGACTTTTAGCAACAAGACGCTCTTGCGCCAAATGCTGCAGCGCTGGATCTAAAGATTCCAAGCCTAAAAGTGGTCGATACATTTCCTTTAAATTAATACCCAAGATCTCGTTGAACCACTGCAATAAAGTCGAAAGAATCTGTGTACGGCGATCGTCTGAATACAATTTTAATAAAGCCCATTGTGATTGAAATTCAGTAATGGCCAAAGGAGTATTGAGATCATCGGCCAACGAGCGATTGAGCGCCTCCCACACCAGCGTGTCTTTGTTTTGTTGGCTAGGCAGCTCAAAGGGATAATAATCCTGTATACTATCTAAAAAACCACGAATCGCGCTTTGAGCTTGAAGCACTCTTTGCTCCGTCCAAGGTAAAGGCTGACGATAATGTGTCATCAAATATAAATAACGCAATGTTTGCGATGACAAGGCTTTCAAGGCATCTGCAAGATAAGTAAAATTCCCTAAAGATTTAGCCATTTTTTCATCATCAACTGTCACAAAGCCAATATGCATCCAACACTGAGCAAGCGGATGATGAAAACAGCTTTCTGATTGCGCGATTTCATTTTCATGATGAGGAAATTTCAAATCCATCCCACCAATATGCAAATCTAAAGAATGTGAACAATGACCAGAAATCATAGCTGAACATTCAATATGCCATCCAGGTCTCCCCTTCCCCCAGGGACTGTCCCAACTTAATGAATCATCGTAGACCTTTTTCCATAGCACAAAATCACAGTGATGCTGCTTCAATTCATCTGTTTGGACACGTGCCCCAGCATTCAGCTGTTCAAGATTTTGATGTGAAAGCTGTCCATATTTTTCAAAAGAATGCACGGAAAACAAGACATCGTCTTCAGAAATATAAGCGTGCCCTTTACTCAACATCATTTCAATCATCGAGATCATTTTTGAAATATATTCTGTCGCTCTTGGCTCTGAATCAGGAGCTAAACAATTTAAGTTAAGCAAATCGTGATGCATGGAGCGCGTGTATTCCTCTGTAACCAAACGAGGATCGCAGGTCAGTGCTTGAGCTTTTTTAAGAATTTTATCATCAACATCAGTGATGTTTCTAATAAAATACGGATTGTATCCACGATCTCTCAAAAACCGATACAAAACATCCTGGACAACAAAAACGCGTCCATGTCCCAAATGACAATGATCGTAGACAGTCACACCACATGAATAAGCATGGAATTTTTCTGACCTTTTATCAAAGGTATGCCAGTTTTGTGTCAAAGAATTATAGATTTTTATCATAAAATAGCTTGCAACCTTGTTTTTAAAATTTCAGGATCTATATACTGATACATTGGTTCTAAATGTGGACCTTCAGCTTTTCCGGTCAAGAGATAACGAAGCGGATAAAAAGCTTTTTTTCCTTTTATTCCATTCTGTTGCAGAACATTTAAAATCTCGGCCCATGGTTGTCCAATTTTTTGATGAATTTCAGAAATCAGATCTGGATTCCAGCCGTATTGAGAAAAATCAAAATTTTTCAAATCAACCGCCTGGGCTGTATGTAAAATTTGGTACCACATATCAAGATCTGCGAGAACTAATATCTCTGAGGCAACAATTTGAGAAAATTGAGAAAGATTCCGCACTGTCTCGGATCTTAAATAATCAGAAATCACTTGATTCCACTCATCCAATGAACGCAACATTAATGCTTTCTTTTGCCAAAAAAGCAGCTGTGCGGGATCGAAATGTGCCGCACTCGCTGAAATATGATCTAAAGAAAAATGCTGCGCCAACGCATCAAGAGACAACAGTTCCTGTGATTCAATATGATGCCCTAAACGAGCACAATAATTATTAATCGCATCGGCTGTATATCCCTGCGCTAACAACTGTGAAATGGCAACCGAACCATTACGCTTTGAAAGTGGCTTGTGATCGTGTCCTAAAATTAAAGGAAGATGACCGTACGAAGGCTCTTTCATGCCCAAGGAACGTAATAAGGCGAGTTGTCGCGGTGTATTTGTCAGATGATCATCCCCTCTCAACGCATGCGTCACTCCGGACAAGGAGTCATCCATCGCATTAGAGAAGAAAAAAGTAGAATCACCATCAGATTTTCTCACAACAAAATCGCCAATATCATCACCGAAAAAGCTTTTCGGTCCTAAAACGAGATCTGTCATCTCGATCAGGGGTACCTGAACTGAAAATCTTAAAACTGATTCTTTACCCTGCGCGCGCAAAGCTTTCTTTTGCTCTTCGCTCAAATGTCTACAACGACCACTATATCTCGGCGGTTTTTTTTGAGCCAGCTGCACCTTTCTCTCTAGTTCAAGCTCTTGAGCAGTACAAAAACACTCATAAAGCTGCCCGCTTTTATTAAGTTCATCAAGAATTTGATTATAGATCTCATTTCTTTTTGATTGATACCAAACCTCAGATGAATCAAATTGAATCCCCATATCACGCAAATCACGAAATAATCCTTCCACATAATCATCCTGTGATCTCGCTGAATCAGTATCTTCGATTCTCAGCAGAAATCGACCTTGATGTTTCAATGCGTAAAGATAGGCCCATAATGCTGTGCGATAATTACCAAGTGTCATATATCCTGTGGGGCTGGGAGCAAAGCGTGTAACAACACGAGAAGAAGAGAGCATATAAATCCTCAAAATGATATAAAATCGTTTTAAAAAAAGAAAAATCTGTTAACTCAGACTATTATCGACCTTTTTTTCCACGATGTCTATAAGCCTTTTATCTACAAAAGCAGCCAAGGGTAGCGAGGATCTCTGCTGTTTCATATATCAATCGATAGATGAATTTTCACAAAACAACAAAGATCTCTATACTAAAAAAAATTATTTTTTTCATCATGAGCTTGAAGGCCATTTATTTTATCTCTGATCTCCACCTGAGTCATGAAGGAAGAATGTCTATCAACACTCATCCCTTTTATATCTTTCTACAAGATATTAAAAAAAAAGCACACGCCCTCTATATTCTAGGAGATTTATTTGAATGCTGGTGGGGAGACGATCACCATAATCATAACTATCAGCAATGGGAGCAATGCTTTGTAAACTGCCCATTCCCTATTTATTTTTTACCTGGTAATCGAGATTTTTTATGCTCTAAAAAATTTTTCGAAAGAAGCGGGCTCAAACCGATCACTTCTGGTGCTATTGTCTTTTGGGGTAATGATAAAATCGGACTTTTACATGGCGATGAGCCCGGTCTGGAAGATTATCCCTATCAATACCTTCGTTACATTTTGAGACATCAGATTTTTATGAAATTTTTTAATTTCCTTCCCGTAAATCTCAGAAAAATTCTTTGGACAACAGGGCGCAAGTATAGAAAACAACAATCCGCAGCGATCGGACAAGAAAAAAATGTTCCAATCAATCATACCCTGTGGCTGAAGAACTATTTCCCACAAACAAAACCAAATATTCTTATTCATGGCCATTTACATAAAAAAATCAAAAGACAAGAACAAGATTATTTGCGATACCAACTGAGCTCTTGGGATGATGGATCGATTCATTATTTAAAAATAGACTCCGACAGTTCGATTGATTTTTTATAAAATCAAAATGCAAAAGAAGACCACTTTGAAATATTCGGCCAAAAAGTTTGAGTTTTATTTTGCAAGCGATTCCATAAATACTGAACAGGTAACATATCAATATAATACAAAACACAAGAATAAATACGAGATTTTTGAAGCATTTTATCTACAGATAACGGTGTGATAGAGAGGCACAATACGATTAAGCTAATATATAAAACGCCCTGAGCCAGCCCGATCATAGCCCCCAGCACACGATCAAGCACCGTTAAAGAGGTCATTTTCAATCCTAATTGTAAGGAAAAAAAGACTGCATTCCAAAAAGGATACAAAATAATCGCTATAAGCAATGATATCACCCAGTAAGGCAATACGCTTTGCGAGGATGAGAACAATAATGGCATCAAAATTGGCACAAGAAAAAATACCAATACAGATGTGATAAGGGGGATAAAAGATCTCATCTGTGCAAGAATACCTCTGTAGCCTCCCTTAAAGGAGCAAAAAATGACTATGGAAATAAAAATGCAATCGATGATATTTAACATGCATAACTCTTTCGGGCTAAGCGAAATTTCTTCAACCATCCACAAAGCACAGATACTAATTGAGATCGTGGCACTATCTGATCGATAAATCCATGTTGAAGTAAAAATTCACTTTTTTGAAAACCATCTGGTAATGTTTTAGCGACTGTTTGTGCAATTACTCGAGGCCCTGAAAAGCCTATTAAGGCACCAGGCTCAGCAAGATGCAAATCGCCCAAACTTGCCAGAGAAGCAGTGACTCCTCCCATGCACGGCGATCCTTGTATCACGATGTATGGCAGACGCGCTTCAGCCAGCAAAACTAATGCTGTTGCTGTTCTTTTCATCTGTAGTAAAGAATATAACCCTTCCTGCATTCTTGCACCTCCGCTACTTGCGTAACAAATCAAAGGTAGACCTTGAGCAAGAGCAGTACGGACCCCTACTAAAAACCTTTCGCCCACCGCAGAGCTCATTGATCCAGCAATAAAATCAAAATCAAAAATTGCAAAAACAGCTCTATCTCCTTGCAGAGATCCGACAAAAACATTTAAAGCCTCAGTTCTTTTTGTGCTTTTTATCGCGCTTTCTAAACGAGATGTATACGACTTTTGATCAAAAAATTCCAACCAATTTTTAGCATGGTGATTTTCACCTAAAATTTCTTCGACATGATCGCACATCAAAGAAACTCGCTGTGCAAAAGGTAACTTGTCATGATACTCGCAAGAAGGGCAGACTTCATATAATAAGGCCCATGTTTCTTTAGAGGCTAAAAAATTGCACTGAGGGCATATTTTAGCAGGAGTCTGCGAATTGAGACTCCTTTTTTTTACTTTTAACGAAGAAACAAGCTGCTTCATAATAAACTTCCTGCATTATACAACAATAAAGAACATCGGGGTCGCATCATCTGTACTACGAATTGTTGTCGTAAAATCAGATGGCTCCATCCCATAAATATCAGCAATATAATAATCATGTCCAGCATATTTAACATAAACTTCTGTAGCGCTTGAAATGCCGCTATTTGCAAGAGGATGAAAAATATCACTATTTGAAATATCCTCTAAATAAATGACCCCAGGAGCTTGAGAACTTGCCGTATTAAAAATTGTTCTTTCTTCTAAAGGAACGCCCAAATCATTTAGCAAGCTAGACAGGTCGATTTTGTCTGGTTTTGAAAAAAAGTAAATAATATCTCGATGAGATGGGCAGTCTGGCAAGACACCATCTAAAGAATAATGGATGACATCATACCCGCTGTTAGAATACAAAGGGCTGACCGAGCCTGAAGAAGATCCTGATACTCCGCCAGCACTGAAAATCGCAGGAACCAATCCACTCGGCGTTTGATTCATAAGACGGAACACATCACTGTCTGAAGCGATTAAGGCATTACCTGCTTCAACAAGCATAGGGGCTGTTGTTGCATTTACAAAATGATAACCCTGCAATGCGACAGAGCTTGCAAGTAAAATAACGCTACTTCCATACCCACTATAAATATGATTATTTCCTGGTCCAGCGACGACCAAACAGCCCACATTAGTGTTGAAATCAACCGCATTTTGATTCAAAAGGTCAACTGCACCATTTAATAATCCATTGTGAGTAAAGAAATAATCATCTCCAGCGCCACCAACAAGAACATCACGCACTGCAAATGTTTGAATAGAGCTTCTGTCATTATATCCCAAGGTTTCTGATACACCTGTTCCAATGGAAAAATCTGTTTGTAAATTCAGATAAACCGGCGCATTTGCAGCTGCACCCTGCAAACCTCGACCAGCAATAAGAAAATCAGATCCAGCACTCCCCACAAGAAAATCGAAATTACGCTCTGAACCAACATAGGTCACTGATCGAGAGGATAGATACGAGACTGTCCCATAATTGAAATATTGACCACCATCATAAGTATTGTAATTCACCCTAGAGGACTGATTAATAATACTAAAGCTCGAAGAAGTCAGATCAGTCCTTGCAGATTTTGTATAATATTCCAAAATATTATACCCCAAATCTGTCGTGCTTCCGCTTTGAGGCGCTCTAGACCATGTAAACATCATTTGAGACAGCTGAGGAGACTGAACAAGATAATTTTGGTGATCTGAGCCGACACCAGTAATAAACGCACTATAAGCGTTACCGATTGAACCGACATTTTGCAAATATTTCGAAACAGAAAATTGCGTTTGCGAAGTGCGGGTTGTGTAGTCAAAATTTGCAAAAATCGGATTGGTCAACAAACCGGAAGAAAGAAAATAATGATCGGCGCCTGTAAGTTGGACAATATCATTCGGATTAATAATTTGCTCAAGCTGATCGTCAGTTGGGTTAATTAAGGACGACGGAATAGGTCCAGGGGACAGATCTGTATTCTGCGGATAAGAAACTGAGATCAACTGAGCATTCACAAATCCAAAATTTGTCAGACCGACAAGAGATCGCGTTTTATTCAGATCATAAGAAAAAAGTAAATTGTTCGCATAGAGATCGGAGCCAAAACCATCTTCAAAATCTTTTGTCATAACAAAATAGTCTGTTCTTGGATTTGTGAGACTATAAGATTTAGAGCTCAACGTAATCGTATCAATCGCGCTATTTGCTTGAGGATCTGTGACTCCAAATGTTGTGGCTATGGTTTGTCCATTCGTACTGAGTGTCGCAAAGAATCCTGTTAACATACTGTATTGATTAATTTTATCAACAACAGCTGAAGCATTCATACCTGTGGTCAGAGGGATTGTATAAACATTATTCGCACCCTTTGGTACCAAAACCAAGTTCGTACTTTGAGCCAAAATTCTGCTTGTTCCTTGGAGTAGAGTATTCAATGCATTTGTGAGATTAGTACCATCGCTGGCTTGCAGTGGATACATATTTTGGACAATCCAATCGCTCCCATCATTTTTAGAAATGAGCTGAATATCATAAGGATTGTCTGTTGGAATATTCACAACAACTGTTAATCTTCTCGCATTATAAATATTTCTATTTTGATAAGCGACAGTCATGCCCAATTTAAAGGTTCCTCTAGGAGAAATAAAATAATGCGGATCTTGATCAAAACGCGAATAAGTTTGCAAACTATCTACACCTAAAGACGTGACAGTCGTATCCAAATTCGGATCGGGCTGCAAACCTACAATAAAGACCATTGAAGGCAGAACGGTTGCATTGCTATCACCGCTAATCTGATAAAATCCATTGATGACATAATCAGCATCAGCTCCATAAGGGGGCATAAAAAAGATCTCTGTAAAAGGCCTTGGATCGATAGCCGGTGTTGTAATGAATGCATTTTGCGTTTTAATCCACTGATTCATATTGTTTTCTACTGTATTGATTCCATCTTGCACTTCTAGCAAAAGATCAGAGAGATCGTACATTTCAAAAAATGCAGCAGCTGGAGTACTGCTATTCACCGATCCATTTTGTACATACAAACTCAAAGGCGCGCTGGAGCCAGTTTTAGAGAGAAAATTCTGACCTGCAAAGTACGTATTGAGCGCGGACGTTGTCAGTGTATTCGTCAACCAAGATTTTCCAATTGTATCAGACGCATATTTCGTAATATCATTAATTGGCTGTGCTGAAGGACTCCACATATTTGAATTCAGACCGCCTCCAAGATTTTTCAACTCGATCCAATCGAGATATAATGAATCAGCACTACTAATATCAGAGTTTTGCGGTATAGTTCTTGGATGCACCAAAGATTGGATGCCATTAGTTTGCACTGCGTACATATCTAAATCGACTTGTGTTGCTTGCACAAGCTGATAAGCAGAGAGCAAGGTATCATAGCGAATATATGCGTCTATGATTCTGTTAGATTGATCATCTAAATGCGTAACAGCATACCATATATTGGGAACAGCTCTCACTCCGCTCAAAAGAGTGGCCTGAGCTAGATTCCCGTTATTACTGACACGATAATATGTTAAGGATTGAGACTCTGCACTTGTGAGCTTAATAAGAGGAGTCGCATTCGTAAACAATGTTTGCGGATACCAAAAATAGATCCCATGGCCAAAAGCTTGTACTGGGTTGGTTTGATGCACAGAAATTTGTGCATTTGTAGCATCATAATCTAACCACAGTCCTGAAACTGAAGAAAGCTGATTGAACCGTGCGACATATGTTTTCAGATAATCTGCATTGCTGACTGTATTTTCAATATTTAAATCAACAGAAAGACTATTGAGATAGAATTGCCCTAAAATTTTATCAAATAAAAGACGAGAAAATTGTCCAGATATATAAAAGTCTCTAAGATCGATTTTATCTATAAGTCCTAATTGCGCAGAAAGATTTAAAGCGCTTTGAACTTGATCTACAGTGATGGGTCCCGCAAATTCTGCCTGATGATTCTGACTGTACAGAGCGATAGCATCCAATAATTCCTGGTCTCGATAAATCTTAGTCCACATTTCTATGAGAAATTTATTTAATGACACCTCAGTATTATATAGACATCCTGCATATTTATTATAAAAATATGCAACAGCAGCAGGTGAATTAAACCATGAATCTTTCCAGCGATCGTAAATATATTCCAAAGCAGAACCAGTAATAGTTCCCGTAGAAATAGCATCTTGAACTTTATTCGTTTTTTCCTGAGATCCAAAATTTGGGAAATTACTTAAATCACCCATCATAAATTGGATATATGATTTTCCATTTGCAACAAAAGAGATTTTCGATTCTTGTACAACACTATAATCGTCATAGCCCTTATTGTAGGCTTTATCATAAATCTCTAATAAGAAAGGAATCAAACTAAAACTGCTCGGCTTAATAGCATCAAACAGTTTCTTTTCATTTTGGATGATCGGCTGCCCATTAGCATTGACATAAGATATTGGATAGTAATCAATACTACTATGGCTGCTTAAAGTCAGACTGCTTGTAATTTCTTTATCAATAGAAGGAGATTGTGTTGAAGATATAATTTGCAATTGAGCATTCGCATCAATTGTTCCTGCGTTCAGACTGCCAGACAAAGCAAAAATGGTATCAAAAATTGGAATTTCGACTTCGATTTCTTCAACAAAATGCCTTGCTTTTTCTAAAGAGGTTTTATAAGTATTGAGCTGTGTTGTTGTGACTTCATTTTGATTTTTTGAAGGATCTTGAGGAAGAATAATCGGGCTTCGCTCAAATTGCGGGCTTGATGAATAAATTCCCGCTGTAGCTGCTAAAGAATTCAAAGACCAAGCCGCCTCTGTTGATGCATCACCAGAAGAAATCACTTTTAAAACACTTCCTACTGGAAGATTGCGCATATTTCCATCGCTATCGACATAATACAATCTCAATTTTAAAGTCACATCTTCATCACCTGAAAGATTTTCAATATAAAAATCAATTTTCAATCGAATTTTAAATATTCCACTTAAGCTTCCGTCTTTATTAGTTGCAACATCGAGCTGTTCTAAACGCACAGAAGGAACTTCTGCGGGCACGGTATCTTGAAGAAGTGGACTAATCGACCCTGCGTTAGCAATTCCCATACTAACAGCAGCAGTATTCACAATACAATCATCGAAAAACTTCCAAGGTGTGCCATTAATAACCAAGCTACCACTTAAACCATAAGATTTTGTGTTATAAGGAGCCAGCTTAATACCGATCTGCGTATAATCCAGATCAAGTAATTCTACCTGCTCATGTTGTAATTTTTGCAATTGCTCATAATACCCACCACTCGTTTGTAAAAGCATCTGTGCGAGAGCGGTTTGCTTGTTAATCAAATCAGCCTGCAATTGAGGCAAAATTGAATTATTCAGGTAGTCCATCAATTCTTGATAATAAGCCATTTGATAAACAAGACTGGAGGAATAAATCGGATTCAAATCTGGCGAAGGTTGTCGCACATCGTTATATGCGATTTGAGCATAAAACTTATATAAATCTGATCCTTGTTTCGCCTGATCGGACAGAAGATCATTAATTTTAGGATAGTATTGGGAATAGTATGTCTTCCCACCTACAGATCCAAGAGCTGTCTGCATAGTTTGAGATGTGGATAAGGTATATACAGTTCCAGCAATAGGCGAATATGTAGCTGTGGTTCCTGTAGTTGGATAAACAAAAGAAAAAGCCGAAATAGCGCCACTAGTTGTATCTACAGATTTTATGAGATAAACAGGATCTGAATAGAGCATTCTCATTAAATTAGAGTAATTTGCTGTTCCAGCAATATAGGGTCTTGCAAAATTATGAATCAATAAAGAATTTGTTGTCCCTGCAGGTACTGTCCACGCTCCCGCTGCAATCGAGCTCAATGCCTGATTCAAACTTTGTTCCAAGGCTGGTGCTTGATTTTGTGCCAAAGCTCCCATTGTGATAAAGTCTGTTTGGACTAAACTCGCAACTCTCTGAAGCTCTGACGATAAAGTTCTTCCCATCTGATGTGTTAAACAATACAGACGATAAGGAGCAAGATAATGCCTTGCGGAATAAAGACTTGTGAAAACCTGTTGATTGACTTCACTTGGGACAGTCAAATCAGGTAAGGTTGTATAAGCTGTGTTCTGTGCAAAAGACGCTGTTGACAGCCCTGCATCAATATCAGCAGTCAAATTACGATTAAACATTAATAAATGAGCACGCACCATATCGTAAGCTAACTGAATAAGCTGCCCTTTTTGAGCATACAAAGAAACTGGATTCGGTGCAGTGGAATTCAAAGGATTGTAATTTCCTATTTTTTGCAAAAAATCAACTCGTTGCATTTGATAAGAACTATTCCAAAGCAAAATAGGCCACGACATAGACCCACGTGATTCATAACCAGCAGCTTGCTGCACAAGAGTTCCAAAATTTGAGATCTGAGCTGCACTCCACTGAGAAAATGGATCTACCCATGCTGCAGAAGTCGCAGAACCCCAATAAGAAAGATTTTTAAAATTCTGATCGCTTAAAACAGAAAAGTTGGGATTACTTTTGAAAATCAGATTATATAAATTAGAAATTTCCCCAATTGTATTATTAGAAGCTGCGGTTGAACTTCTGGTGAACACAGGCTGTGACCTATCAAAAAACTCTCGATTTGCTGATAAAGTCGCAGAGCTTCCTAAATTCACATCCGTGGGCGTGACAGTGCCCTGTAGCACAATCGCTGCTGTTTTCCCCGATCCTAAACTTACAAATGAATCGATCGCTCTATTGTAAATGGTTGAATAACTCGTAGGTGCAGATAATTGTCCACGAAATACAAACGAAAACCTCATAATCGGTCCTGTCGGATCGAGAACCACATTGGTGCCAGACACAGTGTTATTATCATTATTGTTCAGAATTTGCGTCATCATAGTCTGATCAAAGGCTCTCATATTATATGATTGCCCAAAATCTGCACCGCTTAAAGTCGGCTGCACAGTCAGCTGAGGATTTAATGCCGCAAGATTAACAGGTCCAATATTGAAATTTGTGGAATAAGACTGAAAAGCACTCGCCAGATTATAGCCTTGATTATACAAAGTGCTGAACGTATCAAGATAGCCCATATTCATTTGTGTTACGAGTGGCGTTTTAATATTAGTGGACAATAAAGATATCAGCGATGGAGTTTGTGCGCTCAACGATTGTTTTGTAATACCCACGTAATCTTGATTTGAAGTGGATAAGGCAGAAATAAGAGCGTTATTACTATCAGCATTTGTTTTAGAGAGCCATGAATTTTGTAACCAAGACCCTAAACTTTGCGCATTAACAGTTTGTGCAGCTTTCAATCCGCTAATTGTTGTATCATCAAAATTGTTGAAAATGACAACTGGACTACTTCTTTTTGAATTGTAAAAATTCACTGCATAATCCAACCCAGCCCATCTACGTCTGTCTTTCAGATCGGGTTTGTAGCTATCTTCATAATATGTCCCGTGTAAATAAGTAGGATATGTTAAGGCCGCATCATTCTCATTATCAAAAGGATAAGTGGTATTGTTTTTAGAACTTTGATAACTCAAATACTCATGATCTGCAGGAAAAAGACTATTAATTAATTCAGTTTTTTGCAGATATTGTACATTCGTTCCTACATCAACAGTTAAAGTACTCCCTCTCGATGCAGCAGGAAGGGTCAATTGATTTGTCTTAAAATACAGTAAATTTTGATAATCAACATTAAGCCCTTGAAAATTATAAAAACTGCTAGGCATTGAAGATTTATAAGATTGTGTATTGTACACACTATTCGCTTGACTAAATGCAGTCAAGGTTCCGTTTCTCTCAATAGGTGTAGAACTCGTAACTGTATTAAGATGCTCAGCTAATGATGCAAAATTATGTCCTGCCAATTGATAAGCCAATTCTGTATTTTGTAAATTTGGGTGAGATTTGAACAGAATATCCATTTTGGCAATATTCCCAGCAAGTGATTGCACCCCAAAAGCCAAATCCTCTCCTAGATTATTGTATCTAACCGCAACATTTAAAGTAGGCGCTGTCGGCTCTGATAGTAATGAAGTTTGACTATATGATCCATTAACAGTTTGAATAGAAATAGCTTCTATTTGTGCAATTTGCTCACTTGTTAAATTGAAATTGCTTCTTAAAAAAGAATCGATAGTTACGCCAGATCCTACTGAAATTACCGATGGAAAAGTGATTTTTGTATAAAGCTTTCCGACGTCTGCGAGAGTTCCAGAGGTAGAGGTATTATGCACTCCAACAAGAAACTGAGAAGTGTTATCCACTAAAGGTGCTGTTGTTGTCGGCTTGAGATGTATGAGAGGCGCTTTAGATAAAAAGGCTGCAATTCCGCCTGCAGAACCCATCGAAGGAACAATTTGATTTATTTGAGAAATTAAGCTGGAGTACAAACTATTTCCTGATAAATACGATTGAACTGAAGAGATGTTCACTTGACTATAATTAGAAGAAACCTCAGAAGAATTGATCCACGGCTGAATATAGGATTGATATGAACCAATCAATGGATACTGTGATGGGGCAATACCATCTATGAAAGAAAACGTGGGGGTAAAACCCGATTGAATATTATCTAAAATCAGAGCCTGATAAGTTTGTCCATTTAGATAAGCGACAATATTTGGATCTCGAGTCAGAAGAAAGAAATCAACATTTTCATTTTTTATATTCGTCTGCACTGTAGGAGGAGTGTATTTGTAGACTGCATGATAAGGCAGAAACGCTCCAGTTGAGGATCCAATACGGAGATTTGTAGAATTCGCAAGAACAAAAGAGTTGGTTAAAATTAAAGCAGAGGTATTAGCTCCTGTTGCCGTGATACCAGCATTCAATGTTGAATATCCTGCAGCTACAATTTTCGTTCCATTCAAAAAGACGTCTCTTGTCACACCTGCAGAGAAAAACGCATAATTATCAAAAGCATACTGACTTTGCAAGCTTAAAGAGCTTCCGATTGTTGAAATCAGCGTACTCCCTAATCCTACTGGTGCAGTTGAGCCCTGACCAACATTCTTAGTAATAATCAGAGGATGACTATCAAGAAACACACTGAGTAACATCTCAGTTCTATTTGTATTCATCACAGTGGCCAAAGGATCGTTCTGTGTTGAAAGCAAATTCGATAAAATATTTTGTGTATTCCCGTAAAGATAGGATAGAGTATTATACTCACGTAAATCACTGAAAAATTGACTTTTTAAAGCGAGTGCTGTGGTATCGAGATTTTTCTTTTGAGTAACCAATGAAGATATCAGATTGTTTTGCGTATTGAGATCATTTTGTGTCGCCTGTAAATTTTGCGTATTGACCAAAAGTTCTTTTCTGATTCCAACAACTTCTTCTCTAATATCATTAATTGCTTTTTGATATTCTAAAATTAAAGCATTTCCGCCTGATTGTGCGGCGTTTGCTGCTGCCATAGCGACCACATTCGCCTGATTCATAAACAAGCGATATTCATCAGATCCATTTTGATAACGTTGGGCATTCCAATGTATGTAAAAGTTTTGCAAATCAGCTCCTGTAAGCACATAATTCACGCAACTATTGAGTTGTGCGTCACTGGGAGCTGATTGAACACCTCCTGAAGAGGTTGTTGAAGCTGCAGGATTAACAAGTTTAAATAGACCTTGATCACCTATCAATTGCGGTAAAAATATTTGGCCTATAAAATAATCCTGTCCCCCAGCAACAGTGATCACAAGGGCCATTTGACTCCAAATATCAGAACGCAATCTTCCTCTTTCGTCGTAAACATATGGTGTTAATTTTTCAAAAGCGTCAGATAAAGGAATCAGTGTCACGGTTTTATAAAAATCCGGTCCCACATCAAAACCAGAAGACTTATAACGCACCAAAGATGTAACACCGAAATCTTGATTTAAACTTTGAGAATCTTGAGGATACTCAATTGTACCGCTCGATCCTGTACCGAAATCCACTACAAGTTTATCTGTGGTTTGGCTTTTCTGTGAAACAGAAGATGCAATTTCTATCAATGATGTTGTTTGTGTATGCATTTCAATATTAATACTATTGAAATATTCATAAAGATCTTGCGATTCACTCGTATCCTTAGCAAGTACAATAGAACCGGGCAACTGAGAAACGGGATAAACAAGCACAAGCTTATCGCTATTTGGACCAGGCGCAAAAGATGCTAAAGAACGTAAAAAAGTGATTGTATTAGCATCTTGATTCACCTCACTTGCAGTCCAGCCGTCTAACAAATTCTGATTGTTTGCGGATGGTAATACTGAAAAAGAGGATATTTTAATAGGATAACTTTTTGTAACCGAAGTGACATTCTGTGTTTCCATAAGCAAACTATCGGCCTGTGGTTTCACAAAAGCTTTTTGACCTAAAATATCTTTTGGAGAAATTGTAAGTAAAATTGTACTCTCTTGTTGATTTTGAGCAGGCACATCAAAGTTTAGCTCTATCACAAAATAAACATTTTCACCAAATTTATAAATAGTAGAGTTTTCAATAGATTTAAAATATGATTCATTTGCCGCTTCAGCGGATGCACTTACAGTCTCTGCACTGAGCTGTGGTCGAGAAATATTGTCATATCCTAAAGAAGCTAATTTGTATGGATTAAATAATGAAACATAATTTTTCATGATCACGGGATTTGTCTCTGAGAATCCATAAATCACCTGATCCACCAAAACAAGATGTTCTTTCAGATAAGCCTGTAAATTTTGTTGCGCTGTATATTGCACATCATAGCTATAAACACCCGCAAACCCTAAAGGCGCAGAAATTGTAATATAATACGGAGATTCCATCCCGTCTGCTTGCTCTTGCAAATACCAATCATTAAATGCCCCCATTAAGTTCTCGCCGGATAGTGCATAGCTTAAAAATGAGGCACCAGTCGGATCAAGATTTGTATTTTTCGTTTGCTGTAATAAATTCAGTTCATAGTGCGATTGAATCTGTGGATATCCATCTTCTAAAGGATTGAATCCTTTAAAGTGAAGATAAATCACCTCTTGTGCTATCTTTTCAATATTGTAAAAATTTTCATTAAAAGTCGATGTTTTGTGCAAATCAAGCAATTCTCTGAAAACAGGTGCAAGATCGATAGATTGATAGCGGTTAGTGAAATCCTTATTGCCGTTCACAGTATTTAAAGGGTCGACAATTGTATTGTAATTTTTTAAAAGTATATTGATATTTTGCACCAAATCATACAATGACGAATCATTCAGAATTCTTTTTGCATTAAAATATCCGAACCAAGCTGCGCTCATGGAACTATGAGATCCAGAATTAGTAAAAACTTGCAATAGAGGATCCTGATAATTTTGCCCAATAGAGGAGATTTGAGAACACTGCGGTAAGACAATTGGGGTTTGATACTCTACAAGAATTTGATCTTTGAGCTGATCTTGATATCTTGTCCATGTAATTAAATCACTTTCTGTGGGCATCACTGGAAACAGAGGCCATAAGGCAGCATTTATATTTGAAAGTGCAGATGGATTTTCTGCATCTGCAGTGATGATCACAGAAGAGGAATTCACTTCCAAATAATATTGACTTTGTATAGTTTTTTGACCGTTTTTAACAATCACTAAATCGATTTTATAAATATTCCAACTCGGTACAACAGACGAAGCAGGATCACTCGCCCTATATACCTGATACGAATAAACAGATTGATTATCTTTTACATAGGGCTCAAAATTATAGTCAGCAACCACAACATAATCGAGCGCTTGCAACGATGCGTCCGTGAGAGCTAAATTGTATGTTGCTTGATCGGGCGTACTGCCAAATACTCCTAAAGAAACACCATTCAGTTGGAAGGTTTTTTCAGGTTGAATCGTATAGACCATCCATGATTCCGGTAAAATGAGATATTGCTCTTTCAGCTCTGCAAAGAGATCTGAAATTTTTTTACACACATCATTTAAAGACTGATTGTTTTGTAAAGCATTATCAATCACAATCGTTTGATTTTGGTAAACTAATGAATCCATTGAATCCAAGATAGATTGAGAATAGCTCTGAATAGCCAAATCTGAAGACTGCGCCAAGCTTGAAAGTTGTCCTTGATATACAAAAAAATCATTTAATGTTGCGGGAACAGTATTAAGATTAAATTTTGCCAAATACAGCTGTGAATAGTCATCATAAGATAAATTTGAAAAGCATAAATCATTATCTTGCACCGTATGTTGAATTTGTGTCGCAAATCCTTTACGCGCTTGCAAGATCAAATCACCATTATCCAGAATATTCGCACTCAGATCTAAGTTAGGATTTTGAGCGACATAATTATTAATCTTATCTGCAATCAATCCATTAATATTCCCTGCAGTACTGCGATTACCGAGATCAATAATAAATTTTTGATTATTTTGAGTCACAGTGCAAATGCCCAAATTTTTACCTAAAGGAACAGATACGCTCTCAATCAATCCTAGATCTGCTTTTTTCAAGTCAATCAACTGGGCCGCAACGAGTCGATGCATCGGCTCTAACAAATAAGATTGATCAGAAGATACAAGATTCGAAGAATTAGAAAAATCACCATCGAGACTCGAATAGACTGTCATTTTTGAGTCAAAAGCAACAGATTTAAACATTTGATTTAAGTAAAATTCTTTTTCCTGCTCAGTAACAAGGCCTGCATAATGGGCTTGAGATTCTCTAAGCAAGGCCCCTATATCCAGAACAAATTCAATGCGGTCAGTCAATTTTTGCTCAATACCTGCTGGAATTTCTCTTCTAAAAATGAAACCTTGTGTTTTAACATCGTCTAAAGCAAGCTCTGTATTGGTTGAAATCACTGACCATTGTCCTGACGATGATTTAAAACTTGCCTGAATGCTATGAATCGGTATCGATTTACTATATCCGTCAAATTTTATTTCAACAAGATGGGAACTTGGATTCGTAATAGTACCGGGATCTAAGCTGATATCACACACAATTTTCATTAATCCATTCAAATTTCCGGAGCTATTTGTAAGGTAATAATGCTCGATTTCATATTGTGCTTTTTCAAAAGCAATAGGGACATCAATGACTTTCATAAATTGTTGATAAAGAATTTCTATGTTTTGAGAACTAGAAGAGCTGCTCGTGTTATTATACGAACCAACGAGAGTAACGTTCAGATCATCAGCATCAAAAGGACTGAAAACAACAAATAAGCTTTTATACAATGACGAAAGAGCATTGTTTTTATATTGCTCATAAAGTTTTTGCAAATGAGAGCCAGTTAATATATTTCCTGCACTTGTAAAACGATATGCATCTAAATCTTTATTAATCACTCCTGTATCCACATCGATATAAGCTATGGATAGTTTTTTTGAATTAAACTCAGAAAGTGTTAATTTCGCATTTGCAAAAAAATCTGTTGTAATTTTTTTTGTCAACCTGGATGATGTCACACCCTGAAGAGACTGGCTTAAACTTTGATCCAGTTGTTGCATAAACAAAGCAAACTGCCCTTCTAAAACATCTATTCTATAAAATCCTTGATTTTCAATGTATAAAACATTTCCCTCTTCGATCATATTGAGATAGCGAATATCGGAGATATCGGAATGTGAATTTAAATAACCCGTATAATCATTGATGTTATTGAAAGGACTATACAAAGGCAACAAGTCAGTCTGTTGGATTGTGGCAGACACAGGATCTTTGATGGAAAGAGTCTCATTTTTTAACAACTGATCACTGCGCTCTCCAAAAATATAGTGTGTACTCACATCGTAATTCACAAACAAAGGATAATATCTCAAATCTGTTTTTAATCCTGAAGAAGTCTGCGCGAGAGACCCCAATCCAAATGCTGGCAAAGAAATGCTCAGATCATCTGAATAATATCCTGCAATTTCAGAGTTTTGATAAATTTCCAAGCATTCTTGCGCATTAAAAGATTTGATTTTAGAATTCAGAACAAGATTATTCTTTAATCGATCAGAAGCAGGAATCCACTGCACATCAAATGGAATTGCATTCATAGTATATCCAGATGAACCAATCCAAGATACCTCTAAATCTGGGCCATAAGTCTGAATCAAAATGGGCACACCTTGAGGATCGCGAATGAGATAGAGATTTTTATGCTCTATCGATAGTTGTTCAGCAATTTCATTCAGATTCAGTGTTTCGCCTATCTGAATTTCAAAAAATTTGTCATTGACTGCTAATGTGATTTTCTGATTCGCTACAGAAGAAACTCCAGTCAGAGCTGCAGGTAAAGACAAAGAATAAGCGCGCGGATTTCTCAAAGAGAAGTAAGCATATTTAGAGAACGCCATATCGAAAGTCACGCTCAAATCTGTCGAAAGATCTAAAGAAGTACCATTATAGGATAAAGTGCGCCCATCTAATGACCAACCTTGAGGAAGGGGGCCGATAGGGGTCCACTGAAAATCATAGGAATAATTGATTATGGCTGACGGATCGAAATCTTGCACCGATGGCAGATCGATCGATAACTTTTGTACGCTCTGAGTGACAACAGGAGAAAATGAACGAATATTTAATACTAATTCAGTGTTCCATGTATTGATATTTCCACCCACACTTAAAACGTCTAAGCCGGGAGCGATCGATTTAAATTCAATATCGACTTCTAAATTATCATCTAACAATGGCTGATAATGATGTAAAGCCAGATACTCAATTGTCTGATCTTCTAAGTGAGTAAGAGCTAAATTTTGTATATTGCCTGAACTCAGAGTGAAAAGAGGGTTAATGGACATATCTGCACACCGGGCATATGCTAAATAATTTTGATATGCATTTTCAAGATTTTTTGAAAAGACCCGACTATTTTTTAGACTCATCACAAGATCTTCTATCGTATGAACATAATCTTGATCTGCTACATAATGCGAAACCATATAATTATTATTTTCTTGATTCAAAAACAAATGCTTTTGGAGTGTCTCTAAACTAACATTTGAAAGATTAATAACCTCGCTGCGAAGCATGGTATAAAAATTCTTATAAGCATCTTTTGTCAGATCAAGATAAGCATTATATTTTTGACGATAATTTGCGGTACTGAGATCTGTATTCACGCTCAACGAAGCAAGGTCTGTTGCAGAAAGTGGCAGATCGACTTGATCAATCGCTGCTTTATATAAAAACCATTGCTTAGAAAGATTATCAATCGCTATTGCTTGAGAAACTGTTAAATTATCCCCTGTGGAAAGATACGGCACTGATAAATTTAAAATTGCTGCATACGATGCAACAGCTGACTGTGTTGTTGAATTTTGAAGATATAAAGGTGAATTTTTGTAAATTGCTGCACCAACAGAAATCGCATTACCGGCCACCAAATTAGAACTTGAATAAAGCTCTGTGAGACCATTCAATGAAGAAGCTGGAATATATGTCCCTGTCTTAAGATCTTGAATAACAATTTGATTCAATGGCAATGCCTTAGCTTGTGCCAATGTGACATAAGAATAACTCACTTGTTGTGTGAGTGGATTGACTGTTTTAGATGCCAAAATTGGATAAGAACTGAGCTGCCCAATTGTTAAAGGCGATCCTGAAGAGCTAAAAAATCCAGATCTGATTTCTAAGGCGGTTGAATATGAAATTTCATTTGTTGATGTAGCACTTGTATAAATTCTATTTAAAGCAGCAAGTTGTGCGCTGGATAAAGATTGCCCAGCTTGATTCAAAATCGGTGCTTTTAAATATGAGGAATAAATTGAAATCAGGCTTTCCAAATCTTTAAACGAAGAATACTGCCCATAATAAGGATTCTCTTTTACATAATTTTTCATGTGATTCAGAGAAGAGCTAATATCGTCAAATCCAGCCAAAAATGTTTTATTTTGTTCATATGTGGACATGAATGTGTCAAAAGCACTTTTTGCATTTTGGACTTTTTGTTGGTAATTTTTCATTTCCAATGCGATAACTTGCTCTGTCACAGATGAATTTTTTTGCACTAATGACAAACTATTGAAAGCTGCTTGATTAGAAGTAATGAAATTGGAATAATTACTTTCGGCTGCTATTAAGGAATTTTTATAGCTAGCTAACGATGAGGTCACAATATAGTTCATTAAAATTCCATCAGCATTGATGCTTTCAGGAATATCTTTTACGGAATAAACCCACTGCCCAGAGCTGTTTTTGCAGTAATTAATAGAGTAAACATTCTGATCGTCGAGAGGCATAATCCATTTCAAAGGATCGAGCGATTCCGCAGTCGTGCATAAAGTAGACAGATATGTTATTGCTAATTTACCAGCTTGAATAGAGGTAGCCCAAATCGTATCCCGAGAATGCAAAAGCTCTAGTACCAGCTTTTGAGCATAATTTTGTGCTGCATCTGTTGGATTTTGTTTAGCTAAATCAGACAATTGAGCAATCATCAAAATAATGTCTTGTTGATCTCTTTTTTGATCAGAATTCAATTGATTCACATACTGATCTAAATAATGCATAGCAGCATAAAAAATGGGCTGTATACGATATGTTAAAGATTTGGTTTGTGCCTCAATACTCAAACTACCTGATAAATCCATAGAAAAAACAGAAGAGTTGCCATTTGTCACATCAAAATCTGCTAAATTGTCAACAGAACGAACATGTTCTCTTTGTGTATGAATATAGGTAGGAATTTTCGACATTAATAACACAGAATCGATCAGATCATTTGTAGCAGAAAAATTATTTACAGAAGAAGTGGAATTAGTTCCAGCACCTATCTGCCCGGATGAGGATGATCCGACTGCGACATCTAGAAGGTTAGAACTTTGATCCAAAAGAATACCATTTCCTGTCGATGATAGGCTCACAGTGGTACTGGGTGTCCCGCTTGGCGATGAGACGCTGATTGATGAAGCGCTTGGAGTTGTGATTCCCCCTGAGAGATTCGTAGCTAAACTCGATGCAGATGTGCTATTTGCAGCAGAATCTGAGTTTGTAGAATAATACTGATAAATGTAATTATTTGTCACTGAATTCGTATTCGAGCTAGAGTTACTCTCAGTAGACAGTGGTGTAGAACTGGTTCCAGCAACTCCTGCAGACCCATAAGTCAAGGTTGTCCCAGCGGGAATAGCAATCAGATCCGTCGGAGAAACAGTGACTGGAGTATTAGCGGGAATTTGAGACTCAATTCCTGAATCACTCGTAATTGTGATTGGCTGCGTTGCAACTAAGGTTTGTGATACAGCTGGCTGATACAAAGAATCTTGAGGAAAAGTCTGTGGACTTGTAGTAGAGATTTGCGTAATAGGTGTCGCCGAAGATGAGGACAAAGATAACACAGCATTATCAACGCTTACGCCTCGAATTCCCCCGCTATTTTTAACAATAAGCACATCTCCAGCAACAACGGGTACAGTTTGTCCATCTTGATAGGCGATAGTCTGTAAACTCCCATTTCTAACAGTTTGTAAAATTGCAGGTCCAATCACACTAATAGCCGATGCCGATAAAAATGTAAAAGAGCCACCCCTATCTAAAATAACAGGAACATTCTGTTGAATATCAATCTTTTCATAAACAGGTGCAATTTGTGAGAATGTATCAATTGCTAAAGAACCTGTTGACGTAAGAATAGTTCCAGCTGGAATAAAGGCTGTTACTTGAGAATCGACAACAAATGTCGAGCCAACTCCCAGTAATGAGGTACCGGTTGCTGTCGTTAGGTTAATAGATTTATAAGGCAAAATAGATTGTACAGACCATGAAGAAGAGAGTGCACTATTCAACATTGTATCTACAGAAAACACATATTCTGATTGATTTGCACCAATGGTTCTTCCATTTGACGAGAGAAATTGCTCATCATCTGCAGATAGAGGATTAATAACTATATATTGAGAAGATCCACTTTGATTGATCACAGTGGCCTCATTGAGCACTAAAATATCTCCAGATTGAACAGTGAAGTTCTGATTTGCACTTAAAGTCTTTATCTGGAAAATACCCTGTGCATTGGCCGTTTTTAATACAGCAGGACCAGTCGTTACAAAAGATCCTATTGATCTGAAAATCAGGGTTGCACCCTCAGCAAAGGTCCATGAAAATTGATCATTCAATAGATTCAAACCCGTGAAATACGGTAAGACCTGATCGACATCGAATCCTACAACAGTTTGCTGCATATTTTTGACAGTTTGACCTGGATTTAACTCTAAACGATCATCGAGAGACAGAGCATAAGTGGTATTAGACCCAGAATTTACAAAGGTTTTTACAAGAATTCCATTATTATATTTCAAAACAACTCCGCCTAAAGGCAGCTGAACGGAACAGCTATTTTGCGGATAAAGACGCACTGGGAAGCCCCAAGAATGCACACTATTCGCTTGTGCTAAAAGAACAGTTTCACTATTAGACTGATCTTCCAAAACAAGTGCAGAAGGTTGATAACCGCTCACTTGACCTTGAGTCGGAACAGTGACTGTATCCCCTGGAGCCAAAGTCACTGTTGTTCCGGGAGGAAGACTTTGTGTAGTGCCACTGAGGCTCGATATTGCACCTCCGCTTGGAAGAGCTATGTTTTGATAAGAACCGCTATTGTTTGTCAAGGCTGTTTCAGTCACATAAGTTTGCGTCTGGCCCGGAAGCAGAGTGCCAGTTGTCGGAGCAGCTGCACTATCAATAGTGGTCGGCTGCGTTGATACCCCTGTTGTGATCAGCGGTTGCGAGCCTGAGATGTTTGTAGAAACTTCAGATCCAGCAGGCACATAAGCTGTACTGCCTTGATTCAAAACGACTGGTGCATTTGGTGGCACTGTGGTTTGCGTTCCATTTGCATCCACGACTACAGCTCCTTGAGAGAATGTCCAAGTCTGTCCATTTGAGGCCGCAGGATTGTATAAGGTACCGTCCACAGGGAAACTCCAAATTTGCCCCGTAGGATAAGTCAGAGTAATAGGTTGCTGTGTACCACTATTATTGCTAATCACCGTACTATTGTTTGTAGTAAATGAATCGCCTGGTTGGAGAGTGTAGATCCCATCTGTGCCAATATGTTGTGTAGTCCCTGTTTGGTCAGTAATTTGAGCGCCATTTGGAAAAGACAAGGTGATTGGCGCATCGCTATTATTAACAACACTTTGTCCTGGCAAAAGACTTTGAAAAAATCCATTTGGCAGATTCAAATTTTGATTTTCCGGAATTAAAACTGTATCTCCTACGGTAGAATCAGGATTTGTCAAAAGAGCACCACTCGCAGTGCCTGTACCAGCATAAATTAATCCACCACCTGTTGATCCATAGCTAATAGATTGGCCAGGTTGTAATGAGAGACTTTGTCCAGATTGCAAAGGAGTTTGTGTAACGTTACCCAAACTGTCAGTCGTGAGCAAGGTTGCTGCGCCTGTCACAATATAGGGACCCGAAGCGGTCGAAGGAGTATAGGTTCCATTTGAAGGAATTGCTACAGACTCTCCAAATGAAAGTTTGATTTCCGGGGTGTCTGAAGACAAAGCGGCTGGTGTGAAAACAGTCCCTGTTGTCTGTCCTGACCCGGTATATGAAAGACCGCCACCTGCAGTTCCATAGGTGATAGATTGCCCCGGTTGTAAGGAAATTGTCTGACCAGATTGCAAAGGAGTTTGAGTGACGTTTCCAAAACTATCTGGTGTCAGCAAGGTTGCTGCACCTGTCACAATATAGGGACCAGAGGCTGTCGAAGGGGTATAGGTTCCATTTGGAGGAATAGACAAAGACTCCCCTGATGCAAGACCCACAGAGGTTGTTCCCACACCTGCATTTTGACTCGCAGAGGCAGGTGTCAACAGGCTTCCTGTTGTCTGTCCTGACCCGGTATATGAAAGACCGCCACCTGCAGTTCCATAGGTGATAGATTGCCCCGGTTGTAAGGAAATTGTCTGACCAGATTGCAAAGGAGTTTGAGTGACGTTTCCAAAACTATCTGGTGTCAGCAAGGTTGCTGCACCTGTCACAATATAGGGACCAGAGGCTGTCGAAGGGGTATAGGTTCCATTTGGAGGAATAGACAAAGACTCCCCTGATGCAAGACCCACAGAGGTTGTTCCCACACCTGCATTTTGACTCGCAGAGGCAGGTGTCAACAGGCTTCCTGTTGTCTGTCCTGACCCGGTATATGAAAGACCGCCACCTGCAGTTCCATAGGTGATAGATTGCCCCGGTTGTAAGGAAATTGTCTGACCAGATTGCAAAGGAGTTTGAGTGACGTTTCCAAAACTATCTGGTGTCAGCAAGGTTGCTGCACCTGTCACAATATAGGGACCAGAGGCTGTCGAAGGGGTATAGGTTCCATTTGGAGGAATAGACAAAGACTCCCCTGATGCAAGACCCACAGAGGTTGTTCCCACACCTGCATTTTGACTCGCAGAGGCAGGTGTCAACAGGCTTCCTGTTGTCTGTCCTGACCCGGTATATGAAAGACCGCCACCTGCAGTTCCATAGGTGATAGATTGCCCCGGTTGTAAGGAAATTGTCTGACCAGATTGCAAAGGAGTTTGAGTGACGTTTCCAAAACTATCTGGTGTCAGCAAGGTTGCTGCACCTGTCACAATATAGGGACCCGAAGCGCTTGCAGGAATATAAGAGCTATTAGGAGGAATTGTCAGTGTTTCACCTGCGCTCAGATCCAAAATAGTTGGGATAGTTGAGCTTGTCGTTGCGGGCGATGTGAGAGTTAAGGCAAGGGGATTAGCATTTGTATTTTGCAATTGCCCTCCAAAATCGCCCACACTTAAACTTCCTCCTGGAGGAATAGTGACGGTCGATCCCGCGCTCACAGGAGTCAATGTGATGCTTCCATTGCTCTGTGGAATAGCCAGCAGACCAGCTCCACTCAGAACGATAGGTCCTGTCTCTGTAGTGCTGTTATTTGTTACTGAACCTCCAGCTGGAATAGCCAAGCTGGTAAAAGCAGGCACTGTTGTTTGTGTTGCAAATGTTGCATTTTCAGGATGACTAGATAAGGTTCCTACAACTGCTTCTCCACTTTGGATCTGTGGAGAGGAATTTGGCAAATTACTCGTCGCTATTGTATCTGGAGGTAAAAGTGCTGTCACATAGGCAGGAATGCTGATCGGCGTTTGGGAAGGAACAGTTTGAACAGCCCCAGTTGCTTGATCTATAAACTGAATAGGCTGTGAAAAGGTCCACATTTCTCCTATTTGAGGAATAGGATTAATCAGTGTGCCTCCTTCAGGAAAAGTCCAAGAATTCGTCTGAGGCATCGATGTTGTTAGGGGAGCACTTTGAGACCCTGCATTAAGCACAGTGCTTGGCTGTGAAAATATCACAGTGTTATCAGGCGGTAAAGTATAATTTGAACCAGGCAAAAGAGTTTGAGAATGGCCCTGCGCATCGATAAAAGATGCACCTTGCGGAAAGCTCATCATTAAAGGAGTCTGTCCATTGTTTGTCAAAGATTGACCTGGTGCAAGATATTGTTCTACCCCCGGATCAAGAGAAAAAGTATTAGAAGATTGGCTGAGAGGTGCCTGTCCAGCGTTTGCTGGAGTCACAACAGACAACGCTGTAGGGACTGCAGCTCCTGAATATAAACCTCCCCCATTAGAATCAAAAGATAAAATAGCTCCTACAGGTAAAAACAGGCTCTCTCCTTTCTGATATGCGGTTTCCACAACACTTCCATTTGGCTGAGTGGATTTCAAAGTCGCATTACCCAAAAGAATATAGGGGCCTGATTCAGAACCGCTCAGATTGGAAACCGAAGATCCCGGAGCTGCAGTCAGAATAGCTCCGGGACTGAGAAGCTCTTGTGTTTCAAGATTAGATGAGAGAGGGGTTAAATATGTTCCAGATGGGCTACTGAGACGATCTCCAGGATTTAACTGAATGACAGAGTCTGCAGGATAAGTTGTCGTTTTTTGTTGCCCCTGGTCAGAAGTCGTAATGACAATTTGCTCAGAGGTTTTATACGACAAAGTTGTAGCACCTGTATTAGTTATTGTTCCTGATGGTAAAATAGCAACAGTATTGGGATTGGATTTATTCACGACAATATCTGTATTCGATGTCTGGCTCTCAGAATTGTCAATATTACCCGAGCTCCATGTAATAGAGTTATCAGGAACAGTGGTCTCTGTCTTTTGTCCTTGTTGTAATATAATTTTTTGGCCCAGTAATAAAGGCATAGTTCTTTGAGTCAAGATAGAGCTAATCTGACCGAAAGAATTCAACTCCATACCAGGCATCAAGCTCCAAATCTGATTGTTTTCTGGGGTTTGATTCAATAACACACCTCCGGCAGGGAAAAGCCATGCGTCGGAATAGGGATATGTTGAAAAGACCGAGCGCATTGCAATATCAGCATGCTTAAATTGCACTTCCTCTACAAAAACAACTTTTTCACCACTTTGGAATATATATTCACCCCCCGCCAAAATTGTCTGTTGAATACCATTGAGAACAAAACTTGCAGGCGAAATAAAAAACAGACGAAGATTTTGACCATCTACAACAGTAAAGCCCTGTCCAGCAGTCCATGTATACTCTTGCTGTGGCTTAAGGTTGATTGCAAAGTCTGCGCCACTGACGCTAATAGCGCCTTTTCCAAAACTAGCCTGTGCAGCAAGTTGTGCCTCTTCTTGATTCAAAGACAACAGAGCACCGCCCTGGGCAAAAATAATCTGATCACCTGGTTGAGTACTAATTGAATCACCTTTTGATAAGGTCATATTGAAAGAATTGCCAGCATCATTTAAACGCTTTAAAATCGCTCCACTCAGCACCATATATCTTTCTTGAGAGGAAAAATTGACAGTAGACAATGGTGAAAGAGCCACTGTCTCTCCATAGGAAAGCGAGATATTCGCGTTAATGTGACCTGAAACAGTATCCGGATTTTGAATCATTACAGATTCACCACCATTGAGAAACTGTGCCGTAGAACCCGTATCTAGTATCAAAATTCCATTCACTGGAACTGTCACTATCCCGCCTACAGGAATCCCTGTGACTTGACCATCAACAACTAGAACTCCGCCTTGCGGCAAACTCCATTGTTGCGCTTGTCCACTACTATTGTTTAGCGCTGTAATTTGAGGAAAATCAATACGCTGATTTGGTGTCAACGAAATTTCTAAAATGTTAGTCTGAATTGTGCCTAAGTTCTGATCTACATTCGTGTTTATGCCAGATGCTGGAGAAACAAAAACTTCCGATCCTGGTGGCAGAATAATAAGTTGTTCGGGAGTGATGGTTGCCTGCGCACCTGCTGCAATCACCTGTTGTGTAGGTTGGCCATCAACATTGGTCCATATAATCGCCCCTTGAGGAAAGATCAGTGTCTGTGAGGCTGAAACAACAAAACTGCCTCCTTGGGGATATTCTATAGATGTCCCAGGGTTAGCCATTAAAATAGCAGAGCTGTTATACTGCAAATTAAACAAGCGATCTGAGGCATTTTTTAAAATAATTAACTCGGCATCTGATTGATCAAAAGAGTAACCTGACGGTATTCCTATAGCAGGGCTTATAGGCTGATTCGTTTCACTATAAAAACCTCGTTTACCATGATCAATTAAAAGCAATCTATTTTGTGGAATTTGGGTACCAGAAAGATCTATAAACAGATGACTATCTTGAGCCTCACTTAATTCTGATTTTAGAAAAGATTGTTTAGCGACTTTAATTTCATTCGTTGCTATCGAATCAGGTGCAATTATTCCGCCTGGAACAATTTTTATTTTTTGATCTGGCTGATCAACAACCAAGGTGAAATATTGATTTGATAAAAATGACACATCCAAATTATGATCCCTAAAAGATCGCACATGATCGAAAAACTGCTCATATGCTTCGAGTGAATACTGGGAAGGATAGGGTGTCACTGATGTGTGGATTTCTTTATCATCAATCATATTCACCCATGCAGCCTGAGAAGGAGTAAATAACGCCCTTCTTTGCTCTGCAGTCAACTGAGCCAAAGTCTGAATAGGAACACTCAATTTCACAAAACTGAAAATTTCTTGATCGATCACAGAGGCATCAATCGTTCTTAAAATAAGGCGATATTTTTGATAAGTTTGATTACCGCTTTTAAACGAATCACCGTAAGGCATAAAGGAACGAGTCAAATCAGGAAGATGTTGTCCTTGAGATCCGTATAAAATTTCAACCTCTGAATTCCATCTGATATCGCTGTTAGGTTGCGGCAAAACCAAATCCAAGGCCAAGACACTGCCTTGAGGAAGATCGTTGATATATGTTTTCGCAATCAATAAAAAAGCTTGTGAATCATTGCTGCTATCGATGAAAGACGATCCATAAACAAGATCACTTCTCTTGAATTGCCCCACTGTATTCAATTGAGCAAAACCAACTTCTTTTTCTAGATCAGACGAACTTAAATATCCTTTTTTATCAAAAGCCAACAAGATAAAACTTTCAATTTGATCAAGATGACCATTCTTTTTATAAAAATTTAAAGCAAGATTCGAACCGTCATATCCGCTTAACCATTGATAAGCGCCATCATCGTTCTCATAACGCATCCATTTTAAAGAATCATTACCACTCGTTGTATCAATCACAAGAGACTTAGCTGATAATAAATCAAGCTCAAACAAAACAGTCTGCCCTTGAATAGATAAGTGTTGAATATTCTCTAAGGCGCCGTTACCAGGAATTCTTATAGCATAAATTTCCGGATGTAAGGTTCCAATTTGTAAAACAGGTTGTTGCTCAGTCCCTTTGATCAAAATTTGTGCATCTTTATCGAATAAAGAAATAAATTCAATTAAGGCACTTTGGGTCACTGATTGATAATCTAATCCTGCATAAATCTGAGTTTGCTCAGTCACGTTTTGACTCTGCATATTGAGTGCATAGCGATATGCAAAAGGCAACTGTCTCTGATCTAAAGCCACGCGATAAATTTGCTGTATAGATTGATTAAGATGAGGAATAATCCAACGATCATGTTCTGTATAAACTGAGTCACTAGCAAAAGGCTCATGATCTAAGATATCGTTTTGTAAATGATATCTTATGGACAATGCAGACCTGTCTGCAACATAAAGACGATGATCACGTGCCGTAAGCTCATACGCAACTGTCTTTTCCAAGACACTTTCATCGTTATATTGAGGATCATAGAAACTCAACACGGTCCCATTCAACGGCAGAAAACCATAAATTAAATAAGGCTTCTTATCATGCATAACAAAATGTTGTAGATGCGTATCGTAGGGCATTTCACTCTGTGCAATCACAACATGATCGGAATTTTCTAAACTGAATCTTCCATTATCTTTGTTCAGCACAAATGAATCTGTAAGCATCACGAGATGGACTAAATTTTCTGGACGCACTGTCAAAATATATCGATTCTGATTGAACAATAACGAGTATTTTGGATGAGATCCCAAAACTACAGGGTTTAATAAACCAAAAGCCCCCTGAGAATCATCTTCAAAAAATATTTTTCTCAAATCCTGTAAATGGCTAAAACTCAAAATATAATCATTATTAACCGATTGAATAACTGAACTAGCTCCAAAAGCTGCTTGAATGTTTTTTGTTGTATACAATGTTAAAGGATTGAGTTTTGAATAAATGACAGCCCCTGTCACATCATTCCAAGAGTCGCTATAAAACCATGAGGCAGGTTGTTTGGTATTTTGTTGGATTAAAACACAATCTGGAACCACTTTTTCAGCAAAGCGATATGACTTTACAACACTTTCGCTCATCTGAACATCTTCAATAGGATTCCATTTCAGTTCCATTTTAGAAGCTAGATCGACAGAAACACTGTCTCCTAATATGTTTGCAAAGAGATGATGGTACTGCTCTAAATTTGCATGCAGTACGTTTAAAGAAAATGTCTGACTTTGTGGTAAATGACAGAATTCTTTATAAATTCCATTTTCTAGCTTTTCAAAAGCAACAACCGGTTGACTCGCGTTGTCATTTAAAATCACAGGATGATAGTGCTGAGCACCCTCGATTACAAAATGAATATTAGAATAAGCATCTAAAAAACCTTGTTCAAGAATTTTCAACTGACATAGATGCTCAGTGAGATCTAAGGAGTATATCGCATCTTGTAAATCTTGATTTTTAAGATGCAGCTCGCCGTTAATAATTTCTGCATTTAAAGGAATATCTGTACAAAGATTTAATACCTGCTTTTGTGGAATTGTCATTTGATTGACAATAAGGGAATAATTTGAATCATTTTCTGTTAAAGATTGATTTTTATATTTTAGTGTTTCTGGAAACGCACCTTGTACATAAAGATCAATCTGAGCAGATTGAGGATCGATCGCGATTAATGCACCTGGAACTAAATTTTTTAATTGAAGAAAAATTTTATTAATCTCTTGAATCAAGGGATCAGCAGATGCGCTCACCCCAAAACCGGACAAATTTGCCCACGGAATACTCAAATGATCACCTATCAAATACGTTTCGAGGCTCGGATTCAGCTCACTCAAGAAATCAGATTTGATTTTTAAACGATCTTTAAGATCATTTTGTCCCCATCCAGCTAAGGATAAATGTCCCAACCCATCAAGAGACGCATCTAATGCATCATGCACAAGAGAGAGGTTTTCTGTCGCAATACGCACCTCTTGATTTTCTTCAGAGGCCAAGAAAATTCTTGCAAAAATTTTCGGGTTTTTATCCAAAAGTTTTTGCCAATCAGAGGAATAGACCCACTGCCCATCACTCTCAATACAAAGATAGATGTCAGGCACAATTAATCCTCCAAAACTGTAGCTTGAAGCTTTTGTTTTTTCAAATTGTGGTGCCGAAAATCCGCTGTATTCTTTTTTAAAGGTAAAATTTGAATCTATTGTTGTATTGGCCCAAAGAGATAGTTGATATTGATTATTCTCTAATTCTTCAATTGAAATTAATTGATTCTCAACAGGATTCAGATCACGATCTAAAGCCTCTCTGAAGGGCTTCTTGGCATCAATTGCAATGCTAAAATCAAAAAGATCTTGATATGCTGTATCCAATTGAAAATACTGCAACTGTTGTTCAGAATGGTTCGCTGATTGCAAAACAGTCAATCCATCTATCTTTCCTATCAGATTCTGATCGACAGCCCTGATGTCCATCTGATCAAAAACAATTTTCAATAAAGACCACTGATCTTCATCAATAGAAACGATGCTGCTTTCTTGTTGTGTTTGCAGGTTTTTCACCACAGCTCTAGATCCATTATGATTCAAAAAAGCCAATTCAGGCTCAACCTGATCTCCCTTATACACTCCTAAAATGTATTGGTTTTCTGAAACAGGTGTTTCAAAACCAATTTTTGCAGTTGCCCAATCAAAAACATATCCGCTGTCTTGGGTGCCCTCTAGATATCCCTGAGCAGAATTTATTTTAGCTAAAATATTCAAACCTGGAATTTGCGTCACAAATTTTTGTAAAGGAGATAAGGACGGTGCTGTGCTTTGAGCTAAAACTTCGGAATTATGCACAATATTCAAAGTATTAGGGGCATTGCTTTCTAAGATGGCACTTCGATAAGAATGTATTTTTTCCCAATCAAATGATTCTGGAAAAACAAAAGCAACTTGAGTTCCACCAATTTCCTCTAAAATTTGAACCTGCAAAGTGGGGTCTGTTTTCAAAGATAACAGCGTACCATCATAAGTTTGAATCCAATTTTTTAGAGACAAACCGGAATATGTGCTCCATGCAATATCCGCATTTGGACTAAAATTTTGATTACAATTGTATGCCGTGATTCCTGATAAAGCAGGAGAGAGTGTACACTCCAATCTCTGATCTATGCCAGACTCTAAAATAAAGTACTGCGCAAATCCATTCAGAGGTGTCTGCGTCCGTGCATATAAATGATTTTCTGCATCAGTGCAAATTAAACTTTCTGAATCGAAACCGACATCGATAGGAATTTGAATATTAAAAAGACTGTAATCACAATTTGATAAAACAATTGTTCTGCTCACGTTACCTTGTGAATCAGCACTTTCTGAAACAGAATACGTTCCTAAATATTTAGTCTGCAATGGAATTTGGATGTTTTGTTTGAAAGCAATGCTAACATCAACTCCTGAAAATGTGATGGTATCAATATCTGTCGTATTAAAAGTGTATATATTGTTATGAGCTGTTGGAGCATCCTGAATTAAACCGCCCGAATACACATGTGCTAAAAATTCAGCTTTCATTTGATTCGAAGTGAACGTCAGGGATGTTTTTGGTTTTAAAATCATCTGCGCTGTCAGAGATGACTGTGTTTGTAATAAATTTTGCCAAGAAGAATCGAGTTCAGAATTTAAAACCAACCACTGACCAAAACCATTTGCTGCTTGTTGCAAAATGATATCACAAGAAAGATTTCCAATTGCAAATGGTTCTGTAAGTGCTTGTGTGGTATTTGAAAAATTTATTTCACCATCCGCAATCCAAGAATCAGATCCAATCGAGATGTTTTTTCCGGATAAATCCAAGCTATTCAAAACAAGCATCGTTTTATGTGTTGCCTGATCGACAAAAAAATGTCTATTTTGATCTGTATTCAAAACTCTTGGATCAACCTGATTGCCATACTGAACTGAAATAAACGGAATATCCCAAAATGTATTAAACGTCTCTAGTAAATGAGAGTTTTGAGAAGAAAAATCTATATTCTGATCAAAATGTATATCCAAATCTATCTCAGATGCAGTGCTCATCAAAGAGCTCCAAGAAGAACTATAGAAGCTATCTGAATAAGAAGAATTGACGACCCATAAAATATTGGGTTTATAATCTATCAATTGAACAGAAAAAGTATCAGAGATTGTGCTTAATTCTATCCTCGAGGTGCCATATGCATTCAAAACAAGAGCACCTTGCGAATCAAACACAGTCTCTTCATCGTAATAAATTTGAGGAATCTGTGTATGAGAAACGCGATCATATCTGAAAAGAGCCTGGCTATCTTGAATAATAAATTGATTCGCTCCAAAAAACACATGTGCGATCTCTTGTGTTAAATTTGAGGCACTCAGCTGTTTAGGCATAAATTGCACATTTGCTGAATAAGATGCAGCGCTCCACGATGCATTATCCACAAACCACTTACCCCTTGGGGCTTCAATCAAATACAAATCTGGTTGAATAATGCTATCAATCGACCAGTTGAGAAATTCCTGATCAGAATAATACGGAGTTTTTTGACTCAAAGATAATTCAATCTTTGTCTCCGGTCTCAATAAAAGAAAATCAGCATACTGCATTTGCGCGTTATTCGACGTATTAATTTGATACACGAATATTGACGAAGTGCTATAATCCTTATTGCCTTTTAAGCTTTCTAAAGACTTCGCGCCTGCGATCAAATATTGAAAGTTGATACCATACGCAGAATCATCAAAATATTGTATGCTTGTCTCCGCTGCAGCCTGGCTTTCTAAGTTATATACTTTCGAACCATACTGAAAATTCACCCCATAATGATGATTATTTTTTTCAATGAAATCAGAAATCACAAAAGAAAAATTATAAATTTCTGATACAGGGATGATAAGCACATCATTCACATAAGAATAAACCGTCGCATTTTCTCGCAAAGATTCACCACGATATTGTATCCAAGAAGAAGGATTCATCACTTTAATTTCATTCTGTCCGATCTGCACAGAAGTTGCTGCAAAAAAATCTCTTAAAAGATTTGAGGTTAAGCTACTTGTGGTTCTTAAACTCCCTTTAATCTGAACAGAAGACTCAGATAAATCGCTCTCGCTGTATTGCCATTTTTGAAAATCATCACTTTCGACCAATACCACATCTGGATTGATCGCATCTAAAAATAGATAGTTTTGTGCTATCTCGCGTGTCATAGTTTTTGGAGCATTTTGATTCGATAAAAGCTTTAGGCCATCTGTTTCAAATGCTACAAGATCGGAGAGACTCTTCTCTGGCAATTTTTGTGCAATTGGCAGATCTAATGCGCGATTTAAAAATTCATGATGAGTCTCAAGATGAGTTTTTGTAACAGGTAAAATTTCATAGAAATGATTTTTTAAGTCCCCATACTCAACTTTTTGCTGTAAACTAAAATCAAAATTTTCCTGTGAAGTTCTGATATAATTTCTATCCACAACAAGCATCTTCTGATTGACAAGAGGTACTGCTTGAGTATTGTTAATTTTTAAAACAAAACTTTGATCATTTCTATAACATGGGATAGATAACACATAACAAGAATCTACGGCATCGATATTCGCAACAGATTCTTTATCTAAATAACTTATCCGATCTTGCACACTAAAAGAATAAAGACCATGATTTAAATGAAAAGAAATATAGCCTTCACCTAAAGAAAGAATTTCTCCAGGTCCATGAAACTCAGTCAGAAATTTTTCAACATGATCTGTTCTCAGACAAATTTTTGAAGAATCCAAAGAGATCAACTGTACAGACGAATCAAATGCACGAACAAAATTAAAAATTGAAGACTCTATTTGCTGATTGTCTAAATCTGTACAATCAAAAACCAAATCTAAACTTGTTAGGGTTTGTGGATTCAACAAATTCAAATTTAACGCATAGACCTCAGAACGCTCTGTCCACAGAGGCAAGCTTTGCAAATCAGCCCCTGAGCGTACAGATTGCGGATAATGGTACTCTACACACCACTGATTTGCATCTTTTAAAACATAGTGAAATGAACTATTAATATAATTCGACTTTAATCCAAGAGCACTGATAACCTCTGCACTAAATTCTAGATGAATGGGATAGTCGCCCTGATGGGAAAAAACCAAGTATTTTTTAGCGCTTTCGTCTTGATGTAAATGAATATTCCAAAACTGCGAATCCGTTCCCAAACTTTTAGAAATTTCTTCAATTAATTGTGTTTGATCTGATTGTGAAAAATCCAGATTAAACCGATTTAAACCGACTCCATTAACACGCACAGCATTTGTTCCAAAAAACAACTGATTTGGGACGTTATCTCCAAGTTCCAGAGGCAATAATGATGTATGCTCTGCAGAAAAAGAGGGCACACCAAAATCATACGGTTGCAAGTCAAAATCTTGGGCTAGAGCATTGGATAAAGATGCTGGTAGTAGCTGAAACTGCACATCAAAACGAGCAATATCAGTCTGCTGAATCAAATCTGTACTGTATCTATAAGATGCGGCCTCTTTTGATTCAAAGCGTATCGTTTTTCCCGCAGATCGAAGAACAGGTGATAAGGCGAGATCAGGATCGATATTCAATACAAGTTCTTTCGTGGATTCATCATGTGCTAAATGCCCGTTTATACTATTGAGCAAAATTGTATCTGCGCCTGTACTATCGAAAGAAAACAAAGAACGTCCAAAAATACGCATCCACTCTATAGGGGTTCCGCTTGCTACATAGAACGATCCATCTTGAGTATACAAAAGTCCTTCTGACAGATTTTTTTCATTTGAAGTTAAAGATCCAAGTACTACGTACTGTTGCGAAAAATCATTCTCACTACGGAAAACAAGACGACCATCAGGTGTCACTGTTTTTTCAAATATATTACCAAATCCGAAAAAATCATCTATTTTTTGCATCTCATTCACATTTGGATCTAAGGAATACTGAGAAGCGGAAACAAAAACTTCATTATTCAATCCATAGTTAGTATATCGAATAGAAATTTTAGCCGGATCTGCTACCTCTGTGCCTTTAACACATAGTGATCCTCGAGATGAAAATAAAATAGCATCAATATCGATATATGAATCATTGGAAATTGAGTTATAGTAAGAAGCTAACTTAATAAATAAATTCTCAAAATCTGTTTGAGTAATATTCAAAGTTTGTGGAAATTGAGTCCAGGTTAAAAATTTCAAAGTATCCTGATACAAATCTGGATGCGATGGATCTAATAATTGACTCAGTTGGTTTTTGACATGACGATACTCAGCTGAGCTCAAAGAATTACACTGCCCGTAGAAAGCAAATGGACTGTCTTCTAAACGACGATCATCATAAAAAATTTCTAAATTTAAGTCGCCCACGCGGTCAATAAAAGCATACGGTAAAAAAGAGAGATTGAGGACTGTCCCTGTATTTTTTAAAGAGAACAAAGCATTCAGCGATGATGTTTGAGCAATCCATTCATCACAGATTGCAACTGGATGATCGCTCCTTATGGGAGTGCTTGTTTCTCCCTGACTCATAACACGCAAATCAAAACGAGAGTCCAACCGGGAAGTATAGAGGCCATTGCTATATTCCAGATAAGGAGAATCAATTAATTGACTATGCTCTATCTTTTGTAAAGAAATTTTCCCGATATTACGAAAATCATCGACAGAACCATACAGCTGATAAATTTTTTGATCGTCTTTTGTAATCACTGCAGTTTTTAACACTGACTGTTCAGACAATCTGAGAGCTTGTCCGGCAACGTCTAGATAACAAAACTCATCTAAAAAAGGACTTTCACTTTGAAACACAATTGTATTATTTTTCAAATCGACAATCTTTTGTATATGAATTTTTTTATTATTTAAACCCTGAGACAATAAATCCTGGATTTCATTATCAGACGCATCCAAAGAATAATTTTTACGCTGAAAAATATATCCCTGTTTCAAGGAAGAAATTGTATTTTGTGTACACACCCAAGGATGAGCTAAATTTGGATACGAACGCTCTAAGCCCTCAATGCTTTTTGGCATCGAAATTTCTTTTTCATTGTCAATCAAAGAAATGTTTTTTGCATTTGTCTGGCTCATCACATTATTTGGAAGCTGAACTGCAGATTCTACAGTTGAATAAAATGGAAGTTGATTTTGATAATCAAGAGCAACGGCATCTATAGAATTCACATGCAAGTGAAGAGAAAGATTATTTAAAAGGGATCGAGAAATTTTTGTATAATCTACAAAAGAAATTTCAACTTGCGATAATAGATCTTTTAAAGGCGTCTGCGTATGACCTGCATTACTAATTTGAAGCTCACCTCCTTGTAACAAAACATTATCTGCAAGCACAGAGATCGAACCCTTGTAGCTCTCATCTAAAACTCGCGAAATTTGATAACGATCTGCTCCAAGAGGCTGGATACGATATCCAAACGCATCGATTAATTCTCCTTGAGAAGGAAGTGCATAATTATGTCCGTCAATGATTAAAGAATTCAGAGCGTGAACTATAAAAATAGATTCATACACGCATGCATCTGATGAACTCGAAAGATGCCATGGTCCAGCTTCACTCAGCCCTTGTGTTGTGAAAACGTATTGTTGATTTAAACTTTGATCAAAATCGCTTCTATTTTCGTCCATCAAAGCTGAAATTTTTAAAACATAATTAGGCGCATCAGCTTTAATAATTGAAAAACTTCTAATCCAATCTGCTTTTTCTTCAAATTGAGATTTTGTTGGATTCAGTTCGCCTCCAAAAAATCTTTTAATCTCTGAATACGAATGGATATTCTTTTCCAAGCTCTCAAAAGATTTATTCAGATCATCATAATTCGCATTCGCAGATATAGGATGAGACAGATTATAAAATAATTTATATAAAGGAGCATGTGAATGAATCTGTAAGCGATAAACTGGCTGATCGGAAAAACCAATTTTTTTCAACTCAAAACCCATATCTTTTGCAATTTTACTGTCTAAAGAAACAATAGAGCCCAAAGTCTCAATATAAAAATGCTCTGCCCAGTTAATAGGGCCTTCAAGAATCATACCTTCGTCGTTTTCAGAAAGTGTAATAATGTTTGCTGCATATAAAGATTTTTCTAGAAAATTAGAAAGATAATCGGAAAATTTATCTTTTTCTGTTGAGAAAACAAAAACATCCGCTGGAGAAAAATAAGAAATATTCAGCAACATAGGCTCATAAAACGAGCCTCTACTTGCATAAGAAAGCTGCTCATTTAAAAAGCTCACTGTTTCCGCATAGGTAGGGAATTGAGATGCCGAGATATCAATACTTTGCTGTAAGCCACTAGACCACACAAAAGTGAGCTGAGCACCGGATCCGGCCAAAGCTGAAAAAGTCGCATAAGAAAAATATTTGCCTCGATCTGTAGAAATGACAACACTTTTTCCATCTATCATGAGATCTTGCAAATCGTCACCAGCATATCCTATTGGCAAGGATAAGGACAAAGCATTTGGATCTGTTAAGACAGCCTCAGAATTACCAGATTTGTAACCTTCGAGTTTGGCATTCAGACCAGACTGATAGGTATAATATAGGCTTTTTAAAGGACTACTTTTCATTTGTAACTGCATTGATCTCAAAACAGGATGAATCTCTGCAGCTGTTGAAACAAAATCCTTGAGATTCAGATCAAGAGTTTCCATCTTATTGCTATGAATCAATATTTTTCTAGGTTGCACCAACTTGAAATCGATGGCAGGACCAAGATCTAGACATAAATACACATCTTCATTTTCGTATAAATCACCTGCATTTATAATCCCAATAAAATGATTTCGTACATCCTGAGAATCGTTAAAAACACCAATTGGTTCAAAAAAGAGATTTTTGGTATTTTGTAATGCCCCTCCTAAAGGAGCATGGTATTTTTTTATGGCGATTTTTGAAAGATAATCATATCCCTCTGTCAAAAACACATCTGTCAAAGGATCGTAATCCACAGGGCGTGTTTGAATTTGAATACCAGATCCGTGGGTCAAGACAGAAACAAAAGGAGAGACTGTTGAACGAATCTCTAAATTTAATGTTGCTCCTTCTAAAGGATCGGAGGGTGCTAACAAGATCAAATGAGACAACATATTTTGATCCAACACAGCAGCACTCATCAAATTGTTTATCAAGACTTGCTCAGAATTGAGAATGTGTTCTAAGATTTGCCCCATTTTTGCAGGATTTAATCCCGCTTGCAGTCCTAAATGCACATTTGCATCTATGAAAAAATTCTCAATCACAAACCCTGTCATCATCTTTAAAAGCTCAGGATGATCAAGAGAAGAGGTATCAACTGTGCTCAAATTGCGAAGCAAATCTTCTGTATTTTGGACTGTACTTAATTTCAAAGAAGACCTCAGCAATTTGAGATCTTTTTGAAGAGAATCTAAAAAAACATAATCGTCACGAGTCACAGGTGCACCAAATGATTCTTTAGGAAATTCTAAAACCCATACTGAACTCATGGCCTCTGAATCGGTCGCATCTGGCATAGGAATCCAATTCATAGCTTTTTCTGCATAACTTGGTCTCAACCATCCAAGATGAGTCAATAAGGGTGGCATTGAAAATTTTGGCGGTTGTGATACGGATTGAGGTAAACGCAAAACAATACGAAATGCCGTCACATTCTCCGAAGAAATTGGAGCTGACTGATAATCTAAATGAATCAAATGATCTTTGACAGAGAGAGGTTCGGTTACAGGTTGTCTAGCATTTGCAAAGGGAACAGCCCACTTATTTTTTATAAGCATGCCATATGGACCATCTTTAGATAAATGTTCCTCCAGAAAGTGAGCGAACATAAGTGAAGTATATTCATTGGTCTTGAATTTCATTAAAACAGACTGATTCGGGTTACCCTCAAAAACAATACTTGGGTAATCAGATCGGGAGAAAAAAAAGTTTTTAGCGAGTGTATTGGAAGACTCAATAAAAAGTGGCATGGATGAAGGAATAAAATCATGAATTTCAGTATTTGCTAGAGGAGAAGCGATATTTTGTGAAGTTTGAAATCGTGTGGTTGAGATTGGATCAAGCATCCGAATACTTTGCTCATCGTAAATTTTCTTGTATAAAGATTGGTCGGAATTTTCATCATCCGTCTCTGTCAGATCAATTTCGAGTTGTCTGTCTTCTTCAATAGAGCCTTCTATAGCACCGGGAGTAAAAATATCTCCTTGTGGCGATTGAATTTCAATGATCCCGCCATTCTCCTCATAGATTTGATCGCCTTTATAAATCACATCACCTACATTTATTTTTTTTAATGACGCTGCACCCGATCGCAGTACAAAAACATCACCTTTTAAATGACTAACAGTTCCGATGACGCGATTTGTATTGATAACATCTATAGACATGACTTTTTTCCTCTTCAACTACCAACAAATAAGAGCCGATTACCCTAATTTCGTAAGTTTTAGACTAGTTCATCCGATCTCGTTCGTAAAAAATAAAAATCATTTCCAAGAAATTCCAGCAAATCCCGCTATCATAATGATTATTCTGTGTTTTTTTTATTGATTTAGTTTTGTGATACTCTATGATAAAATATTTCAAATTTTATGAATATTTTACGCTTGAGATTCCTACGTTATGTCCCTACCATCTCTCTGTGACCCCCTCAAAATTGCACAAGACTTGCATTCCATTCAAGATTATATTCGTTTTGCACTTTCTTGTTTTTACCCCTCCGAACTTTATTACGGTCACGGAACGGAATCTGCTCTTGACGATGCTGTTGCATTAGTCTTAGGTCTTTTAAATCTTCCTCCGACCCTGGATACACTGTATTTTTCTTCTCATATCACAATCGATGAGCGACGGAAAATCATTAGTGCCATTGAAAAACGCTTGTACACTCGGACGCCTGTAGCGTATATCATCCAAAAAAGTTATTTCTGTGAGCTGCCTTTTTATGTGGATGAGCGTGTTCTTATTCCACGCTCACCCATCGCTGAGCTCATTGAATCTGGATTTTCTCCTTGGATTGAAAAAGAACGCGTCCACAATATTCTGGAAATTGGGACCGGATCGGGATGTATTGCGATTGCTTGTTCCCTATATTTTCCGCAGGTACATGTTGATGCCGTCGATACCAGTGATGATGCACTTGCAGTTGCAACAAAAAATATCAGTGACTATGAATTAGAAAGTGATGTCTCTCTCATCAAATCAGATATTTTTGAAAATATCCCTCAATCTAAAATTTACGATATTATTGTCTCAAACCCTCCCTATGTCCCGTCTGCCTCGATGCAAATTTTGCCTAAAGAATACCTTCATGAGCCCACCCTTGCCTTAGATGGTGGAGAAGATGGACTGATAATTGTAGATAAAATTTTATCTCAAGCTGTGCATCACCTTTCTGATCACGGCATTCTTGTCATTGAAGTTGGCGAGGCTCAAGAATATCTGCAAAAAAAATATCCTCATGTACCGTTCACATGGCTGCAGTTCGAGCGTGGGGGAGATGGCGTCTTTCTCCTCACAAAGCAAGAATTAATTGATTATCAAGAATACTTTACTCATTAAACAGCTTATATGCATGTAAAAATCTGATTTTGCATGCATACATGAATGTTTGCATTTTCAAAATTGCATATTGATTATCACTCTATCAGCTGCAAAATTTCCAAAGTATGCCAATATTAAAAATAAGTCTTTTATAAATTTTTTGCATGATGTTATATGCACTTTTAATTTCAGAACATTTTTCTACTCTACCACCAGTTATCGATGGGCTTATTGCACTTAAAATTACACCTATCGTAGCTCCAAACACCGCGGCTGCTATGAATATTCTTTCGGAATATCCCCATTTAATTCATATTTTAATTTTCAATATAAAAGTTATCATCAAAGAGCCATTTTTTATCTCTCAATTAAGAATGCAAGCGCAACATAAGCACCTGCCTATTGGTGTCTTAAAAGAAGACTTAGCTTCAGAAAATACAACTTCGATTTCTGATGGCCTGGTAATGAATGAAATCACTGATCTCTCTCCTCTTATTCATCAGCTCCAAAAAAATGCTTTAGATGCCAAAAAAGCACAATTCGATATAGGCACTATATCTCATGCGATTTTTCATTTTCAAAATTTAAACCAGGGAAGCTTATTGGCCCAATATCTATCGAGACAGTACCCTAATTCTCAAGATATTCTTTTAGGCATCCAGGAACTTTTTATCAATGCCATTGAACACGGAAACTTAGAAATTTCCTATGAAAACAAAAGCTCTCTCCTTGCCTCTGGAAGATGGCTAGAAGAAATTCAAGAACGGAGTAATCAACAACCTTTTGCATCTCGATATGTAGAAGTCTTATTTAAAAAAGATAACTATACCATCGAGCTCATAGTCACTGATCAGGGCAAAGGATTTGATTGGACAAAATACGAACAATTTGATCCAAAAAGACTTTTAGCTTCTCATGGTAGAGGGATTATGATGGCGAAATCATTAAGTTTTTCACAGATAGAATATTTGGAAAAAGGCAATAAAGTCCGGGCGATTTACCTGATACCTGGAGCACCCTAAAAAATCACACTCTTCTTAAAGGGGCGCGATAAGTATCAGACATCGTTCTATCTGCCTCTAAGCAGGCAGAAGTTCCATATAATAATCGTGATTCTTGTTCACTACTCCTTCCACTCAGCTCATCCGACCATTGCCCTTTTTTAATCTGAGACTCAACTAAATTTTGATAAAAAGGGCGTGCAATCTTATTCGGATTTTGTGGAAACACTGCAGGATTGATATCTACCTGACCTTCTTGGCTCAATCTGTCATAAATGATTGCACCAATCTCTAAATGTCCTAATTGAATCGATCTTTCTAACAATAATGTCGAGTAATTTGTCATCGATACACATTTTTTGAAAGTATATAAATAGCCATGATTAATCCATATGATGGGGGAAACATCATAAAAAAAGCTTGCATGCTCAGCATAAAAGGCATCGCTGAGATTGGGAATAAACTCCCGCTTATTTAAAATTTTTTGTTTTTCTGCAGGAGTCAGAATAATTAATCTCTGTTGGCAGGCAGAACTCAAAACAGTATCTTGTAAACCATTGATCTCCTCGGTATCAACTTGTTTTTCTCTTTGATGAGACGAAAAAAATATTTTGATATCAGGATCAATCCAATAGTCCAAAGAGCGCAATTGTTCAAGAGAAGTTTTATGGACAATTTCACAAGATAGGCGCTGCTCCTTGGTCCACACCGACTCTGAATGCATTCCACATAAGGCAGCCACAATCAGATCTTGATCAAGCATTCCTTTCAAAAATTGTGGCGTATACATAGGCGAATATTCTGAAAACAGCGCTTTAAAATGTAACGAATGCAGCATACAATCCTGAAAAGATACAGGCCCTTCTTTTTAGTATAGATCTTCTTGCTCCCAGCGCAGAAGAGAGTTAATCCTATCTTGATATGGAGTGAGCGCTTTATCTAAAGATGGAGATAAAGCATATCGAGTCGTAAATATAGCTCTCTGTTGCACATATAACAGCCCTAAAGCATAGAAACTATGCTGATCTAACAGAGCAAACGCATCTTGTTTTTCTCCAATATACCCATCTTCTCCCGCCCAATACGTTTTTGAAATCACTGAAATTTCTTTTAAACCCACCGCCTGCACTCCGGATGGATCAAAAATTGGACATCTCTGATAGATCTCTAATAAGGCGGTCCCTGGATGATCCAGCGCACTTGATATGAGCCTTTTCATCAGCAGACCTTGAATATCGAAGCATCTCCCTAGCCAGGTTCCACCACTCACAAGAGCCAAGTTCAGAGGATTCATGGGATCTATCTGAACTCCATCCAAATCTGTTTTAGTGCGCTGCCCTGGTATTGAAGTAGGAGATGTTTGACCCTTAGTCAAACCATATATCCTATTATTTAAAAGCAAAATGGTCATTTTAAGATTTCGCCGGAATGTATGGAGCAAGTGATGCAAACCAATACTACAACCATCACCATCACCTGTAATCACAATCAGATGCAACTTAGGATTGGCTAAAGCAATTCCAGTTGCAATAGTAGGGGCGCGTCCATGAATGGTATGAAATCCGTAACATGAGAGATAGTATGGCATTCGTGAAGAGCATCCAATACCTGAAACAACCACAACATCTTTCGGATCGAGTTGTTTTGCCTCGAGCACTTCTGATAAATATTTTAAAACAGCATAATCACCACAACCTGGGCACCAGCGAACATCTTCTTGACTTAAAAACTTATTTTTCATTTTTGCTGGATCCTTATCTGTTCAAACCAAAATTGCATTTTATTCAAATCCAGACTCTGACCACCTAATTGTGAATAACTCAAGATTGGAATATTATTGCCATATGAGCGAAGATATTTTACAAATTGTCCGTCAGAAAGCTCTGCGACAATGATGTATTTATACGATTGAGCAATTTCCCAAAAATTTTTCGGTAAAGGGAACAGATCTTCGATAATCCAATATGTACTATCAGAATATTGATTTTCATGATGAAAATGCCCTATGCATGCAGCACTCGCGCCAAATCCAATCCACAAATATCGTTTTTCCAAGGGCTCAGTAGGCGGCTGAGCACAGATTGCGAGAGAGAGGATTTTTTCCCTGCGCAATTGTGTCATAATTTCATGATTCACACTGTCATATGAAATTTTCCCACTATCTCTATCTTTTTCTAATCCGCCTAAACAAAAAGGTTCAGCTCCATAGCCAGGGAGAGTCCAAGGTCTTGCCGCATTCGCAGATCGATTCCATGGATACTCATCATGCACGAGAGATTCAGATACAAAAGAATCATCGCTTTTCATAAGAGCAACTTTTTCTGCATTTAGAGCCACAAGAGCATCAGAAAGGATAATCACAGGCGTCATTGCTTCGATAGCCCAAGAAAATGCTTTTTTAACCAAATCAATCCCTTGAGCAGCGCTGTTATGTGCTAAAACTGGAATAGGGCAATCTCCATGTCGTCCCCATAAAGCTGCCAAGATATCAGATTGCTCTACTTTTGTTGGGAGTCCTGTTGATGGTCCTCCACGCTGTATATTGATAATAACAAAAGGAACTTCTGCCATGACTCCTAAACCCATCATTTCAGCTTTTAAATCAAAACCAGGGCCAGAAGTACATGTAAGCGCTAAGCTCCCTGCATATGCTGCTCCTAGTGCAACCCCAGCCGCAGAAATTTCATCCTCTGCTTGAAACACACAAAGAGACGGAGATTCCCACTTATGAGCCAGATGTAGCAGATCGGATGCTGGTGTGATCGGGTAGCCGCTCAAAAGCAATGGCTTTCTAAAAAATTCACATGCTTTTAGCATGCCCAAAACCAAAGATTGATGACCCGTAATTTGGGAATACACCGTTTTCATTGGCACAGTCTGATGATGAGCTTTCTGCGTTTTAATCATAATTGGAATGCTTTTCTTTTTCCAAACAGGCCCAATCTCTAATGTTTCTCCTAAATAATACCCTGCTTTCACGCAAGCAAGGAGCTCCAAAAAAGCACTTTCCTGGAGTTTCTTAGAAAATTGATGATGCAGCATATCCAAAGTAGGATCTAAGGGCAACTCATGTAACCAAAGAGTTAAACCTAATGCAGTCATATTTTTATTTTTCATAGCAGCAAGCGAGCTCACAGTCTCAGGCAAGTGCTCCAACTCATTTTGACTGAAATGGCTCAGAGAAAGACCAATCGTCATGCCCTGTCTATCTTGCAGAGGATCCTGTGAATAGCGAGCTTTTTTCAAATCTTTTTCTGTCCATTTTTGAGAATCAAAAATAATCAAAGTTTCTTGAGAACATCTTTCAGCAATCGATCTATAAGCAGCCGGATTAAAAACAATAGCAATATCAACTTTTTGAGGAACAATGAGCAGTTGCTCTGATGAAGAAAACGCTAAAGAGAATCCGCTCACCCCTTCTATAGTGCCCGCAGGAGCGCGAATTTCTGCTGGAAAATCCGCAAGCGTTTGGACAATATGCCCATAACGCGCATGTGCATAAGATAATTGATGGCCTAGTGCCTGAATTCCATCACCGCTATTCCCTGCTACCAAGGTTACGCTATAAATAAAATCTGCTTTGTTCATGTCAACTCATTCTTTTTAATTTTCAATCATTTGGAGAAAAACAAAACACCTTCAATATGTGCTGTATAAGGGAACTGATCAAACAGTGCAATTTCTTTCAAACAAAAACCGTGATCAATCAGTGTTTTTGCATCTCGTTTTGCGGTAGCTAAATCACAACTAATCATGACCAAGGCACCCTGATAAGAACGTGCAATTTCTTGTACCTGTGCATACGCTCCCGCTCTCGGAGGATCGAGCACAATCAAATTCATCTGTTTAAATTCTGATTCTTTAAGTGGCATATTCATTAAATCACGGGCATAAACTTTAAGACGCTGATGATGCACCTTACGCAAAGAATCCAATGATGCACAGGCATAATCATAACTATGCACGTCTGCTTCTGTTGTCCTTAAAAAGGGTAGCGAAAAAGTCCCAAGTCCGCAAAACAAATCTAAAATCCGAGATCCTTTATGGAGAGTATCGAGAATTTTTTCTCGTTGCAAAACATCAAAAACATATTTCTGCATAGCTTCTTGAGAAGCTTGTGATGGTTGTAAAAAAGCCGCTGAGGGAAAATCCAACAAATATCCAGAAATATCAACCTTAGGCTCACGTCTTTGAATAATAAGCTCTTTTGCAGCTCGTGTGACACGTGCTAAATCATAATCATAAGCAAAATTTGACCAAGATCGCCAAACTGCATCACTCAGCGTACGCGGATAGAGCCTTTTGGGACTCCAAGAACAATCTATACCTGTAGCAGTATCTGTAAGATGCAAAAAGCCTTCATCACGATGCTCTGTCACCTGTTTCAAAAAGGATTTTAAAGGGGCAATTAAGTCATTCAAGCTTTCTGTCAACAAAGGACAATTTTGAATTGCAACCAAACGATGAGAATGCTGCATAAAAAAACCCAAGGTGATCTCTTGATTATCATTTTTGTACGATAAAGAAACACGACGACGCTGCGCCAAAGCCGAAGAGTACACCCACTTTATTGAGCCCTGATCAATAACGTCTTTAAATAATTGATCAATATGAGCTTTTTTGAAATCCGTATACGCCTGCGTATTGAGATGCTGTAATGAGCATCCTCCACACTGCGCATAATGAGCACAAAAAGGGGTCGCCCTCAATGCCGAAGAAATGATGAACTTGTTAACATGGCAAACTTTTTGAGCCCCCCTGCGATACTTGATCACCCCTTCAACCACCTCGCCTGTAAGAGTTTTAGGCACATAAATCGTCTCACCTTGATACTGAGCAATTCCATCTCCTTGTGCACCCACAGCATCAATCTGCAGCACAATTTTTTCCATTAAGTCTTCCATAAAGTCCTAAGTGTCTTATCTATCAAAAATTTAAGCATAATTTATCATTATGCCACTTAAAGTACAAAAATCTTAAATTTTTTAAACTTGTTATTACATATCTGATAAAACTGACATATAAAAATGCTTTTTTTCATGCGCTATACTGATAATCAACATTATTTATGAACTCATAAAGAGAAGTTTATGCAAATCACATCTCTTCCAATTTTTTGGAGCCTTGTATATTCCATTCCTTATCTAATAATAATCGCAAGCATAGTTTTCTTGGGCACTTTTGCGTACTCAAATCCTCAAATTTTTCAAAATATCTCTAACTATATCGTAAATATTTTCGCTTCAAAAAACACCGAAGAAACCCAGGAACTCAAACCAGAAAATCCCGAAATTCAGACAGACATTCCCCCATATAATCATCAAATCTCAGGGCTCAGTCTTCAAATTCAAACGTTAGACAAAAAATCCCAACAGTTCGCAAAACTCCAACAAGAGTTAGAAAAAAATACTCAACAGATCACAGCACTCAAAACAGAAAATCTCAAACTTCAGGACAACTTTCCCCAATATAATCAGCAAATTTCAGAACTCACTCTTAAAATTCAAACGCTAGAAACACGCTCCCAACAGTTCGCAGAACTCCAGCAAGAGTTAGAAAAAAATGCTCAACAGATCGCAGCACTCAAAACAGAAAATCTCAAACTTCAGAACGACATTCCCAAATATAATCAGCAAATTTCAGGGCTCACTCTTCAAATTCAAACGCTAGAAACACGCTCCCAACAGTTCACAGAACTCCAACAAGAGTTAGAAAAAAATGCTCAACAGATCGCAGCACTCAAAACAGAAAATCTCA
>CAYNBJ010000004.1:108878-114940 GCA_964395835.1 uncultured Gammaproteobacteria bacterium
CAAGAGTTAGAAAAAAATGCTCAACAGATCGCAGCACTCAAAACAGAAAATCTCAAACTTCAGAACGACATTCCCAAATATAATCAGCAAATTTCAGGGCTCACTCTTCAAATTCAAACGCTAGAAACACGCTCCCAACAGTTCACAGAACTCCAGCAAGAGTTAGAAAAAAATGCTCAACAGATCACAGAACTCAAAACAGAAAATCTCAAACTTCAGAACGACATTCCCCAATATAATCAGCAAATCTCAGGGCTCACTCTTCAAATTCAAACGCTAGAAACACGCTCCCAACAGTTCGCAGAACTCCAGCAAGAGTTAGAAAAAAATGCTCAACAGATCACAGCACTCAAAACAGAAAATCTCAAACTTCAGAACGACATTCCCCAATATAATCAGCAAATCTCAGAGCTCACTCTTAAAATTCAAGAGTTAGAAAAAAAATCCCAATATAAAGAAAGCGAAGAGATAAAAAATACAAAGATAGCATCCCAAGAACAGCCTCGAGCTCCTATAAAGATAGCAGCTCCAAAGCAGCCACTCGTATTGAGCAATACAAACAACCAATCCATGCCCCAAAAACAGGATGAGCAGACCCCAACAGAATCCTCTTCAAAACCAACCTTTTTTAGTCTAGGCTCCAAAAAAAAATAAATGTATTGATACAATCTTACTCCGATATACAGAATGCTTTCTCCGAGCATCTAAAAATGCTAGGAAAAGCATCTCTTTATTATTAGAGCTTTATGTAAATATCAAAAAATATGTATTTAAATATGTCGCTATTTTTAAAAGATCAATTCAAATCGAACCATCTAAGATAATTCTTCAGTATGAAGCACTCACTTGGTGTTAAGAAAAATATCCACAAAAATCAAACGGTTTTTTTATTCAGCCTACAAATCAATCTGTTATTTGTTATTAATGCGTTCGCGCAAGTAAAAAAGATTTGGAAGACAAAAGTGTCGCCTGGTATAAATACCGAGATTCCAAGAATTGAATTGGAAATCTTTTATAGTAAAACATATAGTTTTTTGCACATATGAGACAAATAGGAAGCTCAAAATCTTGAATATCAATCATCTGGGAGTTGGGATTGATAATGGCTTATATATCGTATCAAAAGTGTCCTGTACTTCGCACAAAGAGAAAGAACAATCCTTTCCCCTCATGTAAGATAATATTTCTGAGAAAAGAAATTATTTCATAAAATCCACAAAAAACTTTTGAAAAAGTTATGATATTTTATATTTATTCAATAAAAACAAAACAGATGACTCACTCATATGGTTCAATCTGTTGAAATTTTTAATACTCACTACATGCGCAATTTATAATTTCATATGAACAATCAATTAGAAAAAAGGGCGGAGAATATTCTCCGCCCTTTCTATTCTTCCACTTTTAATACTGAATGTCTTAGAAAGAATAATCCAGACTTAAAGAAGCACTATGATTCTTGAGATACTCCCCATAATTTCCAAGATATACTACGCTTAGGGTCACTCCTTCATGGAGTGTGGTTTGCGCTCCAAGCATAATATCCAAGGTATTATAACGATAGTTTTGGTAACTCATAGTGTACTGTGTATCTAAATCACTTTGATAACTATATACAAAATCTGTACTATCTCCGGATTTTTTCTGCGTGCTAGCACCGATTCGTGCAAACAGAACAGATTGTACACCTTCGATACGACTTTGTCCGATAAACTCTAAACCGAGAGAGTAAAGCTGAGCACTGTAGTCCTGCTGTGGAACATAATATCCATATGGACTATCAGATCCTGTCGAAATTACCGTAGCACGCTCTTGATAAGCCATATTTGTTGTGCTCGACCAAGTTCCTCCAACAAAAGGCTGTAAGGAGAAAATATCTGAGTACACATAAGTATAACCTAGCTCTGCCTGAAGATTAGTTTCATAAGCCTTGTAATCAGCTACCGCTTGTAATGCGACCAGATCATTCGAGCTTTCAGTGTTTTGAGACCATTCACGATATTGAACATAGTTATGCTGACCATAGCTCAATTGACCACTGAGTGTAAGCGGAACATTGTCTAACTGACCATACCCCATGACTGCTACTGTATTGAGGCGATCATCTTTAGTCCCTGTCTTCATGATTGTATTCGGATTGAGCGCTTCTTTGGTTTTACGTGTTGAAGCAAGCACCCCTACAGAATATTTTTCTTTCATGCTATAACTTGCACCCAAAGTCGATGTCCATGAAGATGAACTGTATCCAATTTCATCATCGCTGCGATTTGGTTGCCATTGATGCTCATATTGCAACTGAGAATCTATAGATAATCCATCAATATTCAGATATCGATAACTTTCTAAGTTTGCTCCAGGATTCATTTGAGCATTCTTTTGGTAAATCTGTGCATTGTGAGCCGATACTTTTTTCAACAAATGATGCTCTGAACTGCTCTTTCCGAGAGAAATATTTTGACCCAAAAGAGCATTTAAAGCTGCATTTTGCCTTTGTGCTTGCATCATAGAGGAATTATGGTGAGTGCTAATTGCTCCATATGCTGCACTTGGAATCGCGCCTACAGGTGCAAAAGATCTTAAGTGCTCCAAAATTTCAGATGCTGATAAAGAATCGGCAACTTGCTGATAAAGGAAATGTGAGAAATTGTTTGAATTTCGCTGTTGTCCTAACATCGTTTGTGCCAAAGTTTTATAAACTCCTGGAATTTTGTTGGAAAACTCAGAACTTGCAATCACTTCTTCAAAATTCTTATATCTCAAAGAGCAAGTGAGAAGGCCATCATTTGAAAAGGCAGCGTTTTGAAGCTCATATAAAAGCCCTGGCTGCAACAGCTCCAAAATCCGATCGCGGTTTTCAGCGGTATTTGCTTCACCATTTAGCTTAAGCAAATTCACTGTCGTTACATCAGATACGGAATGCGACCCTTGTGGTAAAATGCGAATCGCTGACTCATTGGAAAGATTCATGTAACTGTAATGCAAGAATGACGGCGTTGCTTGAGGCAAACGAATTCTTTGATTGACTTGCAAGAGTGGTAGATCCGCCGAAGTACTCGAAATATCTGGTCTCAACACTAAGGTACCCATACCATACATGAATAAATTATCAACAGAAACAGTCATGGTATTGGTGACATCATTAATCTTATCCACTCCAATATCAAGAACCCCACCATAAGAGGCATAAATTTTAGAGACATGCACACCTTGATCAATATTAGCGCCCTGTATACGAATTTTTCCTCCAAAATACGAGTACAAAACACCTTCATAAGCTGAACCAGGATCGAGATGAATTTCACCTGTACGATAAGCTATGGCGTAATTATGATCAATATTTTGATTGGTATTTGTGAATTTTCCATTCAAAGCCAAAGTTCCATTAGGTACATAGAAAGATCCCCAAGAACTCATATTATTTACCAAGGATTCTGAGTTTTCAAAAGCATTCACACGCACATGTCCATAAGAATTCTCATTGACATAAACGGTACCTCTATTGATAAACGATTGATAATCTAAAATTTGCGTTCCAGTTGAGTTATTACCGATATGCACAACACCATCATTGGTAAATTGAGCACCCATTAAATTCCCTGAAAGAGTTGCAGTTGAACCAATCATGTTATGAATATTCGAAAGCAGAGTCGAACCAGAGTACACTTCAAGCTGACCTGAAAGAGTATGGGCACTAGTGACAACACCTTCAAAAACTTGAATTCCTCCTGTGAATTGGGTCACATCTCCACTGAGATTGAGGACCCCACTTCCATATTTTTTCAACAAACCTGAACCATCTATAGTATTAGTCAAATCATATGTGTCTTGAGAAATATGCGTCTCCAAAATACCATTAATTGTAATTTGTCCACTAGGTGCAAAAGATTCGTCCACCATAACACGAGCGATATCATAAGCTCCCTCAGCAGCACACACTTCGAAACGATTTAAATTCAGATTAGACATCCTCAAATCATGCCATCCATGCCGCATTTTCAACAACCCTGCACCTGAGATATTTGCTGTCATAGCTGTACGATGATCGATCCCAAATCCATCAATTTGTACTGTAGCATCTTGATCTACTTGAATTTGAGAAAGAGCTCGTTGTCCTTTGACTTCCAAAAGACCACCTTGGACTCTTAGAGAGCCATTCATAGTAGAAGATGTATCTAAAGTAAATATTCCAGAACCACTTTTAATCAAAGTTCCTGTTCCGTTTATTTGCCCTGAAAAGACATTTGTTCCAGTATGATTGACCTCAACACTCTTAGATCCCAGGTTAACAACTCCCGCACCCGTCAAAGCCGCAATCGTCTTGAGATCATTCCCAGCACTCAGATTCAATGTTGCACCTGATGTTACTGCTGCTTTCATTGCATTTCCTGCGGAAAACAGACTCACACTTCCTTGTGCAACAGAAAGCAATCCACTATATGTGTTATCAAGATTAGAAAGAGTCAATACGCCTATTCCAGATTTCGTAAAATCTCCAGTTCCGCTCATAACTCCTGATAGTTCTGTATTACTCGTCTGATTCAAAGTCAAATGATTTGAGCCCAAACTTAAGCTACCTGCTCCACTTAAAGCAGACAAAGTTTTATTAGAATTACCGTAACCCAAATTCAAACTTGCACCTAAAGCAATACTTGTACTCATGGTTTGCCCGCATGAAGAGAGATTGACAGTCCCTTGATTGATAGCAAGAGCACCACTATACGTATTATTTGTATTGGTGAGATTTAACACCCCTGCACCGGATTTTGCCAAAGATCCACTACCTGTAAACAAGCCATCTACAGTCGTGTTGCCAGCGGTAGTGAATGTAGATTGCGCATTCACAACTAAGCCACCATTAATAGAAGAGCTTTGAGCAGCACTATTCAACAAAGATCCTCCATTCAAAACAAAAGAGCTATTTGTCGCGCTAAAACCTTTGAGATCAACAGATCCATTCGTAGAAATAGTTGTGCTTCCAGAACCAAACGCGCCTGAAGAACCATACACCAAAGACCCAGCTGAAACCAGAATATTAGAAGAAAGTTCATCTCCCGAGCCTGTGAGTGTAAAAGATCCTGTCCCCTTTTTCTCTAAAGAAGCAGTTGAAGATCCTGTAATGTTTCCAATGAGTGAATTATCTCCGTTGAAATTTAAAACAATAGCGCTATTTCCTAACTGCACATTACCGTTTCCACCAAGAGAAGAAAATGTCGATGTGTTTGATAAATCTGTAGTCACCCATGATCCATTGACAAGTGTGACTCCCATCCCAGTACTTGCTGTGGATTTCAGATTTAAAGTGCCCTCATTAACAATAACTGTTCCAGTATAGGTATTATTATTGTTATAGAAAACCAAACTACCTCCATTTTTCTGCAAGTTTTTGTTACCGCTTACGACACCGCCAATAACAATTGTTCCTGCACCTTCTATCGTGGATACATCGCTAACTACTAAATTACCATTAGAGCTAATCGCGCTATTTTGAACACTATTTTTAAAAGTTCCTCCTGCAAGAGTCAGTGTAGCGTTCGATAAATTAAAACTATTTGCATCCAAAATAGAGCCACTATTGACTGTCGCAGCTCCCACTCCCAAACCGCCTGCAGCTCCTAGAGTGACTGTTCCGCCATTCACGCTCGCACTTCCTAAAAAGGATGAGTTTGTATTAGACAGAGTCAAATTCCCACTTCCACTTTTGGTCAAAGAAGAACGTTCTCCTCCACTGAGCGATCCAGACACTGTTGTGTTTGCACTTTGGTTCACTGTCAGACTTGTGTTTCCTAAGGACACACTTCCCGCTCCGCTCAAAGACGCCACTGTTTTACTTGCTGCTCCTGCACTCAAATCCAAACTCGCACCAGAAGAGACATCGGCTCTCATGGTGGATGCTGAAGATGATAGATTTACAGTTCCTTGATTGACTGCTAAAGCACCACTATAAGTGTTCGCTGTATTAGAGAGAGTCAAACTGCCTGTTCCTGTTTTAGACAACCCTGCGCTTCCGCTGAGAACGCCGCTCAAAGTGAGATCGCCATCGCCTCCAATTGCAGAGTTTGCAC
>CAYNBJ010000004.1:115040-123056 GCA_964395835.1 uncultured Gammaproteobacteria bacterium
CACCAGAAGAGACATCGGCACTCATGGTGGATGCTGAAGATGATAGATTTACAGTTCCTTGAGTCACAGCCAAAGATCCACTGTAAGTATTGGCTGTGTTTGAGAGACTTAATGTTCCTGTTCCTGCTTTTGTTAAAGTTGCGCTTCCACTGAGAACGCCGCTCAAAGTGAGATCGCCATCGCCTCCAATTGCAGAGTTTGCACTCACAGCTACAGAGTTAGCATAGGTTGTTGCACTTCCGCTGTTGATCAGTGTTCCACCGGCCAAATTTAAGTTGGAGTTCGAAGATGAAAATCCATGCAGATCGAAATTTCCTCCGCTATTGACACTCACAGCCCCCTCTCCTAAACCGCCCGAAGCTCCCAATTTCAATGTTCCTCCGCTCACGCTTGCACTGCCCAAAAAGGATGAATTGGTGTTAGCCAGTGTCAGTGTTCCGCTTCCGCTTTTGGTCAAAGAAGAACTCTCTCCTCCACTCAGTGATCCAGAGACAGTTGTGTTTGCAATTTGGTTTACTGTCACACTTGTATTTCCTAAAGCAATACTTCCTGCTCCGCTTAATGCTGCGACAGTTTTACTTACTGCTCCTGCGCTCAAATCCAAACTCGCACCAGAAGAGACATCGGCACTCATGGTGGATGCTGAAGATGATAGATTTACAGTCCCTTGAGTCACAGCCAAAGATCCACTGTAAGTATTGGCTGTGTTTGAGAGACTTAATGTTCCTGTTCCTGCTTTTGTTAAAGTTGCGCTTCCACTGAGAACGCCGCTCAAAGTGAGATCGCCATCGCCTCCAATTGCAGAGTTTGCACTCACAGCTACAGAGTTAGCATAGGTTGTTGCACTTCCGCTGTTGATCAGTGTTCCACCGGCCAAATTTAAGTTGGAGTTCGAAGATGAAAATCCATGCAGATCGAAATTTCCTCCGCTATTGACACTCACAGCCCCCTCTCCTAAACCGCCCGAAGCTCCCAATTTCAATGTTCCTCCGCTCACGCTTGCACTGCCCAAAAAGGATGAATTGGTGTTAGCCAGTGTCAGTGTTCCGCTTCCGCTTTTGGTCAAAGAAGAACTCTCTCCTCCACTCAGTGATCCAGAGACAGTTGTGTTTGCAATTTGGTTTACTGTCACACTTGTATTTCCTAAAGCAATACTTCCTGCTCCGCTTAATGCTGCGACAGTTTTACTTACTGCTCCTGCGCTCAAATCCAAACTCGCACCAGAAGAGACATCGGCACTCATGGTGGATGCTGAAGATGATAGATTTACAGTTCCTTGATTGACTGCTAAAGCACCACTATAAGTGTTCGCTGTATTAGAGAGAGTCAAACTGCCTGTTCCTGTTTTAGACAACCCTGCGCTTCCGCTGAGAACGCCGCTCAAAGTGAGATCGCCATCGCCTCCAATTGCAGAGTTTGCACTCACAGCTACAGAGTTAGCATAGGTTGTTGCACTTCCGCTGTTGATCAGTGTTCCACCGGCCAAATTTAAGTTGGAGTTCGAAGATGAAAATCCATGCAGATCGAAATTTCCTCCGCTATTGACACTCACAGCCCCCTCTCCTAAACCGCCCGAAGCTCCCAATTTCAATGTTCCTCCGCTCACGCTTGCACTGCCCAAAAAGGATGAATTGGTGTTAGCCAGTGTCAGTGTTCCGCTTCCGCTTTTGGTCAAAGAAGAACTCTCTCCTCCACTCAGTGATCCAGAGACAGTTGTGTTTGCAATTTGGTTTACTGTCACACTTGTATTTCCTAAAGCAATACTTCCTGCTCCGCTTAATGCTGCGACAGTTTTGCTTGCTGCGCCTGAACTGAGATCTAAAATTGCACCAGAAGAAACATCGGCTGTCATTGCAGACCCTGAAGATGAGAGTCCAACTGTCCCTTGATTGACAGCCAAAGCACCGCTGTAAGTGTTAGAGCTATTTGAAAGATTGAGAGTACCAACACCAGTTTTTGTTAAGGTTCCATTTCCACTAATCACTCCGGACAAATGAGTATCATTTGTTTGATTCACGGTTAAATTTGTCGTTCCTAATGAAACCGCTCCTGCACCACTGAGTTCAGCTAAAGTTTTGTTCACATTCCCAGCACTCAGATCTAAAATTGCACCAGAAGAAACATCGGCTGTCATTGCAGACCCTGAAGATGAGAGTCCAACTGTCCCTTGATTGACAGCCAAAGCACCGCTGTAAGTGTTAGAGCTATTTGAAAGATTGAGAGTACCAACACCAGTTTTTGTTAAGGTTCCATTTCCACTAATCACTCCGGACAAATGAGTATCATTTGTTTGATTCACGGTTAAATTTGTCGTTCCTAATGAAACCGCTCCTGCACCACTGAGTTCAGCTAAAGTTTTGTTCGCATTCCCAGCACTCAGATCTAAATGCGCGCCAGAAGCAATAGCAGCTGTCATCGCTGGGCCAGAAGAAGATAAACTCACTGTTCCTGCAGTGACAGATAATGCACCATCATATGTATTATTTGTGTTTGATAGAGTAACAGTCCCACTACCAGCTTTTGTCAAAGCAGCACTCCCACTCACAACACCACTTAAAGAAATAGCGCCACTTCCATGAATCGTAGAGCTAGAACTGACATCTACACCGTTCGTATAACTCGTTGCACTTCCTGTGTTCGTTAGAGTTCCTCCAGATAAATTCATCTGAGAGTTGGAGGCACTCCATCCATTCAAATCTAAACTTCCTCCGCTATGAACAGTTGCATCACCAATACCCAAACCGCCTGCAGCACCTAAAGTCAATGTTCCACCATCGACATTCGCACTTCCTAAAAAATTCGAGTTCGCATGTGACAGAGTAAGATTTCCTACACCACTTTTAGTCAAAGAAGAACTGTTCCCGCCACTCAGAGATCCCCCCAAAGTGCTATCTGTACTTTGATTGACAATCAGATCTGTGCTACCTAAATCAAGACTTCCAGCGCCGCTAATACCTGCTAAAGTTTTGTTCCCATTCCCAGCACTCAGATCTAAATGCGCGCCAGAAGCAATATCGGCTGTCATATCTGATCCAGAGGAAGATAAATTCACTGTTCCTGCAATGACAGATAATGCACCATCATATGTATTTGACGTATTGGACAGGCTTAAAACACCTGTTCCTGATTTTGTCAAAGAGCCACTTCCACTTAAAGAACCAGAAAGATTTGTATCAATAGATTGATTTAAATTCAGATCCGTTGTTCCCAAAGCCACAGTTCCAGCTCCACTGATAGCAGCTAACGTTTTACTGGAAGTCCCAGAACTGAGATCAAGTGTTGCTCCAGCAGAAACATCTGCTGTCATGGTGGCTCCAGAAGAGGAGAGATTGACAGTGCCCTGAGTCACCGATAAAGCACCACCATAAGTATTGGCAGTATTGCTCAGATCTAATTGTGCTGCTCCTGCTTTAGTCAAGCCTGCATTTCCACTCAGAACTCCGCTAAGAGTCAGACCACCACTTCCATTAATCGTTGAGTCAGAACTAACATCTACACCGTTAGTATAACTCGTTGCACTCCCGCTATTTGTTAAAGTACCACCGGATAAATCGACCTCAGAGTTCGAAGAAGAAAATCCGTTCAAATCCAATGTTGCGCTATTATTGACTATTGCAACACCAGTACCTAATGCATTATTGGAGCCAAAAGTTATATTTCCAGCATCAACTATAGTGTTTCCAGAATACGCATTATTAGAACCCGATAAGGTGAGACTCGAAGAGCTTTGTTTATTTAACACCCCTGTACCCACTAAGGATCCAGAAAAATCTTGTGAGGTTGTAGAACTGAGAATTAATGTATTTGATCCAATATTCAATAATCCTGTTAATTGACTCAAATCACCTGAAGATGTAATTGTCTTCTCTGTCCCAATAAAACCAAAACCTCCATCCCCTTTTAATACAGATTGGGAGGAAAATGTTAAATCATAAGATCCCAGATCAAAATTGATATTTGAACCACTGACAACTTCTATAGTTGTATTCAAAGTCGTGTTTAAAGGCAAAGTAAAGGTAATTGACAAAGGATCGGCATCACTAGTAGCACCATTGAGGCCCAAAGATACAAGATCGGTTTGAGAAATAAGAGGCGCAATTTTTAAACTATCAGTTGCCTGCAAGGTACTTAATGAAATATTGGATCCGCTATTAAGCAGATTGTATGTCCCATTACTAATAGACATCAGATAATAGGGAGCTGCATTTTGTAAATTTGAAAGATCTTCTCCTAAAAGGGCAGTATACGTAGAATTACCATCGTCACTGACAAGTGCATAATCAGTAGCATCAAGAAGCGATACAGAACTAAAAGCAAGGGCATACAGTATGCTTTTTCTAGAAGGAGTGACAGAAAATTCATACAAAAAAGAAAATGTGTTTTTACTCATACCAAGTTAGAATCATCTAATAAAAAGATATTTTCAAAATAGCAGAAAATTCATTTTTTTCTTTTTTTAGGTTGCCTTCCTAAGAGCAATTTTTTAAAAACTGTTATACTAGAAAAACTTTTCTGACTCTCAATTGATCAGACCCCTTCTCAGCGTGAATTTCAGACAAAAGAAAACATTCAAGATCTCAGCCTCTTCAAGAGAAAGAACAGAAAAATCAAATTCTTATTGTCGCTCATGCAACACATTGATTCTTTTATACGCTCATACCTAAAAAAGCTTCCAGTCTAAAAAAGAAATGTGAGTTCAAATCCCTGAGCATTTTGACTCAATTATGCTCCAGCATAAGAGATATATTGTATTTTTACAATTCAACGATGTACAATGCCTCATCTCACAAATAGAATAGATAGCAATAACTTATGAGCGAAATTATCTCAAAAAAACTTCCAGTCACCGTTCTTTCTGGATTTCTTGGAGCAGGAAAAACCACCTTGCTCAATCACATTTTGCACAATAAAGAAAATCTTAAGGTTGCAGTGATTGTCAACGACATGAGCGAGGTGAATATTGACATGGCATTAGTTGCACATACAAGTGGCTCTGTTCTATCTCGTAGTGAGGAAAAACTCGTTGAAATGACAAATGGCTGCATTTGTTGCACACTCAGAGAAGATCTTCTGGAACAAGTTCGTGCTTTAGCTGAGGAAGGTTGTTTTGACTATCTTGTCATTGAAAGCACCGGGATTTCTGAGCCTTTGCCTGTCGCAACAACTTTTGAATTTGAAAATGAACAGGGCGAAAGTCTCTCTGATGTCGCAAGACTCGATACCATGGTGACTGTAGTGGATGCTTCCTCTATCATCACAAATTATTTTTCTTTGTTGGAACTGAAAGATCTCGGCCAAACCGCATCGAGTGATGATGAACGCACTTTAGCAGATTTGCTTGTCGAGCAAATTGAATTTGCAGATGTTATCTTGCTCAATAAAATTGACCTTTTATCACTATCTGAACAAAAAAATGCTATCGACCTCATCCGATGTTTAAATGCCAATGCAAAGATTATCGAAACACAGCACTCAAAAGTCGATCTCAGTGAGATCTTAAATACACACAAATTTAATCTAGAAGAGGCGCAAAATCATGCTAAATGGGCTCAGGAGCTCTATGATTTTCAAAATCACGTTCCTGAAACAGTCCATTACGGAATTGCTTCTTTTGTTTATAAAGAACATAAGCCTTTTGACGCCGAAAAAATTTATGCTTTTTTTCATCAAGATTGGCCTGGGGTTATTCGAGCAAAAGGTTTTTTTTGGATTACAACACGTCCAAATCTCGTGGGAGAGCTTGCCCAAGCTGGCTCATTTGTCCGTTATCAAGGGATTGGACAATGGTGGAGCGCAGTAGAGCCTACACAATGGCCAGAAGATGAGGAACTTCTCAAAGAAATCCAAGAAAAATGGGATCCTATTTATGGCGATCGGCGTCAAGAAATTGTTTTTATTGGTTTAAAAAAAGATGGTTTCGATGAACATGCTCTGCGTCAACGCTTGAATGACTGCCTCGTTCATGATTTTCAAGACAGAAAAGATTTTTATACTCAGCAACATGATCCTTTTGAACAGTGGATTGTTGAAGAATGTGAATTTTTTGCCCAATAGTTGATACAACATGCAAATCTGGATTGATGGTGATGCTTGTCCTAAGCCTATTAAAACTGTGATTTTCAAAGCTGCGCAAAAAAGACGCAAGGTCGTTTTTTTTGTCGCTAATCACTTTATTGATATCCCAGCTTCCTCCTTTATCAGACGAATTATCGTAACCCAAGGCGCAGATAAAAGTGACGACTATATTTTAGAGAAAATGTCTTCAGGCGATCTGATTATAACATCAGATATTTTATTGGCCGATGCAGCGATTGCGAAAAATGCCCGTGTTTTAAATCCTAAAGGAGTTTTGTACACATCATCTTGCATAAAACAAGCATTGTCTTTACGAAATTTTCACCAATCACTCAGAGAAGCAGGTTTGGCCTCTGCACAATCTGCGCCTCTAAACACCAAAGATATTCAAAAATTTTCAGCACATTTTGATAAAATTTTAAACGCATCAATACCTAAACCACAGAATGATGGATAATTTTCAAACAGGATCAACATGTGTCATACAAGATATAACAGGAAAAGCCTCCATCACACGTTTTCTCGCTTCAACTGCAATAGTATGGCCTTCGCGAACTGACTGCGATCCATCTATTTCCAGATGCACATCCAGAATAATAAAATCGCCCGATACTCTAGAACGCAAATCATGGACTCCTAAAACTCCGGGGGTTTTTTCAAAAATTTCTTGTATGAGCCGAATTTTTTCTATCGGCGCTGCACGGTCAGAGAGATCGGCCAGAGCCTGCACAAAAAAATCTGCACCCATTTTAAAAATCATAGCACCTACAATGGCTGCTGCTAAAGAATCACAAAGAGGATAGCCCATAGCATTCCCCAAAATGCCTAATCCGACAAGGCAAGACGAAATGGCATCTGTGCGTGCATGCCATGCATATGTTCTTAGAAGAGCGGATTGCGCTTTTTCAGCAATCATCATTAAATATCGAAATAATATCTCTTTCAGAGATAAAGAAAGCAAAATGACCAAAAAAACTTCTTTTGAAAAAGCATGTAAAGAGCCATAAAACATCTGATACAAACCACTATACCAAATGGAACCTCCAAGGATTATCAATAGACCACCTAAAAAAAGTGATGCTAATGTCTCTAGGCGATGATGCCCGTACTGATATTCTTGATTCGGCTTTTGCTGCGAACAAGAAAATGCAAAAAAGACGACGCCATCTGTGAGCAAATCAGAAAAAACATGCAAGCTTTCTGCAACCAGGGCCTGCGAATGGCTCTGCAATCCGACCATCATTTGTATCAACCCTAAACCAAGGTTCACACCGACAGTCATGACCGTACTATGTCGCATCCATTTTTGTTTTTGAGATTGTTTGCGCTCATAACTTTCGTACATTCAACTGTATCCTTGCATAAAAAATTCAAAAACCAAATTAAAAACATGAAGATGATATCCTGAATGAATTGAATAATATCATCATTTTATGAAAACACAAACAAATATCTCTATTCAAGATATCTGTAGCTCATCAATAATCTGCCCGCAAGACTTTGATCATAAAAAATATTTTGAGAGGCACAGAACCTCTCGCATAGAACAAATAAGAGCAAAAACAGAATCACTGTTGACACTATCAGTTTTTTCTATACAGTGACATAAAAGCATGAGTATATACCGAACCTTTTAAATACTGAGATTGGTTTCTTAAAGATCATCTCAAAAAACCGAATCTTTGCTCTGTTCATTTGAAAAAAATCTGATATCGCATGCACTTTTCATTACACCTGCATAAATAATGTCATTGGAGAAAAAATGTTTTGGTCAAATCAGATGTCATATACGGATATTGTCGCAGCTTTCGAATCACTGCAAGAAAGTGGTCAATCCATCTCTTATTTCCATATACGCTGCCTGAATCACTCTTTAGCTCATGATAAAAAAACTTATATGCTATATGATCGTTTTTTCACGATGCCATCTGCTCTCAAGCG
>CAYNBJ010000005.1:0-107709 GCA_964395835.1 uncultured Gammaproteobacteria bacterium
TTCTTTTGTCTCAACCTCTTGTTCTGCGCTTTGATTGGCATTGAATGACTCTTTTTGAGCAGGTTGCGACGTTGCCATGTCTTGTGTTGTGTCTGTTGTGTTAACAAACATGGAATAAGTGATATATCCCAAAATAGAAACACCTGTAACAGCAATCCCTATCATTCCCACCGGAGTGCTTAAAACTGTTCAAATGAATGTGAACAATGCAGAAATCGTCATAATACACATCCTCTTCACATTAAACAATCACTAATATTTACAAGTCTCATTGCATGAAATTTATTCTAAAAAATCAATAGACTTCATCGGTACAATCAAGAACACACCAAAACACTTTATCATTATGCAATCCTCATTTTCACTCCCATGCATCATTGCATAAAAAAAGCCTTTCTTTTGCAAGAAAGGCTCTTAGGCTTTCAATCTGTACTTGCACCGTGTGCATAATGAGATTGTCTTGTATCATTAGTTCCCTGGCCCTTGCTTGTGCATGCTCGTTTGCACTGTATTGTCGCTTGAGAGACTCGATGTTTCTACTGCCACAGTCTGATTGGGCGAGAATAGCACATGTGTGCTGTTGACCCCTGTGAGTTGAGATGCGTCTGGCTGGTTTGCTGGCTCGTCTGTTTGTGTTACTGGCTGGACTGTTGATTGAGCTTGTTGATCTCCATTCGAAGCTGCAAGCTTGTCATTAAACCAAGATAAGGCATCTTCCCATATGGGTTTGAGATTCATCAAGACTGAACATGTGGCTCCATCTATTTTTTCGTCTTCAAGAAGACTGGAGCACTCTTGATATAATCGATTGGTTTTTCCGAATAATCCGAGTAGAGATACCTTCCGCTGTGCTAGTTCAGCGTTTTCTTTTTCTAGCGTTTCTAGCTGCAATAGTGCCCCTTTTAGTTCATTATTAAGCTGAACAAACGTGTTTTTGAATTTCGACTTCTGTGTCTCGAGTGTATTATTTTGTTCTGTGAGTGCACTATTTGTTTCTTTCAAAGTCTTATTCGCAGCCTCAAGCATCTGATAGTCTTCTTGCAATTGAGCTAGAGACTGTTTGTCTGTTGTGGGGTCTGTGAAAAACCATCCGGCTGTCCACTCATATGCAAAGCTTGAGATACTGAATAAAAAGCCTCGTGCTGCTTCTATTGTGTCTGTTGTGTCTGTTGTGTTAGCAAACATGGAATAAGTGATATATCCCAAAATAGAAACACCTGTAACAGCAATCCCTATCATTCCCACCGGAGTGCTTAAAACTCTTAAAAAAGCTGCGAGATCGGCAGCATAAAAACCAGCACTGACAAAAAAAACCTGGGAAAAAAGAAAACAGCTCCAAGAGAATACCATCTCGATAAGGGCTTGATACGAGGCTGGATCTAGGCTTTTTCTGTCTTCAAGCGTGAAACTCTTTCCTAAACAGTTAAACAATGGCTCGGTTTTCTTGAGCACTTCGGCTAGAGCGTCCAGCCGCGGTGCTAGTTCATCATTTTCTTTTTTGAGAGATTCGATTTCTTGACATGTCGTTGCTAGTTTTTCTTGTACCTCTGTAACCCTTTGTTCGAGTGTAGAGTTCTCCTGCTCGAGTGCAGCATTTTTTTCTCCCAAAGTCCTATTCGCATTCTCAAGCATCTGATGCGCTTTTTTCAGTTGAGCTAGCAACTGTTTGTCTGTTGTAGAGTCTGTGAAAAACCATCCGGCTGTCCACTCATATGCAAAGCTTGAGATACTGAATAAAAAGCCTCGTGATGCTTCTTTTGTCTCAACCTCTTGTTCTGCGCTTTGATTGGCATTGAATGACTCTTTTTGAGCAGGTTGCGACGTTGCCATGTCTTGTGTTGTGTCTGTTGTGTTAACAAACATGGAATAAGTGATATATCCCAAAATAGAAACACCTGTAACAGCAATCCCTATCATTCCCGCCGGAGTGCTTAAAACTGTTAAAATGGATGTGAGCAATCCGGAAATCGTCATAATACAAATCGTCTTAGCGTTAAACTGTGAGTTATACTTCTCATTATATGGAATTTACTATATAAATCAATAGGCTTCATCGGTGTAATCAAGAACACACCAAGATACTTTATCATTTCTCTCCGTTTTGAATAAACGCTTCGCAAGAAAGTCACTTGACGCAATCCTCATTTTCACTCCCATGCATCATTGCATAAAAAAAGCCTTTCTTTTGCAAGAAAGGCTCTTAGGCTTTCAATCTGTACTTGCACCGTGTGCATAATGAGATTGTCTTTTATCAGTTGTTCCCTGACCCTGGCTTGTTCTGGATCGCTTCACTTTCTTGCTTCGGATCGCTGTTGAGGTGCGTTGGTACTTCTTCAGCCTGATTGGGCGAGAATAGCACAGGTGTGCTGTTGACCCCTGTGAGTTGAGATGCGTCTGACTCACTTACTGGATCGTCTCTCTGGTTTGCTGCCTGGATTGCTGGCTCGTCTGTTTGTGTTACTGGCTGGACTGTTGATTGAGCTTGTTGATCTCCCTTCAAAGCTGCAAGATCGGCATTAAACAAAGGTAAGGCCTGGCGCCACATGGATAGGATATCCATCAAGACTTGATATGTGGCTGCATCTATTTTTGTTTCTTCAAGCCTGGGCATCTCTTCTAAAGATTGAAATAATGGCTTGATTTTACTGAGCAATTCTTCTAAAGATTGAAATAATGGCTTGGTTTTCCTGAGCAATCCGAATAGAGATGCCTTTCGCTGTGCTAGTTCAGCGTTTTCTTCTTTTAGCGTTTCTAGCTGCAATAGTGCCCCTTTTAGTTTATTATGAGACTGAAGAAGCGTGTTTTTGAATTTCGACTTCTGTGTCTCGAGTATATTATTTTGTTCTGTGAGCGCACTATTTGTTTCTCTCAAAGTCTTATTCGCATCCTCAGGCATCTGATGCTCTTTTTGCAGTTGAGCTAGAGACTGTTTGTCTGTTGTGGAGCCTGTGAAAAACCATCCGGCTGTCCAATCATATGCAAAGCTTGAGATACTGAATAAAAAGCCTCGTGATGCTTCTGTTGTGTCTGTTGTGTTAGCAAACATGGAATAAGTGATATATCCCAAAATAGAAACACCTGTAACAGCAATCCCTATCATTCCCACCGGAGTGCTTAAAACTGTTAAAATTAAAGCTGCGAGATCGGTAGCATTTGCAAAAAGAACGTTTAACAAAAGAAAGAAGCTAAACTTAAGTGCCGTATTGATAACGGATTGATATAAGGCTGGATTTAGAATTATTCTGTCTTCAAGCGTGAAACTCTCTCCTAAACAGTTAAACAATGGCTCGGTTTTCTTAAGCACCTCGGCTAGAGCTTCCAGCTGCGGTGCTAGTTCATCATGTCCTTTTTTGAGAGATTTGATTTCTTGACATGTCGTTGCTAGTTTTTCTTGTACCTCTGTAACCCTTTGTTCGAGTGTAGAGTTCTCCTGCTCGAGTGCAGCATTTTTTTCTCCCAAAGTCCTATTCGCATTCTCAAGCATCTGATGCGCTTTTTTCAGTTGAGCTAGCAACTGTTTGTCTGTTGTAGAGTCTGTGAAAAACCATCCGGCTGTCCACTCATATGCAAAGCTTGAGATACTGAATAAAAAGCCTCGTGATGCTTCTTTTGTCTCAACCTCTTGTTCTGCGCTTTGATTGGCATTGAATGACTCTTTTTGAGCAGGTTGCGACGTTGCCATGTCTTGTGTTGTGTCTGTTGTGTTAACAAACATGGAATAAGTGATATATCCCAAAATAGAAACACCTGTAACAGCAATCCCTATCATTCCCGCCGGAGTGCTTAAAACTGTTAAAATGGATGTGAGCAATCCGGAAATCGTCATAATACAAATCGTCTTAGCGTTAAACTGTGAGTTATACTTCTCATTATATGGAATTTACTATATAAATCAATAGGCTTCATCGGTGTAATCAAGAACACACCAAGATACTTTATCATTTCTCTCCGTTTTGAATAAACGCTTCGCAAGAAAGTCACTTGACGCAATCCTCATTTTCACTCCCATGCATCATTGCATAAAAAAAGCCTTTCTTTTGCAAGAAAGGCTCTTAGGCTTTCAATCTGTACTTGCACCGTGTGCATAATGAGATTGTCTTTTATCAGTTGTTCCCTGACCCTGGCTTGTTCTGGATCGCTTCACTTTCTTGCTTCGGATCGCTGTTGAGGTGCGTTGGTACTTCTTCAGCCTGATTGGGCGAGAATAGCACAGGTGTGCTTTTGTCTTGCTCCTCTGTCTTGGTTGCTGACTTGACTTCGACTGTTAATGGATCTTGAGCTTGAGCTGCGTTTTCGCCGTTCCCCTCTGTGACTGGAGATGCTGGCGGGGTTCCTGCATTTTCATTTGCGCCATTTACTTCGAGCTCTTCGGTCTTAATTACCACTTTATTGAGCTGCCTTAATTGATCGAGATACCGCTGAGCAGTAACTGCAATTTCTGGGAGTGTCTCTGTTTTCCCCGCGAGACACTGTAAAAGCTTTTCTAACATGACATACAGTGCGTCTGATTGGGTAGCCTTTAAGACAGAGACTGCGTCTGATTGCAGATTGCTGACCAGCTCTTCTTGTTGTTTCTCTAGTTCAGCTAGTTCAGCTTTTAGATCTGTGTTTTCTTTTTTTAGAGATTCGTTTGTTGCTATTAGAGATTTGAATTCATTCTGATAGTTTTCTATGCATGTCTTTGCAGTGCTGTGCAAATCTAAGTATTTTTTCCTCGCACAGGCGAGCTCACGGTTGAGCGCGCCGTACGTAGACTCAAGAGTATCATGGTCATCCTTAAGCATCCGATGCTCTTTTTGCAGTTGAGCTAGAGCCTGTTTGTCTGTTGTGGAGTCTGTGAAAAACCATCCGGCTGTCCAATCATATGCAAAGCTTGAGATAGTGAATAAAAAGCCTCGTGATGCTTCTTTTGTCTCAACCTCTTGTTCTGCGCTTTGATTGGCATTGAATGACTCTTTTTGAGCAGGTTGCGACGTTGCCATGTCTTGTGTTGTGTCTGTTGTGTTAACAAACATGGAATAAGTGATATATCCCAAAATAGAAACACCTGTAACAGCAATCCCTATCATTCCCGCTGGAGTGCTTAAAACTGTTAAAATGGATGTGAACAATGGAGAAATCGTCATAATAAAACTCTCTTTATGTTATGGATTATGTACTTATACCTGCCATTGTACTTAGTTTTTGTCTCATAATCAATAAGATAGGTCATTTGTTGAGTATTTAGTTACATAACAAAGGTCCATTGAGGTTTCTCGAAATCGGCCTGAAATATCTGCTCATTTCCATGCGAAAAATCAATCCGTACTTTTAAATAAAAATTTGTCTTTTTTGAGCGCGCTGATTCAACGCAGAGCAGTATGATTCTGATGCAACCACGCTATTATATGTTTTTCCGGCCGTGGTCTGAACTTCAAGATAAGGGATTTGCAATCAATGATTTTTGCAAATCAGGCTATTGAACTGTGAAGGAATTTATGAACGCCACTAACTCAGCGGTAGAGTCTGTTCTTAGCTTATGCTAAAATTCTCTCTTATGTATGATTGCTGTTACGGAAATCTCAATATATGTCATCCTCTCTCTCTAAAAGAAACTCAATGGTGCTCTATACTACAGAAAATGATATTTGGAGCCATAGAGTTCGAATCGTTCTGGCTGAAAAAGGCGTCTCCTATGAGCAAGCCTCTATTAAAATTTCATCTCCTCCTGCTGAGCTTATTGAAATAAACCCCTCTTTGACCTTACCGACGCTCGTTGATCGAGAATTAGTGCTTTATGGGTCTGAAATTATTATGGAATATCTTGATGAGCGCTATCCATTTCCATCTTTAATGCCGATTTACCCCGTTGCAAAAGCAAGATGTAGAATGATGATGCACAGAATTAATAGCGACTGGTATTGCCTTTTAGACAAACTAGAAGCAGGTGATGTCAGTGCGAAAAAAGAACTGTTAGAATCTTTATTATCTATTTCATCAATGCTAGATGAGCCTCCATTCTTTATGACAGATGAATTCACATTGGTCGATTGTTGTGTCATTCCCCTATTTATTCGTTTAAAATCTTGGGGCTGTGTCATACCTCCTCAGGCAACTGGGCTATGGGGATATATCAAAAAAGTGATGAAAAGAGAAAGTGTCTTACAAAGTCTAAGTGCTCAAGAGAAAACATGGCTTCATGATTTGGTAGGGTAAGTCTATGCATACAACCTCTTCTCTTTATTACCCACTGCGTCTTTTTTTAGTGCGATCTTTTTATGAATGGATCGTCAAGAATCAATGGACACCCTTAGTTGTTGTTGACATACAAAACGATCCTCACTTAGAAGCGCTACGGCCTTACAGCAAAAACCATAAAATTACACTTGACATTGCTGATGATGCTGTCGATGGTCTGTCTTTTGATGAGGACGGACTCAGAGCAACCTGTTATTTTGACGAGCAACCTCACAATGTCTTTGTACCACTCTCTGCCATTATCTCAATCGCTGCGGCAGAAAATGGTCGAGGAGTCGATTTTGATACAGATGAGGAGCAGGAAGATATTGTGTTTTATTTGGAACAGCTCAAAAAAAATCAAAATCCTTCTCCAAAAACAGCGCATCTCAAAATTATTCGCCACCAACCTACAGAGGTCACAGATGAAAGCTAGATCATGCTGTTGGTTCTTCATATGTGCAGCTGCATCTGTGCATTTGAGCGGCTGTAATTTGATCTCTCATCCAGAACAAGCGCCTGCTACTTTGCACACGGATCGCCGATCTTCGGCGACCGTCCTGATTGATTCGAAGCTCGAAGTAGAATGTGCTGAAATACTAAAAAAACACATTTCTCAACCTGAAAACGCACATGTTTATATCAAAATTTTCAATAAATATGTACTGATTTTAGGACAATATCTCAATCGAGATGAAATTCAAACGATTCAAAGTGCCATTTCATCGATACAGGGTATAAAAAATGTGTATAATGAAATTTCGCTCACTCCGCCAAGTTCATCGTGGCAGCGTGCAAAAGATCAGTGGATCACTACAAAAATTACAGCTGGGATGATGCTCTCTCCGAAAACAAGTCCTTGGAAGATCCACGTATTAACAGAAAACGCAGTCGTATATTTCGTCGGTATTGTCACACCTGAAGAGGAAGAGTTCGCTCTATCTATCGCAAAAAGCACTTCAGGTGTGCGCAAAATTGTAAAATTATTCGATTATAAATCTTCATCTCCGTCCTCAGCCTGATCTCGATCAACTTGCGCCCAAACAGAGCGATAATATAAATAATTGATCACACTCAGTGCGATGCAAAATAAAATCACATATTTTCCTAAAGTTTCTCGCTCTAGACGTTTGGGCTCAGCAACATAATCTAAAAATGCTATCAAATCATGAATATGGTGATCATAATCTTGCCCAGCTTCCTGAGAATAAAGAGCTTGTGGCCCAGGTCCATCTAACCCATAGGCTTGCCACCCTTGCTCATGAATCAAAACATGCGGCATTGCAGTTTGTTTAAAGACATTATTATTCACCCCTGTAGGTCGACTTGGATCGTAAAAATATGAATGTAACATATCTGAGACCCACTGAGCTGAGCGATAACGTAATACTAAAGATAAATCAGGCGGCGCACTCCCAAAAAACAGCTCTCCTTGCTCTCTTGTCAAAGCAGGCAAAATCGGACTAGATGCAGGTAAATCGTGAAATTTTAGAAAACGATGAATTAAATCCTCCTGAATTCTATCTGTTTTCTGATCGACCCAACCAAAATGTCTGGCTAAATCCGTATAGCGCACCTGCTTTAAGCTATGGCATCCTGAACAAGCCGTCATAAAAAGCGCTGCTCCTCTTTCTTGAGCGGCACGATCTCGTCTATTAATCACTATTGTGGGTGATGACTGGACCTCAACATCGCGCGCATAGACTTCAGATAAACTCAAAATGAAGAAAAGTGCATTAAAAAGAATCTTTTTCACGTTGAAGGATCCTCCTGATCTGGCTTTTCAAAAGACGAATACATAGGCAAAAAAAGAAAAAAGCAAAAATATCCAGCAGAAAAAACACGTGCTAAAAATGTTTTCCAAGGGGTGGGCTGTTGAATTCCCAAAAGGCCTAAAGAGAGAAATGAGATGACAAAAATACTCAAATTCATCTTGTGCATCCAAGATCGATAACGAATCGATCGAATCGGAGAGCGATCAAGCCAAGGCACAAGAAACAAAACACCTAAAGAGCTTCCCATAGCCAATACTCCTGCCAATTTATTAGGTACTGCGCGCAAAATCGCATAAAAAGGTGTCATATACCAAACAGGGGCGATATGTTCAGGGGTAATCATAGGATTGGCCTCAATAAAATTCGGAGCTTCTAAAAACAAACCGGCACCCTCTGGAAAATAAAACACCACTGTTAAAAAAATCGTTGCCAAGACGCTCGTACCAAAGAGATCTTTGATAGTGAAATAGGGGTGAAAAGACACAGTATAGGATGTTGGTTTCGTCCTTTCGTATTCTTTCCCATCAGGATTATTTGAACCAACAGAATGTAATGCTAAAAGATGCAATCCGATCAGGCATAAAAAAACAACTGGTATAGCCACAACATGTAGGGCAAAAAATCTATTGAGCACAACATCGGAAATTGTATAATCACCTCTAATAAACAAAGCCAACTGAGGCCCTACATAGGGCACCGCCTCAAACAAGGAGGTAATCACCTGTGCTCCCCAATAAGACATTTGTCCCCATGGTAACAAATACCCAAAAAAAGCCTCAATAATCATTAAGACAAACAAAAAACAACCTAAGAGCCACAACAGCTCTCGTGGTTTTTTATAAGAACCATAAAGTAGGCCTCTAAAAATATGCAAATAGACCACAATAAAGAAAAAAGAAGCACCTGTTGAATGCAAATAACGAATCAGCCATCCGTAAGACACATCTCGCATCAATGATTCGACAGAATGAAAGGCTTCTGTCGCCATCGGTTTATAAAACATCGTCAACCATAAGCCGCTGATATATTGATTCAAAAAAAGAACGAGAGCGAAGGATCCAAAATAATACCAAAAATTAAGATTTTTTGGTGCACGATATTCACGCAAATGATGTGCAACATGCCCAATAATTGGCAATCGCTCATCAATCCATCCTGCGACATTTGAAACGAATCTCATTTTTAAGCTCCTTGGTACGCACCAATAATCACTTTTTTGGGATTTTCAAAATAATAAGGAGGCACAGCCAAATTTAATGGAGCGGGCACACCTTTAAAAACTCTACCGGCCAGATCATAGGATGACCCATGACATGGGCAATAAAAACCACCCGTCCAAGTGGGGCTCACGGAACCTGGCTGTGGCTGATAGTGCGGAATACACCCCAAATGAGTGCAGAGCCCTACAAGAATGAGATATTCGGGATTTAAAGATCGATAGATATTTCTCATAGCGATAGGCTGCTCCGATTCGGCAGAATCAGGATCGCGCAGTTGATCATGATTTTTATCATTTTCTAAGGATGCAATTTCCTGTGGTGTTCTACGGACAATCCAAACTGGCTTTCCTCGCCAAGGCACGGTGATCATTCCCCCTGGCGGAATCAAAGATAAATCGACTCCTACTGGAGCACCTTGATCTTTGGTCTTAGAAGATGGCCACCAACTTTGTAAAAAAGGAAATGCAACAAAACCAGCTGCGACCAAACCCATCAGTGAAGAAAGATAGCCTAAGAAATATCGACGATTGGTATCGCATTCTTGAGAATGATTGTTCTCTTTTTTCATAAAAGTATCTTATCTTGCGTATTAGAGTATAATGTAGATCTTATCTATTCATTTTTCATCTTTAAGCCATCTTATGCATGTTGAAAATTCTTCTGAGCAAATCTATCAGATTTTAGAGAACAGATTAAAAACAGCTTTTCCCAATGGAACCTGGTCACTCACCGGCCCCGATCAATGGCATCTTACGCTCAGCATTTGCGATCTTTCATTAGATCCACTCTCACGTTTAATGAAGCATAAAAAAATTCTCTCTTTGTTTGAAGATTTATTTACTGAGGGAAAATTACACTCTCTATCTATTCAAACACCGAAAAAAACAGAGCCACTATGATTTCACTATATGATGATTTTTTACCTTGGTTCTATAGTGTTCTGCCTGAAATATCGCATGATTGCGCTCTTCATGGTCTTCAGATAGAAGGTCGTCCCTATCTTAAACGTATTGGTTTCGCTGTCAGCGTGACACAAGAAGTTTGTGAGCGCGCTCTTTCATATGAGATCGATACTCTGATTGTACACCATGGGCTTTTTTGGAATAAGCAAATGCTGCGAGGACCTATTTTCGGTGCTCTCAAAAAGCATTTTGAATTTTTTATTTGCAATCAAATTTCACTCCTAGGAGCACACCTTCCACTGGATATCCATCCGCTGTGGGGCAATAACGTTCTTTTGGGTCAAAAAATAGGCCTCACAGATCCTATCGTATATGAAAAGGGATTACTCTGGCGCCAAAAGATTTCACATAGCTCAAAAAAAGATTTTTTTGAACATTGCACACGCATGCTCTCTGTAAAAAATCATAATCTTTTAGACATGCAAGATGCCAAAGAGATCCATGATCTGTGGATTGGATGGTGCACAGGTGCTGGAGGCTCCTTCTTGGAATCTTTGCCATATTGCGATGTTTTTTTGACTGGAGAAGTGCCTGAGCGCTCTTGGGAACTCGCAAAAATGCAAAACACATTACTCATGACTCTAGGGCATGATGATTCTGAAATTTATGGTATTGTCGGATTAAAAGAGGAATGTGCGCGGCATTATGGAAAAAACATTGAACTCTTTCTCTTATAAAGCAGCGCACAGAACACCTCAGAGACTCTTTGGGAGATCAAAACAGATCTGAGTGGCTAATAAAGATATGTGCTCTCTATCAAAATTCATAGCCCCTCTGAATTTTTTTTGATACACTAGAAGTGAAAAAAGCGAACAATAGTGGGATTTACAATATGAGCCTTTTCAAACTGTTATCAGAATTGGCAATTGAGGAAATAGCGACTATTGCAGCCTTATCGCCTCTGTGTCCTCCTTTGCTCAAAAGAAAATTTCTTTCTTTGGGGTTTGTCAGAGGCAGTTCTATTTTTATTGTACGAACTGCCCCCATGGGCTGCCCTTTGGAAATCGATCTTTCGGGAAATCGCTTTTCTCTTAGACGGCAAGAAGCTGCTTTTATTTCTGTTTATCCAGAAAGATAGATTTTATGAATATTGATTCGTTTCATCATTTTTTACTTATTGGGCATCCTAATACTGGCAAATCCTCTCTTTTTACAGAGCTCAGCGGACAAAGAGCTGAAATAGGCAATCGTCCAGGGGTGACAGTCGAGCGCTGCTTAGCACCGCTCAAAAATCATTCTGAGCATTATGTGGAAGATTTGCCTGGCATTTATTATCTCGATCCTCAAATCCTAGGCTGCGCAGCAGACCAAGCTGTCACGCTTCAGCGTTTATCTGATCTGCGTCCGTCCGATCTGATTGTGAATGTAATTGATCATCGGTCCTTACGATCACATCTGCATTTGACCTTACAACTGATTGAATTAGGCAAACCCATTATTATTGTCTTATCTTTTAATGCCTCAGAAAAATGCCGCAGATCGCTTGAATTATGGCTCGGCATTCCCTGTTTTTTATCTCAAAACTTCTTTGATCAAATTCATTCCTTCTCCTGGGATCTGGGTTGTGCACAACAACCCGCATACCTAGCACTACGCGATACTCTTAATACTTTTGACACCCTCTTCCTCAACGAACATACACCCATTTTAGATAATGAAACCTTCTTAGCTGAAAAACGTTACGAGCTGATTGATGGATTTTTAAAAGAACAGAATCTTACGCAAAAATCTCCTAAAACCTCTTATAGCGATCGCATTGATCGCGTCATGTTACATAGATTTTTTGGCATCTTTATCTTTTTCGCTATCATGTATCATCTTTTTAAATTTACTATTTTGAGCGCTCAACTTTGCGAGGATTTTTTTGAACCCTTAGTCTCATCTCTCTTTCAACAAATTCAGTCTGAGAGCACCGGTATCACTCAAATTATTTTCGGGAGTCTGGCCATCTCCTTAAGTTCCGTCATCAGCTTTGCTCCTTCTTTATTTATTTTATACTTTTTATTAGGCGGATTAGAACAAAGCGGATACATGCAAAGAGCATCCTTTGTTGTTGACCGATTTATGCAAACGCTCAAGCTACCTGGTCAATCGTTTGTCTCTATTGTTATTGGGTTCGGTTGCAATGTCCCAGCCATTATGAGCACACGCAGTCTCAATCATCCTGTTGATCGCTTGCAAACAATGCTGATGAGTCCTTTTATGTCCTGTTCTGCTCGTTTGGCTATTTTTACTGTTTTTAGTCAAGCTTTTTTTGGAGCACAAGCATATCATATGATTTTTGGTTTATACTGTTTGGGCTTTTTTGTCGCAATCCTAACAGGATTAGCTATTCGCTTTGTCTTTAAAAATACAGAGCATTCTGGCCTAGTGATGCCCTATGTGCCCTACTGTATACCGAATTTAAGACAATTAACGCATTCAGCTTTTCTCCGCTCTTCTGAGTTTATCTCAAAAGCATTGGTCTGGGTCATCCCATCGGTGGCTTTAATTCAATTATGGGTGCATTATCTCTCAGTCCCAGATACAAACTGGTCGAGTTTTTTGGTTTCTCTATTCGCACCAATTGGACTAGGAGAAGAAAATTTCTTTGCAATTGTTTCTTTAATTGGAGGGTTGATTGCTAAAGAAGTCTTACTTGGTACATTACAAGGCGCCTACGGTCATCTCTCCGTCGATGAACTAGGGAGTGTTTTTAGCAATCCTCAGAGCGCTGTAAGCTATTTAATTTTTGTCCTTTTGTATTTTCCCTGTGTCTCTGTCACTCTAGCGATTGCACAAGAGTCTTCTGTTTTTTGGGCTGTCTTTTCTGCTTTTTGGTCAACATCCTTAGCTTACTGCGCTGCGTTTTTATACTATCAATGGAGCAACGTTGCATATAGCCTCTTGAGTAAAATGATCTGGACTCTTTTGTGCCTGCTTTATATCTTTGCAATGATTATAGCTTTAAAATATCTTGTTCAATCAGACACAAAAGGGCCTCAGCTTAGGTTTCGCCTTAAAAATCCTACGTCTTATTGATCTTGAACAAAATCTTTCAGTTGCTTTAAGAGCTTCACCCGCACTTTTTTAGACGCTGGTTTAGCAGGGATCGTCATTGGTTGCTTTGTGAAAGGATTCACTCCCTCTTTTGCTTTAACAGCGGCTTTTTTAACGACTTCGACTTTGAGCAATTTATGGAATACAAAATGCCCTGGGCCTTTTTTGCTGACGTGATGATAAATCAGATCTGTAAGCTCTTCTAACACAGCAGTCACATCAGTTTTTTTCATCTCAAGGCGATCAGCAATATGCGAGATAATCTCTGCTTTTGTCATCGCTTTTTCTAAATGAACTAATTTTTTGTTTTCAAGAGCTGCCATATTTAAACTCCTTTATATTGAAATAATTGGACATCCCATTATTGAGTGTAATCTCGAATCAACTTACGTCCATTTCTTAGAGAAAAATCAGAAAATTCTCTGAAAATTTCACTCATGCCTCAAAGAGCGCTTCAAAAATAAATTCATCAGATTTCGACTAAAGATGAACGAAAAACCTTGTTATGAATTGATTTTTTCTTTATAATCAGACCAATCCCACGTTCGTTACGCCTTCTTTATATTAAATAAGACTATTTTTCTCAAAAAATCTATGTATAAGAACTTTTGAGATATTTTTTGGAGGATCCATGAAAACTTACACCCCCAGACCGAGCGATCTGGTCCAGAAATGGCATGTTATTGATGCTCGTGATGCAATTTTAGGTCGCGTTTCTGCGACTATTGCGCGTCTGCTACTCGGAAAACATAAGCCTTTGTATGATGTCAACTTGATTACAGGCGACAAAGTGATTGTTATTAATGCTGACAAAATTACTGTTACAGGCCGTAAAAAAGAGCAAAAAGTATATTACCGTCACTCTGGCTACCCAGGCGGAATCAAAGCTCCGACCTTTGCACAGTATCAAGCAAAACATCCGACAGAAATTATTCGTCTTGCTATCAAAGGCATGCTTCCCAAGGGTCCTCGTGGATACGCTATGTTGAAAAACCTTTATATCTACACAGGAAGTGAGCATCCACATGATGCACAGCAGCCTACCCAATTGTCTTTAGAGGAGTCCGCATATGTCAGATAATTCGACCCTAGCAGCACAGCATGGAACCCGTAAAGCTTCTGTTGCTAATGTGTACTTGCAGCCAGGAAACGGAGAAATCCTTGTTCGTTGCTCAGGAACCAAGAAAAAAGTATCCAAAGCCAAGCGCAAGGGTATTGAGCGCTCCGAAATCAAAACTCTGTTCACAGTTGACGAATATTTTGCAACGATCGCTGCACAAGAACCAACAGCTTTTCTAAAAGAAATCTTAGTCAAGGTGAACAAAGCCAGTTGCTTTAAAGTCATTATTCGAGTAAAGGGCGGCGGATTAAAGTCTCAGCTCACTGCAGCGCGCCTAGCACTTGCGAAAGCTGTTGTGGAATACGATCCTGAACTCAAACCGCAAATCTCTACAGAATGCCGTACAGATGCTCGTAAAAAAGAACGTGCAAAAGTCGGATGTCGTGGAAAAGCTCGACGTAAAGTTCAATTCTCAAAACGTTAATTTTAATTGCGTTTTCTCAAAAAGCCACTCTCACAGGTGGCTTTTTTATTTTGATCAAAATAGGCAATATCGCTCACCAACACATTGCACCATTCAGGGGCGATATAAAATGTCCTCGACATATATCTTTGCATCACCCCTCGCTTATCAATTAAGCCTGAAAGCTATCGTTTAAAAACTGCGTCTATTCCCAGGTCCTTCTCCTCCCCTTGCTCTGTCTGTGAGAAAAGACCCTGTACTCAACAGCCCGATAGATGTAAAATCGCCTTTCTAAGCATCTACCGCGCCTGAGTGAATTGCGGACGCCTGTTGATTGGAGAAAAAATCTTTATTGCACATGACTGGAAAGTTCTGTTTTCTGTCTTCACGCGGGCGTGGTTTCAACTATGTTTTGAGATGACTATTCAAAGAACAGCGAGAGTTCACCCAACAATTGCAAACACATACCTCTTAATGATTTCAAGAATGAAGGCTGCTTCCTTTTGGAAAGCAGCCTTCACCGCATCATCATCGTCGTCTATATCAGACAATACATCGTCTGTCTGCGATAGAGCAAGCAATACCTGAGGCAATAGCCAAAACCTTACCACTCGCTTGCTCAAGAGTCTCGCTATCACAAATATGCAGCAGCATTCACAGGCTCATTTTACTGCTGATCGCTGTCAGACGTTGATATGTGTGCTTGGCGTTTTTTTTCAAAATGCGTCTCAATATCTGTGTAATAATATAATCCAAAAAGCGATAAAACAGCCAAGCATTTTAAAATAAATTCTTGAATATTTAGAAGAATATGAAGACGATTTTTAAAACGCAGCATCTTGATTCTCGCTACAAGTCATAATTAAACTTAGCAAAACAATCTCTTATTCACCTGCTCAGAGATATTCTTTTCTCTTTTCAAGAGAAACCAGAATTTTTCCCTGATATCTGTCAGATTGCAGATCAACTCTGCAATCTATGAAAGGCTAGAATCAAACACAAGAGCGATGCTGACGGTATTCTAAAAATGCTAAAAGCAGAGAAAGAAATATGCTCAATCTTGCTGCAGTGATCACGATATCTAAGGCCTGATGATAGTCCTGCAAAATGGGGATGACCCGCTGTTGTGCATCTAAAATGCGATCTAAGCGATATCCAATCACTTGTTGCATGACAGCACCACAAAGAGTATTCGCTGTATTCATGACACCTGAAGTTGTCGCTGCAAGTGCAACGGGGTGAGCCTCTTTGGCAGAAGTAAACGCTAAAATAAATCCAGCTGAACAAGCGCCTAGAACAAAAAACACCCCTCCCCAGTAAATGACAGTCCAATGGGAAATATCAGGATTAATAAAAACCAGACTGATAAAGCTCACAACAATGGCTGAGAATGGCATCAAAATGGATCGTGGTATACTTTCTGAAGCAATACCAAAAAGCACACTGCCACAGGACCATCCTAAAAATAAAAGCGGAACCACCTTATGCGCAAGATAGGCTGGCAAACCGTGGCCTTCGACTAAAAATGCAATACCCCATGCTTCACCAATAGCCAAAGTAGGGACATACATCAAGCCAGCATATAATGCAGCAACGATAGTCAGTGGTGATGAGCAGACTGTAAACAACTCTTTGAGGACTGTAGTCCAGCTTTTGGTTTGTTGATCAAGAGAGATCTGGTCACACGGCAAAACGAAATAAATCAGGATAGATAAAACGCTACCAATGATAAAAAACAAATGAAAGCAATCTTGCCATCGAGAGAGGCTCTGGATAAACGGACCCACCAAGGCCTGACCAAAGGCTGCTCCAGACATGCCACACATCACGGTTAATCCAGTCATCAGAGAAAAATGTTTACGATCAAAGGCCAGTGCTGCCACTTTAAAACAGCCAATCACCGCAAACGCACTCCCGACACCCGTTAAAATGCGACCAAAGATCGCTAAAGAGACATGATCGGCTAATGCAAAGCACTCGGCACCTAAAGCACAGACTAAGACAGCAATTGGAATCGTTTTTTTAGGACCGTAGCGATCTAAAAAAATACCGGCTGGAATCTGCATCAAACCGTATGCATACAAAAAATATGCTGCCATCAATCCAAACTGTTCTGAATTTAATAAAAAAGTGCCCTGGATCTGAGGTTTTAAAACAGAAGGAATCACTTGCAATAAAAACTGATAAAAATAGAAAGAAACTGCCGCACACCACGCGAAAATTCCTCTCCATTCAATGGTCTTTTTATTCATAAAGAAGTACTCCTAACAATAATCTTCTTTATTGTGCCATAAAAGACTGTCATTGCTCAAAGAGAATCGCTAGAAAAAGTCTCTGCTTCTAATGGAAAAAGGTCTTCTAGCCCATAGGTCCGGATGCACCCATGCAAATAACGAGGCATACCCAAAATAGATACAGTGAGGTTTTTGCGTACACACTCTCTTTTCACCTCAATTAAAAAAGCCAGAAAACTCGAATCACCATGCTCTAGTCCCTGACAATCAATCAGAAAAGGCTCAGTGATACTTTCCGCTATCCCTTGCCATCGAGACAAAAGATCCTGTGCATTCTCAAAAACCACCGTTTGCGAGATGATCAATCGATGAGATATAGGGTCAAAATCAATCCGCATGGTCTCGATTCCTTATAATGACTTTTCGGTCAAACGAGCACGCATAGCATCAATACCGCCTTTAAGGCCTTTCTGTGCAATCACTTCTTCGTATTGTCCCTGTAAACCTTTTAAAAGAGAAACCCCTTCTATCAGGAGATCAAAAATCTTCCACTCTTTTCCTACTAAACGCAATTGATAAATAATATGAATGGGATCTTTATTACTTTGAATAATTTCTGAAGAAATTGGCACAGTCTTAGCTGTCATATAATCTGTTTTTGGAGGGCGCGAATAACTGATTGTCTTATCTTGAATCATAAACAAAGTTGACGCATAGGTTTGAATCATCAATTTAGTAAACACTTCTGAAAATTCTTTTTTTTCTACGGCGCTCGCTTTAGTCCATGCTTTACGACCTGCAACCCATTTTGTCATATACTCAATATCCACATGCGGAATAATCTTTCTATCAATCAAGTAATTGACCTGTTGTGTTTGAGAGGGTGTCAGATCTTTCAGCTCAGCGAGCACCTCTGTTGTTGCCTGATACATAAATCTATCCGGTGGTACAACAACAGAATCTGCATAAGTGGATGCTAAAAAGAAACCACATAAGACAAAAAAGATAAAATTGAACTTTTTCATGAAGGTATCTCCGCAGATGTAGGCAAGGATTTGGAAGAAGACAAGGTACTGACCACTTTCGAAATAAGCTCTTCAAGTACCAAGGCAGGTGTCGTTTGACTCTGTTCAATCACACTGCCTTTATGCCAAAAACTCTCTGAAAATCCCGGATAAATAGTCAAATAATTATCTCCTAAGAGCCCAGCTGTAACAACTGCAACACGTGAATCATCAGGAATAGACTTATAATCCGCATGAATATCACAAATCACGTCAGCTGAGAATGTTTCAGGATTCAAGCGAATAACTTTTACGCGCCCTACAGTCACGCCAGAAATCGCGATTTTTGATTGAGGCTTTAAACGCCCCACATTTGAAAACTCAATTTTCACCTCATACGACTGATCTGTATTGTATAAAAAATTCCCAGAACTCAACCGTAAAGCCAAAAAAAACAAAGCAAGAAAGCCAAAGGAGACAAAAATCCCAATTGCTCTATAATAGCGCTTTTCATCCATATTTAATAAACCGCCATAGTAAATGATGTCACAATAAAATCTAATGCTAAAGTCAAAATTGTCCCGCTCACGACTGTTTGTGTTGTTGCCCTGGCAACAGCCTCTACCTGAGGTTCGACACTATAACCTTGATAAATAGCTATACACACAGCAGAAGTAAAAAACAACTCTGCTTTTACTAAGCACATGATTGTATCTGTCCAAAAAGAAACATTCGGATAAATATTTCCCCAAAAAGCCCCGCTATCGACGCCTAAGACAGAAATACTCACAAAACTGCCTGCAAAAATCGATGATACAACAAAGATCGAAACTGCCAAAGGGGCTATCATCAGAGCCCCACACAATCGAGGCCAAACAAGTCTTGCCCTCGGATCGACGCCCATCACTTCCAAACTATCAATCTGCATACTAATTCGCATAGAAGCTAACTCTGCAGTAATTGTAGAGCAGCTTTGTCCAATAAAAAACAAACTACACATCACTGGTCCCAGTTCACGAATCATAGCCAGAGCTATGAGCTGCCCTAAAGCCTGATCGGCGGAAAAACGGTTCAATATATAAAAACACTGCAAACCCAAAACCATGCCAATAAAACTTGAAGACATTAAGATTAACCACAGAGACTGTGCACCTTGCTGATAAATCGCATAGATAAATTGAGGTAAAAATCTTTTATCACTTAGACCGATACTCGAAAAAATAAAATGACAGGCTGCACCAAGACTGATCCAAAAATGATCACATTTTTTGCCAATTTTTTCTACAAAAGCCATAACAACTCCTCTGTAACTGATTTTTCATGAGGCATATGAAATTGAACAGGGCCATCAGCTAAAGCCTGCACAAACTGTACCACAGCTGGATCTTGACAACGAACAAATTCATGCGCTGTGCCGTGAAATCGAATTTTACCCTGATTGAGAAAAATCACACGATCAGCAATCGCTAATGTTTCTCCAACATCATGAGAAACGACTAATGAGGTCATGCCAAGATCTTTTGTAAATTGATGAATCAAGCGCACAAGCGCGCCCATAGAAATCGGATCTTGCCCTGCAAATGGCTCATCATAAAAGATGATTTGCGGATCTAAAGCAATAGCTCTTGCTAAGGCAACTCTTCGTTGCATCCCCCCAGACAATTCATGGGGATAATAATGTGCTGCTGCTCTGAGCCCCACAGCCTCTAATTTCATCAAACCAACAGTTTTTTGAAAAGAAAGGGGTAAGGTTGTATGCTCTGAGATTGGAAAACACACATTTTCCAATACAGTTAAGTCATTAAACAATGCTGCTGATTGAAATAAAAAACCAATTTTTTTCCATAATTGAACTCTTTGTGCGACAGTCAAGCTGCTAAGAGAGTGATCAAAGATTTTTACTTTTCCTGATTCTGGGCGAAGACGACCGGTCATAATATTGAGTAAAGTGGATTTTCCCGATCCGCTTGAGCCCATAATAGCTGTGATAATCCCACGCTCAATCTTCAAAGACACTTTATCTAAAATACAGCGATTATTACGAAAAAACGAAACATCTTCAAGCTCGATAAAAGCCATATTTTTCCGTCCTTATATTTCTGGTCCACAAATGCTAACGAGTTTGCAAAGAAAACTGGCTGAGTCCTTCTTTTTAGTTTAGACACTCAAAAAAAATTGCAACAGCATCACATAACACTGTCTATAATTTAGCATAGACAGGGCTACATTGAGAGTCTAGGCAGACTTTCATCTCGGTGACTTATCATGCAATTTGAAAACAACCTTTCTCTTTTGAAAAAAAAGATTCTTCTCCTAAAGGCAATTTTTTTTGATGTTGATGGCATTTTAACTCTGAGACATAGAGATCTGCAACCGTCCTTTTCTACTGAACCGATTTTTTCAGAAGATCAAAGTGCCCTCTTAGATTTAAAAAATCTTGGGTTAACAGTAGGTATTATCTCATCAGGAGAGCATAAAAAAGCCAAACTGCTATTGCAAGAACTTGGAATAGAGTATCTCTATTTCAAATACCCAAATAAAATCAAAGCCATTGAAGAGGTGTGTGCGACTTTAAATTATCAAATGCACCAAGTCGCTCACATGGGAGATGGCCCAGCGGATGCATCTGTTTTCTCGTATGTTGGACTTGCTATTACCGTCCCCGAAGCTGATAAAGCAGTGATTCAAAAATCGCATTACTGCACACAGCGTTCGGGAGGATGGGGAGCAGTGCGAGAAATATCGAATCTCATTCTGTATTATCATAAGGAATGTCATTAATCATGTATGGTTTTGCTTTTTTCGCGCTTTTTTTAGCCTTAGGATGGACAGCGTTAGATACCTACCAAAGAGCTGATATGTCGTCTCGACGAGTGCCTGTCAATCAGATTTCAGAGTTTATCACTATAGAGTCCTTATCTTTTTCTCAGCTCAGTTCACTCAATCTTTATGCTCAGAAATTATATTATCAGACGACTTCAAAATCATGGGCTTTTTTTGAGGTTGTTTTTTCCGATCCCCTTTATGGCCTGTGCCATGCTTCTGATATGGTCTACGATCCGCATTCTGAGCTTTTAGTCTTCCCCAAAGGGCTCAATGTAGAAAATATGCAAAATCCACTCACAGGTCAAATTCTCTATGCCACTTACGATTTAAAAACGCGAGAATGGAATATTTCTGAACAACAGTGGGTCCTAAGTCAATAAAATCAATAAAAATCAATCAATAGCCTGAAGTTTCAGGATCATTGTGCCGATATCAAACTTAGTTCCGATTTTTAGTTTATTCTATGTTAGAAACACAAGACTTATCGTATTTGCTACCTTCAGGACAAATCCTGATAGAGAATATTAATGTTTCTCTCTCTCCTAAAAAAATTGTTGGTCTTTTAGGCCCGAACGGTGCGGGAAAAACAACTTTATTTTCTCTACTCTTGGGTCTGATGAAGCCATCATCTGGATCGATTCTTTTAGATAACAATCCTATCACGGCGCTATCTGTGCAAAAAAGAATCCGTTTAGGATTGGGATATTTACCTCAAGATGGCGCATTATTTCAAGAGCTATCGGTTTTGGAAAATTTAATTTCTTTATTTGAATATCAAGAGCATTCGAAAACAGATTCTACTCGTTTCGTTTTAGAGCTTTTAGATCAGATTCATCTGGGAGATATCGCCTCTCGTCCTGTTTTTGTTTTATCTGGAGGCCAAAAAAGAAGGTTGGAATTTGGAAGAATTCTAGCAATGAATCCAAAATATGTCTTATTGGATGAGCCATTTTCTGGTGTTGATCCTAAATCTATAGAGGATATTCAAAATCATATCATTCAATTAAAAGAAAGAAATATAGGGGTTTTTATTTCTGATCATAATATTCATGCGATTACCGATATTTCGGATGAAATGTATTTATTGATTGACGGGAAAATCGCTGCGCATGGAAATAGTCATGAGTTGATTAAAAACCCTTATTTGCGAGACAGATACTTTGGTCATAAGATTTCATCAAGCTATCTCTCTTAGGTGATATTGCTCACATAATCCGTATCGGAATTATATGCTTGATATACCAAGTTTGATCTTATGATGTGTGTTTATGCAAAAAATGATTTTATCGCATTCCCAATCATTGCATCTGACAGCTTCTTTAAAAGAAGCGATTAGTTTATTGCAACTATCAAATTATGAATTGTTTGAAAAAGTATCATCTTTAAGCCAGACGAATCCCTTTATCCACTTCAGCGCGCTTTCTCACGCTCTGAGGTATAAGTCTTTCAGCCTGGATGAGGAAAAGGAATATAAAGATCCTCGAGAAGAGAGTTTAGTGTCTTATTTAAAATCTGAACTTCTGATTAGCAAGCTAGCTCCAGATATACAAAAAATTGCCTCAAATTTAATTGAGCACTGTGATGAAAAGGGATTTTTCGATCCTGCAGAATTTTTTAGCTTACCATCTCATATTCAACATCTGATTAATCTCTGGTTAAAAAAGCTTGATCCAATCGGATTAGGTTCAAGATCGATTTATGAATGTTTATTATGGCAAATAGACGAAAAAATTTTTCAATTTCCTCAATTACATGCTGTCCGTCTTGTATTAGAAAAAATGCAACAAGGAAAAGGATTTTCGACCTTATCCAAAAATGATCTCGAATCTGTGAAGCAGATCTTAAATGAGTATGAATGTCATTTTTATTTTTATCCTGCCTCTTGCTTCTCAAGCACTTATCATCGCACAGAGATGAGCGAATGGATTGATTTAGTCGCTATCTGGGATAGGGAAAAAGAGAGATTTTTGGTGCGACGCCATAAAGACTACAAGTGGGAATTGCAAGTTGAATCCTGGCCAGAAAATTTATCTAAAAAACATAGTTTAAGGAAAATGTATCAAGAAGCAGTAAATTTAGAAAAAATGATTGCTATACGCAACAATAGCCTTCAAAAAACAGTCCAAATTCTTTGTGACTATCAAAAAGAATTTTTACTATATGGTTTTGATTATTTAAAGCCCATGATTTTAAAAGACTTACATGAAAAAGTTGGTTTGCATGAATCCACACTGTGCAGGCTCTTAGATAAAAAAACCATTCTCACAAAAAATGGATTAATTCTCATAAAGAATATGCTATCAAGGCCGATAAAAAGCTTAGTGAATAACGCAAAATCCCAAAAAAGTGTTCATCAAATGATTCTTCACTATCTGATGTCTGAAAATCTTACAGAGCCTTATTCTGACGATAAGATTACGAAAATGCTACGCGCTCAAGGCATTGATATTGCTAGAAGAACTGTTTCCAAGTATCGCGAAGATTTGGGGTTTTTGAGCTCACATAAACGTAAAAAATTCCAGGAGAATTCGTATGTCTGATTTCATTCAATACAGCTTTCACCATCTCAATCAAAATGAAAAAGAGATGATTAAAAATCAAACTATTGCGCACTTTAATAACATGTCTCAGCATGTCCATAGTTCTATTCGCCATCTCAAAGTACATATCGATGTATCCAAACACAATAAAGAGGGGGATCATCATATCTATGACATTTCGATTAATGTGATGGGTCATCTGCACGGGCAGCATCAAACCTTTCATCATGAAAAAGAAGGTTTTGATCTAGAGAGCTGCCTCCACGAGTCGCTCTCTAGTCTCAACGAAGGAATTCGGCGCGCTCTTGATCGAGATCACCTTGAACGCGCGGTGTTTAAAAACAAAAGAACTTTTGGTGCTTAATCACTGCTCACATTTATAGCAGCAAATCCCAAAGGACCAATTTTCCAAGAGGACCATGGTTCTTTGGGGGCCGCATGCCACTGCAAACTGAGATATAACTCTCTGAGTTGAGCAGCAATCGTAGTATCTTTGAGAGCATGTTGCCTCTGGCCAGATTCATAATACCAACCTTGAATACCTCTTGAGTAAGTCCCTTGTTCGATATTCACACCAGGTCCAGAAATACTATCAACAACAATACATCGATCATACTGTGCAATCATTTCTTCTAAAGAATCACAATTTGTGCTCATAAAAACATTGCGCAATCCACCTGCAGTACCATTGGGCTCGAGCCCCAATCTCACAGCGGAATAATAACCCAAAATATATTCTTGAATGCAACCATTTTGAATAATATCCAAAGGCTGTGTCGCTATTCCATCAGAATCTAATTTTTGGGATCCGGGACCATAATCAATATGCGGTTGATCTGCAATAGTACACCACTTTGGTAAAACCTGACTATGCATTTCATTGTGGAGAAATGTTTGCCCTAAATACTGTAATCGCCCAGACAAAGCTGCGAGTAAGTGTTTAATGAGCGAGAAGGACGAACGCTCTGTAAAAATCACAGGGTAAATTCCTGATGGAACAGACTTCTTGTCTCGCTGAGATAAGATTCTGTCAGCTGTACGATGATATAAGCTCTGGGTCGATCCTAAGTGCGAAAAAACGCGATGATAATGAGCATCGCCATCAGACTCATCGCCCTGAGAATCTCTCAACAAAAGAGACAATCCTTGATTAAAAAAAGTGGATGGAGTCACTGCCCAAAGTCCATGACTATTTGCGCGCACACTGAGATGATAGGATCCACTCACTGAGGCTCCATCAGATTGCAAAGCCGTTCCTTTCATGCGCCCTAAAGCATAATTTTCTATTTCATGGACTCTATCCATCCAGGAATTGAGATCAGAACTCTCTAAACTTTCTATGCAAACATCATGAGCCGATCTTTGAAAATAACGTTCTGGCGGCAACGCATGAAAAAAATCAGGCTGCGCTTTATGAGCTAAAGCGATTGCCTGATGAGCAGCTTTTTTCCAAGTCACTAAAAGATCGCCACTGACATGAGCGACAGCACTCTGATGCCCAATAAAAACTCTTAAACCCAAATCCGAATGAGTTTCATAACTAGAATTCTCTCTTTTTCCATTTCGAACAGAAAGCTCACACGATTGTTGATAATCATATGAAAAAGACCAAGCATCTATCTCTTTAAGAGAATTCATATATTCTTTAAGCTCATTCAAATCTTTGGTACGTGCATACATATGCGCCAAGCGATCATCTGCATGCAAAATAGGACTTAAACTATGCAGTTTCATGAAGACCTCCAACCACTAACTGTGAAATTTTTAATGAAGGCTGACCAACAGTCACCGGCACACTTTGTCCGTTTTTTCCACATGTCCCTATTCCGCGATCATGAGCAAAATCCGATCCAACCATCACAATATCTCTTAAAACTTGAGGTCCAACTCCAGTGAGAGTTGCGTTTTTAACAGGATAAGCAATTTTTCCATTTATAATACGATAAGCTTCTTGTGCGCTAAAAACAAATTGCCCTGAAGTGATATCGACACTTCCCCCAGAAAAATTCACGGCATACAACCCATCTTCGACAGACGAAATCATGTCTTCTAAAGAATCAGTTCCTGGCGCTAAATATGTATTGGTCATTCGCGGCATAGGCAAACTGAGTGCTGATTCTCGACGGCCACTTCCTGTAGATTGCGTCCCCATAAGGGCTGCATTATGCCGATCAAAAAGATAATTTTTCAAAATTCCCTGTTCGATCAAAACAGTTTTTTTAGAAAGAGTCCCCTCATCATCAATAGAAATTGAGCCTCTAAGGTGAGGAATTGTCCCATCATCAATAATTGTACACTTTTCAGATGCAACTTTCTGCCCCATGAGTTGATGATAAAGAGAAGTTTTTTTTCTATTAAAATCACCTTCAATTCCGTGCCCTACGGCCTCATGAATGAGAACTGCTGGCCAACCCGATCCTAAAATCACAGGCATCATTCCGCCTGGCGCATCCTGTGCTCTTTGTTCTAAAAGAGCCAGCCGGTAGACCTCTTGAACAATTTTTTCAATAGGATACATTTCTAATAAAGCGTTCCATGTATAACGACCACCTGCACTAAAGGTCCCTGTATGTACTTTTCCATCTGAATCTTTCAACAACCCTTGAACACGCAAAGAAATCATTGGGCGTTTCTCACAGGTGTATTGACCATCATCGCGAACCAGGAGATGTTCATGACAAGACTCATCTAAACTGACAATCACCTGAGTGATTTTCTGATCGATAGCTCTCAGTTGCTGATCGATTTCTCTGGCAAGTGTCTGAATGAGCTCACTGTGTTCTTGTAAACTTGCTTGATGATACAGTACAGGCGCTTGTAATTGATGCACAGAACGCCCTTGGTGGGGTAAAATGAGACTCTTTGGACTGTCAATCAATAAGCATGATTTTTGAGCTTCACGCATTAAAGAGGCGTAGGTCAAATCCGTAGTGCTCGCAAATCCAATTTCTTCTCCTCTCACTAATCGAATACCAGCACCATAACCAGCGCTATAAGAAGGATTTTTAAATTCGCGATCCTCAAGATGCCAAGAACGGGCTTCTATATAATCCAAATAAAGGTCAGAAAAATCTAAAGCGGTCTGCTGAGAGCCTGTGACATGTACAACCTGGAATAGCTGATCTAAAGACAGATTCCAGGGATATAAAAAGCGATCTTGAAATAAAGAAAAGGAATGCATAGAACCTCATGGCATTTCTAACTTCTTTGATCTTATCATGACTTTAATGAATATGCTGAATATTTTGATAAAAAATGAGCCATATTTCTAGAACGAGATTTTTTTTAAGCAGAGTCTATGATCGAAATTATCATATTTTCTACATATATATTTTATGATTGAATCATCGTTGGAAATTTCTGTAAAAAAGCTTATTCATGTTGAAAGCTACCCTGTTTTGATGATTAATTTATCTTTAGCTTGTGAGGAAATTTTTTTGATTTTACAAGAAAAACTCTCGCAGGCTCCCAGTTTTTTCAAAAGCGCTCCGATTATCTGTGTCATAGAAGGGGACATGGATGAAAATGCATGGGAGCACCTCCAAAAAATTATGATTTTTCTGATGACTTATGCATCCAGACCAATGGGATTCATGGGTCCCGCTTGGGTCCAGAGTATTGCTGATTTTTTTCAAATTTCATATTGGCCCTATCAGCCAGGCTCACACAGACAAGAAATTGCAAAAATAATAGACACTCCTTTGCGATCTGGACAATCTATTTATCATCACGGAGATCTAATTGTTATGGCCCCTATTCATCCAAACGCTGAAATTTTAGCGTCTGGAAATATTCACTGTTATGCGCCTGTTAGGGGCAGAGTTCTTGCTGGCGTCCGCGGTTCGAAAGATGCCAAAATTATTGGTCATGTAGGTCAAGCGCAATTAGTCTCTATCAACGGTGTTTTTGAAAAAAATCTCAGTCATTTTATAAAAAAGACACCCTTAATTGTATCGTTAAAAGAAAACACCTTGTTGATTAAGGAATTAAGCTATGAAGTCTAAGATCGCTCAGCGTGTTTTTTCCTTTCTCTCTGGCAAAGGTGGTGTCGGCAAAAGCACATTATGTGCCGCATCAGCGATAGCTTTATCGAAAAAAGGTCATTCTGTTTTAGTGATTGATGCGGATATAGGCTGGAGAAATCTTGACGTTATTTTAGAGATGGAAAATGATATTATTTGCGATTTAGGAGCCATCTTACAATCCAAAATTCCTTGGCGCGAATGCCTTGTGCCCTTCAAAGATCATCCACAATCAGCACTCATTGCAGGAACTTTGCATACATGCGATTATCCTTTATCTTTAGAAATTGTATCGCGATTGATCCGGGAAGCACAACACGTGTTTGAATTCATTTTTTTGGATTTAGGCTCGGGTTTTGATCAGTGGCACCAGAGTCTTTGTACTCAAAGCACTGATTTGGTCTTAATCTCGAATGACGACCCATGTAGTCTACGCAGTATTGATCAGCTTTTAGGGCTCCTAGGAGAACGAAAAAATATATGGTGGTTATTCAATGAATGCGATCATGCAAAAAAAGCGATACAAATAGCAAAAAATGAAATGAATTTTCCGCTCACAGCTTGTATTCGATCTTATGCTATTGAAGGAATCTGGAAATTCTTTCATCAAACACGTTTAGTAAAAAAATCCACTCTCTTGCATCACTGCGCTTTAGAACTTGAGCGCAGTGGCTTCTTAGAGAGATGGACCTCACAGGAAAGAGGTCCATGTTTCTTAGAAAAATCAAATTAAGACCGCTCAGTTCCTAAAGGAAGTTTAATTTCATAAATCATTCCTTTAGACTGAGGATCGCTGAGCACGGATATCGACCCTCCATGACTATTTGTAATGATTTGATGCACTACAGAAAGACCTGTGTGAATTGATTCACCTTGCATTTTTTTACTAAAAAGAGGGTCGAAGATTTGTGCAATATCTTCAGCACTGAGAGGCTCGCTATTATCTTTTAATCTAAACACGTACAGATTGTCGATCACTTGAGATTCGAAGAGCATTTTTCTTTGATAATTGACATAACGCATCTGTGATGCTGAAAATTTAATCAAACCGAGCAAAGCCTGTTCCATTTCAACTTTTGATAAATAGAGCATTTTGTCTTCTGGAGCAAATGTTTTTTCAATTTGTACCTCAGCAAAAGACATTTTTTTACTGAGATCGTAATCACTCTTCGTTAGTTCTAAAACATGATCAAACATCTTGATAAAAGACATGTTTTCTTTGAGGGCAGAAGATGGTTTGGAAAAGGCCAGAATACTTTCTAGAGATTTAGCAATTTCTTGAACTGACTCATCCATTTGATCAATAAATCCTAAGATTTTTCTTTTTTCTAAGTAAGAACGAATATCTTCGATGCTCAGCTTAAGTTCTTGAGCCACTTCTTTATTCCCATCAAGTCCTGGATCGAGTCGACGATGGATATTCTGCAAATGCTGACTTAGGGCACCAACTGGACTGGTCATTTGATGTGCCATTCCAGCAGCTAAGGCCCCTACAGAAGATAGTTTTTCTTTTTGCACAATAGCTTGTTCAAGTTGCATTTTTGCACTGATATCATCAATGCGCACCACAATTCCAGGATTTTTATCGCTTTGCAAAGGATAAATTAAGATATCTTGAGTATATCGTTTGTTATCAAAGTAGACAGTTTGTTTTTCAAGCAAAGACATTGTGTTCGTTTTTTCGACATTCAATATTTCATCTTTGATAAATTGATAAGCAGGGATTGTGCTAAAAAAATCCTGATCTTTAGTTTTTTCGGCTTCAATTTTTGTAAAATCAGAAATTTTTGCATTCCAGTCGCTAATTTTATGGTTATTATCCATTCCAATAATCATAGACGGCATCGAATCAATAATCGACTTAATACGGGATTTGGCTTCAATCAATGTTTGCTGAGCATTGTTTAAATCTGTGGTCATCACATTAAAATTATCGTTGAGAATTTCAATTTCTGTAGGCCATGACGAGGCCACCTGCAACGGCTCAATTGCAAAATCACCTTGTCTCACTTTTTGTGTGGCTGCAGTCAGAGCTGTGAGTGGCTTTGTCAGTAATTTATATCCGTAAATCAAAAAGAGCACCCATAAAGCCACCACTTTGATCACAGCGTTTACTAAAATAATAATAAAAGCCTCTTTCACTTGGCCAAAAACAATTGAAGATGAGGAGTACAAGGATAAATGTCCTACGACATAGACTCCGCCACTTTCATCTTTAAAGGTAATATCTTCATTATAATTAAAAGGTGTTGCATTAAAAATGCGAGTTTCATCTTTTTCTCCGCTTTTAGGGCTAAAATAATACATTTGCCCTGTCTCATCTTTTTCTGTAGCAAAACCTGCTCTCCATAAATCATCACGACTGCTTGTGACTTTGACTCCCACAACAGATGGGCTTTTTGTAATCCCCTGAATAACGCTTTGCACTGCATCGGTGCTGAAATTCCATAAGGACTCTGAAAGAGAAGGAGCAATCATGCTTGCATAAAACTTCAGCTCTTTCAAAATGGCCTCATTGGCATTGCGATATTCTAGATACATATGCAATCCCGTTAACCCTACTGTAACGATTGTATAAAGAGAAAACACAATAGTGAGTAACTTTCTCGCTATCGAATGTCTAAGTGAACTTAGTTGCATTGAGAAATCATCCGAATCTTTGTAATCTATACTCAATTTTAGTATAAAAATTTTGAGTTCCTGCAAAGTGGCTATAGAAATACAAGCAATTAGTGCTATTGGTCTTCGAGGTGAACTCGGTTATCGGGGAGGGTTGCCCTGGAAGCATCCTGAAGATTTAAAAATGTTTAAAGTTTTGACTGAAGGCGGCATTATTATTATGGGAGGCCGCACCTGGCGCTCTTTGACAAAAATCCTGCCTAACCGCATACATTGGGTTTTAAGCGCACATCAAGAGGCAGGAGGTCCATCCTCAGATCCTCACTGTGATTCGGCGTCACTTTGTTTTTTTCAGAGCAAAGAACAAATTATCTCAAACCTTTTGAACATCAAAAAACAGACAAATGTCTTTATCATTGGCGGGTCTACAATTTATAAGCTTTTTGAACAAGAGTGCTCTAAATGGATTGTGACGCATTTTGAAAGCGCTTTTGAAGCAGATTGTTTTTTTCCCATGGAAGTCTTGCGTGACAGGCCAATTTTATCTCAAAGCCCTTGTGAATGGGGCTCTTTAAAAAATTACAGGGCCCAAATTATTCACTATGGGGCACGGCACGATTCGCGATCCAAATTTTAAGGGCCTCTTGAGCGGAAAGAACGTTTCCCTGTGAAAGAGCCAAGAGAAACTTTTGATAAATTTCAAGGCTGTCAACTTGTAAATGTTCTTTTTTGAGAATAAGATTTTTCACCAGATAACCAGGCAAGGGTTTTGGTGCTCGACTTGCAAACACAGTGACAGTCTCTACATGATCCAGTGCATGACTCAGATGCTGCATCTCCTGCAAAGAAAGCGTGGTAATAAGGCTTTGAGCACGGAATAAAAAATTCAGTTTTTCCCAAGCATTACCCTCAATCATAGTGAGATCATGAACATTTTTTATATCGAGATCGTAGTGATAAAGGCGCAAGCTTTCTTCAAGTTGCCCAACTGTCTCTGGAACGCTGCTTACAGCACAGCGACCAGGTGAACTCAGTTCTAAAAGCTGCCTCCATTCTCTGAGATTCGGCATGGTCCATTCAAAGCAAGGGAGCTCACCTACTAAGGCACGATCTTTAAAAAATATTTTTTCCGCGAGAAAAACAAGTTTTTTTGTTTTCAGTACCTGCTCGAAACTATGTAAAGATTTCAATTCTTTTTGCGGTTTCGCATGAATGCGATACACATATACAGAGGCTGCATTCTCTTGCTGATCAAAAAAAGATTGTTGGTTAAGTTGAGCAAGATGATCTAATACAATCACACGAAAATTTCTGAGAACAAAATATGTTTTCAAAAAACTTTCGATATCATCAACAGGGCCCATTAAACAGAAACTTTTTAGCTCCTGTGCGCCTATTAAAGACCAGCAATTGTGCCGTGACATAATTTCTCCACAAACGATCCACATTGATCGAACAAGTTTCTCTGCTGTCTCCATTGCAAATGCACCAAAGCCAACTCTTGCTCCTTATAAAAGGATACGTCGTCTTTGAGTGTTTCAAGAGAAACGAAAGTTTTTTCCATTAAAAGCTCATGCGTATCATTTCTGAGGACCTGGACATGCAGAGTAGAGCGATAGTTTTTGAATAAGGATTTCTGTGTTTGCTCGATAAAATAATCAATAGAATCATGAATCACTGGGGATAAAATAATTTTAAAATCCGCATCTTTCAAATCAGAACAACGAGCAATATTATAATAAGATAACATATCATCTATAAATTGCATCTGCTTATGTGAGCTCTGTGGTGACAAGAGCACAACAGTGCGTACCGGCTGATCGTCTTTTAACGGATCGGGGGCCCAAAAAGAGCACCCGCTCAAACATAAAGTAAGAAATAAAAAAATATTTTTGAATTTTACCATGAGATATTACCTCAAAAGAGCCTCTTCTGTTTATAAGGGAGTGACGATCAAATTACAAATTTTACCAGGCACATAAATTATTTTTTGCACCTGCAGTGATTTTAATAAAGACGCATAATGCTCATTCTTCACAATCAGTGCATAAATCTCATCTGCATTTCTTATGCTTTTGGGCACAATAAGCTCTCCTTTAAGTTTGGCATTAAACTGAATCGGAATAACAATCTCATCGCAAACTAGCACAGCATGATCTGTGAGTGGCCATTGATGGTGCATTAAGAAATCTTTTTTTCCACAGAGATGCTCATAGGCCCATTGAGCTGTGTGCGGTGCAATAGGCTGTAAAAGATGAATCAAGATCCACAGTGCCTCAAAAATAATTTCCTCATCTCGATGATCATGAATTTTATATTCATAAATATCATTCACTAAGGTCATCATTTTCGCGATAGCTGTATTGAAAGCAAAACGGCGATCGTAATCATCACAAATACTTTCTTTAATTTGATACAGTTTACGACGAAAACTACTTTGACTGGTGCTATCGCCCACTTGTGTTTTATTCACATATTCTGCCCGAGGCGCTTGTCTGGTCACTAAGACTCTTAAGCGATTTAAAAAGCGATATGCTCCTTCTACCCCTTGATCAGACCACTCTAAAGACTGATCGCAAGGAGCCGCAAACAAGATAAATAATCGCACGGTATCAGCTCCATACTGTGCGATGATTTGAGAGGGATCGACGGTATTTCCTTTAGATTTCGACATTTTTGCGCCATCTTTCAGAACCATTCCCTGTGTGTACAATGCATTAAATGGCTCCGCGCAGGTGACCATACCCAAATCACGCATGGCTTTATGAATAAAACGAGCATAAAGCAAGTGTAAAATTGCATGCTCAACACCCCCGATATACTGATCGACAGGCAACCATTTTTTTTCCAAATTCGGCTCAATCATCAAAGCGGATTGAGGATTTAAAAAACGAGCATAGTACCACGATGACTCCATAAAAGTATCGAATGTATCGCTCTCTCTCAGAGCCGGTCTGGAGCACTGTGGACAGGCTGTGTGACGAAACTGATCAAAGGTTTTCAAATGCTCGCCTTTGTCGACTCTCAAATCTAAGGGTAGCTTCACAGGAAGATGCTCGAATTTTTCTGGTACGATTCCACAAGTTTCGCAGTGAATCATAGGGATCGGCGCACCCCAATAGCGCTGACGAGAAATCCCCCAATCACGCAAACGATACTGCTTAACAGCACGCCCGCATGCATGAGTGTCTACATAGTGTTTGAGCACAGCAACTGCTTCTTCAATCTCAAGCCCATTGAGCAAATCAGTACTATGAATCATGCGATTGTGTTCATCAATCACCTGATAGATCTCAATGTGATATTTACGCGCAAATTCAGCATCTCTCAGATCATGTCCAGGGACGCCCATGACTGCGCCGGTGCCATAATCGCTCAGAACGTAATTTGCGATCCAAAGAGGAATCAATTTTTTGGTAATGGGATGCACCACAAAAAGACCAGTTGAAATACCTGCTTTTTCCATGGTCATCATATCTGCCTCTTTAGCAGATCCTTGATTGAGTCGATTGAGATCAGCTTGTGTAATACATCCTTTCTTGAGAGACTCTAAAGCGATAGGATGCGTTGGTGCAAGGGCAATAAAGCTTGCTCCCATTAAAGTTTCTGGTCGAGTAGTAAAAACTGTACACATTTGATTGAGATCGGAACAATAAAAATCGATTTCTAAGCCTTCAGAAAGTCCAATCCAATTTTTTTGCATTAATTTGACCTGTGTGGGCCATGATGTCAGCGTCTCTAAATCATCTAAGAGCTCTTGGGCATAAGCTGTAATTTTGAAAAACCACTGTGCAATAGGTCGCCTTTCAACAAGAGCTCCTGAACGCCATCCGCGACCATCAATCACTTGCTCATTTGCTAAAACAGTTTGATCAACAGGGTCCCAATTGACCATTGATTCTTTGCGATAGACCAAGCCTTTTTGATACATTTTAATAAAAAGCTCTTGTTCGAAACGATAATACTCAGGGTCACATGTACTTATCTCTTTTGACCAATCGTAAGAAAAGCCAAGCGCATTGAGTTGAGCTTTCATATCTTGAATGTTTTTTACAGTCCAGTCAGCAGGATGCAATTGATTTTTTATTGCAGCATTTTCTGCAGGTAGGCCAAAAGAATCCCAAGCTGGGGGGAAAAAAACCTCATACCCTTGCATTCTTTTTGCTCGCGCCATAGCATCGCCAATCGAATAATTTCGCACATGACCCATATGAAGCTGCCCGGAAGGATAAGGCATCATTGTAAGGCAATAATATTTAGGCTTATTGGAATGGAGATCGACTTGAAAAGCCTCTTCTGTGTGCCATCGCTTTTGCAAGGCGGCCTCTTGCTCAGAAAAAATAGAATGCATAAGAAAGGTCCTCTATAAATAAAAAGAGACGAGAATATTATTTCTGAATGAGATCTTATCATAAACCAACAAGTATGAAAAATCTTCGCGCTTTTTTTGACATTGTCGTGCTCTTTTGAGAGATTGTTAACTGATATTTAAGAACGTATTGAAGTGAGTTGTGATATGATCTTATGGACAATCAATCCGATAGCGCTGTCTTTAGGCCCGCTTGAAATTCGATGGTATGGTATATTTTTTTGCGCTGGCGTCTTTTGGGTTTCGCAGCGTCTTTTTCATTCTCATGTTTTAAAAACCTTTTATCCTACAGATTCTATGCGCGATTCTTTTATTGCGTTTTTTATACTTTCTGCATTTTTAGGTGCCAAATTAGGTTATGTCTTTTTTTACACGCCTGTTCATTATTACTCATATGCCTTTTTCAGTTTCCAGGGTTTTTCATTTCATGGAGGAATCTTAGGAGTGATATTAGCATTGTTATTTTCTGGCCGATCGTATCGAAACATTTTGATGTTAAGCGATGAGCTGGTCACACATCTTCCTATCGCTATTTTTTTAGGCCGTTTAGGCAATTTTTTCAACAGCGAACTGCTAGGAAGACCTTGGCAGCATCCCTATGCTTTTGGCTTTCCTTTTGGTGAATTGGCTGTAATACCGCGTCACCCATCACAACTTTATGAAGCTGCTGGAGAGGGTTTGCTCTTAGGGATGCTCATGCATTATCTATGTGCTGCGCCCTGCACAGCAGTCGCAAAAAATGGAAAGAAAACAGCATGTTTTCTGATGCTCTATGGCGTGATTCGGCTTTTTTTAGAAGGCTTTCGCTGCCCCGATCCTCAGATAGGATTTTTATTTGGAAGCTGGACTATGGGTCAACTCTTATGTTTAGCCCTTGTTTTATTAGGATTTATTCTTTATACCTATACTCAATGGAGTAGAAATTTTTATGAAAATTTATCATGATCTTTTAGAAGATGTTTTACAAAATGGAAGCCTCAGACCCGATCGAACAGGGACAGGAATTTTATCTGTTTTTGGCAGACAAATCAGACATGATCTCAGCTTAGGGTTTCCCTTGCTGACAACCAAGAAAATTCACTTTAAATCGATTGTAGCTGAATTACTATGGTTCTTAAAAGGAGAGACCAATATTGCCAGCTTAAATGCGCAGAAAGTTTCTATTTGGGATGAGTGGGCAGATTCAGAAGGGAATTTAGGGCCAATTTATGGATATCAATGGAGGTTTTGGCCTGGCCCTCATGGTGAGCCCATCGATCAAATCAGTCATCTTATCGCGCAAATAAAACAAAATCCTTATAGTCGTAGATTGCTTTTTCATGGCTGGAATGTCAGTTACCTACCAGATGAATCGCTCAGTCCTCAAGAAAATGTTGCCTTAGGAAAAATGGCGCTCCCTCCTTGTCATTTGCTATATCAGTTTTCTGTGAGAGACCGAAAACTCTCCTGTCTTTTATATCTGCGATCAAATGATTTATTTTTAGGGCATCCATACAATCTCGCAAGTGTCTCTCTTTTAACACATATGATTGCCCAACAAACTGATTTAGATGTTGGAGAAGTGATTCTCTCTATCGGTGATCTGCATCTGTATGCAAATCATATAGAACAAGCAAAAACACAGCTCCAAAGAGAATCGCGTCCCTTACCAAAACTGAGCTTCAAGAGACGGCCAGATTCATTATTCGATTTCACGATAGAGGATATTGTACTAGAAGGCTACGATCCTCATCCTGCAATTTCTGCGCCGATTGCGATTTAAGAATTTTAGCTGAAAAAGAGCAAGCGTCTACAATAATCAGTATTACGATTTACAATGCATACTGATTATGACGCTTTCATCTCTTTATACCCCAACATTATCCTTAGTTGATTTATTAGAGCAGGCTTTAAAAAAGCATCATTCTAAAATAGCGCTACGTTGTCAAAATGCACAAATGAGTTATGGTGAACTCAACGTATACGCATCGCATTTAGCTTGGTATTTTTCAAAACATTTAGGCTTGCAAAAGGGTGACAGAATTGCTCTTTTTATGCCCAACACAATGCAATTTATCATTACTTCAATTGCTGCCTTAAAAATTGGAGCAATTATTGTGAATATCAATCCACTTTATACACCGCGTGAAGTGGAAAATGTCCTTAAAGATGCATCTCCAAAAGCTTTAGTTTTTCTCAAACATTTTCATAAAACACTTTCGGAAATTGATGAAAAATTATGGCCAAAGCACTTAATTATGAATCAAATTGGTGATACCTATCCCTTTTTTAAAAAGCATCTGATGCATTTTTGGATTGAATACATTCAAAGACAAATTCCGCCGATAGAAAAAAATCTTTTCAGAAAAATTGAACATTGGTCTACGATTTTTTCTGGAACGATGCAGCATTTTACACCGATAGAAATTTCAGGAGAAGATATCGCTTTTTTACAATATACAGGTGGGACTACAGGGGCACCTAAAGGAGCAATTTTGTCTCAGAACAACATGGCTGCGAATGTTATCCAAGCTATTGATTTTATTTTAAAATACTATCCTAGCGCAAGTGATTTTAGAATTGCGACTGCTCTCCCTCTTTATCATATTTTTTCTTTAACAGCGAATTTTCTGACCTTTTTCATTTTAGGAGCTGAAAATCTTTTAATTGTGAATCCAAGAAATTTTTCTGATTTTATCGGTCAATGGAAAAAATACCCTATAGATGCGATCTGTGGTGTCAATACGTTATTTTCAAGCCTGTTAAAACAAGAAGCTTTTCATTCTTTAGATAAAACAAGATTAAAACTTGTTCTTGGAGGAGGCATGGCTGTATCGGAAACCGTAGCTCAACAATGGCAAGAGCGGACTCAAGTGGTGATCATTCAGGCCTATGGACTAACAGAAGCCTCTCCTGCGGTCTGCATTAATCCAATGGATCTCAAAGGTTTTCAAAAAAGTATTGGATATCCTGTGAATATGACAGAAATTAAAATTGCTTCTCCTACCGGAGAAGCACTTGGAATTGGTGAAAGAGGAGAGCTTTGGGTGAAAGGCCCGCAAGTCATGAAAGGATATTGGAATAAACCAGATGAAACTAAAGAAGTGCTTGACCAGGAAGGATGGCTCCATACAGGCGATATTGGATATCAAGATGAAGAAGGTTTCATTTACTTAGTAGATAGAAAAAAAGAAATGATTATTGTTTCTGGATTTAATGTTTACCCGTCTGAGGTTGAGGAGGCTCTTCGTAAGCACCCACTGATTGATGACGTCGCTGTCTTAGGGCATAAAGATTCTGAAGACAATGAAGAAGTGATTGCTTTTTATACATTGAAAAATGAAAATGCTGAACCCACGATCCAACAATTGCATGATTTTTCTCTAGAGCTTCTCACACGCTATAAAATTCCCAAAAAGTATATCAAAGTTGAATCTCTGCCTAAATCCCCTGTAGGAAAAATCTTAAAAAAAGATTTAAAAGTTCTTTTAGAAACTTTGTATGAATAACTCATTGGGAAAATGGGAGTCCAGAATCTGTAAAAAGCTCTGCTCAACTCAGATTCAGGCTCCTTAGTTGCACATAGGAACAAGAGTTATCCCCTATTGGAAATATTGCAAAAATGCCATTTGTGAGTGGCAGACTTGTGCTGTTATTCCCAATGATAAGGAATTTTTTGCGCAATTGTGAATGAACGGTAGAGCTGCTCCATCAGCACAACGAAAGCTAATTCATGTGGAAGTGTCATTTGAGAAAAACTGATTAACGTACTTTTGGCTGCTTGCCATCGCCGATCTAAACCATAAGTAGGCCCTATCACAAAAGTGATTTGACTTTTCTTATCTTCTAGCCATAAAGATGCCTGTGCTCCCCATAGCAGGGATGATTTTTGCGTTCCTTTTTCATCGCAGATAAAAACATAGGCATCTTTAAGACTTTTATGCCCTTGATGCTGTTTCCAATCGTTTTCTTGAGCAGTAGCCCTATCTTTATGATTTGATGGCCTGAGAACTACATGCTCACACTGCGCCCAATATGCAATTCTTTTAAAATACACATCGCTTGCTTCCTGTGCCCAGGAGCTCAAGCGATGTTCATGAAATGAGAGAATAGTGATCTTGGGCATAATAATATAAATTTTTTAAGATTTTTTAGATTGATCAAAGCCCCATAAACGCTCAAGACTATAAAAATCTCGCGTTTCTTTTTGCATAATATGAATAATCACTTGCTGGCAATCTATTAAAATCCACTGTGCATCTTGATCTTGTTGAATACGCACTGTATAAGGGAAGTCCCCATCTTTCTTTAAGGACTCACTCAAATGCGATGCAATCGCTTGGGCATGGCGTGAAGATGTTGCTGTCACAATAATAAGAGCGCGAAAATCATCGCTAAGATGCTCAACATTTAAATCCAGAATATCCTGGGCTTTTAAATCTTCTAGTAACTGAATAATTTTCTGTATCATAATTTGCTTTTTAAAAAATTTTTCAACATCTTACCATGATTTCACACAAGCACGATAGTCCTTTTTTGCAAATCAAGCCCAAAAGGACCTCGGAATACGCAAGAGCGCTCAGTGATAACAGCGATGACGCTATAACTGAGGGATGCCAGGCGACATTTTCTCATCCTGAGCGCTGTCAACACTATTCAGGTTACAATCTGAATAAGGAAGCACTGCTGTTGCTTTTACAGAAGAAAAAATGACTGGAGAAGGAGAGATCACACACGCATCATTTTGGACTCTTTGATTGTGACTGCACATACTCCTAAAGACTATTGGGCCAGACATCTGTGCCTCAACTGCGCGCTTTAAAGCATCAAAATCGATGATCTGCGGACACAAAGTCCATTCATATGGATCGGTCTCATTCCACTGAGATAACATGACCACTAATGGCAATAGGGTGGTCATATGCATTTTATCTTCTAGCGTCTGCCATTGTACAAGCAAATCCACAATTTTTTTCTGATTGTGTTTTGTATTCACGAGAAATTCAAGCATATGATCTAATGCCTTACAGCGAAAAATCCCATAATCCTTTTGATTAATTGAACTAAATGGCGACTGATCGTTTCGAAAATACTCGAGCACGCTCTGCAGAAAACTCAGTTTCTCCTTACAAGAGAGATGACAGAGAGATCCGATCTTGTTCTGCTCTGTGTGATTTGGGACAAAACCATATTCCTTATCAATTAAAACCTTAGAAAGCTCTCCATATTGTTCAAAAAGTTGGAAAATGCGCTCTCTGTCTTTTTGAGATCTTTTTTCTAGAAAAAATGCTGGACTTCCGTATAGCTTGCGCGTGATCGATAGGATATGCTGAACCGCTAAGCGTGGTATCTGGAAGCTCTGGGCATCAAGTGGATGAAAAGAAGGCACAGAGGCTACGATACTCTCTTTAAACTCGGAGATTGGAGAGCTTGCTGCCCCAACAATATCATCCACTTCGTTAGGATACAAAATGGCGAAGGGAAGCATAATTTTTTGCACGATCTCTGACGAAAATAGATCTGCACGTAAAATAAAATTATAAAAAACTTTAGCATGAGCATGATATTCTGGCCTCTCAATCTGCGGTAAGATATAAAAACCAAAAACAGCCAGGGTTTTCATATATATGTCATAATACTCAGAAGAAAGCGTTGGTAAAATCTTAATAATATATAAGAAAACCGAATGCATACGGATTATCCCGGAAGGTATCAAAAATCCCATCAGTGCATTCGCATAGTTTGTATCTACCACATCCTGCATCATATCGTTTTCCGAAAGACAGACTGGAAATGCCAGATTAATCATATACTCTTTGCGAAAAATAAGATTTGTTAAAATAGACGTTCTGTATGTGTTTCCCGCTTCAATTTTATCAAAATTGATGATACCTCTTTGACATTGCAACATACTGCGCAACATTCGTATAGCATAGTCATCCCACAAAGACACTTCTTCGAGAACACTGTGGATAATCTGATCTAAAAGGGTAGCAAAAAATTGATTTAGCCACTGCACGTGACATGGATACCACGTAGGATATTGCTCTGCATACTCTGTTCCGATCATGAAAATTTTTGAAAACAATTTAAATTTAGAATCGCTCTGCAATGCCTGTGCTTTTTGCGTATCCGCACTCATAAGATATTCGGTCTCAATGCGATCAGCACTCTCAAAAAGAATTTGCATGTGTTTAAAAAATCCTATTTCTCTCAAAAAAACAAAACCTTCAGTACAGACACGGACATTAATATTGAGACTATTTGTGAGCCATGTCTCACTAATCTGGTCATTCAAGATCTCTCTAAATTTATGGTAAGTTTCTTTCTTTTCATGTTGCAATAAAAAATGGCATGCTACAGGAGAGCGAATCAGTGCTTGTAGCCCATGCTGATTTATAAAAAAATTCAAGAGAGTACTTCGCGTTGAAAACAGGTCTGGCATGATGACCAATCGAGTCGCAAGAATATAAGCTGCGGCATCAAGCCCACTTTCAAAAGAAATGAGTACCAAATCATCATAATGCGCAGGGTCAGCACAATAGTGCTCAAAATACTTCATACATCGCGTATCATAATCGAGATTAGTGGCTTGTGCACCTGAAGATGAATGCACGATACAAGGTAATTGCAAGATTGAATAATCTGTTTGTGCAATGAGATTTTCCAAAATAGCCAAAGCATGTGTGTCATATGCAGCATACATCAACTGGGTTTGCAAAACAGAATGCTTCCATGCATCGTCATCAAATTGCTCTTCAATCCCATAGTACTGATAAAGAGCCATACAGTTTAATTTTAATTGATCAAAAAATTTAGGGGTATTCTCAAATTTGACAATATCAGAAAAAGCATCAAATATCACAAACCGTGTTATAACCTCATGATTTGAAGAGCGAAAATGCGAATCTGCCTTTAAATTTTCCTGAAAAATTTTGTCCCTAAGTCTGTAAACAAGAGCATCTGTCTTGTAAGAGTCGCTCAGATTCAGATTCGAATCATGAGCTACCAAAACTAATGCGGATAAAACTTTTTTACAGATGAAAAAAGACATCGATTCTCTTGAAAAGCTATCCATCTCATCCCAAAGATAATCTCTACATTTTTGAAAGAAAAAGGAAAGCTGCAAATTTTGCTTGTTGTCAAAAGATGAAAGATTATTTTTATTGAGACTTTTTTCTATAGCTATTAATTCATTTTTGATATACGCGCAATGAACAAATAATTTTATCAAAAATACATTTCTTTGAGCCAGCTGCGAATCTGGAAAATCGAAAAATAGATCGTGAAAATTCACCTCAGCTGCAATCAGTGCTTTGAGCAGCGGCGTTCGATACCGCATATATTGATGCTCAGACCCTAAGAAATATGCCTGTATAGTTTCCACTAAAGTTTTTTTGTAAGAGTGATTTCTTAGGGGATCGGTAAAGCAAAAGGAAAATGTGATTCGCATCACTGATCTAATAAGCTCGGGATTATCTTTGGCGACATATAAAAAATCACTCGTCACATAGTGCAATATTTTATCGTTAAAAATCATATTGCTGGGCTGAAAACGATTCAGAAAAAATTCGCATAGTTTCTGTTTATTTAAATGGCCTTGTAAAGAGGATTGACATATATGTATAAAAATTTCTCTAAAAATATTCATTCTGTCGTTCGTCAGTGCATAAGAAATAGTTTGATCGACATCCCGGATGCTTTCTTCAGACAGATCGCGATCAAGACATAAACCTATGTCCTCAAGACTATCTTGCGTAAAATATGGCTCACTTTGCTCACTCATAGCCTGAGTGAGCTTTAGGTCCGTTTTCTCAGAACTCTCCTGTTGTGTCTCTGGAAAATCGTTTTCTGTGTAAACAGCACAACTTTCGACAAAGCTAACGAGCATATAATTGTTTTTCTTTATCTCCAGCCAAAGTTGCTCAAATGCTGAATCATCCAGATAAAGATGACGACTTTCATGGACGGTTCTGTTCTTGCACTCTTCCTGAGACAGGTTGACATCTCTCTGATTTAAATATGCATCCGACACGCGAAAAGATGTCGGGTGCCTCTTTTGAGACAGATAACGATCTGCAATAATCTGCGATATCTGCTCCAATCGAGGATTATCAGGATTTCGTGCATATTGCTTCGTTAGAGTAAACAGTGCACCAAGCAAAGAGATAGGATATTCCGCCTGATACGCTTCATATAAAAAATAAGAATATATGCGATATTTCTTTTGTTTCATGTGAGGATCATTTTCTAAAAGAAAAGTGATGTCTGTTTGTGCTTCTAAATCTTTTATAATCTCTGCCTCTGAGCACTCCGTACCAAGTCCCAAGCGTGCTTTCAAAATTAAATCTGGAGCCCGCAATTTTTCAGGAATTAATTGCAAATATTTTTGTAGCAAATAAGCTCTTACATCAGCAGGTGCATATAAAAGGGCAACTTGCAAAAAAACAGGTGAAACACAAAATGTATTTTTTAAATCTTTTAGTCCTATCGGGGGTAAAAAAATTGTCTGATTTTCTAAAATGGCTTCTATGAACTGAAGCCTCTGTATGGTCATATATTGCCAAAATGCATTCTTATTATCTTTCGTGTTTTTCGCTTGCATTTCAAAAAAAACGCTCAATCTTAACTGAGGCACATAATAATCAGACTCCGAATGCCAACTGACTAAACGGCACAGCCACTCAACACGTGTAAAGTCTTCCACATGATTCTCAAGAGAGAGTGCCGGTTGTTTAAAAAAATGACTAATCTGATTGCAGATCTTGAGCACTTGCATCGACCGCCAATCTCGGGAATCTTTTAGAGTGCCCGTTAACAACATCTCAAGACTTGTGATTTTTTCTTTATCCAAGAGAGATTTTGTCATGCACCTAGTTTGAAAATTTGGATCTGAGCAAAGATTAATAATTTTATGCACACGCTGCCAAAGCTCTAAGTGAGAATCTGACTGATCAATCAGATAACCAAGAACTGTGATCTTTTTAGAATCATGCTCCAAAGTTGCAGAATAAAAATTCTCGTTCAAAAACCCCTGCTGAGCACAAAATGACACAAGTGACTCAATAACATAACCAAAATTCTCAGCTGGCACTGCTTTTGGTGTTTCAGCTTGCACAAGCCATGTCGGAGATAAGATCTCCTTACTGCCCCTCTCCCATAACGATTCTTGAGTCTCCCCATATTTATCAAATAACACCTTGATCAAATAGCGAGTATCAAAGTGTGATTGCCATACCTGATCCCACTGATAGTGACACTTTTTTGCTTTTAATAAAAAAGCACTGATTTTGGGACACTTTTGGGTATTTTTTATTTGAATTGGACTTTTCTCTTGCGCGTAAAAAACCTGACTCTGTTGATGTTCTTTGACATGCTCTTGTAAAAATCTTTCTGCAGTCTCGGTGTCGAGATTTTTATAGATCTGCTCTAATCTTTCTGCCACATTCGAAGCAGATGCATCTGTATTGATATTCAAAATCGTTGCCTGATCTTGAGTAACGTGAATGCTGCCTATCAATTGTTCATAAATTTTTTGAAAATGCTCATATACTTGCGATTCTTTATTTTTACGTTGCCAGTCAAAAGGGGCATCTATAATAATCACATTCTCAGTGGCCCTTGTCAGAGCTACAAAATACTGATTCATTTGCTCATAGAGCTCTATTGCTCTTTTTGATAAAACTTGTTTTTTCTGTTTAGAATCTTTTTTATCCCTATAAGTACGCGCACTCTGCTCCAAATAATTCCATACATTTTCCCAATCAATCGGATAAATAATGATTGCTGTTTGCACTTCTAAACCAGCTACCTCTTTCGGATGAAAACTAATCAGTTTTTTCTCGGGAAAATCTTGAGCCAAAAGAGATTTGATTGTGTCTAATACTGGCGTGATCACAAAAAAATCTGGACTATGATTGGGAATTTTAGCTATCAATTCTTTACACTCATGACTCTTCCAGTCGATGACAGAAAGATGGCCCCCAGAATGCAAACAATCATCCTGATTGATCGCTGAATTTTTTATCACGTTACCAAACAAAGTATCTAAAATAGGTTGAATTTTTTGAGCGTGATTCCAAATGGTGAGCGGGCATCGATGCTGACGCGTGAGAGAGCTTTGAGAAAAGTTGATTCCCCGAAAATAACAATATTTCTTCACAAAATCGAGAAGCGAGATCGAATGCCATTGAGCTGCTTGGCGTTCATCGCCACTAAAAATAATTTGATGATTCTCTGTCTGAAAGAGCAACCAAATCAATACAGGGAAATCGAAATTTTGGACCTCATCAATAACGAGAAAAAAATATCTCTTTGAGTTCGCTATAGGATTTTGGAACAGAGCAAAAAGCCGAGCGAATTCTGGTTGTCTTGAAATTTGCTGATCAAAAATCTGTCTAATAGCACTAAGAATTTCTAAATTCATGCCTCCTCTAAGCGCGATAGCGCCCTCACATCTCTCATAATCTGGAAAAACCCCCATGATCATTAAATACTGAAAGATAATTTTTGCATTGACACCGCTTTGCTCGAGGTACTGCCACGAATTTTTACTGTTTACTTTGTTTCCTTTTTTGAGACCTTGCTGGAATAACACCTCTATTTGTGAAAGCAAAGAGTCCAAATAATTTTTCCGCAATTCTGCAGGCACAAGTTCATCTGAAGACAAAGCGCTGAGTTCTACAGAAAAGCCTTGCATATAATCTACAAGATTACTTTCTTCCCATACGGTGCGCATATGGGCACCTAAAGGCCGGCTGGATTGAGGATATACATAAACAATCTTTTTAGGGGTCTGATCTCCACTTTGAGAGTGAAGTTCAAAATCTTCTACAAAACGCTCGAAAAAAAACTGTACTGTCAATGTCTTACCTGTTCCAGGCGCACCATCGAGAAATAAAGGGTACGAAAAACGGCGATTGAGTATAGCTTTTTGCTGCTCATTAGCGACTAAAAACTGCTGATTTTTGCAGTAAGCAGGCAGCCATTGAGCTGAATGATCGAGACAAAGCTCGTCAAGATTGTCGATATCTACAGATGATGCATCAGCTTTTTCTTGCTCTATGGAGTCTACCGTATCCACAATGACGACGTTTTTGAATGCATGATTTAAATTTGATAAAATTTGTTTAAAACAATCATCATCCATGCATGCAGCTTTATTATATTGGTGCTTCTGGACATATCCCAAAATGATGATTTTTTGTTGATAATAAGTAAATAAAATTCTATCAGTGAATCGTATTTGTCCATGCCCCATTCGCAGACCATACAAAGGATAGCTCTGCCCATTTAAGGAAATTCGCTTTTTTTGTGAGAACTTCCTTGCTTTGAGCTCGATCGGATTCGAAAAAATCTCAAGCAAAAATTGCCGATCTTCTTTTGTCAGATCTGTAAAAACATGCCTATTTGCAGCACTGCGAACATAATAATATAAGGCATTCATAGAAATCACACCAGCCCTGATGACATAGCGTTGAATTATAACAGAAAATCTCAATATACGAAAGAAATTATCTTTATGCGTCGCCTCGATCTGGCAGTGCCCTATGATCTTGAATTTCTATCAAACCCAAACACCTTTCTGCACGCTGCTGCACCGTGAAAACAATCCCTTTATACACGATTTTCTCACCTTTTTGAGGCAAATATCCAAAAAGATTGGTCACAAAGCCCCCAATGGTGTCAAATGCTCCATCTTCATCATCAAATTCCAAATCAAATCGAGTAGCAAATTCTTCTAAGCTATAATCTCCTGGAACTGTATAGGTTTGTGAATCTATAGCATGTGACTGAAGAACATCAACAACTTCATCATCATGCTCATCTACGATTTCACCAACAATTTGTTCTAAAATATCTTCAATAGTCACCACACCGACACAAAGCCCATGCTCATCTGTAATCAAAGCCATATGATTACGATTTCGCCTAAAATCATTCAATAGATCGGATATTTTTCTTGAAAATGGGACAAAAAAAGGTGGGCGAAGTAATTCTATTAACGAGCTTGGTAAGGTTTTTTGAGCCAAGTGCGGAATAAGATCTTTGACCAATAAAATACCTTGAGGAAGGGAACCCTCCCCCCAAACTGGATATCGCGAGTGAGCAGCCTCTTTCATAGTAGAAAAATGGGTTTCCCACGTATCTTTGGTATATAAAAATGTAACCTGCGCCTTGGGTGTCATCACATCTGTCACTCTAAATTGATGCAATTGAGATGCACGTTGCAAGAGTTGTCTGGTACTGAGATCAAAAAAATCACTGTTCAAAAATTCATTAAACAAAATGTGATTTTTTTTAGATTTGCCCCAAAAAAGCGCCTGCATTAAGGTCAGCATTTTTTTGAACGACGACATCACGATGATTCCTCTTTTGATCTTGAGAGATGATAACTATAAACATAATTTTTATCCCACTCCCAAGGCTGAAAACTTTTGTCTTTTAAGCATAGCTGAGACCACATGGCTTTTTCATACCTCTGAAAGATTTTTGCCTCTTTTATGGACTCATGATCAATATTGCGCAAATGGGTACACCCGTGCACAAGAAGATGCCACAAACGAATTTTAACAGGGATTTTGTGCAATGACGCGCCCCAAATCACCAAATCAGGACAGACTATTAACTCTCCACTGCCTTTTTCATCACAAAAAGTTAAAATATCGGTCGACAAGCTTTTATTGCGGTATTGCTGATTATAAATTTTCATCTGGCTTCTATCGATAAAAACCAGACTGATGTCACTGAACAATGGTATGGCGCTCAGAAGATCTTTAAAAAGATTTTCATCAAAACCCAGCGACTGATTGATGGTCGTGAAAAAACGCAAAGAAAGTTCAAACGTCTCCATAAGCCTCTAATATTTTTGTAATTAACTGATGTCGCACAATATCGTTTTTTTTAAAAAAATAAAAGCCTATCTCATCTAATTGCGATAAGAGCGCAATCGCATGATTGAGCCCAGATTGCATATTCTGTGCTAAATCAATCTGAGAAATATCACCTGTTATGACCATCTTCGAGCCAGCACCCAATCGAGTCAAAAAAAGTTTCATTTGTGTTAAGGTCGTATTTTGCGCCTCATCTAAGATAATAAAAGATTTTGAGAGAGTCCGACCACGCATAAAAGCTAAGGGGGCCATCTCGATTTGTTGTTTTTGCATCATCATATGCACATGATCCGCCCCAAGAAACTCAATTAATGCATCAAAAAGAGGTCGCAGATAGGGATCGATTTTTTGCTGCAAATCACCTGGCAAAAAACCCAAATGTTCACCAGCCTCTACCGCAGGACGCGTCAAAATAATCCGCTCAACCTCTCCTTGCTGATAGGCTTGCACCGCTTTTGCGACAGCAAGATAGGTTTTTCCAGTTCCGGCTGGTCCAATCCCAAAAGTAATTGTTTTGAGATCCATTAAATCCCAATAACAACCTTGAGCATGATTTTGTATCAAGCATTTTTTCTTAAATAACGAATCGCGAGATAAGGATTTTGTATCAAAAATGCATGATCGAATATGTTCAACTGTGTTATGTTTTTTCTCTTCGAACGATTGAATAATTTGTGTTAAACAAGCAACTGCTAGAGCAAGAGCATCGGATTTACCATTCAGAAGAAGATGCGACCCCCTACGGCTAATTAAAACGCGATATCGCTGCTCAATTAAAAGCAGATGCTCGTCTAAAGGACCACATAACATCTGAGTCTGAGCTAAGCTCAGGCTCGAGATATCAAAATCATAGTTCGTGTTTTTCGATGTCGAACCATTGGAACAAGTCTTGGGAGCTCTGTATTGCATCGTGCACCATACCAAAAGAAGCGATTTCTTTTAAATATGGATCATTTATTCGTAAAAGTCTTGCCCTGAGAGAATGAGCCAAAACCTCGACAACCTGCACATCTACCATTACGCCAATATAGCGATCATCAAGATGAGGGATATGCACGACAACATTTTGAGCCGTTCTCCCTTCATAATGATCCCCATAAGAAGATTTTTGCGTAATTAAGACTGTGAAAACTTTATTCAGGCACGATTGATAATAGTGACGCGTTTGCACATTTAAGAGATCTTGAAGTCGTTTCAAGCGATCTTTTTTCTGGATCTCGCTGAGGGTACACTCCATACCAGATGCTAAAGTTCCTGGTCTAGGCGAATAAATGAAAGAATATGATGAAATAAATCCAACTTTTCGAACAAGATCTAAAGTTTGTTCAAAATCTTCTTCTGTTTCGCCGGGATAGCCCACAATAAAATCAGAACTGATTGTCAAATCGCTACGAGCATTTTTCAACGCCATAATTGTTTCAAGATATTGCTCTCTACTATGTCCTCTACCCATTTCTTGCAAAATATGATTCGATCCACTCTGGACAGGCAAATGTAATTGTGAACAGAGCTCAGGAACCTGTGCATAAGCCCGCACTAATGTATCATTAAACTCAATAGGGTGTGATGTTGTAAAACGAATTCTTTCAATACCCGGAATTTGTGCGACATAGAAAATCAATGTAGCCAAATCAAAAAGCTGTCCTTTTTCATCATGCTTGGAATAAGCATTCACATTTTGTCCCAACAAGGTGATTTCACGGACACGCTGTGCAGCAAGATCTTGAATTTCCTTCAAAATATCTTCGACATTGCGATTAACTTCTGGACCACGCGTAAAAGGCACAATGCAATATTTACAATATTTTGAACACCCCTCTTGAATTGTAACGAATGCTGTGGGGCCCTCGGCACGTGCAGGGGGTAGCTCATCGAATTTTTCATTGGGTAAAAAATCAATATGTACAAAATGTCGATTCCCAGCAAGCAGCTCATTGATATACAAGGGTAAATACTGTAAAGTCTGCGGTCCAAAAACAAAATCCACATAAGGCGCTCTATTAAAAATTCTTTCACCTTCTTGGCTTGCAACACAGCCCCCGACGCCGATTTTTTTATGTGGGAACATGTCTTTCAGCTGTCTCCAACGACCCAAAAGTGAAAAAACTTTTTCCTCAGCTTTTTCTCGAATCGAGCATGTATTAAGAAGCAATAAATCCGCTTCTTCCGGGTTTTGCACAAGCTGCATCTGATGAGAGCGTTCAATCAGATGGCCCATTTTCTGGGAGTCATAAACATTCATCTGACACCCCCAGGTTTCGATATAATAGGTTTTTAATGGATGGGCATTCGACATAGTGTTTAACGGTCCTCAGATCTCTGTATTTTTTTATGACTTATTTTGGCCAAAAATTATAGAAAAATGCAATCAAATGCTCGCGATCTCGCAGAATAGAGAACAAGACCTCAATCAAAATCAGCAAAATGACAACCCATTCAAGACGAGTGGAATGCAGATGTTTATGCTCATTAAGCAAAATTCCATACAGCTCATAGAGTCTGTCGAGTTTTCTATTTAAAATCGCAACTCTGGCCTGAATATCCAAATACTCAGAACATCGAATATAAAAAGATTCATATTTGGGGCGTCTCCAAAAAAACTCTGGTGTATCTAAAATATCACTATCCAGATTCATTGAGTCTCTTTGAGCAAAGAGCGCACCCATTAATTTCGCTAATTGCTCACTGGGCATAGAAATGCATCCTTTCTCCGCCAATTCTTGAGGCAAATGCCGAGTATTTTGTATTGTTAAAGAAACTGATTCCTCAAAAGATGAAAGTTTTACAGATTGAGATAAGGCGTGAGAAAAAGATAATTTAATTAAAGGATCTGCCGATGGTAAAAAAATATGATCTTCTTCTTCGTCAATATAACCCTCTTCGGTGGGATGATCCTGTAAACTATAAAACGACAAATCTTTGACAACAACACTAATCGACATCTTTTGAAATTTATCTACAAGAGCTAAAAGCTGTATATCATCATCTTCATCCAGACCCCAGGTTACCAAACATCCATAAGGAAAAAAGAAAGCATCGCCTGTACTGTGATGAGCGTCATGGGTATTTTTCTGAATATGAATGACATCATCGTAAAATTTTGGTTCATATCCCTCGGAGCGCAGAAATTTTGAAAAATCGTCAATTTGATAAGATTCAGCACTACAATAAGAAGCGCATCGCATGGTGGAAAACACCCTATAATTATGATAATGAAAGACTTTTTAAATTATCACACACCTTGTGATAGAAACACAAGCCCTCTAAGACACTCTCAATAAAGCATATTTGAGAGAACACACAACAGGCTTAAATGGAGTGTCTGCAAAAAAGAACCTTGATTGTTCAGCAACTTTGAACATCCAAAATTTAAATTGACCCTTATCAAAAGCTTGCAATCACCAGCCGAACCAATGATTTTGTAAAAATTGCGTTTCGATATCTCGCTCCGATCACAAGCAAAATGAGCCCCTCTGTCGTGCCGATATGCTTGGATACCAACTTACCACTGAATGGGTGCATAGACTCTTTTCAAGAATGAACTGAACTTAATATACAAAAAACGCAAATGCAAAAAATTTGCATTTGCTTCAAATCATATAGTCTCAGATTGCCGAAAAGTTTTTTTATAAGTTTTTGCCATTTCATCCAAGGATTTTACTTTAAATCGCCGCGCCCACCCTGACGCACCACAATCTATATATCTCTGTATACAGAGATTTTTCAAAGACGTTTTCAGGCTTGAGCCGTATTGCCGAAAATCAAAATGAGAAGGGTGCTCATGAAAATATTGTCTAATAGAGGCAGTAGCTGCAAGCCTTAAATCGGTATCAATATTAATTTTTCTTACGCCATAAAAAATAGATTTTTTTATGGCATCTAAAGGGACCCCATATGTTTTTGGAAGAGATCCCCCATAAAAATTAATTTGTTCAATCAACTCTAAAGGGACAGAAGATGCTCCATGCAACACAAAATGTTGATTTGGGAAAGCGAGATGCAGCTTTTTCAAATGATCTAATGCTAAAACGCTTTCATTAGGAGGAGAGTGAAATTTTGCGGCTCCATGAGAGGTTCCGATTGCGATTGCAAGAGCATCTACGGGACAAGCTTGCAAAAAAATTTTTACATCCTCAAGAGAGCTCAAAAGCATTTCTCTCGTTAAAAGCCCCTCAGCTCCGCTTCCGTCTTCTTTTTCTGAATGTAAAGACTCCAACGATCCCAAGCATCCAACCTCACCTTCAACAGAAATACCTCTCGGATGAGCAAAATCAATCACCTGTTTTGTTCGAACAATATTGCTATTGAGATTGGACGGGGTCTTGGCATCGGATTCCAAAGATCCATCCATCATGACTGAGCTATATCCGTCTAATATAGCATCTATACACACATCTGGATTATGCCCATGATCTTGATGAATACAAATCGGCCACTGAGGATACAGCTCTAAAACAGCCTGGAATAAGTGTTTCAAAAAAACACCTCCTGCATATTTACGTGCACCTAAGGATGCTTGCAAAATGACCGGTGACTCTGTTTCTACAGCAGCCGCAACAATCGCTTGTATTTGCTCTAAATTATTCACATTGAAAGCCGGAATAGCGCAATCCCTATCTGCGGCCTCATCTAACAACTGTCTTAAAGAAACAAGTGCCATAAAAATCTTATATAACATTTCTCTTTCATTAGACTAAGGCCTTTTTTTATAAATGCGCAATATACAAGGTGCAACTAAAAAAAATCTTTTATCGACAAAGTCTTAGGCCTTTGCAGTGTATTTTTTCTATGGTAGAATTGAATTCATTGTTTTTTTTAGCATTTCTAAGATTTTTTCATGGTATTAACGGCTTGGCTTTGGTTTTTATTTTCTTTATTTATTTCTGCGACCAATGATATTGTGGTTAAATCACTGGGCTCTCACTTGCCAGGTTTTGAAGTCAGTTTTTTTCGTTTTTTTTGGGCAGCATTTTCTTTAGCTCTTCTCTACCCAAAAACAATCTCCATAGAGAGTTGGAAAGCGAATCATAAAGTGCATATCACAAGAGCAGCGCTTTTGTGTGTGGGGATGGGCCTGTGGAGTTCATTTTTACCCCGCATTCCTCTTTCCCAGGCCATGATTATCAATTTATCTATTCCTGTTTTATCTTTAATCTTTGGTCGTTTTTTGCTGAAAGAAAACATAACGACACGACAATATCTCGGGACCTTCATGAGTTTGAGTGGCATGTTGCTGACAGTCAACTGGCAAGCCGCCCCTTTAAGTTCTCCGATTATTGGTCTTTTTATCAGCGCATGCTTCTTTTCTTTATGCGACATTTTAAACAAAATTTCTGCAAAAGAATCCTTAGTTTCTTCATTATTTTTTACCGCTTTATACAGCTCTCTTTTTAGTTTGCTAATTGTTTGGCAGAATTTACAAGTGCCCTCATACAGTGATCTGGCTTTCACAGCGCTGTTAGGAGTAAATGGTAATTTAATGTTTTATGGGATGTTAAAAGCCTTTCAAACACTCAAGGTCTCTCAGGTCGCCCCTTTGAAATACTTTGAGTTTTTCTTAGCAACATTTTTAGGATGGATTTTCTTTCAAGAACACCCCTCACTTGTTGTATTTTGTGCTGCAAGCCTTGTTTTGATTGGTTCAGCAGTCGCTCTCGACACCGGAACGTGGCGAAAAAAAGAAACCCGCACCTGTGTGTCAACCTAACATATTGAGCAGATTATCGCATCTTAAGAAATGCGATGATCTCAAGAGTGGGCTCATTTGAGAAAGAGGCGGAACGTAGTCAGAAATGATTGTCGTGAACCCATAGAAATAGGGCGGTCGCCACAGGATTTTTTTTAGGCGTCCTACTCCGTGGCAGGCATGCTCACCAAAAATCGATTAGGCTCCTAGACTTTAAAAACATCGGCTCAGAAATCTAAATCTGACTACGCTCCAAGATCAATAATATTCTGAGCTTTGCTCAGTGATTTCTCTATCATAGCACAAATATTTTCAATACGATCGACATCTCGAGAAATTTCTTGAGAAATTTTTTTCTCTTGCAAATACAATAACGCCAATTGCAAACATAAAGAAAAATAAGCTCGATCTTTAGTCTTAAAGGTCGGTATTTTTTGGGATAGCTCAGAAATCAATATCATGGCAGATCCAAGATCGTGCTGATCATGTATGGCGTAAAACTGATGATAATCACCAAATAATTCCATTTCTAGCATTGATTCTTCTCTTTATTTTGATTTCTCTCTCGTATTTAGCGTAGCACGGGATTGAAGAAAGATCTTTCTTGAGAGATCGTCACCCCATTTTTAGATAAATCGCAAATATGTTCTTCAACATCACTCTCAACCTGAGCCAATATCAATCCACTCCTTAGGAGCAGCTGCACTTAAAATCTCTGGCGCTTTGTCTGTAACTAAAATGTTATCTTCTATGCGCATTCCTAAGCCTAAACAAGGATGTTCAGTTTTAAAAATCTTAGGATCGATATAAAGACCTGGCTCAATTGTGACCACCATGCCCGGCTCTAAGGGTACATGATATAGTTCTCGATAAGCTGCGAAATCATGAACATCTAATCCTAAATGATGCCCGATCTGATGTGGGTAATAATCTAAAATCTCTTGTTCCAAAACTTTCTCCACAGATCCATTCGTCCAGCGATAATCAACAATCATTTGGGCAATCAGGATTTTTGTACTCTCTTGTAAAAGAGCGATGGTCATACCCGGGCGCACTTGGGAAATAATTTTTTTTTGAATCGCAAGAAGACTTTCATAGATCTCTTTCCATCGATTGGCATGTGGACCCAGAAAATACATGCGTGTGATATCTGCACAATATCCTTGATACTCAAAGCCTGCATCGACTAACACACGATCATCACCTCTGAGAGAATGATTATTTTTGTTATAGTGCAAACAACAGGCTCTGGGACCTCCAGCAATAATAGGCTGATACCCCTGCAAAAAAAGTCCGTGTCTTGCTCCATAAAATAACCAAGCTGCCTGCCATCTCAACTCTTCTTTGGGAATTGTAAAACGATGCACAGACAGATCGCGGTGTACTAAACTCGATCGATATACACTTTCTCTCATCAACTGAATTTCATCAGAATCTTTTATCAAGCGTTGCTGGGCTATCAACGGCCCTATTGCTTCTCTGGATGCTATCCAATCCCATTGAGGACAAACCGCGCTGATCCCATCATAATAAAACACACTGATCGCTTGAGAGCCAAAAAATGTGCTGATGATCTTTTTGAAATCAAATTTTTCATACTTTTCAATGAAATCATAATGATGTGTTTGACTTTTGAGACAGTCAATAAAGATTTGCTGATCCCCCCATCTTTGTTGTAAGACAGATTGATGCTGATACAACAAAATTGACATTGTTTTATCTTCTCGCTTCAGCAAAAGTAATGTATGCCCTGATTCACGCCCCCCACATAAATAATAAAAATTTGAATTCACACGAAAGTGCGCAGGATAAATATGTGATTTTTGATAGTTGGGCTGATCACCAGCGTGAATACAGATAATACAGTCATCTGACCGCACCTGAGATAACAAAAATTTCTGCCTTGTTTGATAGATCACAATCAATATCCATATTTTGAAATTCCTGCCATCAGTCAACGGCTCATTTCATACAATGCTCTTAATAATAAGATTAGATGATCTAAACATGCTTTGTAATCCTCGGCATTATGATTTTCACCAGATACAAGATCAATTTGAGAAATCGCAATAAAATCTTCTAACATATCATCGAAATCTGCAATTTGATCCAAGCTTTCTTCTTGAGCAACTGCACCAATTGCATACAAAATCCCGCGTGCCAAATCACTCAGTGACTGCAATTGATCAGCAGACGATGAGTTTTCATCAGCAACACACAGTGTGATGCAGGTCTCTTGAGTAAAATTTAAATGATTTTCCAAGAAAATTCTTTTTAAAGAATCTTCCAAATTCGTATTCTCAATATGCAAATCATCCTGAACAAGTTGGTACCACTCTTGATAATGAGGATCTTGGGCAATTGCAAGATAGCCTAATATCGAACCTTGAATTTCTGATAAGGCCCATGAAGTACCCGTTTGCGCAAGATTTTGCGCAATTTCTAAAAAATGTGGAGATGAATAATACAAAGCAAACGATTCCCAAAAAAAATTTCTTATAACATATCATAATTAAAAGAAATCTTTTAGTTTTTAAAAGAAATTCTCTAAGACACCTGAATGACGAAGAGTTTTGCAATAAATAGAAGCTCACTCTTTGTTTCAGAGCGCTTTGTCTTGCAAAGAGGCTCAATGAACACGCACTCAGTGCTGATATGGCGTACCAATACTCGTGAGCAAGTCGTGACACGTACAGATCGTACATGTGTGCAAAAAGATCATTAAGCGGATGGATGTTTCAAGTGACGCGAAACCACAGAAAACGGGTCTAAGGCAAGAGCATCAGTGCCAAATAATTCTTTTGCAAAATATAAAAGAGCCTTCCTATAGACGTCTTTTTTGAATGAAATCACATATCTGAGAGGATACCAATAAGGAACCCACATCCACTGTTCGAATTCTGGTTTCGCTGCCTGATCAAGATTCACAGCACTATCTGCAGCTCTCATACGCAATAAATACCATTTTTGCTTTTGTCCAATACATAAAGGACGCGCGTCTTGTCTAATCAATCCTGGAGGTAACCGATATTTGAGAAAGCCCTCTGTAGCCTGCTCAATAGTCACATCTTCAGTTTTTAAACCGAGCTCTTCGAACAGCTCACGATATAAAGCCTGTGTTAATCGCTCACCTTGTTGCACACCGCCTTGTGGAAATTGCCAGGCATTTTGTCCTTTGCGTTTAGCCCAAAGCACTTTATTGTCTTGATTAATGACAATAATTCCTATATTTAGGCGATATCCCTGAGGATCAATAACATTTGCAAGTGACATACGATCTACCAACTGACTGAAAATTCTGCTAAATTCTTTAAAAGTCCCTTTGGAGGCCATTCCGTTGATTTTAGCAATTTTTGATTTAGACGATACTCTCACTTTACAAGATACCGAGTCCTTATGGCAAGCATATTTAGTAGATAAAAAGCTGATCCCAGAAGATATTTATCTAAAAAAGAGAGCAGAATTCCAAGAAACCTATTCCCAAGGCACACTTTCTTTTGATGAGGTCATCCGCTTTTCTCTCGGCCCACTGAGTGCTTTGAGCGCTCACGAACAAAACCACTTACGAACAGATTTTCAAAAAAAATGGCTCAAAAAAATTATTTTCAAAGAAGCAATTGAACTTGTTCGGTATCATCAGCAAAAAAATCATTACACAATTATTCTCTCTGCTGGACATGAGTGGCTCGTGCCTTTAGCTGCAGAATTTTTTCAGCCTGATGCTGTATTATGCACGCAACTAGAAAAACGCGATGATGGCGGAATATTACCGATTATTCAAGGACGCCCCCTTTTTCAGCGGGAAAAAATTTTTGCTTTGCAAAAATGGCTTGCTCAGCAGCACACAGAAGTTCAAGCGACTTATTTTTATTCAGATTCTATTAACGATCTGCCTTTACTGGAATATGTCAACTATCCTTGTGCTGTCAACCCATGTCCCAAACTCCGTCCACTCGCGAAAGAACGAGAGTGGCCTATTTTAGAATTTAATCGCGAAAGCATCTTGAGCATGCAAAACTAAACGGTCAGCCTGATACGAAGATCGCACAAAGGGCCCGCTAGCAACATCTTTAAATCCCATGTCTTTCGCTACTATGGCAAAGTTTTCAAATTCTTCCGGGGTATAATAACGCAGTAAGGGATAATGATTTGGAGATGGCTGCAAATATTGACCAATCGTCAATAAATCCACATTGGCTAATCTCAGATCGGAAAATACATCGTAGATCTCTTCACAAGTTTCGCCAAGTCCCACCATGATCCCGGATTTCGTTAAAATATGAGGATGCTGCTGTTTAAAAGTTCGCAGCAACTCCAAAGAAACTGCATAATCACTCCCTGGACGAACTGGTTTATATAATCTTGGTACAGTCTCAATATTATGATTAAATGCTGCCAAAGAAATGTTTTGAAAAGACGCCAAAGCCTTATCTTGGCGACCTCTAAAATCTGGTACCAAGACTTCAATAGCGATATTTGGACATTTTTTATAAATCGCATCAATGCAATGGCGAAAATGACTTGCACCACCATCAAGCAAATCATCTCGATCAACAGAAGTAATGACAACATATTTCAGCTTCATATCCGCAATGATCTGTGCCAGTCTATCTGGCTCATTCACATCAACTGGATCGGGATAAGCATGACCGACATCACAAAAACTGCAACGTCTCGTGCAATTTTTTCCCAAAATCATAAAAGTGGCGACTCCATGACTGAAACACTCCCCTAAATTCGGGCATGATGCTTCTTGACAGACAGAGTGCAGCTGTGATTTTTGAATTTTTTCGATGAGTAAAGCAGCCTGATCAACGGAGAAAATTTTCTTTCTCAACCAAGATGGCTTCTCTAAAGAGGGGGTATTGTTTGGCCACAGATGCTTTGTAGGATGCCTTTTCATTTTTTGCGTAGATTTAGACTCATGAATCGTAATAGACATTATTCATTCTCCATAAAAGTTTTATAAGATTTGCAAAAGAGAGTACATAAATCGCGCTTGACATCTGAGATTGGAATAAAAATATTATGCTCTATTAAGCTCGTTGCTTTTTGAGAGTCTAGACCACATAGAACAATTGAATTGAGTGCGTTTAACGAGCAACATAAATTGAAGCTTAAGCCATAATAAACATAATTTTTATAATATTTTAATCCTATAGAGGCAATTTTGCCTTTTTGACTAAAAACTCCCCGATGTGTCTGATGAGTATAGAGAGTGATTTTATGCTTATGGGTCGCTAAATAAGAAATGATCATATTTTCTAAAAGACTCACATAGGATGTTATCCGATCTGCAGACCCAATATGACATAACGTATAAAATAAAAGCTGCCCTGGTAAATGCATAGTGGTCAGCCCTCCCCGATAAGATTTGGAAACTGGCCAATATCTCACATGATCATCTTGATTACGCAGTCCTTGTGTTACAATCAGAGGATGCTCTCCAACCCAAACTTGATTTTCTTTTACGAGGCTCAGCGACCATTTTCTCATATAAGATTCAATCACTTCGAAACTCTCATATCCAAAATCTTCACAATTGATCATGATATCAATACTTTCTCATTAAGAAGCTAAGTTGACAGTGATAGAAGTATCATGGGAAAAAAGAAAATTACAAATTTTACTATATCTTCTGAAAAGATAAGTCACTATGATAAAAAGAATCTTTTATGCTCAATCCGGTGGGCCCACAGCGGTTATCAATCGCTCATTAGTCTCTTTAATTGATGCCGCGCATAATAAAAATATTGAAATATTGATAGGATGTTACGGTATTCATGGTCTTAAGGAAAAAAAATATGTTTCGAGTCACTCTTTATCCTCTCGCGATTTAGAGAAAATTCGAAATTCCCCAGGAGGATCATTTGGTTCGTGCCGTTATTTTATCAAAGATGCAGATCTGCCCATTTTAGCACAACATCTCAAAGAATTGGGTTGCGATGCGATTGTCTATCAAGGGGGAAACGACTCACAGCTCTCTTTACTCAGAATGTCCCGTTATTTCCACTCACAAAAAATGGCCATTTTGAGTATCGGCTTACCAAAAACAATTGATAACGACCTAGCAGAATGTGATCTTTCACCAGGATTTTCATCAGCTGCTTTTTTTCTTGCACAGGTTTTTAGAAATTTATGTCTTGATCTCTCTTCAATGTGTCGTGACTCTACAAAAGTCTATATTGTAGAAGCTATGGGTCGACACAGTGGCTGGCTTGGTGCTGCCGCATCTATTGCACATACTCCTCATTTTCCTGGCCCTCAAGTTTTTATTGTGCCTGAATTGCAACTTAATATGTCGGCTCTTTTTGAGAAAATTCAATTTTATGTCCGAACAAATGGTTACTGCGCAATCAGCATCAGCGAAGGCTCATCTCTTAAAAACCATCATTTCGAAATTTTGAAAGATGATTTTGGTCATGTGTATTTAGAAGGCAGCGGCCTGCATTTGAAAAAATTAATTGAATCCCAACTGAACTATAAAACAAGACTGTCTATTCCTGACTATCTACAACGAAGTGCATCTTTTGCCATATCGAATTTGGATAAAGAAATTTCTGATTCTTTAGGTCCTTACTGCCTTTCACTGCTGGCAGCAGGCATCAACGAAAAGATGATTACCATCCGCAGAAACACGCAGCCTCATCAACCTTGGCATCTAGATACTACGCATCTTCAGAATGTGGCTGGCCAGGAACGACATATTCCTAAAAATTTTCTTGATGAAGAAAATTTTGCGCTCAGCGCCGCAGGGCTAGACTATTTTCACTGGGCTCTTGGATCACAATGGGAAGACATTGAAACGAGATTTTGGCCCCATTGGAGCCATCAATAGAATCAGCTCTTGGCCAATGTAACAACCTCTGGCTCATAAGGAATGAGGTTCAAATTTTGAAAGGTGCCCCTCAAAAAATACAGCTCTTCATTCCATTCATTAATCCGATCTCCCCATGAATGCACTCCTGGCAAAGTCAACCCTACAGTCCAAGGTTGTAATATCGCTAATACTGAACTGAGTGCCTGTGAAACTTGCGGTCGCACTGCTAACAGCAAATCCAGTTTTTGAGTCTTACGATCATAAGAGCCTGTAGGATAAATGGTCAGGCAGCCCGCCTGACCATAACCTTCCACAATAGAATAATAAGCATCTGTACGTCGCCCACTGAGAGCAACTTTATCAAAACACACTCCTTTATACCATAAGCTACGCAACTGCTGCTCTTGAAAAATTTGCCCAGTTAAAATATTTAATCCTGTAAAATGTTCATTTGTCATTTTTGGTAAAAAAAGATCTTGAATATGAGCATGCCATTGCACACAATCTTCACCATCATGATAAAAAGTCAAGTACAATGGTCCACCATCAAACAAAGAAGTGTATGCGCCAATTTGATTCAAAATAAAAGCACCGTCACCACCCTTGTTATTCTGGCGATATACAAACGATAAATGACTCCCATACAGCTGATACAAATCGCAATCATGATTCATCTCCCAGGTCCCATGTAAATGGTGTGCTTGTCCATAAGCATATCGACATTGATCAATTTTAAATTTCATCAAAGAAAGATCAGAAGCTTGGTGACTCTTGTCTTGCAAGACTGTACGCATTTTCCAAAAATCCTCGAAAAAAGCATAAGTCTCTATAACTTTCTCCAAATCCATTTGCATAATATGACAGTCTATTTCCTGATCTTGAATATTCACTGCCATTTCTAAGGCGGGTCCTTGCACAAAACATTTTTTCTTGCTCTGTGTGTTTCGCATCCCCATTTCATACGACTGATTATCAATTTCTATGTGCCCTAGATAATAATCTTTTTTTTGATGCAAGATCAGATAAGAAGTGCCTGTTATCCGTTCTATTCCTGAAGGATTTTCGATGGAAGAAATATCCACCAAAATATCTGGATCTTTATAAAAAATCTGCCCCCCTAAAGAACCGTAGGATGAATGTGATAATAAACAACTCGCCTGCAATGGAAATACGCTGGCAAGATCGACTCTTCCTTGAATCTGATCAAAATGAAATTGGATTTTTTTTCTTCCAAGATGCAAAGAGCTCAGAACATTTTGATTGCTATCTCGAACATAAAACCTCCGATCATGATCAGAAAAATCAACAAAATAATTTTGCTGATTTTTTCGAAGATGCATACGTCCATTACCGATCCCTTGTGTTGAAAAATCAACCTCAGCAGATTGAATAAAAAAATCATTTTCTGAATCCAAACTGTACAGACCGATCTGATAACGATCTCGCAACCAATTTCCTGTCAAAGAACCGTGTAAAAATTCTTTATTGTGTTTTAACAACTCAAAATCAAACTTTAAAGTTTTATCAACAATACAGAGAGTAGCGTCATGTATGACAAAATCTAGATTGTATTTCACAAAATAATCCAGATCTATTTTGAAATGACGCACTTGATAGCAATTATCTGGATTCTCTTCAAAGAAAAATTGACTTTCCTGCATATCATGAATCCATACTCCTGTTTTATCCGCTCTATTGAATTGTAAAATCCATTTTTTAGAATCCGCCATCTGTAAAGACACAGTGGATTGAATCGGGTCAGATTGATAACAAAGCTCATGAATATCTAAAACATGATCATCGGCTATTTGTAAATAAAAATTGGAAGCACGTGCGACTATACGATTTGTAAAATCTTTTTCAATGTAGAAGTGAACATTGTGAGCACTAGCCTGTAAAAATGAAAAATCCACGAACTGGCAAGACCCCTGATCGACATGCACCTGATCAGGCTGAATAAGAAATCGTGATTTAAAATTTTTAAAAGCGACTGTATCATAAACGCCATCTCGAATCTCTATCATCCATTTAGGAAAAAAAAATAACAAACACTTCAAAAAAGGCAGTGATTCAGTTGGCTCTAAATCTAATTCACTGTATGGTGCTTTTCGAAAGACAGCGTAATCGATCACTAAATGCGGCATAGCTTGTTGAAAAATCAGATGCCACCCATCAATTGCCCAAGTTCCACTTGCATCTCGCCAATCGAAATGGCCTGGAATACAACACCAGCCTGTCATCAGCAACAAGAATCCAACAGACCAAAAACACAAAATGCTCGAGAGTATTCTTTTTACTAGATTCTTCACAGAAAAACTTTATGAGTGCTTTGATCTTAGCTTAGCATTCTTCTACATGTCTCTGGGGTAAAAAATTTTATACACTGACTCTTTCTGCATGCAAGATCAAAATAGAAAGGAGCTGCTTGCACTCAGAAAGATTGCTGTTTAGAGCTCTGACTCATCAAAAATGAATTCGCTTTTCGAAACAACTCGCAGATCAATTTGATTATCATGATCGTGCGTTTTTTGATAGCGCCAAATCATTTTTACCATCTTTTTGTATTCACGAAGAGAGTTTTCGTACCTTTGCAAATAATTCAATACATCTTGACGGCCAAGAATCACGAGCACCTTATCATCTCGATCAATAATAGCATCATATTTTTCGAGAAAAACCCAAAGAAAAACATGTGGTGCAAGCAGTTGACCTAAAGCACCGCAACACTGACAAGACAGTGTGTTTTTCTGCAGATAAGATTGCCCCTGCCTCTTTCTCGTCATTTGCATTAATCCCAAAGGGGTTAATGGGTAAACCTGTACAGGCATAGTATCATGCAAAAAAGCTTTCTGTGCCAGTTCAAAGAGATAAGATCGATCTTTCGGATCGTGCATATCAATAAAATCAATAACAATAATTCCTCCTAGCTCTCGAAGAGGAATCTGTTGTGCTAAAAGCTCTATGGCTTCCTGATTCGTTTTTAAAACCGTTTCTCGTACATTTTTTTTTCCGACAAATCCAGATGTATTCACATCAATAGTGACCATAGATTCGGTTTGCTCAATAACAATCGCTCCTCCTGATGGAAGCTCTAATTGAGTTTGCATTGCATTTAAAAGCTGTTTGGAAAATGCATATGAGCGACTTAGGCCATCACCTGCTTGTTTATAAATGATAATCGGTCGTTTTTCATTGAGAAACTGTCTATTTATAAAATCTTGGAGACTCTTCTGTAAAACTTGATTATTGACAAAAATACAAGAGATTCCGTATTTCCCAAAATCTCTAATCACTCGTTCAGCTAATGAAAGATCTGACCAAACACACACTGGAATCTTAGTGGCGTTCAAGATTGCGCTACGAATCTTTGACCACTGCTCCACTGTTTGTTTGTAGTCTTGCACAATAAGCTCCTCAGCCACACCTTCGCAAAGCGTTCGGAGAATCACGCCTTGCATATGATTCTCACTCACCACAGCTTGTAATCGTAAGCGCTCTTGAGGATCTACAATTTTTTGAGAAAGAGTCGATTGCTTCGCATAAGGATGATAAACACAATAGACCGATGGTAAAGCGATTTGTGTTGTTAAGCGTGCACCTTTTTCTCCAATCGGATCTTTTAAAACCTGTACTAGAATATTTTGGCCCTGAATCACTAACTGTTCGATCTTTTGCTCTTCAAGAATGCTGGGTACACAATCCTTCACATGCAAAAATCCTGTCCGTCCTTTGCCAATATCGATGAAAGCTGATTGCGTGCCTGGTAAAACTCGAATAACAGTTCCGTAATACACAGATCCTACGAGACTTTGAGTCCGCGCATCTTCTCTATAAAAATATCGCAACTTTTTATCAGAAAACACCCCAACACTCAAATCCGAGGCAATTGAAGAAACAATCATCTCATACATAACACCCCACTCCCCAAAGACACAATGATTGCTGCACTTGTTCAAACCAAAGAAATGTGATGACTTGATTTTTAGACTATGCACACAATCAAAGAACTGCCTTGAGCAATTCAAGGCAGAAAACAAAAGCTGTATCGCTTTATTCTGTATATGGAATTATTGTTTCATATTGGCATATCAGGTTACAATAAGAGCGATTTTTATTTTTATGCTACAGAGGCCATGATGTCCCATATTTCTTCAGAAAATCTCGTACATCTTTCGCGCTTAGCCAAAATTGCTATTTCGAAAAACAATGAGGCTGTTTATCTCCAATCGCTCAATCGACTTTTAGAAACCCTATCACTTCTCGAAAAAGTTGATGTAAGCGAAAATGACTTGCACCCCCGTCAAGAAGAAGTGCTTCTCACAAATGATTGCCCTGCATCTGCCGATTTGCGATCAGCTTGTGAAAAAAATGCTCCTCAAACTGTGGCGCATTTTTATACTGTCCCTCAAGTTATTGAATAAGATTTATCGTTATTAAGGATTACTATGAATCACCCTTGGCACCTATACAGCGCGAGTGACCTTGGTCGCTTTTTGCGCAAAAAAGAAGTCACTTCTGTAGAATTAACTCAATATTTCATCGATCGCATTAAAGCAATCAATCCAAAATTAAATGCTTTTATCACGCTCAGTGAAGAGGAAGCACTAGCTCAAGCCGCAAGCGCTCAAAAATTGATTGATCAAGAAGAAGGCAATCTCCTCTGTGGCGTCCCTTTTGCACATAAAGATATTTTTTGTACCCAGGGCATTAAAACCACTTGCGGCTCAAAAATGCTCGAAAATTTTATTCCGCCCTACAATGCAACCGTCACTCAAAAACTGTATGATGCAGGACTGGTCATGCTTGGTAAAACCAATATGGATGAATTTGCTATGGGCTCAGCAAACTCACACTCCTATTTTGGACCATGCTCAAATCCTTACGATCTCGACAGAGTCCCTGGCGGCTCTAGTGGCGGTAGCGCAGCTGCAGTAGCTGCAGGAATGGCTCCTTTTGCAACAGGATCTGATACAGGGGGCTCAATTCGACAACCCGCATCGTATTGTAATTTAGTTGGTATTAAGCCCACTTACGGTCGCATTTCACGTTATGGAATGATTGCTTTTGCTTCCAGCTTAGACCAAGCTGGCGTCATGACAACGAGCGTTGAAGATAGTGCTCGTCTTTTAGAGATTTTGTGTGGCCATGACCCTGAAGACTCCACATCCTCATATCACGCGGTTGAAGACTTTGTTGCTTGCACGCAAAATACCGAAAGAAAATTTAAAATCGGAATTGTCCAATCTTTCGTTCAAGCTCTTGATGAAGAAGGGCAGCAAGAGTTTCACAGAGTTGTAAAAAAATTGATGGAAATGGGACATACCGTTGAGTGGATGAATCTCGATATTCAAGATTACGTCATCCCGACCTATTACGTCATTGCACCAGCTGAAGCTTCATCGAATTTGGCACGTTATGATGGTGTCCGTTATGGATATCGCTGTCACCAACCGACTTCTCTTGAAGATTTGTATACCCGCACACGCACTGAAGGTTTTGGCGAAGAAGTCAAACGTAGAATTTTAATGGGCACATATGTCTTATCCGCAGGCTACTACGATGCATACTATCAAAAAGCATTACATATTCGAGAAATGTTGAAGAAAAAATTTTCTCAAGCATTCCAAAACTATGATCTCTTAGCTACACCAACTGCTTTATCAGCCGCGTTTAAACATGGTGCGCATGATGCCGATCCTGTTTCTATGTATTACTCCGATCTATGCACGGTCTCAGTGAATCTAGCAGATTTACCTGGTATATCTCTGCCACTCATGCGCCACCAGAATCTTCCCCTAGGTTTTCAACTGATTGCCAAGCCTTTTGATGAAGGATCATTACTCTGTCTCTCTGCTCAACTTGAAAAGGCTCTTCCTTGGAGCGATTTTTTAAATCCTATTTTGACATCATCTTTGGAGGGCATTTAAATGTCGACACAATACGATACGGTCATTGGTTTAGAGGTCCATATTCAGCTCAACACCCAATCCAAATTTCTTTCTCATTCAGCATGCTCTTTCGGTGCAGAGCCCAATTTGCATGCCAATTTACTCGATCTCGGCTATCCTGGGACCTTACCTGTCATCAATAAAAAAGCATTGGAAAAGGCAATCATTTTTGGATTAGCAGTCAACGCTGAAATTTGCCAAAACACACAATTCGCTAGAAAAAACTATTTTTATCCTGATTTACCAAAAGGCTACCAAACTACTCAAAGTGACAAGCCTATCGTCGCGCATGGCAAATTGAAAATCACTCTTCCAGAAAGCGAGAAAGATATTCTGATTGTTCGTGCACATTTAGAAGAAGATGCGGGCAAATCTATTCACGATCTGATCCCAGGCCAAACTGCTCTTGATCTCAATCGCGCCGGCTCACCTTTGTTAGAAATTGTGACAGCACCAGATTTTTGCAATGCCCAAGAAGTCATAGCATACCTGAAAAAACTCCATCGACTCGTTCGATATCTCGATATTTGTGATGGCAACATGCAAGAAGGATCTTTTCGGGTTGACGTAAACATCTCACTCAAGCCAAAAGGCTCTTCGATCCTAGGGACTCGCTGCGAAATCAAAAACATCAATTCATTTCGATTTATCGAAAAAGCTATTGCTTATGAAGTGCAACGTCAATCAACATTACTCGATCAGGGACAAACGATACGCCAGCAAACTCGCCTCTTTCAGGAATCAACAGGCGAAACAATTGCTATGCGTGATAAAGAAAACAGTCATGACTATCGATACTTTCCTTGCCCAGATTTACGCACAGTAACAATCGAATCTTCTTGGATTGAAAATCTTCGCAACCAGATGCCGCTCCCAATTGAACAGGTTGAAAAGAGCCTATATGATGATCATATCTCTGAAAAAGAAATCGCCTTCCTGCTCGATAATCTCGAAACTCTCAAATATTATACAGCGATTAAACAAAATCATTCTACTTTAGAACCCAAAAAGATTGTCAGCTTACTCTTATCGGAATTTTTAGGCCTGCTTAAGAAAAACAATATTGCATTCAATCATAATCTGATTCCAGCAGAAAAATTTGCAACTATTGTCCTGAGATCACAAGATGGCACTTTATCATCCCGCACTACAAAGCAACTACTCGCTTTGGCTCTAGAGCACACAGATGCGATTGACGATTTAATTCAGAAACATGCTCTACAGCAAGTGAGTGATTCGAATTATTTAAATCAAGCGATCGATACTGTTATCGCAAATTATCCCGAACAATTTCAAGAATACTGCTCCGGAAAGGAGAAAATTCTTGCATTTTTAGTTGGGCAAGTGATGAAATCAACCCAAGGATCTGCCTCGCCTCAAGAAATTCAAAAAATATTTCAACAAAAAATTATTTAAAAAGCACACTTCATACAGAAAGCAGTCTTGTAGGCTGCTTTCTTGTCAAATCATCATTCTCTCAAAATCATATATGAACAATACATCTGCACTTATGGGATTACATGCTTTTCTAGAAGCATTCCCACTCTCATCATCCTGGCATATCCAATACTTTTTTCAAACGAGCTCAAGCCTGACACACCTCTTTCACATCTATCTCATACCTATCGTCTTCATCGTAGTCGCTATAGAAACCATTGAACATAAAAAAATTTTGAACCACAAAAAGTTCATATTCTTCTGCTCCTTACCTGCAATTGCAGTGTATCTTCTAATAAAAATGAAATTTTTATGCAAAATACACTTGCATACTTGGCTGATTAATCTTCTTTCAGGTTTGCTCGTATTCATCTATGCGCTGCAACAAAAATATGAGTTCATTCCATGCAAAAATGTATCGCGCCCCCGCTTATGGTTTTGGATGGGAATATGTCAGATTGCTGGTATTGCAATCTCAGGCTTCTCTCGATTTGGCTCTTCTCTCCTACCAGCTCTATATTATAAAATGCCTTTTCAAGAAAGCATCGTTGTTTCCTTTATTTTTGATATTGCCTTACTCATGGCATCGATGAGTTTTGATTTGTTTCATATGAAAATTTCTACTGTACTTTTTGAAAGCCAAGATTGGATACACAACACCCTCATGAATGCTATAGGCTTTTGCAGTGGCTGGATTCTTTTAAAACACTTCAAATGGAATATCTTAATTGCTATAGGAAGTTACAGAACACTCTTAGGCATTTTTCTTTATTTAGGATACGTTTAATCATGATACACCCTCATAGAACAATCAAAACTTGGATTAAAAGAGAGCCGCTTTTGAAGCAGCAGGAAAGCGATTTTTTAAAAAATCATGCCCAATATCTCAGCGATCCCAAAAAAACAGTTGCACATCTATTACAACACGATCTGACATATCGCGCACTGGATATTGGGTGCGGTGATTGCCAGAGTACCTGTGATTTGCACAATTGGCTCACACATCATACGGCCCATAAAAAATTTCAAATTATTGCAGCAGAACCGCACACACCTGGCATTTTAAAAGGCCTGCGCAAAGCAACCGAACTCACACTCAAAGAAATTATATTCTTTCATGGAGATATTCTAGATCTTTTAGATACTCTCCCTAGAGAATCATTATTTGATAGCATTCATATTTACTTCTCTGATCCATGGCAAAAAACACGTCATCATAAAAGACGACTGATCCAAGTTGATTTTTTAAAAAATTTACGTCATGTCTTAAAAGAAAAGGGATTGATTCATATTGCCACAGATTGGGCGCCTTACGCCCAAGATATTGCTGAAAAATGTCTCTCTTTGGATATGGAATATACGCTCTCTCGAACTTATCCTACGGATATCTTTCATCGAATCCCTACAAAATATGAACGTAGAGCGATTGAACAAGGCAGAAGTATCGCTGAGTTTTTTTTAACAAAAAAATAACCGTTTCTGCAGCCTTTGTAGGAAAATTTGTCTTAAGGTGTCTTTCAGGGGTTGCTATTTATTTTTTTTTTCTCTTTAATAAAAGAGGATATGTTTTTTTGGAGCTCTCTCATGACGAGACCAAGCCAGTCCTCTACCTCAGATCAGGCTATTAGCCAATTTATCAATCGCTTAGAAAAGCATTTGCTTTATCGTGATTCGGGACTTTTAGAATTATTAAAATCATCGGCTCTTTCTGCAAAAACAATCAGCAGTATCAATCAGTACATTACTGATTACACTCTGCAATCGCAGTATCTAATGGCAGATCTTGAAGACATTGCTCCTGCGATCGTGCATAAAATAGAACAGGAGTTATACAATAATGCTTACGCAATTGGAACTCTTTCTCAAAGTCTAGCATTTAACCTCACATACAACTTAGAGTATATGACATGTATGCAATTGCTGTTAAAAAATTTTCAAGATCGGATTTTTTATGAAAATAAAGTCTGCAACACAATCTTAGAAAAACCGACTTTTCAAGAACACAGCGAACCCTGTACAGAGAATAATAAAACTCAAATCACCCCTTCTTTATTCTCGAAAAATCATCAAGACAATCAAATCAATCGAAAAAGCTATGGGGCTTAAAAACTCAAGATACAGCGAGTAGATTAAGGCTGAGACCTGATACCAAATTTAGAAGATGGAGAGTCTGCAGTTTCGTGAGTTGAAGAAGCCGCTTGAAATACAATTCGATCTGCACAATTGAGTAAGCAGACTAGTCCTCTCTCTAAGTTTAATGTTTTAACATCAGCTTGATCAATCAAATTTTGATCAATCTGATCGGAGATAATTTGCCAAAAAATTCGATATAACTTTTCACAATAATGATCGATATTTTTTTCACGCTGAGTATTCATAAATTTACTTCTTCTGTGCAGTATGTTGATAAAGTTGCCACAAATCAGGGCGATATTTATTGGTCAATTCTTCTGCCCGATCCTGTCGCCATCGCGCTATTTTTTTATGATCACCACCGAGTAAAATTTCTGGAACACAATGTCCTTCATACTCAAAGGGGCGAGTATAATGTGGATAATCCAGCAAATAATTTGATGAAAACGACTCTGCAAGAGCAGAATCCGGATCGGATAAGGTTCCCGGATGCAAACGCGCAATAGCATCAATACAAATAAGAGCAGCAAGCTCGCCTCCGCTCAGAATAAAATCTCCTACAGACCAAAACTCATCGACATAATGATCCAGAAAGCGCTGATCAAATCCCTCATATCGACCGCAGAATAAAATTAATGATTGCTGCTCCTTCTGAAGATGGGAGAACAGTGTCTGAGTGACCGTTGTTCCAATTGGAGTCAGAGCAACCACTTTAGCATCTTGAGCATATTGTTTCGCCTGAGCCAACGCACTGACCAAGACATCTATTTTTAAGACCATTCCTGGTCCGCCTCCAAAAGGCCTGTCGTCTACTGATTGCTGTGTGCCAATTCCATGTTGACGCAAATCCACACAGATCACGGAGAGAGTTTTAGAAAGGGAGCGTCGCACTACACCTTTGACAAGATAGTTTTCAATCAGTTCAGGAAAAAGAGTCACAACAACGATTGTTTGCACACCGTCCCTCACTCATCTACATCACAATCAGAGCTTTCCTCAAAAGAGTATTGGACTAACAACAATCGATTTTCAAAATCCACCTCTAAGACTGTATCCTGCCATAAAAAAGGAATATGAATCTGCTGAGAAGTCACAAGGACATCATGATGATGGGCATACAAAGAAATGATTGAACCATAATTGAATCCAGATATATCACGGACTTGCAAACCAATTAAATCATCCCAATAAAAATGTCCGGCTGGTAAAACGGGTAAATCTTCTCTTTTTAGATAAAAATCTTGCCCACAAAGCATCTTAGCCTCATCAATAGAAGAGACACCTGAAAAATGCACAACATAGTGATCGCCATGTTGTCGAATTTTTTCAACAGCCCAGCCAATGAAAGACTCTTTTTGCTTTTGATAGAAAGAAGGGACTTTTAACAAAGTCCCTTTTTGTCCTGATAAAGGATAAGCGTGAATTTCACCTTTTAATCCAAAAGGTGATGCTAAATGCAATGCTTGTATCATGAATTATTGCGCTGCTTTTTTCATCTCATAGCGATATTTTTTAATCAAGTTACGAACTGTATCTGAGCACTGCGCACCTTGAGAAATCCATTGCTCTACAGCATCAAGATCCATCATCAGAGGACGCTCTTGTCCACGAGCAGATGGATTGTAGCTCCCTAAAATCTTTAAAAAGCGTCCATCTCTTGGACTTTTTTGATCTGCAACAACGATATGAAAAAAAGGAGCGTTTTTTGCTCCATGACGAGCTAAACGAATGCGAACCATAAAAACTCTCTACTAATATAAACTAGAATATTTGAGGTACTTTACCATATTTTGCAAGAAAAAGGGAGAGTTCTAGTTGGTTTTTTTTGTTTTCTTTCAGAAACATCACTCACTGTTTTCGAAGTAGAAACCGAACTATCAGCTGTAAAAATGAATGTGTTTTTTCTTACCAAAACAATATCCTGCTCTTCAATGGTCTCTTCAGGAATTATTTCAGGCACCACAACACGTTGCCGTCTAGGAAACACAGATCTTGATATATGCCTAGCAAGTAATCTCATCCCCTCATCGAAAGAATCCAAAATTCGACGCAGAGAAGCCATGAATCCAGTCTGCGCCAAGAAGCTCAATCCAAGCATGCCTCGCAGAGCAGGCTGTTGCAACTGAGAGACACTCAAATTGCACATGCACTGAGCATGATAAATTTTTAATAAAAACGGATCAGATTGACGTGTTATAGCGTCCAACATAGTTAAACCATCAACAAAAGGTTGCTGTTTTAGACGAGAGGGAACATGGCTTAGACAAGCCTCTAAAATTTCTTCGATCTGATAGTCTTTATACTGAAGGATGTAAGTAAAAAATTTCGCAGGCTTATACGCCCAAAGAGCAGGTTGCACTTTGTGTTTCAGCAAGACAGAGATGAGTCCAAGGCCATTGAGATCACACCTTTCAAACAAATCATATATCTTGTCAATATATAGCGAATGCCCCTCAAGAAAATCGCTGATTTCAAAATACGCTGAATAAGACCCTAATACAGCGTCATACCCTTGTAAAATATGCTTTTCATTCAAATCGCAAGCAAATAAAGAGTCTAAAAAATGCGAGTAAAAGGGATCTCGCTTGATCAATCGATAATAACTGTTAATAAAATCATTACGCTCAAAATCATAAATATTCTTTTGAATCAGGATATTGTTTAGCCAATATTTTAAAAAGGAATCTTGAAAAATATTAATATGTTGAAGCACATCTTGGAGATAGGCGTGTCTTTTCCCATCTAAAGAACTCCATTTTTTTAACAAAGAAATTTGCATTTTTTCTTTCAATAAGGAGGCGCGAGCCTGATAACAGCTCACTCTCAGCCAATCTTCTGGAATGCTCACTAGGTCTAACAACAGTGCATATTGATGAATCCAATAGGCATTTTTAGCTTCAGAATGGCTTTTTAAAGGTACCGCTTGGCTCAAATGAGAAAATTCGCTGCTCAATACTGCGTCTATCAAATCTTGCATCACTTTTTCTGGGCAGTCTCTTTTGATACACAGCTCTACAATTAAAGTATGATAAGATTTGTGCCAAAAAGATGGCCTATGTGCCCTGATCCATTGTGACAAAAACGATCCGAAGTGCGAATCATGCCAATTTTCCGGACTGCTGTTTGCTCCGTCCAGTTTAAAAAGATCCAGCACACTATCAGAAGCCATCATATCATCAGAAATAGGAGCATTTTGGCTCAACCACGAATGAAAATACTCCGCTTGCAGGGAATCACTTGTACAAATTTGATTTCGAGAGAGCATGCCAATTTCAGTTTTAAATTTATCTTCTAATGTAAAGTGATCAGCTTTGCTTTCTGTTTTTGTTTTTGTATACCAATAATAAAAAAGTGTCCCTTTTTCATATACATGGTGTACAGACCCTGAGCGAGGAAACAGTTCGAATCCATGAATAATCGAATGAAAATACTTGCTCTCGAATTCAATGGCACTTTTTTTGCGCGAGGCGAGATCATGTTTAAATTTTAACCGATCTTGATCATCGATCATCACTTCAACTGAATCCACACTTGAACCAAAATACTGGCTAAAAAAATTCATTAATCCAATCGGACCTTCCCTTTCACACTCTATATATCTGACAGATTCTTGATAATACGCTGTATTGCGAACATAATCTGCAAGCAAAAATTTCATATTTTGCCAATAACTTTTGTTATGATAGTCCACGCCTTCAAATGGCATGATCAGTTTACGAATATAACGCAATACAACAGATTGGAATGGTGATTTTAAAGAGTCCACATTTTGAACGAATTGAGGATAAAAAATATCCGCGAGCAAATACCATATCTTGCGCTCCATCTGCACCTCAGTGTGATGAACGCTATACCCAGACAGTAATGCTTGGACAATGATATAAAATTTGTCTTCATATCCATGTAAGGGAGTCAATAAATATTGCAAAAAGTCAAAACACTCTGCTGACTGAAGATTCTCTAATAAGTGAAAAAATTTTTTTTTGTCTGTCGCAGACAAATGTATCATATTCTGGCTTTTTCTTTTCAAATTTGTTTTTATTTGTGTCCAATCAGATTTTTGATTTTTTTGAGATCGCAAAAAATCACGCACATCATTCTCAGCATTTACCCATAAAAAGCCCTTCACTTCTGCAAAGACGGTTTGCTCATGATGTGCATATGCGCGTTCATCTTGGGCTGCAGCGTTGGTCAGTAAAACACTCTCTATCTCTTGAAAAAGCTGATCGATCTTTTCATATTTACTCGGCCATAAGGGGCACATCTTAAACACACTTCTTGTCATGTCATCGTCACTGAGCCTATTGCGCAGCTCATAAAGGACATTCATCACCAAAACCAGATGGTGTTGATTACTGGCAACAGAATGCTGAGCAAGATCTTGCAAGCACTGGACGATCTCGATGGGGGAAAAAAAGTTTGGCATTGCTGTCAGCATCAATTAAAAAGAAGAGGTATTTTGAGCATAGCGAAAAAATTATATTGAATAGGAGGTCATTTATGCGTTTTTATAAGCTTGATATTGATAAAAACGACAAATAATCTGAGAAAAATATGGAAATTTTGAATGAAAGCTGGGGTGCTAGGATTCGAACCTAGGAATGCCGGGATCAAAACCCGGTGCCTTACCACTTGGCGACACCCCAATATGTTTGTATTATGCCAAAAGACTCTCTGCTCGTCAAAGGGGTAAGCAAGAGATTTTAAAAAAAATTTATATTTTTACTAAAAATCACATTTAGAAAAAAATATGCTTTTTGGCAAGCCAATAACTCGCACACTGATGCTGCAACTGTGCACATAAAGCATCTGCTTGAGAGACATGGCCCTGGTTTTTGCAAATTAATGCCTGGATAAACAAAATGTCATTTTTAGTAAATTGATATTCTTTTATACCTTGTGCAATCTCTAGCATCGATGCATGCGGAGATAGATGCCCTAAAATACAGGCTTTGAGAAACCTCTCGTCTTTAGTTAAGACATATCTAGCCTCTAAACGCTGTATTTCCTTTGCCGCATTTTCCCAGTTTTTTTGACAATAATGGAGAGCTGCTTTGTAATAATGACGTTCTCTATATGCTTTGTTTTCTGAAAAAACAGCAAGCTGCTTTTTTAGCTCATCGGTATTTTTTGCTGCAAATGCACGTTCAGCACAAAAGGCTGCAGTTGTACATAATTGTTGAGACAAAAATTTATCAGAATTTCTGATTAGCCGACTCAAGATAATGGCAGCCTGGTTATGGTTCTCTGCTAACCAATTTTCTTGGATCATTTTTTCTGCGGCCAATTTTTTAATATTTTTTCGATCTTCTCTTTCAGCAATGTGCGCGCAAACACTCAAAAGAGTTTTTTGATCAATATTTCTTCTTTTCAGATGTGCTGGTAAGGATTTACAAAATAAATCACTATCCAATGATTGTGCACAGACATCAAGCCATTCTGGAGAAATATCATCTTCTTCAGATAAACTAAAAACTAATTTTTTCTTGAGATCGTCTTCTTCAAACTCAGTGGCCATATGTAAAACAAAAGCACGCACTGACGGATTTTTTAAATACCCATTGCGCTCAATGGATTGCAAAAACTTTTTTTGCTCATGTGTTTTAAGCATAGCAAAAGTCATTAACCAAGAAGACATGTTCAAATCTGAACATGAAAGCTCAGGATCATAAGGCATCCCGAATTTCGCTCTTTGTAAATGCAGAAAAGACTGAGATTGCCCCTCAACCATTTCTTTCATTTCGCCGTTTAAATATGCATAAAATGCATTTTCTATATCTGCATATTCACCATAATGATACATTGTTATAGCACTCATCCAATAAAGATCTCGATCCCATAATGAAAGAGGAATCTTTAAAAAATACTCATAAGTTTTTTGATAATCTTTTTCGAAATAAGCTATCTTAGCTATGAGCACGGAGCGCATCGGGTCGTGAGATTCCAAATTGGCATAAGTTTTTTGAGGAACAAAAAAAGCAAGGAGCAAAAAAATGGCAGTTCGGATAAATAACGGCATTTGCATAAGGTGCTTGAAGATATCTTTTATTTGTTAACGGCATTTTTCAAAAAAATTTAACAACTTAGGTGAAAATATGGAAATCACTCTCCTTGGTTCATGCTATCTGAGATACCCAGATTGGAAAACAGACTTTAAAATTCCTTACGCTGATTTAAAACATCTGTATCAGACAAGTGCCCTGCGTAGTTTTGTGATTCTTTCCACCTGCAATCGCCTTGAAATTTATGCAACTGAAGCAAATATTCTTGAAATACAGGCATTATGGAAAGAAATCTGCACTCGCTATCAGTTGCCTTTTGAAGGCTGTTATTACATGAAGCATAACGACGAAGCACTTTTGCATCTGTTTTCAGTCATTTTGGGGTTAGAATCAAGAGTTTTTAAAGAAACACAAATTGTCTCTCAAATAAAAGAAGCACAAGAACTTTGCTTAAAAGAAAAAAAAGCCTCCTCTTTTCTGTATATCACCTTACAAGAAGCCTTATCGTTAAATAAAAAAATACGTCAGAAATATCAAAAAAAAATATCTCTTGGCTCTGTAGTGAGCGATTTTTTAGAAATTGAACAAAAAAACAATGAAAAATTTTTAAATATCCTCATCATCGGTGCCGGAGAAATCACACGAGACTTAATAAAACAAAGATTTTTTCAAAAAAATCGAAAAATTGCGCTCACAATCTCAAATAGAACCTACGCGCGTGCACTGGCTGTTCAGCAAAGTTTCCCTTTAGCAGATATGAAAATTTTAGCTTTTGAGAACATACACTCTCAACTATCTGAATACAACCTGATTGTCACGGCGATTGAAGCATCAGAACCTATCATTCGCAGCCATGATTTGCCTTCACACCAATCTTTTTTGCTGATTAATCTCGGAGCAGAAAAAGCGATACCCGCCGATATCACTCAAACATGCCCATACGCTCGCTTATTACACTTAAAAGATTTCTCTATTCAGGGGGATGTCGTCAACCATAAAGAGATGTACTATCCGGATATGCTCGATGCAATCAAGCATATCAAACGTAAAACCCTTGTCTTAAACAACAATAAAGACATTACAAAAATGCGCTCCTGTGTCTATGCTCAATCAGAAATGATTATAAAAAAAGCCCTACAACAACTGCGCAAAGGGATTGATCCAGAAATTGTCATCTATCAATTAAGCTACAAAATGACCCAAAAGTTGCTGCATTACCCATCTGTCGCTTTAAAACAATCCATGTTACAATCGCATCATCTTGACTCCTTTTATCATTCGGATGCTATCTCCCTCTCTAGAATTGAAAATCTTGAAAGCCTATGAGCGTTACCAAGAACTGTCACGACTCCTTTCTACTCAAGAAGTTATTAATAACTCTGATCTTTTGCAAAGTTATTCAAAAGAGTTTTCAGCACTCACGCTTTTGGCACAAGCATATTCTGAAAGACAGCAGCTCCTATTATCTCTCGAGGAAACGAGCGAACTGTTAAATGATATAGAATTTGCAGAGATAGCAAGAGAAGACATGAAACTTCTCCATGAACAGATCGATCAAGCTGAGACTTCTATAAAAGAAGGATTGATTTTCAAAGATCCGCTAGACAATCAAGAAGCCTATTTGGAAATTCGAGCAGGTACTGGCGGACAGGAAGCCTCCTTATTCGCTGGTGATTTACTCCGTATGTATATGCGTTACTGTGATACACAAAGATGGCCTTATGAAATTCTCTCTGCACATGAATCTGATTTAGGCGGATACAAAGAAGTCATTCTTAAAATTAGCTACAAAGGTGCGTATGGTAAATTAAAATTTGAATCCGGCGGACATCGTGTACAAAGAGTCCCTCTTACTGAATCTCAAGGGCGCATACACACTTCTGCATGTACGGTCGCTGTTTTACCAGAATATGATGAAATTATAGAATATCACATCGACCCGACTGACTTAAAAATTGATACCTATCGTGCTTCGGGTGCAGGCGGACAACATGTGAATAAAACAGACTCCGCTATCCGAATCACACATATTCCTACAGGCACAGTTGTAGAATGCCAAGACGACCGCTCTCAGCACAAAAATCGCTCGAAAGCTATGAATTTACTCAAATCACGCCTCCTCTCAGCGGAACAAAAACGCCAAAGAGAAGAGCGTTCCTCTCTACGACAAGGGCTTGTAGGCAGTGGCGATCGTTCAGAACGCATTCGGACTTATAATTTCCCTCAAGGCCGCCTCACAGAACATCGTATTAATCTCACGCTGTATTCTCTCGATCACATTCTTGATGGCGAGCTCAATAGTATTATTACACCTTTATGCCAAGAGTACTTAGCAGAGTTGTTACTCGATCTTGAATCTGAAAAATGAGATCGTTTTTTGAATTTTTTAACAAAAAATATCCCCAGCTTCACTGGAGCAAGCTTCAAATTTTGATGAGACATTTTCAATCAGAAACCGATTTGGACATGGCTTGTCAAAAAATTCTTCAAGGACATCCCTTGGAATATCTCATTGAGCAAGCATCTTGGGGGCCATTAGAATTCAAAATCCTTGAACCTTTGCTGATCCCCAGAGATGAGACATGGTTTTGGTTAGAAAATTTCTACAAAAAGCATTTAATCAACAATAAAAACTTATCAGTTCTTGATCTCGGATGCGGCCCTGGGACTCTCTCTTTGGGTATTCATCATTTAGCTGGCCCACACACTCAAATTACGGCTCTTGATATCAATCCGCTGGCATGTGAAACAACTCGAATGAATTTTTTACACCATCAAATCCATAAAAGCTCAGTTTTTGAATCAAACTGGTTAGACATTCTAATACAAAATCAGCATCCCATGCGCTATGATGTCATTTTATCCAATCCCCCTTACTGCGATCACTCTACTCAATTTTGGTCAGAGAGCTCTGTGGAAGACCCACGCGCAAGATTTGCTCATTTTGGCGGTTTAGAGCCATATATAACGATTTTTCAACAATCAAAAATCTTTTTAAAACACAATGGATTTCTGATCGTTGAACATGGCTCCGATCAGGTTCCAGCTCTTGTCATCTTGGCAAATCAGATAGGATACGAATATGTAGAATCTTTTTGGGATTTTATACCAAGGCTACGTGCCTCTCTATTTATAAAAAAAGGCGCATAAATGTTATTGTTTGTTCATGATTCACTCGCACCCTCACAAAAAATTGGACTTTCTGTTCAACAAACCCAACATCTAAAAGCACGAAGAATTTTAATACAAGATCAGCAAGTCGTGCTTTGTAATGGATCTGTTTCTGCAATAGGAAAAATAGAAATTCTAAAAAAATCCATTTGTGTTCATATCACCCATACAGAACCCTTGGCTCCTTGGACTGGGCCTCAACTCTCACTTTATATCTCAGTGATTAAACCAGATCGCATGGGTTGGCTCATTGAAAAAGCAACCGAACTCGGCGTATATCAAATTATCCCTGTTCAAGCTGAGAGATCTCAAAAAATCTACTGCTCAGAAAAAAATATCGAGCACTATAATCAGGTTGTGATTGCTGCATGCACACAATCAGAAAGAAAGCATCTGATGAAAATTCCTAAAACCATAGACTCACTCGACATCGCCCTATCGCATGCTCAACAAGCGAATCTGAATGTGTTTAGCGGGCTTATTGCCGGATCGAGTCAGGGCGCAACTAACAAAAACATGCTCCCTCTTATCTTAGGCAATCCACAAAAAATGGCTTTATTTATAGGCCCAGAAGGTGGTTGGTCTGCTAGAGAACAGGCTCTTTTGGAAAAGAGCACGCAAGCACTCTCCTATCCTTTTGGAATTTTGAGAACAGAAACAGCGAGTCTTGCTCTAACGAGCTGGTTGATGGGGTTAGCAAGTCACTGTCGAGATTAGAAATTTTCATAAAAGTCTCCAAAGTGCTCTTATAACAGCAAAAAACCACTGAGAACGCGCATAAAAAGATTGACTTCTCCCTATGTCTTAGTTCACAATATTAAAAGTAGGCCAGATAGCTCAGTCGGTAGAGCAGAGGACTGAAAATCCTTGTGTCGGTGGTTCGATTCCACTTCTGGCCAACTTTACAAAGATCAAAAACACACAAAATCTCATTTTTCTTTTTCTCATTAATCGCGTTTTCAATTAAAAAATATTTTTTCATTTTTATTATCATTTTTATTGTATATTATGAATTAGGTTTCTCTTTATTTTGATATCGATGATTTACGCATTGCTTTATTTTCTCTCTTATCTCTTTCTGTTACCATTTTTTATTCGAATTCTCTTTCGATTTCACCGTATTTCTTTGGGACACCCGCTCTCTTTTTTAATCATGCAAATCACAAACCCTTTCTTGTTCAGATTGACGCATTTTTTTCCCTCTTCTCTCTATTGGGATAAAGCAGCTACGATTTTTTCTTTTGGTGTTCTCTTTTTAATGAATCAATTACGTTTATTAAATCACAATCACGCATTTTTAGAAGTGATCTTCGTTGTGAGTTTATTAGATTGGCTCAATCGCATTTTGATTATTTATTTATCGATGAGTTTATTGAAAGCCTGCATACGCTTTGTAAATATTGCCCCCTCTTTGGAATCCATTATTGATCATTTTACCCTTAATGCTATCCAAACAATCAGTGCTGTTTTATATCATGTTGCATTTATCCCTAAAGTTGCCCGTGCGTCTCTCGGATTAGGCTTATGGATTATCTGTTTAGCAAGTATTCATCTGCTTTTTGAGCAATGGATTCTTGTAAGGCTCATTGCATGATCTATAAAACTCATCACTATAGCAAAGACAGAAGTCTTTGCACCCTGCAAACTACAGACCCCTCTGAGGAACGCATTTTATGTATTCATGGATGGCTGGATAACCATGCGTCTTTCTTGCCTTTAATCACCTTAGCTCCAAAATGGCCATGGATGAGCATAGATCTTCCAGGTCACGGACAAAGTCCTTGGCTCAGCAGTGAGAACTTTTATAGCTTTGAAAATTATCTTTGTGATTTAGCCTTAGTCTTGGAGAGCCTGTCTCAATACAAAATTCATCTGGTTGGACATTCTATGGGCGCTGCTTTAGTCTCAATCTTAGCTGGCTTATATCCAGATAAAATTCAAAGTGTTGTCCTACTAGACGGTCTGGGCCCCTTAGTTTCCACTCTAGATATGACCTGCGAACAATTTCGCATGGGCATACAAGCTTATCTGAATCCGCGTAAGCCTCGCATCCATGATAGCCTGGAAGCTCTCGCGCAAGCCAGACAAAAAAAACATCTCATTTCTATCGAGGCTTGTCGGCTCTTGGCTGTACATGGCTCATACTATCAATCGAAAAAATGGCATTGGTCTTTCGATCCAAAACTTTTAGGAATCGCTCCATTTCAGATGAATCAGCACACAGTCTTAGAAATTTTAAAAGAAGTCAGATGCCCTGTTCTTTTCATTAAGCCTCAGTCAGGTTATCCTTACCAAGAACACATTCTCAATGAACGAATCGGCTGCTTAAAGACGTTTTCCACAATCTCTATTGCAGGGGGACACCACGCCCATATGGACAATCCCAAAAAAATCCTAGATGCTATAAGCTCCTTTTATCGAGCACATGCTTCCACACACACATTTTCTTTATGAATCCAATCGGTCTTTACATTCACAGTCCATGGTGTTGGCAAAAATGCCCCTATTGCGACTTCAACGCTTATAGAAAACCTGAGCTCAAAGAGGACCTCTCCTTACAATCGCTCCTATATTTAAAAGCGCTTAAAAGAGATTTAACTCAGTCCTTAGTCCATTTCCCCTTTATAAAAAAATTTCAAAGTGTCTATTTAGGTGGCGGCACACCCTCTCTAATGGAACCTCAGCGATACTGGAAGGAAATTTTTGATTTTTTAAATGCTCATGCTCTTTTAAAGACAGATTCGGAAGTGACGATGGAGCTCTCACCTAAAACCAGTCTAGATTTTGTAGATCAATTTATTGAATTAGGAGTGAATCGCTTTTCTGTCGGGGTGCAAAGCTTCAATCCAAAAATTTTAAAACGTCTTGGACGTGAGCACAGCGAAACACAAAGTCACGCTCTTTTAAATCATCTAAAAAAATATCCAAATATTCGTGTGAATATCGATTTGATTTATGGGTTAGCCGAACAAACACCTCAAGATGTGCATGATGATTTAAAAGAAGCACTCGGATTTGGATTTACACATTTGTCTTGGTATGAATTGATGATTGAGCCCAATACAATCTTTGCAAAATTTCCTGAATATAAAGCCAATGAAGCTCTTTTAGAAGAACAAGAATCAGTCAGTGCTGCATTATTGAGCGAATGGGAACACTACGAAGTATCAGCATATTCTCTAAAAAAAGACTATAGTCAACATAATGTATTATATTGGACTTATGGCGACTATCTCGGCGTCGGCGCTGGCGCGCATTCTAAAATCACTGCAAAACCATACTCCCTTCCTTTGCGCTTCCATAAAACACGCTACCCTCAGAATTATATCAGCTCTCCCAAAAGCATTTGGGATGATCAACAAAATATTGCTTTAGATTATCTGTTAGGACGTTTGCGTTTATTTCGGCCCATTACACTCACAGAACTCCGCTCTCATCGGATGGATCGCTTTTTGATTTGGTCTTGGATGCAAGAAATACATTCAAATTTACCAGGCTGCTTCCACTATGATGCAGAGCAAAATGCTTTTTGCCTTCTCCCTTTAGGACAGCGATCACTGAGTACATTATTAGAACATTTTGAAAACTTTCAAAAAAAAACACTCACTACTCGCCCTTTGTAATGCTCACTCTGTGTTGTGGTGCTTCTTTCGATAAATCTCGCACTAAAGAAGCCTGCAGGTGCGGGAATTTCACGTCCCCTATGTGTTCGGGACTGACCATCTGTTGCAGTGCTTGTGATGGGAAAAAATCGGTCAGCACAGCCTGAATTTGTGCCCTACTCATCCCACCAGTATTTGGGTGGTAAATTGTCCCCATTATTTGAATTATCGCTGCATACATGCCTTCTTCGCTTCTAACAAGATTCACATATTCGTTTTTTTTATTTTTGAACTGTTCCAAAGTTGCTTGAACCTTGCTGTCAAAAAACGAGAGCAATCTATACCATGGATTGGAAAGAGCCTTATTGATCTTTTCGATCGTCTCGAGCCGCTGTCCATAAGTCAACTGAGCAAAATCCTCTTGATCAGGTGCCATTTTCTTAAACGAGCTGGGACACAATGCACCATTGAAACCCATAATAAATTTTTTTTCTGTAAGCAAGGCGGCCGATATTGTCGAACTTTTTGTATATGCCTCTCGATAAACCGCATACTGATTTTTAAACGTCTTAAATTTCTCATTCAATGGCTCATTCATCAATGGCTTCTGGGAATCACCTATTTTTTCTGTGGGCAAACCTGGAATCACTTGTTTGATATTGTTTGCATAATTCAAAGGTTCTGCTGTTGAGAGCATCGCCAATCCAAGCAACGCAGTGATCTGCATTTTCCTGTCCTCAGAAAGAGGCGTGGCATTCTGATCCTTTTGGGGACTTGCCAATTGAATATGAACGATTTTCAGATAAGAAACAATTTGCATCCTTGCGTTCGCACACGCATCTTGATAGTCCTTCTCTGTCCAATCTGACAACGGTATTTTGGCTAGAAGATTTGAGATAAGGAGTAAGGAACTTTGTATTGCTCGCTCGATTTTTGCTCCATCAGATTCAGTCAAACGAATATTTGGTGAGTCTATCGCTTTTTTAATCTCCTTGAGGCTCGCCACAACATCATCCAAGCGCAGTACATCCAAAGCCTGAGTTACCCAAGCGCTTCTACTGATTTCCACAGAAATATTTCCAAGTTTAATCCCTACTTACTAGATAGGATCAAATTGAGAAAAATAAAAATAATTTTCTAAAATTAAAGTTGCAGCGATGGAATCTCGACTATATCCCGCTCCCCGACTACTTTTACATACAGAGTTCGCTTCTTGCGAAGATCCTTCTTCACTCCATGAGAGAACAAGAATGTTCGGGTACTGTTCTTTGAAAAAGCTTCGAATCTGCTCAATATAAGCCAAGAGAGTACTATTGCTCTCGCGATATCCTGGATCGCCTAAAATCACTTTTTGTATTTGCCATGTTGTAATGAGCTTAGAGAGGTCATGATAATGCCTCGAACGGTCCAGCAAAGGTGCTAATGGGCGTGGACTTTTCGTAAAAGATGAACCTAATGCGGCTCCTATTTTTTTTGTTCCAATATCTAAAGCTAAAATATTCATTGTTAATGCTGCAATAAGACCCCCGGATCAACGCAACCCATCTGCTCAGGCACAAATCCGCGATGCTTATACGACTCAATCCAAAGCTGCTCTGGTTGCTCCAGAAAGAGCAAAGAGGTTTTGTAATCTGATAAGACCCAATAATCTTGAGAAATCTCATACTCTAATTGATTCGGCTGCCAATAGACATATCCAACAAAAACACGATACAAATCCTGAGGAATTGAAATCAAATCTTCTAAAATATCATTTGTTGTCGTTAAAAAGAGATCTGAAGCTAATTGAGAAGTCCCCTTCCAATATTGACCTAAATGCTTATGTAATACAAAACCACGATCTTCACTTTGCACCGGACCACCCCAAAAAACACTTGGCATTTGATAAAAAAATGGTGAGGTGGGATTTTTAATCACCTGATCCAGGGTCATAGACAAAGGTTTATTGATCACAAGACCAAAAGCTCCCTGCTCAGAATGCTCGCAAAGATAAATCACACTCTGGGAAAAGGGACTTTCTTGATGACGGGAAGTTGATAACAGAAAACTGTGCCTATAGTTCATCAGCTTTTGCTCCAAAATAAGATATTTTCAGTGTAGTTGATAGTTCTGATTTCAAAGATTTCAAAATAAATTCAGATTGTTGATTTATTAAAATATTTTAAAAATGATTGAGAAGAAAGTAAAGAAAAATAAGAAAATCACCAGATGCCCTTATCCAAACTTTTTTCATGTTCGCAATCTGTATTTCTTCGGCTGTGATTTTAGCATGCATCTGCAAAAACTCTCATACTACTCATATAAATGAGAAATATATTAATAGGTTATCTCGATGATTTTGTCTTCAGAAGTCTTTCTGTTTGTGTTTGGGTGTGCTAAAATGGGAGCGTTATTTTTGGGCCAATATGGTTCATTTTTCACTTGAATTAACTTACACAAGGATTTTAGCGATGAATCTCGTACAAGAAATAGAAAAAAAATATCTTCGCTCCAATCATCCTCAATTTAAAGTTGGAGATGAAATTGAAGTGAGCATGAAAATCGAAGAAGGTCGATTTCAACTTTTTCGCGGTGTCTTAATTGCCCGTAAAAATCGCTCTGTCCGCTCAAGCATCACTGTGCGTAAAGTCACACAGGGTGTTGCTGTTGAGAAAGTCTTCCCTTTGCACAGTCCACTCATTACCATTACACGTATGAAAAAAGGTCTTGTACGTCGTGCAAAACTTTATTATCTACGTAACCTTGCTGGTCGTGCCGCACGTATTAAAGAAGACGTTCGCAAGGATAAAGTATAAATTTTCGAGCATACCACAGAGAAATGAGACTCAAAATCATCCATTGGACACTGTATCCATAGTGTCTCATTTTTCTGGACGCTCGCACATGCTCACTCCATCTTTTCTTTAAAACATGAGCATTCATCACTCTACCTGCTTCAAAAACAGTTTCAAACGAACCATCATCTAGCTCGCTTTTTTCATCAAAGAAAGAAATCCAAGCCATATTCCCAAAAACATACTCACCTTCTAAGGGGAGTGGGACTAAGAAACGGCCATTTTGGTTTGCTGCTAATGCATATTGATAATATTGCCCCTCCCATGCTACAGAATTGATTAATACCAAAGTTCGAGCATGAATCACCTGTTGATCTCTAACAGAGACCTGCTGAGCTCTGCAGTACTGCCAATAACTCAAGGCAAATCCCAACAGACCTAAAAGAATAAAAAAAAGACCTTGAACTGTATTTTTTATATTTTTTTTATACACTCAGAACAGGCCCCCCTCTTGAGTCCACAATGCCTTTAAATTTTTTTATATTGTTATGTTGTTTATCTTTCAGTACACGATATCTCTTTTTGTCTTTTTACAATTTATTATCTAGAAAAGAAGACCGAACTGCAAAAATAGGCCCCCTTCTTGTGAAACGATGGATCTGGTCTATCAGTGGTCTCATAGCATGTCTCTTGTGCAGATATATCTATCTTTAAAGACAATAGACACAGATAAACACAAACCACCAAACAACATCAACAAAATGCCAATACCAAGATGCAGCTTCAAAAGCAAAATGTGATTGCCCTTCAAAATGACCTTTAAAAGTTCGCACAGCAATCACACTCAAAAAAATCGTTCCTATACACACATGCAATCCATGAAACCCTGTAATAAAATAAAACAAACTTCCATAAATCCCACTTGAAAGATACAAGCCTAAGTGGCCCATAGCGTGATAATACTCCTGATATTGAAAGTATAAAAACAAAATCCCAGAAAAAATTGTGAGCATTTGCCAAAAAAAGGATTGCCATCTCTTCGCTTTCTCGAGACACAGATGAGCCTGTGTCAATGTTAAGGCACTCAGGGCAAGAATGAGGGTATTATATAAAGGCAAGCCCCATGGACTTACAAAACCCTGCGAACCAGGAAAGATATTGGGCTGCGGATTGTTTAATAGTGGCCATCCACCTGAAAAATGAGGATATAAAAAATGCTGTGTAAAAATTGCATATCCATTCTGTGCGCTCAATAATGGAATGCTATACCACCTCACATAAGCAAGCGCGCCTAAAAGAGCGCAAAAAAATGCCACTTCTGTGACAATAAACCAAAACATAGATAAACGAAAAGTCCGATCTAATTGCGAACTATACAGGCCAGACGCGGATTCATGAGACACATCCCCCGTCCAGCCATAAAATAACACGGCCAATCCTACACCAGATAAGAGCAGCCCAATATATCCAGCAGGCACATTATTATGCAGAATCAGAATAATGCTCACTGCCATGAGAACTCCCACACACGATCCAAAAATAGGCCAGGGACTACTCTGTGGGACATAGTATTTATTCGAACGAGAGTCTTTCATGATGCATCCTTATTCTATTGCTCTTGTATTTCAAATAACGCGTAAGATAAAGAGATTGTCTGAATATAAGATGGCAACGAAGGATTCATGACAATTTTCAATGGTAAAATACGATGCTCATAGGGTCCTAATGGTTGCTGTTGAAAGCAAAAACACTCAAGCTTTCTAATATAATTCGAAGCTAAAGGTGGCGCCATAGACGGAATTGCCTGTAAAACATATGCTTTATCTGAGCGATTAACTAAATGATAGTATAAAGTATAAACCTCACCGGGATGGATAGGTAAATATGATGTTGAAGGATAAAAATCAATCTTACGACGTTTATCTGGATTGGCTAAAAACTGCATGCTCAACGTTCGCTGCATATCGATCAAATATTGTTCATCTTGGTACGGCCTCAAAGCCCTACCATCTAAACCAGTCTTTTGACAAATCACACGATAAAGCCATGGCGAGCATCCAGCAAAAAAAATCATTAATATGATTAATCCGATAAGATAGAGAAGAACTGTGCGATCAGAATTCTTCACAAATGACATTGCTATTCCTCAAAAGTATGCAAAGGAGCAGGACAAGGCACAGTCCACTCCAAACCCTCAGCTCCTTCCCACGCACGATCTCCTTCAACCTTAGCCCCTCGAATAAAACCGTGATATAGAACATACACGAAAAAAAGTTGCGAGGCTCCAAAAATAAAAGCCCCCACAGATGTTATCTGATTTAATGATGTAAACATGAGAGAATAATCGGGCACCCGTCTCGGCATGCCAGCAAGACCTATAAAATGCATAGGAAAGAATGTGAGATTCACAGAAATAAACGATAACCAAAAATGTGTTTGCCCTAAAAGTTCTGAGCAATAACGCCCAGTCCACTTCGGGAACCAATAATAAATGCCTGAGAAAATAGCAAAAACAGCACCTGGCACCAAAACATAATGAAAGTGTGCTACAACAAAATAGGTGTCATGATACTGGAAATCAGCAGGAACAATCGCCAACATCAGACCAGAAAGGCCTCCGATAGTAAATAAAATCACAAAGCCAATAGCAAAAAGCATCGGGGTCTCAAAGCTCAAAGAACCTCTAAATAAAGTTGCTGTCCAATTGAAAACTTTGACTCCAGTAGGAACGGAGATGAGCATAGTTAAATACATAAAAAACAATTCTGATGCTAACGGCATACCTGCAGTAAACATATGATGAGCCCAAACAAAAAATGATAGAAAAGCAATAGAGCAGCTCGCATAGACCATCGATGAATACCCAAAAAGCTTTTTTCTCGCGAAAGTCGGAATGACTTCTGAGACAATTCCAAAAGCTGGCAAAATCATAATATAAACTTCAGGGTGACCAAAAAACCAAAATAAATGTTGGAAAAGGCGTGGATCACCGCCGCCAGCTGCATGAAAAAAACTTGTTCCAAAATGTCGATCAAATAACAGCATCGTCACAACAACAGCTAAAACAGGCATAACAACAATGAGCAAAAAGGATGTAATTAACCAAGTCCAAACGAAAATGGGCATTTTCATCAGAGTCATTTCAGCTCGACGGAGATTGACAATAGTCACCAAAATATTAATAGCCGCTAATATAGACGCCACGCCAGAAAGATGAATAAATAAAATAAAATAGTCTGTACTAGAAGGACCCTTAACGGAGAGTGGTGCATAAAAAGTCCAGCCGAAATTAGGCGCAGAATCATGAAAAAACAGTGTAGAAAGAAGCAAAACAAAGGCGCCCGCTTGCAACCAAAAAGCAAAATTATTAATTCTGGGCATGGCCATGTCCGGCGCACCTATCATCAGCGGAATCATCCAGTTTGCTAATCCGCTAAAAGCGGGCATGACAGCTCCAAAAATCATAATCAAACCATGCATGGTCACCATCTGATTGTAGCGATCGGGATCCATCAAATGCTGTCCTGGCTGATAAAGCTCAGCTCTAATGAGCATCGCCATCGATCCTGCTATAAAAAACAAAATCAAAGCCATCCACAAATAAAGCGAACCTATCTGCTTATGATTTGTCGTAAGCAGATATTCAAAAATTTGAGACATGAATGAGCGCTGAGCCAGCTTATGAGATGTACAAGTTTCTTTCATAAAATATTTTTCCTTTATGCTGATTGTGATTGAGAACGCTTCACAAAGTCATCAAATTCTTCTGGACTTACAGCGTGAATCTCAATAGGCATATACCCGTGTTTATAACCGCAAAGTTCAGCGCATTTTCCTCGATAAATTCCAGGTTTTTCAATAATAGCCCAGGCCTCATTAATAAAGCCTGGAATAGCATCTTTTTTGAATCCAAGTGCTGGCACCCAAAATGAATGTTGCACATCAGCGGCAGTTGTCAGTAAACGAATTTTCTTTCCTACGGGGACAACAAGTGGAAAGTCCACTTGACCTAAATACCCCTCATCTTTAGGGGCCTGGTTCAAAATTTGTGCATCGCTTGTTCGTAAATTCGAAAAAAAAGAAATATCATGCTCAGGATAATCATATTCCCAAAACCACTGATAACCCACAATTTTTACTGTCAACTCTGGATTAGACTGATCGTCAAAATGAATTAAAACCCGCGTTGCAGGCCAAGCCATAGTTAAAAGAATCAAAAAGGGAATAATCGTCCAGACAATCTCTAAGAGTAGACTTTCATGAAAGGTGGCTGCTTTATAACCCAACGATTTACGATGAAAAATAATAGCCCACAAAATTAAAGAAAAGACACAAGATGCTATGCCCACACAAATGTAAAAAATTTGCATATGTAAATCAAAAACTTCACGACTCAAAGGAGTGACACCTGGGGTCATATTCCAAGAAAATTCATTTGCATATGTGCATCCGCACAACATCATGAAGACAAGCAGAAAACAATGTTTAGAAATGGATTTCACCATAAAAAGTTAGATATACAAAAAATCAGCTAATAAAAATAAAGCATGTTTTCCTATTAAATGCGAAGTGTTGAGTTTGAATTTGTACATATTGTATTTTTTTGATACAATCACCTTTGTTATGTTTAAGAAAATACTACAAAAAATTTTTTATATTACACCTTCTTCTGACGAACTGCGTGCTGATGCATTGTCACAGCTATCGCATATGCAGCGTTTATGCCCACAAGGTGTTAAAATTATCCAGCGTCTACAAAAATACGGATACCAAGCTTTTTTTGTTGGTGGATGCATTCGCGATATTTTGCTTGGACAGTGTCCAAAGGATTTCGATATTGTGACCAATGCAAAACCACGAGAAATTGCGAGTTTGTTTTCACAAGCTCTAGTGATCGGGAAACGATTTACATTAGTGCATATCAAAGTACAAGACGAGCTCTTTGAAGTGGCAACTTTTCGCAAACCACCCCCTAGTCATACAAGTGGTGAAATCTTAAGTCACGATAATCATTTTGGTAATCTCGGGCAAGATTGGGAAAGAAGAGACTTTAGTGTCAATGCGCTTTATTACGATCCTATTGCACAGCAGCTCATCGACCCATCCAATGGTCTTCAAGATCTTTATGATCAGACTCTACGCGTGATTGGCGAGCCACAACGGCGTTTCTCAGAAGATCCTGTCCGAATGATCCGTGCTTTACGATATGCAGCGAAATTAGGTCTAAAGTTAGAGAGTGAGATTACAAGGACTATTAGCAAAAATTCACTTTTACTGTTAAAAATTCCAAAAGCACGTCTTTATGAAGAATATTTAAAATGTTTTTTAAATTCAAAAAGCACAGAAGTCTTTAATTTACTTTATGCACAAAAAATCATTCGTTTTTTTATTCCAAAACAATGCCTACAAGGCAAAAATTTTGCACAAGCGAGAACATTGATTGCTCAATTAAATAAAATGGAATGTTCGAAACTGCATAAAGCCACCCTGCTATTAGCCTGTTTCTTATACCCAGTATGGGTCGAGCACAAACGATCTCGAGAAACATGGGATAAAATTATGCATCAATTTTCTCAGCTCATTGCTTATCAAAAACAAAGCGAAATTGCATTGCGCGAAATTTTATCTCATATTAAACCATCAAAAGAAGAGACTTATAGATATCATCTCATAAGCGACCTGACGCTTTTAACGCGCGAATTAAAAATGCTACTGGGCAACTTTTAAAAGCTCTGTGTTTGAAAAGGGTGTATGTCTCCTCCAAATCTAGGCAGAGCTTTTAAACAGGACCATCCCACTGCGTATCAAAAAATATATGAAAACTAATACAACAATAATGCAAGGACCAGTGGGATAATTACAGTTCACACTCCAGAAAAATCCAATTATCGATGCGCTAAATGAATGAAAAGTTGCATCTCGGATCATTTGCCATGGATGTGATGTATACAAAGATGCAATGCACGCAGGAAGAGTGAAAAGCGCCATCGCCAAGAGCAACCCAACACTTTGCACGCTAAAAATCACTGCGATCCCAATAAAAAGATTGAGAGCAAAGCTCACAAAACGAATATATGGATATTGCAATCGTGCGAGATCTTCAGAAAAAAGAAGTAAGAGCACTCTACGATAAAATTTGAAAAAAAAGCCCACTACGCAGAAACCAAGGATCAAAGCGCCTATACAGTCAGCCTGATTCACTAACAATAAGTCACCTAAAAACACCTTATAGACGAGGGCTGGTTTTTTTATATACCAATCGATAAAAAGCAGAGCAACTCCGGTCGCACCATATGAAAGCAAAGGAATAAATTCAGCATAATTTTGCTTTTTATAATACAAAAGCTCCAAGATTCCAGCGTACACCACAACGACAGCTATCATACACACTAAAAGTGGGTAGCCACTCAGAGCATGCATCAAATATGCAACCAAAGTACTATGAGCTAAAGTATCTCCAAAAAAAGTCATTTTTCGCCACAACATCATTGAACCCAAAGGGCCGACTGAAAAACTGATGCAAAGCAGAAAAAAGAAAGGGTATAGAAACAAACTCATAATATCTCCGAAGGTTTGCAGCAATTTTTTTGCATATGCTCATGGATATAAATTTGAAAAGGTCGGGAACTATGTTCATCTTGCAAAATACGTTTTTCCAAAATTTCATCGTGCAAAGGCTGATGATCTAAACACAAAGCTTTATTGGCATAGGTGCTAATCACGACAGAGTCATGCGAAATACAACACACAGCACTCTTAAAATCATTCACATAGGTCGACAAATAGTGATACATTTTGTCTTGCCATCTCACATCGAGTCCCTGTGTTGGCTCATCTAAAAAAAGAAGATCCGGTTGCGATGACAAGGCTTGAGCTAAATTCACTCTTTGCCACATACCCTGTGAGAGCTGTGCGACTGAAGTCTCTAACAAAGGATCTAACTCTAAATCAAAAATAATTTTCTTTTTCCAAGATGGGCTATACCAATCAAAAATTCTCAAAAAATCTGCCGTTGTCATGGGTAGGTGACGACTCAGAGGCCGCAATTGAGGCATAAAACCACGTCTTTTAGCACTGATATGAATCGCCCCAGTGATTTGAGCTTGCAATCCCAGTAAGGTATGGAGCAAAGTGGATTTGCCAACCCCATTCGCTCCTAAAATAACGAGAACCTCTCCAGAAGCCAAAGAGAAATGTAAATTTTTCAATAACGCGCTTTTGTAGCCTATCGTCAGAGCTTGAACTTGGATAAGATAATGGGTCATAATTTTAAATTATATCCTTTAATGATCATATGCGATTTTTATCGATCTCTTTTTTAACATATTTGAGCTTTCTTAGCTGCAACTCCATCCTGATGGCTCAGGATAAAATAGTGCTCGGTGTTTTACCGATTTTTTACCAAATTTTGCAAGATTTACATACAGATGGCATTTCTGTCATGCTTCTTGAAAACGCACCTACAGATCCACATTACTTCAATCTCAATCCCGCACAATTAATGCAAATACAAAAAGCCGATTTTGTTCTTTGCCCCACAGAGTGGAAAGACAGACTGGGCCACTATGCAAAAAATGCAAAAGGAATTGAATCGGCTCTACACGATCATGAAAGCCATAATGCTATTGCTTTTTTACATGAGCTTGTTTCTGAATCTCCGCTTAGAATAGACTCTGATTTTAAAAGAACCTTGAGCGAGCTCAGTCATGAATGGATGAGTTTTTCAGGCCTGAAACTTTTATATCGAGTTGCTAAAGACGCACTTACAGAACTCAATCCAGAAAAAAAAGAAGAAATTTCATCAAAATATTTACACATCATACAAACAATAGACGAGTTAGAAAAGACTTTTTCGCGAAAAAACCCTTGGAAACAATCAATTTTTTACCATAATGATTTTTGGATTTTACAACATGAGTTGCAAGTGAGCTTTGGTCCTTCCTTATATAGCTGTGATGATGACTGCCTCTCTCCTGAAGATTTAATTTTATTGACAACCCAGAGCGATCAATATGCTTTTTTTATTGCCGATGCGCACATGAATCACCAATCTTTAAAGAAAATTTTTGATTATATGAATAGCCCCTTAAAACTGCGAACAATTGATTCTCTAGGACAGATAAAACTCAGCGGTCCACAGTGGTTAGAAACCCAATTACAGGTCATTTACAATGATCACTAAGAAATGCGTCTCTGTACGACCACAGATAATACAAATCAAACTACATTAAAATCTTAGTAGATTGTTTTATTGATAGCGGCGATCTCAAAAAACCTATTTAGAGAACAACGCACTGCGACTCCCAATCTACTAAGAGGCACTTGCTCTATGAGAGAGTTAATAAAATCTATCATGAGAGACACATGACATAAAAATCCGATTTGAAAAGCGCAAAATTGTGCTCAAAAACATTCAAGTGCCTACAAAAAATGTCTGCATCGTGTTAGTGCACATGAGGATGATATTTCTTGCTGCTTTTCTGATATTTACAAGATTGGCTTTTTTATCATCCATCATACCTTTATACTGTTTTTACAAATTTTTGATTATAAGAAAAAGTCTTTTCTTTATAGAATCCCATCGAAGACTCAGATAAAATTTACATAGTCTTTGTTAACACAATCATTTAAGGATTATTTATGCTTGTTTCTGTCAAAATTGTTAACCCTCTTCTAGAAGAGCTCGGCGGCCTTCCAAATTATGAATCTGAATTTAGTGCTGGTTTAGATCTGCGAGCTTGCATTTCTGAACCAATCACATTAAAAGCAGGAACTGTTGAATTGATTGGCACAGGTCTAGCGATTCATCTCAATCGCCATGATACAGCAGCAATTATCTTACCACGCTCAGGATTAGGGCATAAAAAAGGTTTAATTCTCGGCAATACGATCGGGCTTATTGATGCAGACTATCAAGGTGAAATTTTTGTCTCTTGCTGGAACCGCTCTTGCGAAAACATCATTATTGAACCTGGATTACGATTTGCACAATTAGTGATTCTCCCGATCTTACACATTCAATGGCAACTTGTGACAAGCTTTGATGCAGAGTCTCAACGAGGCGCAGGTGGCTTTGGATCGACTGGAACTGCCTAGACGCTGAGGTACGGGATATCAAAACTTTTAAGATGTGGAATCTTTATTCACACCCTAAAACTCCGAGCGCATTGAGTATTTTAACGATTGTGTCATAATATTACTTAGTATAAATTTGCTAAAATGGTGTTTTCATGGCCCGCGTCACAGTAGAAGATTGTCTAAAAAATGTAGAAAACCGCTTTGAATTGGTAATTCAAGCCTCTGAAAGAGCGAGAAAACTGATGTCTGGCGCTCAAGAGCCACTCGTTGAATGGGATAATGATAAACCGACTGTCGTCGCCTTACGTGAAATTGCCCAAGGACTCAGCGAAGAGTAATCTTTTCTTCAGGAGGCTGCTGCGTGCTCTCATATTTGGAACTGAGACAATTTGCATCAGAATATCTCTCTGAGCAGGAACTTGCTATTCTTGATAAAGCGTATGCAGTCGCTCATAAAGGCCATAATGAGCAATATCGGCAATCTGGCGAACCGTATATCACTCATCCCCTAGCTGTTGCATACATCCTTATTGAGCATGGCATGGATATCGAAACTCTTTGCGGAGCTCTGTTGCATGATGTCTTGGAGGATACAGACTATACGTATGCTCAAATTCATAATAAATTTGGAGAAGCGATTACGCTTCTCGTTGATGGTGTCTCAAAATTACGACACTTAGCTGATCAAAATTATACTCAGCAAGAATTTCAAAATTTATTAAAAATGCTCCAAGCTTCATCTACGGACTGGAGAGTGTTAGCCATCAAGCTTGCAGATAGACTGCATAATATGCGCACGATTGGATGCATGAAGCTGCACAAACAACAACGTAAAGCGCGAGAAACACTTGAGGTTTACGCCCCTTTATCTGGGCATTTAGGCCTGTTTACCATCAAAAAAGAACTTGAAGATCTTTCATTTACGATCTTACATCCCTATCGACATCTGGTGATCACAAAAGCGATTGAAAAATATACTGAAACACATATTACGCAATGCCAAAAAATGATCTTGCAAATTCAAGGGCATATCATCTCACACTCCACTCTCAAAGAAACAAAAGTCATTCTCAATCGCAAATCATCCTATGAAATATATTTAGAAAGAAAAATTGATAAAAGAGCCCTTCGATCACAAGAGCATATTCTCTCAATTCACTGTATCGTCACTGAAACTGAAAACTGTTACCTTTTGCTCGGATTGATACACGCTTTATGGCCTCCGATTTTTGATGCTTTTCGTGATTATATCGGCATGCCCAAAATTAATTCTTATCAAGCATTGCATACAGCAGTCCGCATGCCCTCTGGCAAAACAATCGCTATTATTATTCAAACTGACAATATGCGCGATGCAATTTATACGCATGCATCCGAAAAAGAAAGAAAAATTTTTATCGACCATCCTTTAGATTGGTCACGTATATTACAAGTCTGGGAAGGCACGGAAGAACTCAATCGCAATGGCCTGAAAGCGTTTAAACATGAGATTTCCAGAAAACAAATTTTAATTTTTGATTATGCTCATCATAAATGGGGCATCTCTGAAGGCTGCACTGCCTTGGATTTTGCTTATTGTGTCGATAGTAAAAAAGCGCCTTACTGCTCTGAATGCTCAGTAAATGATCAAAAACAACCCCTCTCTCAAATTTTAAAAAATGGGGATTTTGTGACTTTTCGTTATGACAACAGTCTGTGCATTCACCCCACATGGTTAAATTTTGCTACCTCAGCCAAAGCTAAAGTTTTGATTAAGCGCTTTCTTCACAATGAGCGCATTAAGAATGCGTCCTTTTTAGGTCGCTTACTTGTCAAGACAATATCTGATAAATATCAATACCATCCCTGCCAAAACGTAATGAAGAACTATAGTTCTGAAACGTCTTTCTTTGAAGCGATTGGCATCGCATCTTTAGATCTAAATACCGTGTTTCCTGCGCTGAATAATCTCAGGGATTTCCAGATCCACTTGCTTATGCCGGCTGAAAATGTGAAATACTTAGCTGTTGCAGCCAAATGCTGTCATCCTTACGCAGAAGGCCATGTCTGCGTCATGGTCAACACAGACAAAAAATGGGTGCTCCATACGCTCGATTGCCAGCACGCACCAAAAAAAGACCGTGTCCATATTGAATGGAGCGCAGCGGAAGTCACAGGGTGCTTTGGCGTAAAAATTACACTCAGTGATCAGATGGGTGCTTTAGCGAAAATTACTAAAATTCTTGAACAACACCAAGCACAAATTATTGCGATTGATACACTACCAACCGCAGACATTCATGAACGCTGTGTGCGAATTTTCTTTTGCTTAAAAGATTTTCTGTTTTTTTCTCAAGTTCTCGTACAGTTAAGACGCTTGCCATTTATTCTCCATTTAGAACGAGCCTCATATGATTGAAAAAGATTTTTTAAAAAAAACCTTATCAAGCATTGAGTTATCCAAAGTTGGAAAAAAAACTATTGAACGATTCAATGAAATTGGTCTCGTGCAAATCAGTGATCTGCTGCTCTTTAATCCTTTACGATATAAAAGAAAAATTCTTATTGAATCTCTGAACTTAGAGCACGATAATTTGGATGGATATCTTGAAGGCCGAGTAATTATACCCATAGACGTATCAAAATCTAAAAAAATCTTTAGAGCACAAATTATATTAAATTCGCAACAACATGTGGATTTGATTTTTTTTCACTATCCTCAATGGTTAGCACACCATTTACAATTAGGCAAAAGACTACGTTGCTACGGAAAACTGCAAAAAAACGCTCTTGTTTGGCAAATGGTACATCCAGAAATTGAATTAATTGTTCGGAATCACGATCTCCAACCACAGATAGAAGCCATCTACAAGAAGCATCAAGGCATATCCACTTCTGTCCTCAAAAGAATAGTTGAAGCGGCTTTTCAAATCTTTGCGGCAAACATCAAAACCGATTGGGAACACGATTTATATAAAAATTTATCCTTGATTCACGCGTATGCACTCCAAAAGCAAGAAATTCTGAATTTTGATCAAGAGATTCTAAAAGCTACAGAATTCCTGGCAAAATGGGAAGCAGTTGCCTATTTTAAGCAATATATTTTCAAAAAAGAGATATGGAATCATCATCAAGCCCCTATCTTAAAACCCAATCACCTTTCTGATCAATTGCTTAAATCTTTTGGATATGATCTCACTCAAGAGCAGAAAAAAATCAAAAAAGCCTTAGAAAATCATCTCAAAAACACGCAACCTGCTCAAGTTTTCATTCAAGGTGATGTGGGAAGCGGCAAAACTATCTTGGGATTTTTTGCACTGACTCTGGCAGCTGGCCAAAACTTACAAAGTGTCTTTATGGCACCTACTGAAATCTTAGCATGGCAGCATTACGAAAAACTTCGCACCTTACTTGGCTCTGATCCATCTATTGTTTTTCTATCAGGAAGCTTAGGGGGCAATGAGAAAAAAAAGATTCTAGAAGATATTAAACTCGGACATGCACTGATCATCATTGGAACACAATCGGTTTTTCAAGATCAGGTGACTTTTTGCAATCTGAGTCTAGTGATCATAGACGAACAACAACGCTTTGGTGTTGAGCAACGCACAAAACTTTTAGACAAATCCTTTGCAAAACCACATTATATTATTCTCACCGCTACCCCAATTCCCAGAACATTAGCATTAGCACTTGCAGGACAAAATCACTATTATCTTTTAGCTGAAAAGCCCGCTTTAAGAAAAGAAATCATGACTTACACAGTCGCAAGAAAAAAAATAGAACTTGTCCTGCACTCAGTTAAAAACGCATTATCTAAAGGACATTGTGTGTATTGGATATGCCCTTTTATTGAAGCCACAGAGCATTCGAAAGGACTCAGCTCTTTCAAAAGTCATCAATTTCTCAAAGACCATCCATTTTTTAAAGACTATCAAATTGGCTTAATTCACGGAAAAATGGCGCCCTCAGAACGCAATACCGTTTTAAAAGAATTTTACGAAAAAAAATGCCAATTGCTTGTCAGCACACTCGTGGTCGAAGTCGGTATTGATCATCCAGGTGCAACATTAATCATTATTGAATCTCCTGAACGACTCGGCCTCGCTCAGCTCCATCAGCTCAGAGGCAGAGTAGGTCGCGGAGAGCATCAAAGTTACTGCTTGCTCATTTATGATGACCACTTATCAGAGAGTGGTATTCAAAGATTGCAGGCTCTTTGTTCCCATCATAATGGGCCAGAGCTCGCTCAAATCGATCTCGATATGAGAGGACCTGGATCGCTTTTGGGGGACAAACAATCTGGATTTGAGCGCTTTTGCTTTTTTGATATGCAAAAATCTAAAGGGATTCTGGATTTTGTTGCGTGTTATCTTGCACAAGAAAACAGAGAAGAAAAAGAATTACTTGATGATCTGTTTCACTTTGAACTCAATCCTGTTTACTGTGATTAAATGCACAATCGAGATAATACAAACCATGATCTGAACAACGAGGTTCTTTCAATAAACCAAAGCCTTGAAAAGTCTGGGCCGCTAAAGAGTTTCCATAAATGGCATCAATTCTCCAGCCAATATTTTCAAAAAAAGCATGCGGTTGGCGATAACTCCACCAAGTATAAAAATCGTCTCTCAAATCACCTGCCAAAGCACGATAACTATCTTTAAGAGCGTATTTACGCACCCACGCCTGAAGCAGCTCTCGCTCCTCAGCCGTGCATCCCGGTTGACCCTTATTGCTTTTCCAATTTTTTAAATCTCGATCTGTCGCTGCGATATTGATATCTCCTGCAACAAAAAGTGGCTTTTCTATCTGAAAAAAATCATCACAACTCAAAAACTCATGCAAAAAAACAATTTTTTCTTTTTGTTTCATCTCTGAGCTTCCTGAGGGCCAGTATCCGTTCACAATACGAAAACATTGTCCACTTTCTCTATCGCAAAAATCAGCACCTATGAGACGGCCTTCATGCCGCAGAGTGATCTGATTTGAGGCATACAACGATTGCTGGTGCTCAAAAAGTTGAGATTTGTACGCTATAAGGACGCCGCTGTATCCCGGTTTGTCTGCAGGGAGGGCAATATAGTGATATTCATCGGGCAGATAAGGCCTATGATCGAAATGAAGGAAAGTGCGAATTTCCTGGAAACAAATAATATCACAGCCAGAAAGGGCAATGAGTTGGGAGAGATTTTTTGAATGGGCTGCTCTGAGCCCATTCAAATTTAAAGTCGCTATACGCAAGAAGGTATTAACGCATTTTTTCTTCGACGAACTCAACGTGCTTATTGACGATAGGGTCGAATTTTTTCAAACGAAGCTTTTCTTTATTTTTTTTACTTTTTGTTTTTGTATAAAAGTAACGAGAAGCCGGATCTGTTGAACGAAGAATAACTTTAATTTTTGTTTTAGATTTTGCTGCCATCTTAGATTACCCCTAAAGTGATTAGATAGTCTGCGCCATTTTTATCAAGGGTTTTTAATCCACGAGCTGAAAGTTTAACACGCACGAAACGCGCTAAGGATGGCACCCAAACTCTTTTTTCAATCATATTGACTTGGAATACGCGTTTTGTTTTTTTGTTACAATGTGCAACATTATGTCCAAATCCTGTAATACGGCCTGTAACGGAACATTTACGCTTTGTACGCTGAGCAGTTGTACCGGTTTTCATAGCAATCTCAATTTATTATTAAACAATACGGTGTATTGTAAAAGCCTTTGACAAAAAACTCAAGAGTCGACAAGGCGATATCGGCCTTTCTGTGAAAATAAAGTCTTATTTCTTATAGGAAATGTACTCTAAACACAATGATTTCAAGATTTCCCCAAATCGTTTAAGCTGACTCTTGCGAGGATGAGTGAGAGCAAGCAGCATTCCTCATAATTTCCAAAAGAGCGGCTGCAGCATCGTTAACATCATCATTGAGAATTTGATATTGATAATATTTAGCATAAGACATCTCTTGAGCAGCCTGACTCAATCGCAATTCTAAATCATGAGGACAAATATCTGACTGCCGATGAAGAATACGAAATCTTAATGCCTCTAAACTTGGCGGCAGGATAAAAACACTCACAATCCCCTGGACCTTTTCTATCAATGAAAAATATCCTTGCGGATCGAGATCAAGCAGTAACCAAGACTGGTCATCAGCTGTGTGATTTAAAATATTTGACCATGAGGTTGCATAATAATGACCGTAAATTTCAGCATCTTCCAGAAAGAACCCTGTGTCTTTCAACTGAAAAAATTCTTCTTTGGAAACAAAATGATAATGCTGTCCATTTTCTTCACCTTTACGAGGCGCGCGTGTTGTGTGAGAAATAGAATAACGCAAGGGAATCTGTTGGCTAATTTTTTGAATCAAGGTTGTTTTTCCTGCTCCTGATGGAGCAGAAATGACGAGAATTTTTTTCATTGTTGCTTTTAAATAAATATTAATATCAATGGATTATAGAATATTATACCCTATAATCCTCTTGAATTTGAAGAATTATTCTTTATCTCTTAATTTTGTATAACGACCTTTCTTTTTTTCATCTTTAAGATCGATCTGATGATAAGCAGAATAATCCGAAAAATTTCCTTCAAACCATTCTACTCCACCCTCGCCATCAAAACACAACACATGTGTCGCAATACGATCTAAAAACCATCTATCATGCGAAATAATCAGAGCGACTCCCGGATATGCTAAAAGCGCATGCTCTAAAGCACGCAAAGTTTCTACATCCAAATCATTAGTCGGTTCATCCAACAAGAGCACATTACCACCCGAACGCAACAGCTTGGCAAGATGCACACGATTACGCTCACCACCAGAAAGAGTTCCTATCATTTTTTGCTGATCAGAGCCTGAAAAGTTAAAACGTCCTACATACGCGCGCGAAGGCGTCACATATGAACCGACCGTGATGTAATCTAGACCGTCAGAAATTTCCTCCCAAACAGTTTTCTTTGGATCGAGCTGATCACGATGCTGATCAACATAAGCTAATTGCACTGTTTGTCCAAGATGCACAGATCCGCTATCCGGCTGCTCTTGGCCACTAATCATTTTAAATAAAGTGGTTTTTCCAGCACCATTAGGTCCAATAATTCCTACAATTGCGCCTCTAGGCACAGTCATGGAAAAATCCTGCATTAATCCTCGCTCTTCAAAAGACTTAGTCACATGACTTAAGCTTAAAACATCATGTCCTAAACGTGGTCCCACTGGAATATACAGACTCTCAGTTTCTGAACGCTCCTGAAATTCACGTGAAGCTAATTCTTCGAAATGCTGCAAACGAGATTTGCTTTTCTTGTGTCGACCGGACGCACCCATACGCACCCATTCTAATTCTTCCTCAACAAGCTTTTGATGAGATTGTTGCTGAGATTTTTCTTGACGCAAGCGTTCCTGTCGCTGAATTAAAAAAGCACTATAATTCCCTTGATAAGGATATCCACGCCCCCGATCGAGCTCTAAAATCCACCCTGCGACATTGTCCAAGAAATAACGATCGTGAGTTACTGCAATCACAGTCCCTTTAAAATCTCGCAAAAATTGTTCCAACCAAGCCACAGAGAGAGCATCAAGATGGTTTGTTGGCTCATCAAGCAATAAAACGTCTGGATTCGAAAGGAGAACAGTCGCCAAAGCCACACGCCGTTTTTCACCCCCGGAAAGAGGTCCCACCAACACATCTTGCGGAGGCAAGCCCAAAGCAAAAGACGCTCTTTCAATATGACGATCCAGATTCCATAAATCTGCATTTTCAATCTGCTCTGATAGGAGGCTGTAGCGATTCATCAACGCATCAAAATCATCGACCAGATCGGGATTTTCCATCGCGGTTAGAATACTATTATACTCTTTTAAAATATCTGTATATTCTTTTAGGCCTTCTTCAATATTTTCTCGAACAGTTTTATTCGGATCGAGGCGAGGCTCTTGAGGCAAATAGCGAATTTTCAAATTTTCCTGATAAGTCATCTCTCCAGAATAATCTTTATCTTCACCAGCAATAATACGAAGCAATGTCGATTTTCCCGAGCCATTAATACCGAGAACACCAATTTTGGCTCCATAAAAGAAAGATAGATGGATATTTTTTAAAATTTCTTTTTGAGAATCGACAGTCTTGGTCACACCACTCATAGAAAAAATAGTTTTTTGCATAACAAAGTCTTGGAGAGAGAAAAAAGATAGTTTACTCTAACACAAGACTATACAAACTGTTAGTATTTCAATAACAAATGCTTTGAGAAAACTTACAAGGAGAGACCTCATGTACGATAACACAATAAGGACATCAAGCCCTCTATGGCAATGGGTCGAAGGCGAATATGAGCGACAAAAAACGCATCTTGAGCTCATCGCTTCTGAAAACTATGTTTGCGAAGATATTTTGAAATTACAAGGAAGCATTTTAACGAACAAATATGCTGAGGGATACCCTTACAAACGATATTATGGCGGGTGTGAATTTGTTGATCACATTGAAGATTACGCACAAAAATTGGCCTGCTCTCTGTTTGGCGCCCAATTTGCGAATGTCCAGCCTCACTCTGGATCCTCTGCAAATCTAGCTGTTTATCACGCCTTACTCGCACCAGGTGATAAAGTCATGGGTCTTGATCTGAGACATGGAGGACATCTCACTCATGGATCGCCTGTCAACTTTTCGGGACTCTTGTATCAAGCAGGGCATTACACACTCAGTGAAACAGGAATCTTGGACTATCAACAGATTGCCAAGCAAGTTGAGCTTTTTCGTCCAAAGTTATTAATAGCTGGCTACTCTGCCTACTCTCGCAATATTGATTGGAAAGCATTTCGTGAAATCGCTGACAGCGTAGGCGCTTATTTATTAGCTGACATTTCTCATATCAGTGGAATGATTGCGACACGATTGCATGCATCACCTTTTCCTTGGGCACATGTTGTCACTAGCACAACCCACAAAACCTTGCGTGGTCCTCGAGGAGGATTGATTTTAGCCAACGATCCAGTAATTATGAAAAAAATTGACTCTGCGATTTTCCCCGGCAGCCAAGGAGGTCCGTTAATGCATGTGATCGCTGCAAAAGCGCGATGCTTTGAGCTTGCCTTAGAACCCCACTTTAGACAATATCAAGAACAAATTCTAAAAAATGCAGCGACTTTGGCTCATACATTAGTCGACAGAGACATTCAAATTATCTCCGGTGGAACAGATAACCATCTTTTACTGATTTCATTAGCGCATAAAAATTTCTCTGGTAAAGAAGCACAATTCGCTTTAGAAAAAGCTCATATGACAGTGAATAGAAACACCATCCCCGGCGATCAGCGCTCTGCCCAGCAAACATCCGGAATCAGAATCGGATCTCCTGCCCTCACGACTCGTGGCATGAAAGAAAGCCAAATGACTCTTATTGCACATGCCATCGCAGATATTTTAGAAAGTAATTTAAATCCGAATGTGATTGAGCAACGTAAGAAAGATATGGTAGAGTTGTCTTCCAACTTTGAGCTCTTTGCATTTTGAGAGATTGTGATTATGAAATGTCCTTTTTGTCAGCATAGCGAGACACGTGTCCTAGACTCAAGGCTCCAAGATGATGAGCAACACATTCGCCGCCGACGCCTATGCACTGCATGCGGAGATCGTTTTAACACCCTCGAAAGCGTCATTATTCAATGGCCTAGAATTATAAAAAAAGATCTCCGCCGTGAACCGTTTCTTGAAGAAAAAATTCGCAGCGGTATTCTGAGGGCCTTTGAGAAAAGGCCTATCAGCACGGAAAGAATTGATTCTCTTTTAGCGCAAATTCGAAAAAAACTTATTAGCTATCCAGAAAAAGAAGTCCCTTCTTATTTACTCGGTGAATGGGTTTTAGAGGGGCTTCGCTTTATTGATGAGTTAGCGTTTTTACGATTTGCATCTATTTATAAGCAAATTAAGAGTATTGAAGGGTTCTATGCCCTACTGGACGATTTGGGCGAAAAAATGTCTACGGAATGCATCTAAAAGCTCAGAACGATACAAATCCACAAAACTCAAAGCAATTGGTTCGATCCACTGAAATTTCATTTGCGCCTTGATCTCAAGACTGACTTTTGTGCCTCTTTCCTCTGTTTCCAAGATCCATTTTCCCTGAAAAAATACAAATGGGCCTTGGAGCATCTCCATCTCTATGCTGCTAGATGGAGAATATGTATTGATTGTCACTAAGCGATCGCTCAATGGACCGATGCCCATTTCTATAAAGGCTTCTTGCTTAAAATCACTTTCAACCGCAAGAACACCGCTTTTTTTGCAATAGGGGATCCAATATTGATATGCATCAATATCACAGATCCATTGATAGACTTCTGATTGTGGAGCATTGATTAATAAATGCTCTTGCAGCTCAATCATCGAAAGCTCCACTGCCCCACTGCGAAAATGCCTTTAGTGGATAAATGACTCTCTCAGCTATGAAAGAACTTTCGCTCAGATAAGCAGGATCGGAAATATGGAACACTTGATAGCTATCGAGTTGTTCTCGTGCAGCCTGCTCTAAAAAATACGCGGCTTTTTTTAAAGAAATACGATTACCTCGATAAAACGGACGCTCTTGTGATGAATCAAATAAACCAGAAAATCTTAAAATCACTGTTCGAGAAAATGCATGATGATAAAGAATTTTTTCAGCATTTTTTAATACAGATGCGCGAAAATATGTTTTTTCATGACATTGATCATACTCCTCATGCCAATCTTCAGAAACAATATATCCGACTGAAGGATAGACAACAGTTGAGCCACAAAAAATAAATTTTTGAAATCTCAAAATCGAAAGTGCATGAGCTAAACACTCCTCATACGTTCTCCGATAAGCTGTTTCATCTTTATGCAAAGGCGCTAAAGCAAAAACAACTGTATGGAACATAGGAAAATCTTTTTCTGAAAATGATAAAAAATCACCTTGATAAGTCGCATCGGTTTGAGAGCGACTGAGAGTCTGCCAAGATCGAAAAAAAGGTCGCTCTAATGCTGTTTTCACTAAGCGACCATATCCTAAAAATAAGTTTTCGTTTTTGCTCATGCGGCAGAGTGTTGGGCTTGCGATTCTGTAGGCTCATCTTTTTTAGGCATATCAGGCTCGTAAACACGCACCTCTTTCACTTTCCCTTGATCGTCAAAAAGAATTTCAACTTGTCGCTGCTCCGAAATATCATTTTTATTTTTTTTCTGATGAAAATAACAAATATTATGATTGTTTGGTGTAAAGCAACGAAAAGAAGGTGGCCCATATTTTTCTATCACATCTTCCCGAGAAGTTTCTGGACCCAAAGCATGCAGCTCTTCATCGCTGATATCGGGACCCATTTCATAAGACTGTTTTTGTGTACAGCCTGCCATTGTGATACACAGTGAAAAACTAACAAACAAAGAGCGCACTACGGCCATAATCATAGAACTAGAAGACAAAAATTACCTGTATTGACACTAGCATGATTTTAGTCTGATCACAAGAAAACGAAAATCACACAGCTGCTCGCTTTGTATGCGAATGAGGCTATATCATTTGAAAAAAGCCAAGCGAATGATTCAGATTTGAAAAATGACACTGTATAAAAACACATATTCATACAAGTTTCGTAATACCCCACTATGATTCAGGTAATAAGACTGTCATCTGCTTCTAAATAAGATTTTTAAGCATATTTCGGTTTTGTTACTAAAGAATTAATTTTATGTGTTTGGTCTTATCATCTGCCATACAAAAAACCAACCATCGCTTCCTGTCCGAACATCTTATTGACGACAAGTCTAAGATAAAACAGTCTCATCTGCGATTGATCAACACAGTTGTGCTGAACGCAGATATGCCTCTGCTCTTGACCACTGCGCTCTTGGTTTTAACATTTTTTCTACGAGACACAGGCCTCATGCGATAAGGGTATAGGACTGATGAGTGATAGCGCTCAATCTGAATCAGTCATGCGACTTGCTGGTAAATACGATTGCTTTTTGCAACGATGGCGCGATATCTTTGACCATTGAGAGTGCTGTTTATTATGCCCAGCATTTGAATGCATTAGAGAGAGACTCGTCAAAAAATGATTTAAGGGCTGATCTGAGACTTCTGGCTTATAAAAAAAGAGACCCTGAGGGTCTCTTTTTCAAATCTTAAAACTCAAAGCATCTTACTGACTATTAGTACGAGATCTTGTTGACTCAGATTGTGGCTTATCTGCACCTACTGTGTGTTCTGCATCCGAGGTTAGAGTCGGTGGAGAGAAGCGCATGATTGTGTTGTTTATCTTTACCTGATTCCTATTGACCTCTGCATTTTTTCGATTCATCTGTCTATGATGAGGAGAGGTCATCGCAGAGACATAGCGTTGGAACACTCTCGTTAGCATACGAAGGCAATTGAGAATGGTTTGCAAACTCAAGATTTTTTTCAAGTAGCCTTCTTCCCACTTTAAATCTTTCTCGCGCACAGGAGATTCCTCATCTTTCGCATCTGCACGAACCTCTAAGACTCTCTGATCGCTTACAATCACATGATAGGTCGGTGCTTGTGGAATCTCCTTTTTCAACTCATCAGATAATGTATTGATGCAAGCTGCCCTTTCGTTGAGCAATCGCCCTATATCTCCCTCGAATTTGTCTCTTAAGTCCTTGTACCGTTCTTCTGCTAATTCCTTATTGGAATTCATACTCTCTAAAATAAAGAATGCAGTCTGATAGGCCGACACCATTTCTTTGATTTCACGGTCAATCACTGCGATATTCTCTTTTTGAGGATTTTTCTCAAAAGAAAATTCAAACTCATCCTTTACTCGCACGGCATCGGGCACAGGACGTGTGACAACGTAATAGGTCTTACCTTGCTGTTCGCTCACTGAAGAATGGCTTTTCATATGTTTATGCAGTTCTTGATAATAACGCGTAAAAGCCTCCGCAAACGCAGCCTTATACGCATCAAAATGCGGTTGATTCTCCCCAAAACGAACCCTAAAATCAGCTTCAGCTAAAGCAGCACCCAAGAAATTGCTCAGTGAAAATTGTGTATCAAGTATAGAATACCGAACACGCTGATTCTCATCCCCGAGTTCTCTTCCCTTAAACCCCTCTTCGACTAGCTCCGATATCATTTTGTGAGCATCATTATGTGCCCTTGCACGATAATCTTGTTCTGTAGCGGGTGTTTCTTCCTCTTCGGATGTTTCTCCCACTTTGTATGTTGTTATGGAGTCTAAATCTTTTAAGTAGCGTTGTTGGGTTGCGAGCACATCAATCTCTTTTATAGCCTCTTGGAACAAGTCGCTGTTCAACGTCGCTGCAGAGCCTTTTAACGCCTCCAGGAATTTATTCCGCACGCTCAAATAAGCGGCATCCATGCTCTCTTGATCGAGATCACCCTGTTCGAATGATACAGCTGCCTTCAAAATTTGATCCATTGTATCTAGAAGGCTCGTGTGAAAGTCAGAATCAGGAATAGCCTGCTCCGAAGCCTTATACAATTGTAATAGGTCTTGTGAGATGTCAGTCCAGCGGTCCAGTATTTCATAGCGTACCCAGCGTTGCAATAACTTGTCGTTGCTGTCTGGTAAAGGCCCCGTATACATCTTGGTTATAAAAGATAATGTATTTTCTTTTGTTTCTTTTAATAAGGGTAAAGTGTCTAAGTTTTTAATGATTGCTTCTTCTGCGTGCTTAGCAAATGTTTCCAGTACTGCAATCTCATAATTCTCTACTATAGATTTTGTGTGAACCTCATCCATCGACAACTCATCCAGCGTCGCTGGTCCGAAACCCTTCAAGCTTCTGTGAATTTTACCCTGACTCATCGAGTGCGGTGTTGTGTTACTTCCTAGAATTGGGCGA
>CAYNBJ010000006.1:0-102328 GCA_964395835.1 uncultured Gammaproteobacteria bacterium
AATTTTACCCTGACTCATCGAGTGCGGTGTTGTGTTACTTCCTAGAATTGGGCGATATGCATACTTCACGCCATCGCTTTCGAATGTTGCATACATCTGTCCTTTAAACTTCTCTAACTTAATATTACTAGGAAAGCTTGGTGTCGTTTTGGTATCGTTTGTTTCGTTATTCTGCATAGTCATAATTATCTCCATTTCTCTTTATGTGCATTGTCAATCACTATCGAATTGACTTCTGTACTCTTCAGATAGGACACAGTTTCCAAAAAAGGCATTTTTTTGAAAATAATTTTTACACGAGCTTCGCACGGAGCTCATCAGGCTTGAGGTATTAAGACTGTGATCGGCTTCTAAATGGCCTTTTTAATCACATTCCAGCTTTGCTGATAAGCGTAATTTATTGAGTGATGCGCAGTTTGTGTTGCCCAAATCAAGCCGTGATGGCAAGAAAAATATCGTTCCTCTGCGCTCTGCTTGTGCCTGCCTAACAACACTCTATTCCAAACGTTTGCTTGACCTCTCGATGATAGGCTTCGACCGACCAACGTGCATCCGTAATATGTGTGACTTGCTCACGTGTTGAATATTCCATGTTTGTCGCTACCTAATCAATGCGGCCATTTTTTGCCACAAACTTGAATACCAAGCATCCATCATGACCACTGATGGCGTCAGGCCTCATGATTGAGCGAGTCTTAGCATATCGCAAAAATGGGTGTTTTGTGTTTTCCCATCCGCGCCCTTATCATAGATGCAATAATCACTTGGGAATGCGTCCTATCTGAAGAGGACAAGGGTCAAACTGCCTCACTATCCAATCCATGCCCAAGCATATTGACAAGTCCGATTCCTGCAATCACATCATGTGTATTGCCTGAATAGTGGTCATTCACAAGTTCTATTTTTTGACTGCGTGTATCATCAGCTATCAACAGAGAGGGTTCTGATGAGCGCACATAATGACTCGCTATCGACCATATCTCTATTGTTCCGAAATTCTTATCCGCTCACCAACAGCTAATGCTATCATGAGATAAAGCAACAGGACTGACTTTCGATCAAGCTAATCCTGAATAACAGATGCTGCTCGCTTGTAAAAATGCTTTATACAATTTTTTCCTGTAGCGATGACGCGACATGTGTCAACATCTTTATATCAACTATCTTCTTCCGCTATTTAATCCACTTTTATCAAAGTGCGAAACTCATGATGTAAAAAATTGACATTTTTCCGCCCCATCATTTAAGAGCTTTGTTCTAACGATTTGCGAAAGACACAAGCCATCTGTTCATGAAAAACCAATATCAATCAAAATGGATCTTGTGCATTGCAAATGAATGATGCCCTCTCGTTTCTCAGAAAGAGCGCGGCCAATCAGCGCCCCTAGGGGCGCCGCAACACATAGGACTGTCAATCAAGCAAGCGCGCAATCTGAACGGTCTTTTTAGAATGGAAGCTCTTCATCTAAATCACTTTGAGATAAAGGATGATACGATCCTACCGAATGCGAATCAGATGATGAGCGCTTGGATCCATACTCTCCCGAATGCGAAGGAGCGTATGACTCATCTGACGCCACTCCTTTAGAATCCAAAAGCTGCAAATCTTGGCAAACAATTTCAGTGGTATAACGTTCTTGGCCGTTTTTATCCTGCCATTTTCGTGTTCTCAAAGAGCCTTCGATATAAGCTTTTGTTCCTTTTTTCATATACTTGGATGCGATTTCTGCCATTTTTCCATAAATCACAACGCGATGCCATTCTGTGCGCTCTTGATTTTGACCAGTAGCTTTATCTTTCCAGCTCTCAGATGTGGCTAAAGAAATATTCGCAACAGGATCTCCTGAAGCCAAGTAACGCACCTCAGGATCTGCCCCTAAATTGCCAACTAAAATCACCTTATTAATGCCTCTAGCCATGATAATATTCTCTCTAATTGTTGTCATCGATTATTCTTTGAAAGTATCCTATCATGAACACCAAAAAAATCCTACTTTAATTTTCTTGTATATTTCAACACATTAATGAAAAACCATACCTTAAAAAACAAATAAACTTCTCAATAATGAATTTTCCACCTCTAGTAATATTCGAAAAAATCATAAGTTGAATTAGATACAATTCAAAAAAAAATAGCATCCAGACGACGAATAAAAATCTACAAACTCGAATCTGACTCGTGCCCAGCTGTGAAAATGAATCTATACAAAGGATAAATTATCTATGTCTTGACCTCAATAATGAATCTTCCCATTGCGCTCGGACCATCGCTTCTCTCTATCAGTATGCATTTTTCTGAGAAATTGAGCTGTCAGACTGCTTTCCTCTTGCAAAAAGGTCAAGAAAGGACCTTGAAAAATGAGCTCTCCGCCTGCAGAGCCGCCATCAGGGCCTAAGTCAACAACCCAATCCGCACAGTTAATAACATCTAAATTATGCTCAATAATACAAATGGTATTGCCCCGATCTCTCAAAGAAAATAAAATTTGCAAAAGCTTTTGGATATCTTCAAAATGCAAACCTGTCGTTGGCTCATCAAGAATATACAAGGTCTTGCCACTATCACGACGTGCAAGCTCTTTTGCCAATTTAATTCTCTGCGCTTCACCCCCGGAAAGCGTGGTAGCATTTTGACCGAGTCGAATATATCCCAAACCAACTTGCTCAAGCGTTTGCAATTTTTTTGCAATAGTAGGGAAAGCGGAAAAAATCTCTAGTGCCTGTGTGACTGTCATATTTAAAATATCAGCAATATGATGATTTTTATACTTTACTGCAAGTGTCGCTTGATTATATCGCAAGCCCTGGCATTCTTCACATTGAATATAAACATCTGAAAGAAAATGCATTTCCACCCTAATCACACCATCGCCCAAACAGCGCTCACATCGACCGCCACTCACATTAAAACTAAATCGCCCTGCCTTGAATCCCATCGATTTAGATTGTGGCAATTGAGCAAAAAAATCTCGAATCGGGCTAAAAAGCCCCGTATAGGTTGCCGGATTGGAGCGAGGAGTGCGCCCAATAGGGCTTTGATCAATACAAATCATTTTATCAATCAAATCTAAACCTCTCACAGACTCAACTTTCAAAGACTGAGTATGATGGCGCCCATTTAAAATCGCCTCTGCATAAGGCACCAACGTATGATTAATTAAAGAGGATTTTCCCGATCCAGACACCCCACTAATACAGGTGAGCGCTCCTATAGGTAACTTAACATCGATGCCTTTCAGATTATGTCTGCGCGCGCCAATAATCTCGATCCATTCTTTAAAATTTTGTTTTAAAGAAGAAGGGCGCTGCATTTGCCTCCGTCCACTTAAATAAAATCCAGTCAAAGAATCCGGATGATTTGCGATTTCTTCCGGAGTACCTTGAGCTAAAATTTCACCGCCATGGATTCCCGCTCCAGGCCCAAGATCAACAACCCAATCTGATGCCCAAATTGCATCTTCATCATGCTCAACAACAATCAAGGTATTGCCTAATCGAACCAAAGAACGCAAAGTTTCTATTAAGCGATCATTGTCCCTTTGATGCAATCCAATTGAAGGCTCATCTAAAATATACATTACGCCTACGAGCTTCGATCCTAACTGGCTTGCAAGGCGAATTCGCTGAGACTCTCCTCCAGACAGCGTTTCTGCGGCGCGATCTAAAGACAGGTATCCCAGACCAACATCGACTAAAAACCCTAAACGATTAATAAGCTCTTCTTTCAATGGCTCTGCTATAGGCACCAAGGCACAATCAATATGCATGGTCTCAATCACATGACGTGTTTCAGATATTGATAAATGACACAGCTCATGAATTGTCCATGGGCCTACACGCACACTACGTGATGCAGGGTTTAAACGAGCACCCTTACAAGCATTACAAGGCAGATAATCTATAAAAGGCTTAAGAATTTCTTTTACGGACTCCTGATCAGATTGAGCATAACGTTGAGTAATCACTGATAATACGCCTGGCCACACCATTTTTTTAGGCTTAGCTTGAGGATAATATAACGATTTGACCATGATCTTCCGTCCATCTTGATCTCCGTATAAAAGGAGCTCTTGATGAGCAGCAGATAACTCTGCGAAAACAGTATCCATATCAATCGAATAATAAGAGCAAATCTGTGATAACTGATCAAAATAAAAGGGATCGTGTTTTGTAAAAAGTGCTATCGCCCCTTGATTTAATGTGAAAAGAGGTTGCAAAATCCGAGCACGATCTGCTTGATACTCAAATCCTAGACCTTTACAACTTTCGCACGATCCCAGCGGACTATTAAAAGAAAACATTCTTGGCTCTAAAGCGCCCATAGAAAAATCACAAACAATACATCCTTGTTTAGTCGACAAGAGCTGTAAAGAACCAAGAGTGGAATTCTCAGTAAATGCAGCCACATAAGCAAGCTTATTCCCTAATTCAAAAGCAATTTCCAAGCTTTGTAATAACCTTGCGCGATCCTCTTGAGAAACACTCAGCCTATCAATGACAACAATCACTTCTTCTTTTTTTTTCCAATCCACAAAATCATCATCCAAACGATAAATTTTGCCATCGACAATCAAGCGCGAATATCCTTCTTTTTGAATTTTGTCCTCAAGCTCTGGAAAACGTTTTTTCTCAATCCGCGCGCCTATCACAATTTTTTGAGATTCATAATGATCATAAATTTTATGAGCAATAGACTCCACTGATTGTTGTCCAAGCTGCTCTCCATGCGTTGGGCAATATGCTTGCCCGATACGTGAAAAAAAGACTCTCAAATAATCATAAATTTCTGTCACTGTACCAACAGTTGATCGAGGGTTGTGAGATGTTGTTTTTTGCTCGATTGAAATAGCTGGAGATAAGCCTTCGATTCTATCGACATCTGGCTTATCCATAAGAGATAAAAATTGTCTCGCATAAGATGACAAAGACTCAACATAACGTCTTTGACCCTCCGCATAGAGCGTATCAAAAGCCAAAGACGATTTTCCAGAGCCAGAAACCCCACTCAGAACGACAAAGCGATCTCTAGGGATATTAAGGTGAATATTTTTGAGATTGTGCGTTCTTGCACCAACAATGCGAAGATATTTCATAAAAATTTGCAATATTCACTAACTAAGCTTGTATTATTATAAATCGAAGCCTGCAAATAAGCACTGATTACACCCATCCTTTGACGAAGGCATTGTGCTGTAAAACAAGATGCATGCTCATCACATGACAAAGGCACAAGATCGTTGATATGTTGTGGGATAAAAATCCTAAACACCCACATCACTCTCCCTCTGGATTGATGAATGAAGTGACAAAAATCATGTTATTAAATGAATATCTTGCAAATAAAAAACGAAGTCGATTCGGTTCTGAGAAGCCTCATCTTTTCACTCGATAGAACAAGCAAATTTTCAAAAAGCTATCACCTAGAAAAAAAACGTGTACGTTGTGGATCACAAATTTCTGAAGAGCGTTCAATCCACTTCATGAAAAATTCTTTTATTTCATAAATTGTAACATGGTTTTTCAGAGAATGGTGCGCCCGTATATTCTCAATCATAACATCAGCATTTTGTGGCTGATGATGAAAGACAGAAAAATGCACCCCATCAATGATTTCATAGATTTCTAAACAGGATTTTTGGGACCAAGAAAAGATATACTCATAGATTTTCTGTGTTTTGACACATCTCGTTTGGACCGAAATATATTCCACTGCAAACACTCCACTTTTAGCTTGTGCTTTCAATATCGGCAAAAAGCATGAATTTTTAAAAATCCTTGTATAATAGAGGCCATACGAACCTTTAAAACGAAATCAATGTCTCTTTACTCTTATGAGCGCCTTCGATTATACCGCAAAAACTCATCCATCCGAAAAATGATGCAAGATGTGATGATTGACCCTGCACATTTAATTTTGCCGCTTTTTATTAGCGATAAAGAAAAAAAAGAGGACATTATGCAAATGCCGTATGTCTCTCGTCTAGGTGGGCGCTATTTAGAAGATCATATCCAAAAGTGTATCGAAGTCGGTATTGTAGGATTCGCTTTATTTCCTGTGATTGAAGAACATTTGAAATCTGAACAGTGTGAGGAAGCATGGAATGACAATTCTCTTATGGCGAGAAGTCTGAGAATTTTGAAAAATCGTTTTCCGCAAGCATTATTTATTGCTGATATTGCTCTTGATCCCTTTCATATTCAAGGGCACGATGGGCTACTGACAGCAGATGGATGTATTGATAATGACAAAACAGTTCAAGCTCTCGTTCAACAAGCTTTATGTTATACAGCTGCGGGTGCCGATATTATTGCACCTTCTGACATGATGGATGGACGAATTAGAGCGATTAGTAAAGCTTTAGAAGAATCTGCTGGATCACAGCGACCCTTGATTCTGTCTTATTGCACAAAATTTGCCTCTTGTTTGTATGGTCCCTTTCGTCACGCAGTAGACTCTGCTCGCTTTCTTAAAGGTGCTAATAAAAAAACTTATCAAATGGATTACGCAAGTTCATTTCAAATTCCAAGAGAGTATCAGAGTGATATTGATGAAGGCGCTGATATTTTAATGGTGAAACCAGCAACTTTATATCTCGATGTGATTCAGCAACTTTCTGCTAAAAAAACACATCCGATTTGGGCTTATCATGTGTCTGGGGAGTGCTCATTAATTTGGAATGGTGCACAAAACGGAATTCTCAATTTTGAAGATGCGCTCATAGAAAGCCTTTTTGCTATGAAACGAGCAGGCTCTCAATGTATTATCACATATTTTGCAACTCAGGCAGCAGAACGTCTAAAAAAAGGCTAATTTGTATGGTTTCTAAAAAAATAAAAATGATGTATAAATGCTCTGCATGCCTAAGCATACAAACCAAGTGGATGGGTCAATGCTCGGACTGTCTAGCGTATAATACCTTAGAGGAATATCAAGCTCCATCTACATCCTCAGCACACGCTCTTAGCCACTACGCTGCAGAAAACACATTCGGGTTAATTCCTTATCATGAGATTGCAGCGCAAACTATGACGCGTTTCTCTTCCCAAAATCCAGAGCTGGATCGTGTCTTAGGCGGTGGTTTCGTGCCCGGGTCAGTCTGCATACTTTCTGGAGATCCGGGAATTGGTAAGTCCACACTTATGCTGCAAATTGTAGATGCAATTAGTGCATCATTAAAAACCTGCTACCTTTCTGGTGAAGAGTCTTTATCACAAATTCGCCTTAGAGGAGATCGTTTAGGTATTAAAGGTCTCTTTTCTTTAGGATCGGAAACGCAGATAGACTCTATCTTGCAGCTTCTGCAGAATTATCAGCCCAAGTTTTTTGTTATTGACTCTATTCAAACTTTGTATTCTGAAAAAATTGACTCTGCCCCAGGATCGCTCAATCAAGTGAGATTTTGTGCCCAGCTTTTGACGCGTTATGCAAAATCCAATCAAGCCACCCTTCTCCTCATAGGGCATGTGAATAAAGAAGGAGCATTAGCGGGACCAAAAGTCTTTGAACATTTAGTAGATACAGTTTTATCTTTAGAAAGCGATGAGCAGGGACGTTACAGACTTTTAAGAACCTTAAAAAATCGCTTTGGCACCGTAAATGAACTGGGGATCTTAGCAATGACGAAAGATGGCCTAAAGGCTGTTTCACAACCCTCCGCTCTCTTTCGCTCTTGGCATACGACTGCAGTCTCAGGAACAACCCTCACCGTGTTATGGGAGGGATCTAGACCATTAATTGTTGAAATACAGGCGCTTGTAGCAGACGCCCCAGGCTTTCAGGGACGCAGAGTTGTTGTGGGTTTTGAACTATCAAGACTCAATTTACTCTTAGCTATCGTGTCTCGTATCGATGATTGGCCCTTGCATCGCTACGATGTTTTTGTCAATATTGTTTCCGGGCTGAAAGTTTCAGAGCCGAGTGCCGACTGTGCCGTGTTAGCAGCTGTCTATTCTTCTTTTAAAAATTTAGCCATCCCCCAAGAATGGCTAATTCTGGGCGAGGTTGGCTTAGGTGGCGAACTGAGACCCATTCAATATGTTCAAGAAAGAATCAGTGAAGCCATCAAGCATGGGTATAAAAAGATTTTTATACCCAAAGGCAATCAATCTGGATTAAAAGAGCTTATTGCACACAATACTGTGCTCTTATTTGGATGTTTAAAAGATCTATTTGTGTATATCAAAGATCATGCACAGCCTCTTTAAAGCCTACTAAATGAGATCTCAGCGCCCATAAAATTGGAAACAATAACATGAAAAGCACCACACAAAACAATTGATAAGTCTCAAAATTCTCCACTCTATCTAACAATAAAGATCCGATTGTCATGGCACCGTACTGAAATGTATTATAAAGGCCAATATAGGTGCCCTGCTGATAACCTAAAATTTTTAAACCAACACCTAAACCCGCTTCTAAGAGTAAAAGCAAAACAAATACAGCAAGTAGCAAACTTAAAATCCATAAGAAATTCCGATCATAGACCAGAAAAATCATGTGCAACATCAAAAAAATTCCGATGATTTGCAAACAAAGCAACAGTGATAAACACAGATCGCGTTTGCGTAAAGCTCTCGCTGAGAGTAACAAAGAAAGAAAAAAGAGTGTCAGCATCCAAAAAGAACGGTTGGCAATTAAAGCGGTAGGCCAAAATACGCTCCCTCCTAGCACAAAAGTTTGTACAATATGCAAAAAAATATTGGCTAAAAAAAGCAGACAAACTTTTAAGTCTCTAAAGACAAAAATAAGATCAGTAAAATAGGAGCGAAGATTTTTCACTGGTACAGACTTCGAGGATAGGGGCGAATCGGAATCTGCATAATGTAAACTCACAATTAAAAGCAGTTGTATACTCAAAAGAATTGGAAAAATCAAACCGGGATTAGCCTGAGCCTGAGCTAAGGCAGCGAAACACAAGCCCCCAAAAATGCCTCCTACAACTCCTAAACCAATTAAATAGTATCGACTGTACAGCTCTTTGTCATTTTGCGCCTGATAATTTAACCATAATTGAGCAGGAGCACCTAATGCCAACAAGCCCTGCAAACCTCTGGAGACAAGGAAAATCCTATAAGAATCTTGAAAGCAATAAGCGACGCCAAGAACGCCAAGAAAGAAGTAACTCCCTATCAACAAAATTCTCTTAGGACCGAAATAATCTCCCATCATTCCTAACGGAATTTGCCCTAATGTTTGTGCAAAAGGATACACAGCAAGAAGCAAGACATTCTCTTCATGCGATAAATTTGGGAAAAACAGACTCGCTAACGGAATAAAAGAAAATAAAGTGGCCAATCGCATAAAAAAAACCCCAAAAACACAAAACAAGGTTAATTTTGTTTTGTTTTGGGGTTTTTCAAACAGCATAATTTTGCAAAATTAAAATTAAGATACGCTCATCATATCTACAAGCTGAATGTATGCAACCGGAGCTGCATCCGTTGCACGGTAACCTGCTTTTAAGATACGAGTGTATCCACCAAGACGGTCAGCACTTGCTGGGCCAATTTTGTCAAATAAGCGAGTAACAGCTTCTTTGTCTCTCAAGATATCAAAAACTTGTCGACGATGATGTACGCTATCTGTTTTTGCTAAATTAACAAGCGGCTCGATATAGCGTCTCAACTCTTTAGCTTTTGGTAAGGTTGTCTTAATACAGCTATGAGTAATTAAAGCAACAGACAAGCTACGAAAAAGTGCTTTTCTTTGATGACTATTACGTCCAAGTTGACGTAGTTTATTACGATGATTCATATTTCAAAAAACTCCGGAAAAATTTTAACTAGGATCTTTGGCTTTTAGGTCTGCAGGAGGCCAATTTGGCAAAGACATTCCTAACGAAAGCTGATACTGCTCTAAAACAGATTTGATTTCATTTAGAGACTTCCGTCCCAAATTAGGTGTTTTAAGCAAATCATTTTCTGTACGCAACACGAGATCGCCTACATAGTGAATATGCTCAGCCTTTAAACAATTTGTCGAACGGACAGTTAAATCGAGATCTTCAATCGGCCGCATTAAAATAGGATCGATGCCATTTTCTTTCGCTTTATGATGAACGCTAAAAGCTTCATCAAGACGAACAAAAGACTCTAGCTGAGATACTAAAATTGTTGCTGCTTGTCGAATTGCTTCATCAGGAGTGATCGTTCCGTTGGTTTCTAAATCAATAATCAATCGATCTAAATCTGTTCGATTATTTACACGGGTTTGCTCTACAAAATACGCGACTTTCTCAATCGGGGAAAATGACGCATCCAAATAAAGCCTACCGATCGCCAAGCTTTCATCATTCAGCTCAATTTGCTTTTTATACGCAACAGCACTCAAATAACCAATACCTTTTCTAACAAAAAATCTTCCTGCGAAGCTACGCTCTGTTGTCAAAGTTGCAATCGCAACTTCTGGATTGATCACACGCACACCAGCGGGATAATCAAAATCACCAGCTGTAATCGTTTTTGGACCAGAAAATGCAAAGGAAACCCAGCAATTTTCTAAAGCACCAAGATCGATATTAATGGTTTTAAAATTCATCAAAATATTGATTAAATCTTCGTAAACCCCAGGCAAAGAGCAAAATTCATGATCCACACCATCGATCTCAACTTCTGTAATAGCAGCACCGACAAGAGAGGATAATAAAATTCGGCGCAATGCAGGTCCTATAGTATAACCAAAGCCTCTCTCTAGGGGCTCAAGAATAACTCTCGATGCAAATTCACTTTTCTTAAGTACTTTGATATCGTGAGGTTTTAATAAATTTAAATGGGCATTCATCCGAAATCGTCCTCCACTAGTCTGATGTTAATTACTTCGAATACAATTCGACGATCAAATTCTCATTGATATTTTGAGGAAGCTGATCACGCTCAGGCAACTGTACGATCTCAACACGAAACTCAGCATGATTGATATTCATCCAAGATGTAGAGTGTCCTTGTTCTTGAAATGCAGCGATTGCACTTAAAACACGAGCTTGGCTTCTTGCTTTCGAACGCAACTGTACAACATATCCAGGCTTCATTTGGAAAGAACCACAATCAACTTTATGGAATGGCTTACCAGAAACACTCACCTCAAATGCACCGTGAGAAACAAGCTGTTTTGCTTCCGCTAAAGTCACTGCAAATCCCGCTTTGTAAACAACGTTGGATAAACGTGTTTCTAACATTTGCAACAAATTCAGACTTGTTTGACCTTTCATTTGAGCAGCACGATCAAATAACTTACGAAATTGATATTCTTTGATGTTTCCGTAAATTAAACGAACTTTTTGCTTTTCTGATAACATGATTGAGTAATCAGAATTCTTTTTACGACTAGGACCATGTTGCCCTGGAGGATTGGTATTTCGGGCTTTTGATGTAAGAGCCACTGTTTTAATACCGGAAATATTAAGATCGCGAAACTGACGCGCATCGCGACAACGAGGCTTTCTGGAAGAAGATGTAATTGACATAATCGCAAAATCCTATAGGTTACTGACGACGCTCTTTTGGAGGAGTTGGACCATTAAATGGAGCTCCTGTCACGTCTGATATGGAAATAATTTTGAAAACAGCACAAGCAGCACGAAGTGCAGCTTCTCTGCCAGGACCAGGACCCCATACACGTACTTCGCCTGTTTCTACCTTAAATAGATCTCTTGCATTCTGGCATGCCTTAGTAGCAGCAACTTGAGCTGCATAAGGAGTGCTTTTCTTTGAACTTTTGTAATTACATGTTCCAGCGGATTCACGTGTTAAAACGTTCCCTTTAGAATCTGTAATTGTAATTTTTGTATTGTTAAAAGTAGCCTTAATACACACTCTGACATGAGGGACGACTTTTTTTACTTTTGCTGCCATAATATTATCCTACCGTCTCTTATTTTTTCTTGTCTTTGTTAAAATCAACAATAACACGTTTGCTGCCGCGATGTCTTTTGCATGTTTTTGCATTTGTACGCGTACGAGAACGCATAGGCAAGCCCATAAGATGTCTTAAACCACGATAGGTTCTTCGATCGGTCAGCTTCTTTTTTTCAAGCTTCAAAAGATTACGAAGTTCTCCTTCGACAACATACTGTTCTACAGCTTGAGTCAATGCTTTGACTTGCTCATCTGTCAGATCCATAGTTTTGGTTAACAAATCCACACCTGTTTCTTGACAAATTTTTAAAGCGCGAGTTTGACCAATTCCGAAAATATCTGTTAATGAAATTGGAACACGCTTACGTAAACGCAAGTTTACCCCTTGAATACGGACTTCTCTTTGTGCCATTTTTATCCACCTCTATATTGAATTTAGGTACATTTACCCTGACGCTGTTTATGGCGTGGGTTTTTCTTACAGAGGATAAAAACAACACCCCTGCGACGAACAACTTTACAAGAACCACAAATGGCCTTGACTGATGAACGAACTTTCATATAAACAACCTCTAGACTTCTTGTATCATCCCCTAACTCAAAGCTAAGGAACTCTTTTTTGGTTGATAACGTTTTAGAACGCCTTCATATTGAGCCGAAAAAAGCTGCGCTTGGATCTGCGAAAAGAAATCCATCACAACAACCACTACGATCAATAACGTCGTTCCACCAAATGAAAAAGGAATACTTCCCCAATAAGATAAAAACTCAGGCAACAACGCAACAGTCGCTACATAAAGCCCCCCTAGAAGAGTGAGTCTTGACATAATAAGTGCAATATATTGCGCGGTACTTGCCCCAGGTCTAATCCCTTGGATGATCCCGCCTGATTTCTTTAAATTATCAGCAATATCTTCAGGATTATAAAATATTGCAGTATAACCAAAAGAAAAAAACATAATAGCGATAGCGAATAATATCATAAATAAAGGCTTCCCGGAAGAGAGATGCTCTTGAAAAAATGATATTAACCAATGATTTTGTGAAATTTGAAAAAACTGAGCAATTGTCATTGGTGCCAAAATTAAATTTGAAGCAAAAATACAAGGCATTACTCCTACCATATTCACTTTTAAAGGCAAATCAGAGCGCTGTTGCTGAACAACAGCACCCGCACCTTGCCCATGACCGTATGTTTGCTTTTTAGCGTAGTAAACAGGGATCTTTCTTTGAGCTCTCTCAACATAAACAACACCGTATAAAGCGGCGCCTAGTAGCATAAGAGAGATAAAAAATGCAAGCGGAGATAAAAGTCCATATCGCATTTTCTCTAAAGACTGCCCTAACACTGAAGGCAATCCTGTTACAATACCGGTAAACATGATAAGAGAAATACCTTGACCAAGGCCTTTTTCTGTGATCTGCTCTCCAATCCACATTAAAGATAATGTGCCTGTGACGAGTGTTAAGATCAATTCAAAATGGTCAAAATAGCCACTTAAAATCAAAACACCACTTGTCTTTAAAAAGCGCATCATTCCTAAAGATTGCATAGTAGCGAGAAACAGAGTCAAAAGCCTCGTATAATACCCTAACAATGCCCGTCCTCTTTCACCTTCTTTTTTGAGCTGCTCTAAAGGCGCATAAAGCGTTCCTAAAAGCTGCATAGCAATTGATGCTGTAATATAGGGCATAATCCCCATAGTAAAAAGAGAAAGCCGAGAAAGAGCACCGCCAGATAAGGTATTGAAAAGACCAAACAGGCTTGCATTTGAAGCTAAAAGCTTAGAAACTTCAGCAGGATTCGCCCCTGGCAATGGAATATAGGACCCGATTCGAAAAACTAAAAGTGCAAGAAAAAGGTATTGTATTTTTTTACCAAGATGAGCGAAACGCTGAAGATTAAACATATGCAATCAATCCTTACTGTTAAGATGCAACCTGATCGGCTACGATTTGCTGAACAAACTGGCGACAACGCTGTGTTAGATAAACACCACTCACTTGTCGTTTTTCAATTTCACGATCAAAAATAAAGCGTACATTTTTTGTACTGTGCTTTACAAAGCCGAAATCTTTTAAAACTTCCAAAGTGATGACGACATCATCCGCGAAAAGCTCAAGAATGCTCAAAGGCAATTCTTTTGTATGCACATTGACATGAGAGAAAAATCCTCTCTTTCCAATACGACGATACATAGGCATTTGACCACCCTCAAAACCAGCAGAGACCCCTCCACCAGAACGAGCTTTTTGACCTTTATGACCGCGAGTACAAGTTTTTCCAATTCCAGATCCGATACCGCGACCAACACGCTTCGGAGAATGACGAGAACCTGCAGCTGGAGATAATGTATTTAAACGCATCTTAGCACTCCTCAACAGATAGTAAGTAACGAACTTGATTAATCATTCCTAAATTTTCAGGTGTTGCCTGGACAATCACTGAATGATTCAAACGCTTCAGACCCAAACCCTGTACACTTTTTTTGTGTGCAGGTAAGCGTCCAATAACACTTTTCTTTAAAACAAGCTTAAGCTGATTCATGATTTACCTCGTTACTCTCTGCTTTATTTAATAACCGAGAGACAGAAATCCCTCTTTTTTCAGCTATAAAAAATGGAGAACGCATCATTTCTAGTGCTTTAAACGTAGCATGCACAACGTTCATAGCACGAGTAGATCCGAAACATTTTGCAGAAATATTCTGCACTCCGAGAACTTCAAAAATAGCGCGCATCGGTCCACCAGCAATAATTCCAGAACCTTGTGCAGATGGGCGAATCGTTACTTTTGTTGCACCGTGAGAAGCCTCAAGTTCATGAACTACTGTTCCATTATGAAGCTGAACACGAATCATATTTTTACGTGCCATATCTGTAGCTTTACGAATCGCTTCCTGAACTTCTTTAGCTTTTCCGCGACCGTAACCGACCATACCAGCGCCATCTCCAAGAACGACAACTGCCGCGAAACGGAAATTACGTCCTCCAGAAACAACTTTAGCTGTTCTAATAACTGTAATCAGCTTTTGTTGATATTGGCCTTCTTGATTATCTTTTGCTTCTTTTGAGCGATGTTGTTCTGCCATCGTATTATACCTCTATTCCTTCTTGACGAAACGCCTCAACCAAGGCTTTTACACGACCATGATAAGCAAAACCAGAACGATCACAGGCTACTTTGACAACGCCTTTAGCATGAGCCTTTTGAGCCAAGTCTTTTCCAACAAGGACTGCTTTTTCTGTTTTTGTTCCAGATTGATCTTTGAGTGCAAGAGTGCTTGCATGTGCAAGAACAACTCCTTTATCAAGAACCATCGCATAAATATGCTGAGAGCTTCTGTGGATAGTTAAACGCAAACGTCCAATTTCATTAACTTGACGTTTAATAATATGCCGAGTTTTTGCCGCTCTTCTCAAGCGGGCTTGTTTCTTCTGATGCATGGTCTTACCTCTTATTTCTTCTTCTTAGTCTCTTTGAGAATCAAGACAGAACCTTTTACTAAAATTCCTTTTCCTTTATAAGGATTGACCTTTCTTAAAGATCGAATTTCAGCAGAGACCTGTCCCAGAGCCTGCTTATCTATGGACTCTAAAGAAAATTGAGTTGGAGTTGCAATCTTCACTGAGACCGATGAAGGTAGGGTATATGTTGTTTCGTTGGAATACCCTAACTGAAACACAAGCACAACCTTACCGTCAGCGCCATTTTGGCTTGCTACTTTAAATCCAGTTCCTTTGATTTCGAGATCAACTTTAAAACCTTTTGTTAATCCCTCAATAGCACTTTTAGACAAAGAAATTGCTGTCCCTAAGCAACGAGCATGCTCTTTGGTTTCTGCTATTGCATTCCAGGTCATTGTTTCGTTTTCAACAGACACACTCAAAAGAGATGCGTCATATTTGAGAACTTGGTTTTTCCCATTTTTTTCAAAAACGACTCGTCCTTCAATTGCGTCAATTTTAGCATGAACGCCTTGAAGACCAATAGGATTGCGAGCTAATCGTGTTAGAAGGTGCGCCATTTTAGTAGACCTCACATAAAATTTCACCGCCAATGCCTAATGCTTTCGCATTGTCAGCAGTCATAATACCCTGAGATGTAGTGACGATAGCAATTCCCATACCGCCAAGCACACGAGGAAGATCGGCACAAGCAGAATAATACTGGCAAGATGGCTTTGAAATACGACGAATATATTCAATAACCGGCTTAGCGTGATGGTACTTCAAGCCCACAACAAGTGTTTGCTTGACACCGTCTTGAATGGTATCAAAATCAGAAATATAACCTTCTTCTTTCAAAACTTTCAAAATACCGACTTTAATTTTGGATGCAGACACTGCAACTGCTGGCTTATGTGCGCGTTGAGCATTGCGGATACGTGTTAGTAAATCTGCAATTGGATCTTGTAAACTCATTATATTCTTCCTCTTACCAGCTAGACATCATGAAACCAGGAAGGTATCCTTCCATCAACCAGTTTCTGAATAAATTTCTTGCTACGCCAACTTTTCTATATGTCCCTCTTGGACGTCCAGTAACGGCGCAACGATGACGAATACGAACAGGGCTAGAATCTTTAGGCATTTTTTCAATTTTTGCCATAATAGCAAGCTGCAGCTCTAAATCACCTGCTGCCGCAACGAGTTCTTTTTTCAGCTGCTCTCTACGATCGTGATATTTAGCCACTAAAGCTTCACGCTTAATATTACGACGAACCCAGCGATTTTTGCGGGTTTTAGTGGGATTTGTTGCATCAATAATCATAGTTGCTCTCCTGAATGGTTTTCTGTCTTAAGCGCACCGCGGAATGGGAAAGAGAAAGACTTCAAAAGCTCATAAGCATGTGCATCTTTACGCGCAGAAGTGACGATAGTAATATTCATTCCTGATACATTTGGATCTAACTCATCAAGATCAATTTCAGGGAAAACAAACTCTTTAAAAGAAAAATTAAAATTCCCTTTCTTATCAAAACCTTTTACGTCTACTCCACGAAAGTCGCGAACACGAGGCAAAACAATATTAATGATACGATCTAGAAACTCATACATTTTGTCTTTTCTCAATGTCACTTTCACACCCATTGGCCATCCATCGCGAATTTTAAATCCTGCGATCGACTTACGCGCCTTAGTGACAACTGGTTTTTGCCCTGCAATTCTTTCGAGCTGATCAAGCGCTACTTGAATAATTTTCTTATCTGTAGAAGCATTTCCAATCCCAATATTGAGACTAATTTTCTCAAGCTTTGGAACTTCCATAGGATTGTTTAACTGCAGATCAGCTTTTAATTTTTGCTGGATTTGTTCTTTATACAGTGTTTTTAAACGAGCCATAATTATTCCTTATCTTTTCGAGCAGAACGGTGAGCAATCACTTCGCCAGTCGATTTATAAAAGCGAATTTTTTCGCCAGCTTCAATGCGATAAGCAACTTTATCTGCTTTTCCTGTATGAGCATTATAAATCGCAACGTTGGATGAGTGTACAGAAGCTTCGATTTGAACTTTTCCACCAGGTTGACCAGTTCTTGGATCGCTCTTTTTATGCTTGATGACATAGTTGCATCCACTCACAATATAGCGAAGACCTTCACGGGTACGGATTTTTTTCTTTAAAACACCGACCTGCTTCTTTGCTCGTCCAGTGGTGATAATCACAGTATCCCCTAAAACAAATTTGTCTTTAATAGGTGTGACTAATGTTTTTTCAATACGCTGAGATAAATTCATAGTGATGATAACTCCTCGGTTTATAGAACTTCTTGCGCCAGAGAAATAATCTTCATGAAATTCTCACGAAGTTCTCTTGTAACAGGTCCGAAAATTCGGGTGCCAATAGGCTGGCGCTGATTGTTGAGAATCACTGCGGCATTACCATCAAAGCGAATCACCGTTCCATCAACACGACGAACTGGGTGCTTTGTACGCACAACAACAGCAAAACAAACATCACCTTTTTTCACCTTTCCTGTAGGAAGGGCTTCTTTAATAGCGACACGAATAATGTCTCCAACGCGAGCAACACGCCGCTTAGATCCACCTAAGACCTTGATACATTCAACAAGACGCGCTCCTGAGTTATCAGCAACTCCAAGACGTGATTGAGTTTGAATCATTTTTATCCCCTTATAGTTGTTATTAGCTAGGTTTTAGTTAACGAGGAAAAATGTGAGCAACTTCCCAAGATTTTGTCTTGGAATGAGGCTTACATGGACGAATAGAAACAACATCACCAACTTGAGCAGCATTGCTGTCATCATGGACGGTCATTACAGTACTTAGCTTAAGAACTTTGCGATATTTTGGATGGCTTTTTAACACAAGCACCTTCACTTTTATCGTTTGTTCTGAACTAATACTCTCAACTACACCGCGCAAAGATTTTGTTGTTTTTTTATTCTCTACACTTTCTGTCATGAGGGCACCCCTTAATTTAATTCTGCTTCACGCAATAAAGTCAAACAACGAGCGATTGCTTTTTTATTTTGACCCCAAGCTGCAGTATTCGTTTTTTCATTTCGTGTATGCTTGAGCAATGCAAAGCCTGCCTCTTTACGATAGAGGCTTTGTAGTAGCTCAAGAATTTGTTCCTTGTTTAAGGCACGGATAGCATTGATTTTCATAAGACATTTCATTCCAATATGATGCCGTAACAATTTCTCTATTTTAACTCAAAGAAAAATAAATTTCTATAAAAATTAAACATCTACAATTACAGAAGAAACCGAGAGTTTAGCTTTTGCTAATTCTAGAGCTTCTTTTGCTATTGCATGGTCCACACCACCGATTTCATAAAGAACTCGGCCTGGCTGAACAAGAGCAACCCAATATTCGACGTTCCCTTTACCACTTCCCTGACGCACTCCAAGTGCTTTTTGGGTAATAGGCTTATCAGGGAAAATACGAATCCAAATTTTTCCACCCCTTTTAATTTTACGGTTAATCGCTCTACGTGCAGATTCAATCTGACGGGAGCTAATTTGACCGTGGGATGTGGCTTTTAACGCAATAGTTCCGAAATTCAACTCATTACCACAATGAGCTAAACCTGTATTTCTTCCTTTATGCGTTTTACGATATTTTGTTCTTTTTGGTTGTAACATAACACAATACCTTACTTATTCTCGGCTGCTTGCTCTTTTTCAAGAACTTCGCCTTTAAAAATCCAGACTTTAATACCGATAATTCCATAAGTTGTTTTAGCTTCAGCAATATGGTAATCAATATCTGCTCGTAATGTGTGAAGTGGAACACGACCTTCTCTATACCACTCAGCACGAGCAATTTCTGCTCCACCAAGACGGCCTGAGATTGCCACTTTAATTCCTTCCGCCCCTAACTTCATCGCATTGGTTACAGCACGACGCATAGCGCGACGGTACATAACACGGTTTTGAATTTGTTCAGCGATAGATTCCCCAACAAGACGTGCATCTAATTCTGGCTTCTTGATTTCTTCGATATTCACATGAACAGGAACACCCATCAATCGAGAAATTTCATTTTTTAACTTCTCAATATCTTCGCCTTTTTTACCAATCACAATCCCAGGACGAGCTGTGCTAATACGAATTAATGCATTATTCGCAGGACGATTGATTTGAATTTTTGAAATCATTGCTGAAGGATATCGCTTATGAATAAATTGACGAACCATCATATCAGAAAAAACAAAATCTGAATAATCTTTAGATTTTTTAAACCAACAAGATTGGTGCTTATAAATTTTCCCAAGACCAAGACGAAATCCAACCGGGTGTACTTTTTGTCCCATAATACTCTTCCTTTCCTTAAATCAATTGATCACGTGATGCAACCACGACTTTAACGTGGCTACGACGCTTAATAATCGAAGCTGAACGTCCACGTGCCCGAGGATGCATACGCTTGAGGCGCATTCCGCGATCGATTTGAATAGATACCACTATCAAATATTGACGATCAATGTTTCCGTTATTTTCTGCGTTTGCAATTGCGGAAGAAAGAACTTTAGCCAAAATTTGTGCGCCTTTTTTAGGCATATGTGCTAGCTGATTCAATACCTCACTAACAGGTTTGTTTGTCAATTTTAAATCATTAACAACTTTTCGAATTTTTTGATCAGAGATCAAAGCATTCTTCAATAAAGACTGATACATCACTTCGTACTCCGATTTTATTTTGTCTTTCTGTCACCAGAGTGACCTCTAAAGGTTCTTGTTTTTGCAAACTCACCAAGCTTGTAGCCAACAAGATCCTCTGTCACTAAAAGAGCGACGAAATCTTTTCCGTTATGAATCATCATAGTCACCCCGACAAATTGAGGGACAATTGTAGAACGGCGAGACCAGGTTTTAATAACCACTCGTGTGTTTTTGCTTGCTTTTTCTTTTGCTTTTTCAACCTTAGCAACAAGCTTGGGATTTACGTAAGGTCCTTTTTTTAATGAACGAGCCATAATTTACTCTCTCTTAACCTTTTTTAGCTAAATGACGGGAACGCACAATCAGACGATTATTCTTATTACGACGTGTACGACGACCTTTTGGCAATCCTGTTGGCGAACATGACGGACGTCCTCCAGAAGTACGGCCTTCTCCTCCTCCTAATGGGTGATCCACAGGGTTCATAGCAACACCACGCACTGTAGGTCTAATACCCATATGGCGTTTACGGCCAGCTTTTCCTATCATACAAAGGTTATGATCGGTATTTCCGATTTCCCCAATAACAGCGCGACAATCTAGGCGCACCTTTCTCATCTCACCACTACGAAGACGGACAATAGCATACTGACCTTCTTTTCCTAAAAGCTGAACTGAAGCTCCTGCTGAACGAGCCATTTGAGCTCCGCGGCCTGGCTTGATTTCAAGTTGAGAAATCACTGTTCCGACCGGAATCGCACGAAGCGGCAAACAATTGCCTTCACGAATCGGTGCATTTGCTCCGGAGTGCAATTGATCGCCAACTTTCATTTTGGAAGTTGCAATCACATATGCTCTTTGTCCATCTTGATAGCAAATAAGCGCGATGTGTGCTGTTCTGTTTGGATCGTATTCAATACGTTCAACTTTTGCGGAAATATCATCCTTAATTCTTTTGAAATCAATAACACGGTACTGTCTTTTTGCACCGCCTCCGCGATGATTGACAGTGATATGTCCGTGGTTATTTCTTCCACCATGAGACATAAGAGGCTCAAGGAGCTTCTTATAAGGACGGCCTTTATAAAGATCGGAATAATCCTGTAAAACCATTCCACGGCGACCGCTTGTATAGGGTTTGCAATAAATTAATGCCATGATTTTCTTCCCTTAAGAGGCTAAAGTATCGAGACGAATGTCTTGACCAGCAGCAAGTGTAACATATGCTTTTTTGATAACACGATGAGTGGTATCACGCTGGCCAGGATGACGAACAGGTACCTGTGTATTTAAAGTGCGTACGTTTAATACGGTCACTCCGAATAACATTTGTACTGCTTCTTTAATTTCTGTTTTTGTTGCAACTTTCGAAACTTCAAAAACATATGTGTTTGGGTCGCGTTGTGATTTTTCAGTAATAATCACTTTTTTCAAAATCTTGCGAAGTTGATCGATTTTCATGCCAAAATCTCCTCTACTTGTGCAATAGCTTCTGGCTCAATCAGAACCATATCATACTTTAATAAAATTACAGGATTTAGCTCTTCTGCAAGAACCACTAAAGCATTAGGTAGGTTACGGGCAGCTAAAAAGACATTCTCATTAATATCGGATAAAACGATAAGTAATTTTTCTGTGATTTGGTGATCAGCCAGCCATTGTAATAATGTCTTTGTTTTGTGATCTGCGAGCTCAATCTTAGCTACTGCAAGACGATCATTTTGTCTCAAACCGGAAAGAATAGAGCACATCGCAACACGATACATCTTTTTGTTAATTTTTTGCGTATAGTTTGGGATCGATGAACCGAAAGTCATTCCTCCACCAACCCATAGCGGGCTACGGATTGTTCCAGCACGAGCGCGACCTGATCCTTTTTGAGGACGAGGCTTACGACCACCACCTGAAACCATCGAGCGATTTTTTTTCCATGGGGTTCTTGTTGGAGCCTCCAAGGAGCCATAACTTTGAGCACGTTGATTTGCAAGATAGGCAGTCACAACCTGATGGATGACAGCGCTATTGACTTCACGGCCAAAAACTTCATTTTTAGACGCTTCAAATGTGCCGCGCTCTTTTTTATTATTAATAATTAAGGTTAAATTCATAGTCAATACCTTTATAATACATCCGCAGATTTAATCGCTGGTCTGACAAAAACAAAGCTGCCTGGAGCTCCAGGAACAGAACCTTCAACAATGATATATTGCTCTTCGGCGTTTACTTCGATAACGTTCAAATTCAGCGCTGTCACTTGCTCAGATCCCATATGCCCAGCCATTTTTTTCCCTTTAAATACTTTTCCAGGAGATTGGTTTTGACCTGTAGATCCGTGCACACGGTGAGAAACAGAGTTACCGTGAGAGGCAAATTGTCCACCGAAATTATGTCGTTTCATAACACCAGCAAAACCTTTCCCCTTTGAAATTCCAGTCACATCTACGAGAGAAATATTTTGGAATACATCACAGCTAATTTCTTGCCCTAATTGATAAGCATCAACTTCCTGAACACGAAACTCCTTTAAAATAGCACCAAAAGCCTGAGTTGCATTTGATCCCATAAGGGCTTTTTTATAATGCGCTTTCAAAGCGGCGCTAACGCGCTGAGCTTTACGCTCACCACTGGTCAGCTGCACAGCATTATACCCTTCTTTTGCCACAGTTTTAATTTGTGTGACATAGTTTGGAGCCACCTTTAAAACTGTAACCATTTTAAATTCATTATTGATAGGAAGGGAGGTGCTTCCCGCTTTTATAGCAATGAGTCCTAATGAATGCTTTTTCATTTTTAATACCTACTACTGAATATAGACTTGCACGCCTGCAGCAAGATCGAGACGCTTTAGGGCATCAATTGTCTTATCAGAAGGGTGTACAATAATCACGCGAGAATGAGTTCTTTGCTCATACTGTTCACGCGCATCTTTGTTAACGTGGGGGGAAATCAGAACGGTAAAACGCTCGATTCGTGTAGGCATAGGAACAGGGCCGCGTACACGCGCCCCTGTCTTCCGTGCTGTATCTACAATTTCTTTTGCAGAACGATCAATAAGTGTATGATCGTAAGATTTTAATGTTATAACAATTTTCTCTTCTTTCATTTTTTCTCTACCTCAGAGGATTAACTGTTTTGTTTCACTAGCTGCTCAGCTACAAAGGATGGAGCTTCGCTGTATTTTTTAAATTCCATCGAGTAAGTAGCTCGTCCCTGAGACATGGAACGGACATCTGTCGCGTATCCAAACATTTCAGAAAGAGGGACTTCACAACGAATGTGTTTACCGGAAAGGCTATCTTCCATTCCTTGAATCACACCACGACGACGGTTGATGTCACCAATTACATCACCCATATAATCTTCAGGGGTAATAACTTCAACATCCATAATAGGCTCTAAAATCACTGGGCGACATTTTTTTGCGCCTTCTCTGAAAGCAAGTCCACCAGCAAGTTTAAACGCCATTTCTGAAGAATCGACATCATGATAACTTCCATCAAAGAGGGTTACCTTTACATCTACAACTGGATATCCGGCAATAACACCGTTTGCCATTTGCTCTTCAATTCCTTTATTCACTGCTGGAATATATTCTTTTGGAATGACACCACCAACAATTGCATTAACAAATTCATACCCAGCACCTGGTTCGCGAGGTTCAATCTTGATCCAAACGTGTCCGTATTGTCCACGGCCTCCAGATTGGCGAATGAATTTTCCTTCATACTCAGCAGCTTGACGAACAGTTTCACGATAAGCGACTTGCGGATTCCCAACGTTTGCTTCGACTTTAAACTCTCTTTTCAAACGATCTACAATAATTTCAAGATGCAGCTCTCCCATTCCTGAAATTAGAGTTTGGCCTGTCTCTTCATCTGTACGAACACGGAAAGATGGGTCTTCTTTTGCTAAACGCCCTAGACCAATTCCCATTTTTTCCTGATCGGCTTTCGATTTTGGCTCAATTGCAATAGAAATCACAGGTTCTGGAAAATCCATTTTTTCCAAAACAATCGGTTGATTTTGATCGCAAAGAGTATCACCTGTAATTGTATGCTTCAATCCAACAACAGCACCAATTTCTCCTGCTTGAATCGATTTGATTTCTTCACGAGAACTTGCATGCATTTGTAAAATACGTCCAAAACGCTCAGTTTTATCCTTAACGGAGTTTAAAACAGCAGAACCCGCATCTAAAGATCCTGAATAGACTCTAAAGAATGTGAGAGAGCCGACGAAAGGATCGTTGATAATTTTAAACGCCAATGCTGAGAACGGTGCTTTTGGATCGGGATTACGCTGAATGATTTCATCTGAATCTAAAGCAGGCGTACCTTTAACAGGACCAATATCTAAAGGAGATGGCAGATAGTATACAACTGCATCTAGGACAGCTTGAACACCCTTGTTTTTAAAAGCCGAACCACAGCAGACAGGAATAATCTCCGCTCTAATAGTGCGCTGACGAATTGCAAGACGAATTTGCTCAGCAGAGAGATCGCCATTTTCAAGATACAAATTCATGAGTTCTTCACTAGACTCAGCAGCAGCTTCAACGAGTTTTTCTCTGTATTCCTGAGCTAACGAAACAAGTTCTTCTGGAACATCTTTAGAATCGTAAGACATTCCCTGTGTTTCATCATGCCAATAAATACTTTTCATCGTAATCAAATCAATGACGCCTTTAAACTGATCTTCAGCTCCAATTGGAATCTGCAAGGCAACAGGATTGGCTTTCAAGCGATCACGAATCTGTTTCAGCACTCTAAAAAAGTCAGCGCCAGAACGATCCATTTTATTCACGAAAGCCATCCGTGGAACACGATATTTATTAGCCTGTCTCCATACAGTTTCAGACTGAGGCTCGACCCCACCTACAGCACAAAAAACAGCTACTGCGCCATCAAGAACACGCAAAGAGCGCTCAACTTCAATAGTAAAGTCTACGTGACCTGGGGTATCGATAATATTGAAACGATGTGTTTCAAATTGCTTATCCATTCCGTTCCAATAGCATGTTGTTGCTGCAGACGTAATAGTAATACCACGTTCCTGCTCCTGCTCCATGTAATCCATGACAGCAGCACCATCATGCACCTCTCCAATTTTGTGAGATACACCGGTATAGAACAAAATTCGCTCAGTCGTTGTGGTTTTACCAGCATCGATATGCGCCATGATCCCAATATTTCTGTATTTTTGTAAATCTTGAATAGTCACGCTCTCTCTCCTTGTGATATTACCAGCGATAATGTGCAAAAGCGCGGTTAGCTTCAGCCATTTTCTCTGTATCTTGCTTCTTCTTAATAGCTCCACCGCGTCCGCGTCCACCGCCTTCACGATCTTCTGCGTCTAAAAATTCTGCAAGAAGTTTTTCTATCATGCTTTTACCGGAGCGTTTACGCGCCGCTTCTAAAAGCCAGCGAATTGCTAAAGATTTTGCACGATCTTCTTTGACTTCAACTGGAACCTGATATGTTGCACCACCAACGCGTCGAGATTTGACTTCAATTTGCGGCATAACATTACCAAGAGCCTTTTTGAAAACTTCTAAAGATTGCTCATCATTAACATGTAATTTGACTTTAATTGCTTCAAGAGTTGCATAAAAAATGTTTTCAGAAACACTTTTTTTACCATCTCTCATCATAAGATTGATAAACAAGCTCACATCTTTATCGTGAAAACGACTGTCTGGAGTGGTTTCACGTTTTTGAGCTTCGCGTCTTCTCGCCATAATGTATATTCTCCGTTTTTATTCAGACTTAAGCTGCTTTAGCTTTGTCTTTTGCTTTAGGACGCTTCGCACCGTATTTGGAGCGACCTTGGCGACGCTTATCAACACCAGATGCGTCTAGTGCTCCACGCACAACGTGATAACGCACACCTGGTAAGTCTTTAACACGTCCTCCGCGAATAAGAACAACAGAGTGTTCTTGTAAGTTGTGGCCCTCTCCTCCGATATACGCTGTAACTTCAACTCCATTTGTCAAACGAACACGGCATACTTTACGAAGAGCAGAGTTCGGCTTTTTAGGAGCTGTTGTATAAACTCGAGTACATACGCCTCTTTTAAAAGGGCAGGAATGTAGAGCGGGGCTTTTTGATTTATAAATCCGCTTTTTGCGACAAGCACGTAACAGCTGATTGATGGTTGTCATATGTTTTCCTCAATAAAATGAACAAAAAGAGAGCGCGAAATGCCTCTCATTCCGTTTCAATCATTCCGAAAGATTGCGACCGGCGGCAATCTATTGTCTCTATTCCCTCTTGGTAAAAACCATTCGGGCAGATTAAGTCTATTGATTCTAACAAAAATCACAGAGAAGATCTATAGCCAATAAAGAAAAACCCTTGAAGAATGAGGATATTCTTCAAGGGTTTGAGAAATAGACTGATTGTGGTTTAAAGAGATTCTTTAAAAAATTCCATCATCAGTTTTTGAAGCGGCATGTGTCGTATTCAAAGCCGTTGTCAAGGCATCGAGTGCTTCATCTGCTGACAAAGAATACGGTTCTTGTCCTTCTTTTTGTTTTTTTGCACGCGCATGATAAGTCAAACCAGTTCCAGCTGGAATCAGACGGCCTACAATCACATTCTCTTTCAGTCCACGGAGTTCATCTCGTTTTCCAGCGATCGCTGCTTCTGTCAGAACACGTGTAGTATCTTGGAAAGAGGCTGCGGAAATAAAGGATTCCGTTGCAAGAGACGCTTTTGTAATACCCATTAACTGGTGAACACCTTGTGCTTCTATGCGATGCTGTGTATTTAAACGAGCGTTTTCTTCTTGGAAATCTCTATAATCAACAATATCTCCAATACTAAACTTACTTTCACCTGGCTCATTGATCTCAACTTTACGCAACATCTGCTTGATAATCACTTCGATGTGTTTATCAGAAATCAATACACCTTGTAAGCGATAAACACTTTGGATTTCCGAAGTAATATAACGTGTTAGCTCATCAATGCCTTTCAATCGTAAAATATCATGAGGATTTGTTGGCCCATCTGAAATCACATCACCTTTATGAACAAGTTCACCTTCAAAAAAGTTTAGGCCTCTCCACTTAGGAATCAGTTCTTCATGTTCCTGCTGTCCATCAACTGCAGTGATGATGACGCGTCTCTTACCTTTAGTTTCTTTACCGAATGAAATATACCCAGTGATTTCGGCTAAAATTGCAGGATCTTTTGGCCTACGAGCCTCGAAAAGATCGGCCACACGTGGAAGTCCCCCGGTGATATCCTTGTTCTTTGTCGATTCTTGTGGCACACGAGCAATAATATCTCCAATCTGAACAAATTGACCATCATCATAATTGACAATTGCACCTTTCGGTAAAAAATACTGAGAAGGAATTTTTGAACCGGGAACAAAAATTTCTTGACCTGCTTCGGTCACTAAACGGATTAATGGGCGAAGATCTTGACTATTCGCTTTTCCACCTAGTTCAGAAACAACAATACTCGTTAATCCGGTGATTTCGTCAGTTTGTTTGGTCATTGTCAAGCCATCGATTAAATCATGAAACTTCAAATATCCCGAAACTTCAGCAACCATAGGATAGGCATGTGGATCCCATTGAGCAATCAATTGTCCTGCAATAATGGATTGCTGTTCCTGCACGGCAACAAGAGCTCCATAAGGAATACGGTGTCTTTCACGCTCAATTCCACTATCATCTTGCACAATAATTTCACCAGAACGTCCTGTAACAATAATTTTTGAATCACGATTGAGGACATATTTCAAGTTTGCAAAACGAACAGTTCCATTTCGTTTTGTACGAATTTCATTATCACTGACCCCAAGAGAAACAGCTCCTCCAACGTGGAACGTACGCATTGTTAGCTGCGTTCCTGGTTCTCCAATAGATTGTGCAGCAATAATTCCAACGGCTTCTCCCTGATTCACAAGCTCGCCCCGAGCTAAATCACGTCCGTAGCATAAAGAGCAAACACCGTAATCAGCCTGACATGTAATTGGAGATCGTACAACAATTGCATCTAACCCGAGTTTATCAATAATGGCATGATCTTGTTCATCGATAATTTTTCCAGCAGATAAAATTTCTTCGCCGCTTTCTGCATCGATAATGGGCTGAGCGAGAACGCGACCAAAGACACGCTCATACAAAGTTTGAACAATTTCGCCTGATTCTATCCGAGGAAGAATTTCAACTCCCATGGTCGTACCGCAATCAACAGAAGAAATTACAACATCTTGTGCAACATCAACTAATCGACGTGTGAGATAACCAGAGTTCGCTGTTCTCAGTGCTGTATCTGCTGCTCCTTTACGAGCTCCGTGTGTGGAAATAAAGTACTCAAGAACGTTTAATCCATCTTTAAAGTTCGCTTTAATAGGTGTTTCAATTGTAGAACCGTCTGGTCTACCCATCAGCCCCCTCATTCCAGCGAGCTGACGAATTTGTCCTTGAGATCCACGCGCTCCAGAATGTGCCATCATATAGATCGAATTGAAAGAATCTTGCGTTTTTAGCTCTCCGCTCTGTACATCTTGATAAGTTTCAGTAGAAATTTCTCTCATCAGCTCTTTTGTTACTTCACGAGTTGCCTTTTCCCAAATATCCACTACCTTGTTATAACGCTCTCCAGCAGTTAGGAGACCAGAGGAGTATTGAGATTCAATTTCTTGTACATCTTGATCAGCCTGTAATAAAATCTCAGGCTTTTTCTGCGGAACTAAGATATCGTTTAATCCAATAGAAATCCCAGAAAGAGTCGCATATCGGAAACCCATATACATGATTTTATCAGCGAGTAAGACAGTCTCTTTAAGTCCACAAGTTCTATAACATTCTTTAATTAAAGCGGAAATTTCTTTTTTAGAAAGAATTTTATTAACAGAATCAAAAGCCATGCCTTCTGGTAAAATCAACGAAACAACAACGCGTCCTGCACATGTATCAACAATTTTTCCAGCCTGAAGTCCACGAGATAATCGCACTTTAATAGGCGTATGGTAATGAATTGTTTTTGCCTCTAAAGCTCGCTCCACTTCATACTCGTCGGCAAACCAACTGCCTGCACCGATTGCTGTTGGATTTAAACGGCTTAAATAATATAGGCCTAAAACGATATCATGAGATGGCACAATAATCGGTTCACCATTAGCAGGGGAAAGAATATTATTTGTAGACATCATCAAAATCCGCGCTTCTAACTGTGCTTCAACAGTCAAAGGCACATGCACAGCCATCTGATCTCCATCGAAGTCTGCATTATATGCAGCACAAACGAGCGGATGGAGCTGAATGGCCTTCCCTTCAATAAGAATGGGCTCAAAAGCCTGAATCCCTAATCTATGTAATGTTGGAGCACGGTTCAGTAGGACTGGATGCTCGCGAATAACATCTTCTAAAATATCCCAAACTTCAGGAACCTCTCTATCGACAAGTTTTTTAGCGGCTTTTATTGTTGCAGCTAAACCCCTAGCTTCAAGTTTTGAAAAGACAAATGGCTTAAAGAGCTCTAAAGCCATTTTTTTAGGTAATCCGCATTGATAAAGTTTTAAGGTCGGTCCCACAACAATAACAGAACGACCGGAGTAATCGACACGTTTTCCTAAAAGGTTTTGACGAAAACGACCTTGCTTTCCTTTAATCATATCAGCTAATGATTTCAAAGGACGCTTATTGGTCCCTGTAATTGCGCGTCCTCTACGACCGTTATCTAAAAGAGCATCTACAGCTTCTTGTAGCATACGCTTTTCATTTCTCACGATAATATCTGGCGCATTAAGCTCGAGCAGGCGTTTTAAGCGGTTATTCCTATTAATGACTCGTCTATACAAATCATTCAAATCTGAAGTTGCAAAGCGTCCACCATCAAGCGGAACAAGAGGGCGCAGATCTGGTGGCAATACAGGCAATACCGTCATAATCATCCATTCAGGACGATTTGCGGACTCATGAAATTGCTCTAGTAATTTCAAACGCTTAATAATTTTTTTCTGACGAGTTTCAGATGTAACGGTTTTTAATTCTTCTCGAATTGCTGCAATATCATCCACAATTTTAATAGCAGCTAGAAGCTCAGAAATCGCTTCTGCTCCCATTTTTGCTTTAAAATCGTCGCCATAAAGCTCAACAGCTTCATGATACTCTTCTTCTGTTAAGATTTGACCAGATGCCATTGCCGTTAAACCAGGATCGGTGACAACGTACGCTTCAAAATATAAAACACGTTCTATATCTCTCAGGGCCATATCAAGGATAATCCCAATACGTGAAGGAAGTGACTTTAAAAACCAAATATGCGCTACTGGTGTCGCAAGCTCAATATGACCCATACGCTCACGACGCACCTTAGCCAAAGTGACTTCTACACCACATTTTTCACAAATAACACCGCGATGTTTCAAGCGTTTATATTTGCCACATAAGCATTCATAATCTTTAATAGGTCCAAAAATACGAGCGCAAAAAAGCCCATCACGCTCAGGTTTGAGCGTGCGATAATTGACCGTTTCTGATTTCGTCACTCTACCGAAAGACCACGAACGAATCATATCTGGGGAGGCTAGGCCCAAGCGTACTTTATTAAATACGTTTGGTCTGCCTTGTTGATACATAATAGATAATAAACTTTTCACAAAAGAGATCTCCCTTTTTAATGTCGATAAATGTTAACGATCAAGCTCAATATTGATTCCTAAAGAACGAATTTCTTTAAGAAGAACATTAAACGACTCAGGAATACCTGGATCCATGTAGTGTTGCCCATCGACAATATTTTTATACATTTTTGTTCTTCCTGCGACATCATCAGATTTCACCGTCAGCATTTCTTGCAATGTATAGGAAGCACCATACGCCTCTAATGCCCAGACTTCCATTTCTCCGAGTCTCTGACCTCCAAACTGAGCTTTTCCGCCTAAAGGCTGCTGTGTGACAAGAGAATAGGAGCCTGTAGAACGTGCATGCATTTTATCATCAACAAGGTGATTGAGCTTGAGAATATACATATACCCCACAGTGACCTCTCTCTCAAAAGGCTGCCCGGTGCGCCCATCAATTAAAACAGATTGCCCGGACTCTGGCATATCAGCCATTTTCAGGAATGCTTTAATTGTATCTTCTGAAAGCCCATCAAAAACCGGGCTAGCAATCGGCACACCATGAGATAATTGTGCAATCAACTCATGCCACTGACTCTCTGTATAAGTGGCAATAACTTTTTCCTGATGACGATTCGCAAGACGATAGATAGACAAAATAAATTCTTTAAGATGATCAGAAAGCCCTTCCTGTTTATATAGGCGCTCAATTTTTTCACCCAAGCCCTTAGCAGCCCAACCCAAATGCACTTCAAGAACTTGTCCGATGTTCATACGAGAAGGGACACCTAAAGGATTCAGAATCATATCTACTGGACGACCGTCTGGAAGATACGGCATATCTTCTACTGGCACAATTGTGGAGACAACCCCTTTATTCCCATGTCGTCCAGCCATTTTATCACCTGGCTGAATCTTTCTTTTTACAGCTAAATAGACTTTTACGATTTTTAAAACACCAGGAGCTAAGTCATCGCCAGAATTCATTTTCTTTTTCAAAGTAAGAATTTGATCGTGCAAATCATCTTCGAGCTGCTCGATTTTCTTCGCTGTCATTTCAATCAAAGTTTGAGCATGATCTTCTTGAACTACAACTTCTAAAATTTCTTTATCGCTTAATTTAGCAAGATTTTCGACACTCAACATATCAGATTTTTTCAAGCCAACACATTTGAAAACAGTCATCCCAGACAATTGTTCACGTAAACGTTCGATCAAATTATCTTTAACAATACGATGAGTCGCTTTCAAATCATGCTGTAACTGCTCAAGATCATACTGATCAATACTCTGTGCGCGGCTGTCTTTTTTTAAGCCATCGCGTGTGAAAATACGCACATCAATCACAGTTCCATTCATTCCAGTAGGCACACGCAGAGATGAATCTTTCACATCAGAAGCTTTTTCTCCAAAAATTGCGCGCAGTAGCTTTTCTTCTGGAGTCAGCTGTGTTTCTCCTTTAGGCGTCACCTTACCAACGAGAATGTCTCCGGCTTGTACTTCAGCACCGATATAAATCACTCCAGATTCATCCAACTTCGCAAGAGCAGAGTCAGGCACACCAGGAATATCTGCAGTAATTTCTTCTGCACCTAATTTTGTATCACGAGAGATACAGGTGAGTTCATCAATATGAATTGTTGTGAAATGAGTATCCACAATTTTTTCAGAAAGAACGATAGAGTCTTCAAAATTGCAGCCATTCCAAGGTAAAAATGCGACCAGCATATTTTGTCCCAAAGCCAACTCACCCAAATCGGTAGCTGGACCATCCGCTAGCACATCACCTTTTTGCACACGAGCACCTACATGGACAATAGGCACTTGATTGATACAGGTATTTTGATTAGAGCGGCTAAATTTTCTGAGATTATAAATATCGACACCTAAATCATCAAAAGTCATGTCAGCTGGATCAACTTTAATAACAATACGCAATCCATCAACTTCTTTTACAACTCCTGATCGTTTAGCAACAATCGTTGCACCAGAATCGATGGCAACTGCTCGCTCCATTCCTGTTCCCACTAAAGGTGCTTGCGCATTCACAACAGGCACAGCTTGTCGTTGCATATTCGATCCCATGAGCGCTCGGTTTGCATCATCATGCTCGAGGAAAGGAATGAGAGAGGCAGCAACAGAAACGATTTGTTTCGAAGATACATCAATCAATTGAACTTTTTCTCTTGGCAAAAGAACAGATTCATTTTTATATCGACAAGGAACGATATCATCAAGAATTTCACCTTCTTCACTGAGACGAGTATTCGCTTGTGCGATAACAAAATCGCCCTCTTCAATTGCTGATAAATAATAAATTTCATTACCAAGATAATTGTTGGTCACTTGTCGATACGGGGCTTCTAGGAAGCCAAATTCATTGGTGCGCGCATACACAGCTAAAGAGTTTATAAGACCAATGTTTGGACCTTCTGGTGTTTCAATAGGACAAACGCGTCCATAATGAGTTGAATGCACGTCCCTCACTTCAAAAGAAGCACGATCGCGATTGAGTCCACCAGGACCAAGTGCAGAGACACGGCGCTTATGCGTAATCTCTGAAAGAGGGTTGTTCTGATCCATAAACTGTGACAGTTGGGAAGAACCAAAAAACTCTTTGATAGCAGCAGAGATCGGTTTTGCATTGACTAAATCTTGAGGTGTGAGATCTTCACTTTCAGCTAAAGAAAGTCTTTCTTTAACCGCACGTTCAACACGAACAAGCCCTACGCGGAATTGATTTTCTGTCATCTCACCTACAGAACGAACACGGCGAATACCTAAATGATCGATATCATCAATTTGGCCTTTCCCGTTACGAATTTGCAACAACTCTTTTATCACGTCCATAATATCATGGACTGATAGAATACCAGGACCGTTATCAGAGGTTCTGCGCAGACGTCGATTAAATTTCATACGTCCGACAATGGATAAATCATAACGCTCAATTTCGAAAAAGAGTGCGTGGAACAGGCTTTCAGCAGCTTCTTTAGTCGGAGGCTCACCTGGACGCATCATGCGATAAATTTCAACTAAAGCTTCAAGTGCGGTTTGAGTGTTGTCAAGACGTAAGGTTTGGGAAACATAATCTCCTCTATCAACATCATTTGTAAACAAAATTGGGAAAGATGTAATCCCTGCTTTGATCAACGTTTTCACTTTTTCTGCATTCAGTTCATCGTTAGCTTGTAACAAAATTTCAAAAGTCAGAGGGTGAATAATATTTTTCGCAAGCACTTTTGTATTCAAATAATCTACCGGCACCTCAAAACGCTGCACATTCTGATCAATCAGTTTTTTCACATGTCTCACATTAATACGGCGCCCAACCGGTACAAGAAGCTCATGATTATTATCGAAAATTGGAAATTCTGCAGTTTCGCCTTTCAAATTATTTGGATCGATCCGCAAGTATATTTTATCCCCTTCAAATTCAATCGTATTGAAATCAAAAAACTTCTCAAGAATTTGTTCTACATTGAAATTCAAAGCTTTCATTAGGATTGTAACTGGGAGCTTTCTGCGACGATCAATACGAACAAAAAGACAATCTTTACTATCAAATTCAAAATCTAACCAAGAACCACGATAAGGAATAATACGTGCAGAATATAAGACTTTTCCCGAGGAATGATTTTTTCCACGATCATGATCGAAAAAGACTCCTGGAGAACGATGAAGCTGAGATACAACAACTCGTTCGGTCCCATTAATAACAAAGGTCCCATGCTCTGTCATCAACGGAATTTCACCCATATATACATCTTGCTCTTTGATGCTTTTAATAACGCGCGCATCTTTGGAGTCTTTATCGAACAGGACCAATCGAACCTTAACACGCAAAGCAGCCGAATAAGTCAGCCCCTTAGATTGACATTCACGAAGAGAAAACGCAGGCTCGCCAAGTCGATAGCCCATATAATGCAATTCCGAATAGCCTGAAAAACTCACTATAGGAAAAACAGATTGAAAAGCTTCTTCAAGCCCTTTACGCTCTCTATTTTCAGGTGCAGCATCTAATTGCAAAAAATATTCATTATAAGAGCGCAAGGGAATATCTAATAAAGCAGGAACAGGTAAAAAATCTTGAGACTGCCCACCTTCAACTCGGGGTCTTTGTAAGATTGTTCCTGTATAAGCTGAAGGCCGACTATTGACTTGATCGTAATAAATAACAGACATAAAAAAAATCCTCTAGATCAAAAGCAAAGAAAAGCCGTATTCGAATGACTTCGCATACGGCTTCGATAAGATAGGGCAATGAGTCTTAGAGAACTTCGACTTTAGCACCAGCATCTTCGAGTTTTTTCTTGATGGTTTCTGCATCTGCTTTAGAAACAGCTTCTTTGACCATCGCAGGAGCGCCTTCTACAAGATCTTTTGCTTCTTTTAGACCAAGTCCAGTGATTTCACGAATCGCTTTAATCACGTTGACTTTGTTTTCACCGAAAGATGCAAGTTTCACGTTAAACTCTGTTTTTTCTTCAACAACAGGAGCAGCAGCAACAGCAGCAACAGCAACAGGAGCAGCAGCAGTAACGCCGAAAGTCTCTTCCATCATTTTGACAAGAGCAACAACTTCCATCACGCTCATTGCGCCGACAGTTTCGACGATTTGTTCTTTAGTAATACTCATAATTTTTTCCTCAAATAGATACGATTTTTTTAGGCATTTAAGCGCTTTCGTTGAGCTTGGTTTCAAGCGCAGCGAGAGTGCGAACAAGCTTGCCAACAGGAGCTTTTAGACAGGACATTAGAATTGAGATTGCTTCATCCTTAGTTGGTAAGGAAGCGACGCTATCTAAATCTTCTGCACCATAAATTGTATCGCTCACAGCAAGAACACGGACTTTTAGTTTGTCATTCTCTTTAGAGAAGTCTCTCGCTAAACGTGCCGCAACACCAGGAGCATCTTTGCCAATAAAATAGACAAGTTGCCCTGTGAGGCGATCATTTGCCCCACAAAAAAGTGTTCCCTCAAAAGCTTTACGTGCAAGAGAATTTTTCACGACTTTAAGAAAAACACCTGCTGCTCTTGCTTTATGTCGTAGCTGAGTCATCTGACGAACTGTAAGTCCGGCATACTCTGCTGCTACGAGAGATAGTCCCTCTTGTGCCTGCTGGTGAACATGTTCAACAATTTGCTTTTTACGCTGAATTGTTAGGGCCATAATGTTCTCCTTTTATGTTTATATGCCCCGTATCTCAGAATTTTTAAGACACGGGCCTTTTTCCTGCTTAGGGTTGCTCGTTAAGAACAAATTAAGAGCGTATTGCAACGCATCCCCCAAGGTCTAAGGTAAGGTCTCCCTCATCCTTAATTTGCAAATGCACCTAAATCAACAATCACGCCTGGGCCCATTGTTGATGAAATGACGACTCGGCGAATAAAAACACCCTTAGAAGTAGATGGTTTCAAACGACGAATATCCTGTGTCAGTGCAATAATATTTTCTTTAAGCGCCTGATTACTAAAAGATTTTTTTCCAATAATGCTTTGCAAATAGCCAGCTTTATCATTTCTAAAAGAAACCTGACCAGCTTTGGCATTTTTCACAGCTTTGACAACATCAGCAGTGACTGTTCCTGTCTTAGGGTTTGGCATAAGTCCCTTCGGTCCTAAAACACGAGCAAGCTTACCTACATGACCCATCGCATCTGGTGATGCAATCAACACATCAAAGTCAAAAACACCGTTTTGAGCATCGTGAAGAATTTTATCTGCCAAATCAGCGAACCCAACAAGATCTGCGCCGGCATCAGTAGCTTTTTGGATATTATCACCTTGAGTCATCACCGCTACGCGTACTGTTTTTCCTGTTCCGTTTGGAAGCACACATGCTCCACGAACAGTTTGAGCAGAGTTACGAGCATCAATACCCAGGGTATAGACAACGTTAAAAGTGGGATCGAATTTTTCTGTTGAAAATTCACGAACACGCTCTAATGCCTGGTCTAAAGAATAAACCTCAAAACGGTTATGCTGTGCATGTTTTTTTTGTCTTTTCGTTTCAAAAGCCATTTTATTCTACTCCTTCCACTTTTACACCCATACTACGTGCCGATCCTGCAATTGTACGAACCGCAGCTTCTAAAGAAGAAGCACTGAGATCTGGCTCTTTCATTTTTGCAATTTCAACAAGCTGCTGATATGTCAATGTGCCGACAAAATCCGCATGAGGACGTGCAGATCCAGATTTCAAATTCAAAGCTTTTTTGATGAAATATGTTGCTGGTGGTGTTTTATATTGCAAAGTAAAACTTCTGTCATTATAAATTGTAACAATGACTGGAATAGGCGTCCCTTTTTCAAATTTCGCAGTATCTGCATTAAAAGTCTTACAAAATTCCATCAAGTTCACACCTGTGGGACCTAATGCTGTACCGACAGGAGGAGCTGGAGTCGCAGAGCTTGCTGGCAACTGGATTTTTTTTACATGTGTAATTTTCTTAGCCATAAGGCACAATCCTTTTTTTGAGTGAATAACGCCTCAGAAATCAATCCAAGGCTTCCCAAGAGTCAATTAGATACTTTTCTCAACTTGAGAAAAATCTAATTCTACAGGAGTTGATCGACCAAAAATAACTACGGCTACCTGTAATCGGTTTTTATCATAGTCAATATGATCGACAGCTCCGGTAAAGTCAGAGAACGGGCCGTCCTTAATACGAACAACCTCTCCAATTTCATATAAAATTTTTGGTCTCGGACGATCCGAAACCTCTTGAACACGAGAAAGAATTTTTTGAGCCTCTTGTTCGCTGAGCGCTGTAGGCTCGCCGGATTTTCCACCTACAAATCCGATAATTTTTGGCAATTTTTTGACAATATGCCAAATATTATCTGTCATGCGCACTTGAGCCAAAATATAACCAGGATAAAACCGACGCTCGGTTTTTTTCCTTTGACCTTTTTTTATCTCAATGACATCTTCAGTAGGGACTAAGATTTGCCCAAAATCCGAATGAATTTGATGAAAATCTATTGCTTTTTTTAAAATCTCCACAGCTTTCTTTTCAGAACCGGCTATCGATTGAATAACATACCATTTTAAAGGAGATTGAGCATCCATAATCTATAACATCCTTAAATTACGAGAACGATGAAAGTGTTTTTATAATAAGAGATAAAATGCGAGTAATCACGCCATCCATCAGCCACCAAAAAAGAGCGCTGCATGTTACAAATACAGAGACAATGCCCACAAAGCGCAGCGTTTCATGATGTGAAGGCCAAGTGATTCTTTTCACTTCTCGTCTCAATTCAACAGCAGTCTCACCAAAAAATTCGACATAATCCGTTCCAATTTCAGCCATCAGGAGAACCGTCCATATCATAGCTACTGCATATAAATTAAAATTGCTCGATATATTGCATGCTATATCACCGATCGCATATCCACCTATGGTAAAAAGCGAAGAAGAGGCGGGACTGTGCGATACGCTCATGCTCACCATGCCGATGAATGCAACAAGCGGAAATATAGACTTTCCTAGAGTAAAAGCCCAAGAGCAGGCGTAATGAGAATATCTACGCACAAGCACTTTACAACGTGCATACCCAATGAACCCAATCGCTATTTGATTCACAATCATGATTTGCGCTTGTGTATACATGCCAGAAAATGTCATCACAGGCTGAGCTATCAAGAACAGCAAAATAACTAAAAAATAAAAATAAAAACGCTCCGAAAAACGATTTGTGTGTGTCATAAATGTGCTCATATCGGCCCCTAAAAATTTCAATAAAATGCTTTGAAAATCAATAAAGCAAAAAGAGATACCATAATATATCCCAGAACAAATGTAGAGTAAAGAAAATTAATCGCTATAAGTGTTTAAAAACTAATAAGAAATCATCTTATCTATGATATACGCTACCAAGTCTATAATTTTGAAAAAATTTTGCACTCTCTGAAAATGATAGTGTTTATAAAATCCACTCAAGATAAAAAAGAGAGAGAATCAGCGCAGCTCAATCACTAGCTGTACTTCTGCGCATCAGGAAATGTCTGCGTTTTGCTTTTGTGGGGCGAACTTGTGTCGTGTTTTTATGATGCTGAGACAGACCAAAAACCCCGTTTTGAACATTGCTCATGCGGGCTATAAAGTCAAATGACAGGGCATAAACTGCATGAACTTTGCGTTTTTTTATCATCGCGATTCAAACAAGAAGCTGAATCTTGCAACTCGCCAATAAATTTCTTGCGCTTGATTCGCAAAATGCCAAAACACAAGAGATATGACAGAACCTTAGGTTTGCAGCCTATATTTTGCTTTCTGTCAGCAAGGCCGCCTCTAATACACTGATAAATAAAGGGATAAAATCAACATCATTGCGTCAGTTTTTAAAAACGAATCATAATTTGGCTCTTTATATGTATTGAAATAAAATAATGCTCTTGGTCTTAGGCTCATTCTTAATAAAAATACAGCTATTGAACAGTTTGCTTATTCAGTGTTACAAAAAAGACCAAGATATTTGCGGTAAATTTTCAACATTGATCCGTGAAAACACAAAAACATCATTTGTATTCTTGGTTGTCAAATTCATTGTAAATTGTTGCAACACTTGTTCAAACTGGAAACCTAAACTTTGCGCAATTTGGATTGAACGGTCATTGCCTTTCTCGCAATACACGTCAAGTTTTAGAAAATCTTGCTGCTGAAACAGATAAAATGTGATAGCAATCACTGCCTCTCGCATAAAGCCCTGACCTTGATAAAGCTGTGACATCCAATACCCCAACTGCCCATAACCCTGTTCAATATTTCTATGATGCACAGAAATCTCTCCAATCAGCTGATGAGTCTCTTTTAAAAAAATCCCATAAGCTTGACTACCTTGTGGTAATACACGTTGTACATTATGGCTCTCAATGCGATAAAAAGCATTGGCCAGTAGAAATGGATCGACCGCCCAATCCATCCACAAAGAAAGCGTAGAAAGGCTATGAGAAATCGCAGTTTTTAAATGCTCAGCATCTTCGCTGTGAAGTGGCCGCAGATACAATCTTGGTGTATGAATAATTTTAGGAAACATAAAGAAAAATGAGGTTATCTTTATTTATTTTAGCAAAAAATGCCCAAAGCACTCAAACTTTGGGCATTTTTAGAAAGTCTGGATCTTTATCTTTTTAAAAAGATATCAGATCAGTCTCAGAGCGGGCTAGGAAACCTGTGATTTTTCAGCACTCGCTTTTTCATAGGCTTTACCAAGAGCGGTAACAGCACTCAACCAACAAAGAATGATCGTTGTGCATAATACTGCGATAATTGGCATTGCTTCAGAATAAGTATACGCAGGGAATATCATAAAAATTGTTGACAATAATACGCCACCGCCAGACTTGCCTAGACGGCCCCCAATCACTTCAACAGCAGACATACCTTTTGTTTTCATATCAGCATCTAAAGGCATATAAGCCATTTTCTGTGTAGAATCAAACAAAGAGTATTTGGTTGCTTTGGACAGAATATTTTGAGCTGCTCCAATCATAACAGCCCAATACAAGGGATTGGAGACTGCGACAAAAGCAAAAATTGCAGCATCACTCTTAGACGCGAAAATAAATAGGAAAAATAAAAATCCAGTTACTAAAATCATCAGAGGAGTCAAGATCGCTGCCGTTGTCCAGGAAAAAATACGTAAAATATTAGCACCAACAAGCATGAAAAGCATAGACGCCACACCTTGATAGAATTGGAAAGATCCCATAAAAGCGGTGTAGGCCTCTTTTGTTGGATACATAGCTTTGACACGATCTTTCCAGACCCCTTCGATCAAGATCGTTGCAATTCCATAGGAAATAATAAGCGTCGCGATCAATCCCAAATAACGAGAAGAGAAAATTAATTTCATGCTTTCGCCGAATCCAGGTTTTGCTTTTTTCTTAGAGGACTTTGGCCCCTCACTCACCTGATCCACTAAGGCAGGATCTGTTGCTACATAGCACTGGACCCATGCATACAATCCAACTGTCACAGCAGCGCTAGCGATCAAGCCGCTCAGAACTGTCATAAAGTTCTCAGTAGCTGCTTTTGCATCTAGATCAGCATTTAAAAATGTTGTGAGGATCACGCCTGTCAACAACAATCCCATGTTGCCAAGAAGCCCAAACATAGAATAAAAACGTTTTGCTTCTGATGGGCGAGTCACTTCATTTGCTAATTGCCAAAAAAACAAAGAAACCATCATAGAGCCCCAAAGCTCTGAAATGATATAAAATGTTGCATAGACCCAGTTTTGAAAAATTCTAAAAAACCACTTTAAACGAGGCGCAGATGCAATCCAGCCCTCAATACATTCGTTCGATAAACGAAAGCTATCAATTCTTGGAAACAAATAGTAAGTAAAAACAACAAAGTACCCAACAAAAAATCCAGCAAAAACATAAAAGACTTTCTTGCTGTCCATTTTTTGGCATAAAAAACTATAAATAATGGTCGCTAAAACAGCAGAGGGAAACACAAAAAAAGTTTTGAGAAATCCTAATGCTTCAGATCCAATAGCAGTCACAATAAATCCATCTTTTACAGAACGTAAAAGGGAATAATTGAACAAAATACAAAACATCATAAAAGCGAGAGGTAAAAACTTCTTATGCTCTATCCCATAAATGGGCCATAAAGCCTCGCGAATATATCCACTCATTGATTTCATAAGACTATCTCTTTATGTAAAAATAATTAAAACACAAACGCCCATAATCAAGAAAGGCGTTTTCCCAGTTTGATAGTTTACAAATCCATCCTGCTTTTCGCAAGAGATCGCTTTTAAATATTAAAAAGATTTTGATTCTTTTGAAAATATCTTCATGATCAGATCCTATGATCCAAAATCATACTCACTAAAGAATTTGAAATCTTTTTTGAAAAGAAATATTCATCTCCTCTCCAGGCATAGATATTATTTTTGGTGTGGCAACTTCTAGCCCTGAACGAATCCCTTCTTGTAATATTTTTACTGTATCACTTTGCTCATCTCCTGCTGCTAAAGTGATTTGCTCAACACTCTGATTTAATATAAAAAATATAAGTGTCGCTTTTTGTGATGATCGTCTATACGACAAAGCATCAATCAGCGGATCGAACATCCAATTATCACTCGGGTGCCCAAAAACAAAATCTGAACCATGATTGTTATTTAAAACAGGGTATATGCATATTAAATGTGGCTGAAATTTTTTTGTCATCAGCTCCATTCTCAAATCATTTTGAGAATACACACCCGGAAGCTGATCGATTTTAAAAGCGCACAGATCATGCAAATCCGCCGACTCTGATGAAATAAATGTGCGCATCATGTGCTCTACCGCATGAGGAAAATCTATAAAAACTAATTCCCCTGTCTCATATTCAAGCCACTGAGCTAGAAACGGCAATTTCTGATTGAAAGGCCTTGGCACAATATATACGGATCGTATTTTTTTCTCACTTTGATTGATAGGGAAAAATGATGTTGATAGGACTTTATACTGTTCATCTTTATATCTGTTTTGACATATAAAGCTATATCGATTTAAAGAAGAAAAGTAATTTACAGGAAAGATATTTCGAGAATTTTGATGCATAGCATAATTTTTTTACTTTATTTAAATACACTATCGGAAAGAAAGGTTGTATCTTTAGTTATCTTTTCAAAATCAATATATTAGAGACCTTGTAATTTATTTTTGAACAATGCTCAACAAAATTTTGATATATATTCTAAAATTGCTATATGTACAAAGCTTTGTTATAGACTCGATAAGTTGACAGCGGCGATCCAAAGGAGGTCAGTCTCTTATGTCCCAATTTTATAGCCCTTTTCTTGATAATCCCAAAGCATTCCAAAATGCGGCACTTTCTCAAAATGAGAGTTATATGTCCCCAAAGACATTAGCATTATTCAAAGAATTTCTTGTTTTATGGAAAAAATCACTGATTGCGGATTCTCAAGTAGAATTTGAAGCACTCAAAGAAGATGTATCTCAAATTTCCTCAGATCTCTCAGACCAGGCTACCTATGAAGAAAGCATCTCTCTACACATCCGTGCTCGTGATAGAGATAGAAAACTGATCAAAAAAATAGAAGAATCATTGCTGCTGATCGATCGCGGAGATTACGGATATTGTAATGAATGTGGAGTTGAAATTGGGTATGAAAGAATGATTGCCCGCCCAACAGCTGATATGTGTATTGATTGCAAAACAGCCGCTGAAATGAAAGAGCGCCATACAGGCTATGCATCATCTGATTCATTTGATGATTAATTAATCAAATGAATCTTTGGTTGCGTCTCATATTTTTATTTTTGAGATTTTTATGCAGAAAATCTCAGAAATGCTCTTTCAGTCAAACACACCACATCAGATTCTGGGTAACACCCATAGATTGTGATATGAATGGCCATTTAACAAATTCGCGCTATTTTAGCTTTATGGATCTGGCAAGATTAGATTTTTTTATTTATGCGCAAGGCTATGATAAAGACAGTGCAAAACAGAGAATTTTTCCTTTGTTGCAAGGAATTGAAATCTCTTTCATTGAAGAAATTTTCCCTTTTTCTTCTGTTGAAGTTCAAACAAAAATTCTAGGATTAGATGAGAAATATTGTTATATTGAACATCTTTTTTACGTAGATAAGAGATTAAAAGCTCATGCTCGTGCTCGCGGCGTTTTCGTCACTCATGGAAAAAAAAGAATTCCCATACAAGAATTAGAACAACAAATTTCTCAAAAATTATTAAAAAACAAGAGCCTCGAAAAATGGAAAGAATATCTTCACTTAAAAAAAGAAGACCTCAATTCTCAATAACTCAATCTCATCATTTTCCACTTTTTACACTGAGCACTATTCTTTTATTGCTCCAAATTTTTGCGGGCTACCTTTTTTGGCAAGAAGGAGAAAGAAGCAAGGATCTTATAAACACAGCACCATGGAATCCACTTGAACCGACAGAACATGCATTTATTTCATTTTCGCCAGAAAAAAATGAGCTCCAAGATCCCTTACTTCCTGTGAGTGCAGAAACTCATCAGCTATTGAGAAAAGTATTTCAATATCAAAGTGTTCCTAACGAAAAAGAGTACCAACTGATGCCAGTTCCTGAGGCGAGTGTTACAAAATTTTTTTTCAATAAAAAGACATCAGGGGTATCCATTCTTCCCTCCGATAGCTTTTATCCTGATTTTTATACTAATCGTCAATATCACATTAAAAAAGATTTTTTATCCGATCCGCGTTATTATCACAAATCTCATTATCGTGATCTCAATTTTAATAATAAAAAAAATTCAAATTCTTTATGCCATTTTTTATATCCAAATAGAATTTTTGTGGGAAAAGATCCTCATACACCATCTCAAGGAGATTTAATGATTGCTTATGAATCTTTTCGCTTGATGCCTTTAAGCATTTACGGAAAAATTGATGACAATTTAGAAATATACCCGATTTCTATTTTAGCTGGCTCAAATATCGATTTGAAAACACATCTTTTAGAAAAAACTGCATCAATTATTCTACATTCTTGCACTGTATTTGCATTTTTTTGCTCTGCACTTTGCCTGTTTATCATGAGAGAAATGTGTACCCCTGAATATTACCGCTCTTTTTTTCAAAACATGAAACATACAAAAATTTTTGAAGCACTTGGACTCATTCTCATCGCTGCATTACCACAAAATCCTTTTTCAGCAATATTGCTGGCAATTGGAAGTTTATCCTATTGCGCCATGAAAAAATGGTTTTCACTTTCCAAAACTTTACAAATTCATGATCGGATCTATTTCTATGGATAAAAAAGCTTTTTCTAAAAAAGGATAAGCCGGATGTAAAGTGACTTCGAGATAATGCAAAAGCTGTTCTCTTTCAGAGCGTGATGCAGTATGCAGATACCAGATAATATTCCAAGAACGGTTTTTTTTTGCAGGATAATCCAACATGGGACCGAAGACTGTTTTAGGCGGTAACTTTGTTATTAATTGACGAATAGTCTTTAAGCACTCTGTGAGCTTCATACTTCTATACGAAATTTTGGCAAAAAATCGCATATCCTTGCCGTTTTCTTCGATATAGTGCTTACAATAATTTTCATAATTCTCAGATTGTAAAATTTCATGTAAATCTTTTTCATCTCCAAAATCTTGATGTGAAACTGGGCAAATCACCGATCCTACAGCATGCCGACCAGAACGCCCAGCGGTTTGAAAAATCTGCTGCAATAATCCAGGATTTAAAAAATATCGAATCTGAAATGGGGCCACCAAAATAACGCAGAGTGTCACTTTTGGCCAATCATACCCTTTAGAAATCATTTGTGTCCCAATAATAATCGCACGATGATTCTGCCGTATCAAATCAAGCTGTTTTTCGAACGCTTTCACTGTACCTGCGGTTTGCTTATCAATTTTAATAACTGTTTCTGCGGGAAAAACTTCTTTCAAAAACTCCTCTAACCGATCCAGGCCAAAGCCTAAAAGAACTCTATTATTTTGGCATTGAGGACACTGATTGCTGACTAAAGGCTCCTGCACTCCACAATGATGACACATTAAGATCTCCTCATGTACAGTCATAGGAGCATGGCAACTTTCACACAATGTACTTTCTCTGCACTCCTGGCAATATAAACGTGGAGCATATCCTTTTTGATTAAGGAAAATTAAAACTTGCTCTTCTCGCTCTAGAACCACCTGTATTTCTTTTAAGACACTCCAATCTAAAGGCAATTCAAAAGTCGGCATATTCACGCTTTTTAATTCAATGGGAGGATTAGAATAACCAGTAGCTCGCTCCAACAGAGTATGGATCTGTCCATTTTTATCGATAAACCATCTCGGGCTCGGTGTTGCTGAGCCTAAAATGCAAGGACATGAAAAAAGCTGTGCTTTATAAATCGCCAGATCTCGTGCATGATACCTGAACCTGCCTTCTTGGTTTTTATAGGAACTGTCGTGCTCTTCATCAATAATGACTAAAGAAAGAGCTCGAATAGGTAAAAAAACCGCTGAACGAGCACCCAAGAAAATCATACCTTTGGATGAATACCGTGCGTATCTCAGGCACTCTTCTCTTTTTTTAGGAGAAATTAAAGAGTGATACACCATCACGCGTACCCCCAAAGTCTGTTCTATCACCTCTAGCAAAGTTGTTGTCAGATAAATTTCTGGAACTAAATAAAGCACATTCCCTGTTTTTAAAGCTTCAGATGCTATATCGAGATAAGTACGAGTTTTGCCACTCCCAGTCACTCCGTAAATCAAATGCCGAGAAAAAGTACCCAGAACCACACTGGATACAACTTTTTTTTGATCGTTATTGAGACTAAGCTTCCTAGAAAAGTCCTCTGTCTTTTCAGTCTCATGTGATACAGCATCTTTTGTGTGATGTTCTCTTTGTTTAACAATGCGATCAAGCACAATGCGAGAAAATGATGATTTTAAAACATCACAAAGATCTGTGTGATAATATCTAGCGGAAAACATTAAAAAATTGATCTCTTTCTGGCAAAACCATTGCTCAAGCAAAATTGCAATACAATTTTTTATTGTATAGGAAACCTGAGGTTGTGCATCCAAGACCCTAATAATGACAGCATATCTGTTCTTTTTTCCAAAAGGGACTTGTACTACCGTTCCCACGCAAACCGCGGTATGATAGCTGTAAGTAAAAATCCCTGCCGGCTGATCGAAGAGTACCGCTTCAAAAAAAGATAAAGGAGAACTCATATGTACACTTTCTTGATTATTGTGCATTGGCTGGCCCTTGTGTCATGGTTTGCAGGATTATTTTATTTACCACGCTTATTTGTTTATCACACACGCGTGTATGAGCTGCATTGTTACCAAATGTTTAGTTTAATGGAAAAACGACTTTATCGTTTTATTATGTATCCTGCTATGATTATTGTTCTTGCAACAGGCCTAGGCATGATTGCTTTGTACGGATGGAATTGGTTTCAACACTCACATTGGTTACATGCAAAAATACTAGCCGTTTTTATTTTAGTGGGATATCATCACTGGCTTGGATCTATTATCAAAAATTTTGAAAATCATACACAACCTCACTCCGAAAATTTTTTCAGATTTATCAATGAAATACCGACTGTTTTTTTAATTGTGATTATTTGCCTAGTAAAAATTCGAAGGGTTTTCTAAGAACAATATTGCGACCATGGCACGAGCAAGACATCTTCGATATGCTGAGCATTAAAAGAGCGCATAAATAATCGATCAATTCCTATTGCAACTCCGCTACAAAGAGGCATATGAGCCAGCGCCTTAAAAAATTGCTCATCTCGAAAGCTTGCTGTCTGCATGCCCGTATTTCCTACCCTGCGAGATATCCACTGCTCAAATCTCTCTCGATTCTCTTGCTCGTCACTGAGCTCATAATAGCCATTTGCGACCTCTACGCCCGCTACAAACACCTCATAACGATGAGCTAAACCGGAAGATGGATCTATTTTTGCTAAAGCTGCCTGATGCGCAGGAAAGCCACTAATGACATCTATTGTATTCATACCCAAAAAAGGCTGTATATGTAAAGAAAAAATCAAATCTTCCAAAACTGATAAATCCCAGTTCGGATCGTAATCCGTGCCGAGCTGATTTAATATTTGCTTAAAATGTGCATCAGAGCGTTGATAATCTCTTCCTAAAATACGTGCCCAAATTTCTTCATACGTGCTTTCAGAAAAAGACGCTGTTCCAGTAAAAAAAGCAATCACATCTACAGTCATTTGAATGCAGCGCCGATAACTATTTTCGCCTAAAAGATACAATTCTAGCATCATAAATTCAGGATGATGCCGTGGCGTGCGTGGATCTGAGCGATAAGCATAATTTAAACTGTAGCAATCATGATGATAAAAACTGAGCACTTTTTTTAAATTGAGCTCAGGGGAAGGCTGCAAATAAAAAGGTCTCCCATATCGATCAAAAGTCATGAGATCAATAGCGTCATCAGGACAAACAAAAGGATATACTGCAGGCACATCAGCCTCTAATAATCCGCGATCATCGAGATAAGCGCGGATTTTCTTTTTGATATGAGCACGATGCTCTAAAAGATTAGGACTCTCTAGAGACATAGCTACCATCGCGAGTGTCAATTTTAATTTTTTCACCCTGCTGTACAAAAAGAGGAACTTTAACAACTGCACCCGTGCTCACTGTAGCTGGTTTAGTTCCGCCCGAAGATGTATCTCCACGAAGACCTGGATCTGTTTGTATAATTTCTAAGATCACAAAATTCGGGGGCAACACAGAGATAGGTTGACCATTAAAGAGCGTGACAATACAGACATCTTGCTCTGAAACCCAATTTTTTGCATCTCCCAAAGTTTTTGGATCAATTGCAATTTGTTCAAAACTTTCTTGATCCATAAAGACCCAATTGCCATCTTCAGGATAGACATATTGCATATTCAAATCTACGACATCAGCGGCCTCTAAGGTATCTCCTGATTTGAAAGTTTTTTCTAAAACTCGCCCAGTCAGCAAATTCCGAATTTTGACACGGTTAAAAGCTTGACCCTTACCTGGCTTCACAAATTCGTTCTCTAAAATGCAACAAGGTTGATTTTCCAAAAGAACTTTTACTCCTGCTTTAAACTCATTTGTTGAAATTTCTGCCATATCAGACTCTTATAAAATATAAACAATTGAGTTATTATGGGCCCAGATATTGCTTAAAATCAAGAGAATCTCGTGAATTCGTGGACCGACGAGCTAAAGAATCTGATAACAAATCAAGTAGAACTTTTTGAATATTTAGAAATTTCCAAAGAAATGCTGAATCAGTTCAACTACAATCCGAAAAATTTCTCCCTGCGAGTACCAAAAAGTTTTGCAGCTCGTATGCAAAAAAACAATCTTTCCGACCCTTTATTACTTCAAATTTTACCACTCCCACAAGAAAATGATATTTCATCTGACTGCCATGTCTCCAATGACCCCTTAGAGGAAAGCCTTTTTATATCCCAAAAAGGAGTTTTAAAAAAATTCCAAAGCCGTATTTTAGTAATCACAACTCATTACTGCCCCATTCATTGTCGCTATTGCTTTCGAAGACATTTTGATTACACACAAAATCAACAAAGTTTTGAAAGAACAGAGTGGGAAAAGACGCTCTCTCTAATCAAAAATAATCTTGAAATTTTTGAAGTGATCTTTTCTGGTGGCGACCCTCTCTCCTTACCCGATAGAAAAATTGCACAAATCCTAACAGATCTCGGAGAGATACAACACCTTCGTGTCATTCGATTCCATACTCGATTCCCTATTGTCATTCCTCAAAGATTCACTCAAGAACTTTTAGAAATTTTGAAAGAGCACCAAGAAAAATATAAACAAAACATAGAGCTCATTTTTCATATTAATCATGCTCAAGAAATCGATACAAATTTACAAACCATTCTTTTACAATGGAAATATGCAGGATTGACGATGCGAAATCAAGCTGTCCTTTTACGCAATATTAATGATTCTTTTGGGGCACAAAAAGATCTGGCACTGCGTTGTTATGAAAGTGGTGTATCGCCTTACTATTTGCATCAATTTGATGAAGTCAGCGGTGCAGGGCATTTTTTTGTCCCCATTACAAAGGGATTAGAAATTATGGCCCAACTGCGTCAAGCATTACCTGGATATATGGTCCCGCTCTATGTCAAAGAAATTCCGCATGCAGGATCCAAAGTTCCTTTAGAGTCGTACCGCGATAAATTTATCCCATAGAAAACAATAATCATGATATCGTTGAGCAAGATCTGGTTGATTCAGCACAGCAGGCAAACCACATCCATGACTATGCCGATGATCGCAATCTTGAAAACGACAGCCATATTGTTTCAGATCTGAAAATACGCCTCGTAGCTGAGCAACAGTTAGAGGACCGAGATCACACTGACGAATACCCGGAGAGTCGATAACACAAAAATCATCGCAACGATACAATCGAGTCACAGAAGTTGTATGGCCTCCTTTTCCGCTCTCTGACAGATCGCCAACGACTAAATTTTCTTTAGGTAATAGCGCCTGAATAAGACTGGATTTCCCAACTCCAGAGGGCCCGATAAAAATCGATGAACGATGCTTCATGAATCCTTTTAGACAGATAAGACTCTCTTCTGCACGAGACGAACAAAAGACCACATTCAGATCTAAATGCTTTTGGTAATATGCTAATCTGGTCGTCAGGTCTGGATGCAAATCTCCTAGATCGGCTTTATTAATCAGAAAAATCGGTTTGATTTTTAGCAAAGAAAGATAGGTATGGTACTGTGCTAGAAGCTCTGGCCAAGGATCGGGCTTTTTCGCTAAAACAACAAAAGCCTGATCAATATTAGATGCCAAAATTCTTTCATGTTTTTCTTCAAGTCTCTTTAATTCTGTTTTGCGAGGACAAATTTTGTTCACTTTAAATGAGCCACTGCTATCACAAAGCACATCAATCTCATCGCCAACTACAGGATAAAATCGCCGACTATGCTCAATTTTATAAATTTTCTCACAGCACTGAAGATCGACTGCACTGAAATGGCGACCATGGTGCGCAATCACCTGCATTCTCAGAATCTGATCATTGTTTTGATAGTTTTTTTGCGATTGCGCTGTTTTTTGCATTCTTTGCGTTTGCTGAAAAGAAAGTTTTTTATTTTTCATGATGCAAGTGTACGGCCTTAATTTTAGAAGATTTTTTGAGTAACTGACCGCGTTTAATAATCAAAGTGGAGAGGGTGTCTTTAAGCAGCTTGCCTTTATGATCATAGAGCTCCACATGAGCGAACGATGTACAAAGTTGAACAGATTTGATGTTTAATGTTTTCGTTAAAGGCAAACCTGACCCTGTGTACTTTGGAGTTAAGTCTGACAGAGCAATAAAACCATATTCCCCTTCATTCAATCCTGTAATAAAAATATAATCCTCTGCACAAACAGAATGAGCAAAAATAATCTCATCATGTTCTTGTACTTTCATCACTTGACGTCCTCGTTTAAAGGCTCCACTCTCCTGTAATTCGCAATAAAGCATTAAGCCTTTTTGAGTAATAAATACGTAATGCTTTAAAAATGGCAAAAGAAAAATTGTTTTATATCCAGATGGTAAGTTAATCAGTTCACTAATATGCTGTCCAAACTTAGAGGTCGGCAAAGAGGCAATCGGAATCGCATACATCCGCCCTTGAGAATCCAGCAAACATACTAACTCTTTCTCCAGCAACACAAGCTGTTTTGATACGCTATCCCCTTGTCTAAGATGCGTCCCTAGATCACTGTCAGACAAACAAACACTTTGATTTTTTATCACTTTTATCCAACCCAAGGTCGATAAAATCACACACACAGGTCGAGTCGACTCATTTTCTGTGCTCACACTAACGGGGGCTTTTAAAATGATTTTTTTCTCAAGAGTATCAACAATCACAAGAGTGCTGCGACGTTTGTCAGCGTAGGTTTTTTTCAGATCATTGAGCTGTTTGAGCATAGACTTAATTCTCAAATCTCTACGCTCAATCAGCTCTCCTAAAGAACTCATTTCTTGATCTAATTCACGACGCTGTGCATAAATGGCATCCATAGATAATTTTGATAGATCTTTTAACTTTAGGCTTGCCAAAATATCGATCTCTTTTTGAGATAATGAAAGAACTCTACCAAGATAGACCCAAGGATCGTTTTCTTGTTTTAACGCATCAAAAATTAAATCGAGATGCTCGTAGGCAATCTGATAGACCTTCAGTTCCTGCTGTTTTTCATCGCATTTTAAATATCGACTTTGTGCCTGAGCAAGCAATGACGTCTCTCGATATTGAGTCCATTGAGAAAAAAATTCTTTCAATCCAAAACAATAGGGCAAACCCTTGTGATTGAGCGCATGAAAATAGCAACGATAATTTACCCGACAATCTGTTTTGGCATATAATACATCAACCGCAGCTTTCGCTTGAGCTGATGTTTTAAAAATTAATGAAAGACAGACAGGATGATCTTCGTCACTTTCATCAATCAATTCAAAAGGAGCTAATAAACTTTTTTCTTGAGCTAAATTCTGAATTTGTTCAATAATTTTCGTAGTGTTTGTCATGTATGGAATCGATCGAATGATTAATCGCGTCCCATCAATCACAATTGTTGCCTTCAGAACAAAGTGTCCTTTTCCGCGAGTATAGAATCCAAACTGCTCCTCCTGAGTCATCTCCACAATGCCACCCAGTGGAAAATCAGGTCCTTGGAGCAAGGCTATTAAATCTGCATCAGAAATTTTAGAATTTTTTAGATATGCTGTAAGAGCATCAATCACTTGACCAAGATTATGCGGTGGAATCTCTGTACTCAAACCCACTGCAATACCGCTACTTCCATTGATTAAAAGAAAAGGAAGCTGTGCTGGTAACTCAAATGGCTCTCGCATAGTTCCATCAAAATTGGAAATCCATTGAACAGACGAATCAGAAAGTTCATCAAATAACAAGGGACTATATCGAGAAAGACGCACTTCTGTATATCGCATTGCAGCAAAAGATTTCGGATCATCAACAGAACCAAAATTTCCTTGTCCATGCACTAAAGGATAACGTATTGAAAAATCCTGAGCTAATCCAACCAAAGCCTCATATCCCGCTTGATCAGAATGCGGATGATACTTACCTAATGCATCACCAATAGCACGAACAGATTTTTTAGGCTTAGACTGAGGCCCGAGATGCAACTCATACATTGCATATAAAATACGACGTTGCACGGGCTTCAATCCATCACTATAACGTGCAAGAGCGCGATCAAGTAAAACATAGAGAGAATAATCACGATAGGCTTGTTCTGTATATTGTGAAAGTGGTTTATAGACCAAAGTCATAAATGTTGCTCCGATTCTGAACTTTCCAGCCATTTTTTTCTGTCTGCAGCTCGGCTTTTTGACATAAATAAATCCAAATATTGTTCAGCAAGCTCATCGTATGATAACTGTATCAATATTCGACGCTGCGGATTCAAAGTTGTATCTTTCAACTGACTGGGATTCATTTCACCTAGTCCCTTAAATCTCAAAACGGTATAATTTTTCCCTTTATAACGCGCAAGAATCTCTTCTTGCTCATGTAAAGTCCGCGCATAAAAATGCTCTTTTCCAATATCAATTCTATACAATGGAGGCTGTGCTACGTATAAATGCCCTTGACGAACTAACGCTGGAAAATGTTTCACAAACAAGGCACAGAGTAATGTCACAATATGTGATCCATCAGAGTCCGCATCAGAAAGCAAACAAATTCGATTATATCTTAGCCGCGAAAGATCATCACTCATCGGCTCAATACCTAAAGTCGCCATAATATCTTGCACTTCTTGAGATTCACAAGCTTTATGTGACTTGAGCTCCCATGTATTGAGCACCTTCCCTCGCAGAGGTAAAATAGCCTGTGTTTCTTTGTCGCGTGCCTGCTTTGCTGAGCTACCCGCAGAATCTCCTTCAACTAAATACAATTCTCGATCATAAAAGTTTTTGGAAGTGCAATCTGAGAGTTTAGCTGGCAGCTTTGCGCTATTTGTTTTTTTTATCGATTTAATCTGAGCGGATAATAAGCGCTGTTGCTGGCGCGCATCAATCCATTCCATCAGTTTTTGAGCCTCGTCATAGTGTGAAAACAGCCATGCTAAAAAGGCATTTTTTATAGCCGTTCCTATAATAGAGGACTGCGCCAAAGATCCTAGCTTTTCTTTAGTCTGACCTTGGAAATTTGGATCGTGGATTTTTAAGGACAAAATCCAATTCATGCCGGCACTCATATCTTCAATAATAATCTTATCTTTCAGACTCTTAGAAAGGTTTTTTGTGTAGTCTTTTAAGGCTTCTAATAATCCAGATTTCAGCATTTGCACATGAGCACCACCGTGCACCGTGGGAATCAGATTCACAAAAGATTCATCTATAATTACATCCTGTGCCCAAACTAAAGCTATGTGGATTTCATAATCATCTTGCCGACGATAATAAATCCATGGCTTTTTCCACAAGGGCTCGCTGAAATTCAAAGAACACATATATCCTTCAAGCCCGCCTGGATAACACCAAGTCTGCACAAAATCTTGATCAATCAATTTTAAAGTTAAATTCGGACAAAGCAGTGCTTTCGTACGCAAAATCTTTTTGACTCTATCAAGAGAAATTTGATTCTTTTCAAAATACTGAGGATTCGGATAAGCAAACACAATAGTGCCGCTTTTTAACTCTTTTGTATGACCTGATTTTTTCAAATCTGACACACAAACGCCATCTCGATATTGTGTTTCATAAATTTTATGATCTTTAATCACTTGCACTGATAATTCTTGCGATAGAGCATTCACGACAGAAATGCCTACCCCATGCAAGCCCCCAGAAAAATCATACGCATTTTTTGAAAATTTCGCTCCAGAATGCAGAGTGCTCAGTATCAAATCTATTGCAGGTTTCTTGTGAATCGGATGGATATCAATCGGCATACCGCGACCATTATCAGCGACACTGAAAGCTTTTTGATCGTCATGCAAAGTCACTACAATTTCAGATGCATAACCTGATAAGGCCTCATCTACGCTATTGTCTATCAGCTCTTGTAGTAAATGTAATGGCGATGCAGTATCTGTATACATTCCGGGTCGACGACGAACAGGCTCCAGCCCTTCCAGAACTTCTATATGCTGCGCACTGTAACTGCTCTCTTTTTTTTTCATGCTTGACCTTTTTGTTTACATTGCTCGAGATAGTACATGTAAGTTTCATAAATAGAGCTAAACACAATAATAGAAATGAGATACCCTTTTTGACAATCGAGCCCCATACTTTGAAGTACCAAATAGGCTCCAATCAAAAAAACAAAAAATAGGCCCAAGATATTGAGCCTCCATGATTTTTCCGTATATGAAATCACGATATCACAAGAGAAATACATAAAAATCATACTCAACGCGATCGATGGTATAATAATAAAAACATTTTCCGTAAAAGCAATTGCCACAAGAACCGAATCGATTGCAAAAACAAGATCAATGAAAATAATCTGTACGATTGTTCTCAATACATTCGATTTTTCATGAAGATCGCAATCGTGCCTAACAGGCTCATTCAAAGAGTGTTGATGCTGATACAATTCTTGGGTCGATCTAAAAATTAAAAAAAGACCGCCCAAACAAACAAAAAGTTGCTCAAAAGAAATCTTAAGAGATCCTGCCGAAACGGCGTATGAGATATGTTTGAGATGCAAAGCAATCGCGACACATATAATTCTTGCGACAAAAGCACCGCAAAGCCCAATCACTTTTGCCTGCTTTCTTTCAGACTCTGGCGCACCTCGCACTAACATCGAAAATGATAATACATTATCAATTCCCAAAATGATTTCCAAAAAACACAAGGTTAGAAAAAGCGTTAACCAGTCCATACAATCACAACCAATTCTCTTAAAAAATTATAGCATTTTGATGATAGTTATTTGGCACTCAGACCTTTATATCGCTCATAACAAATAATCGATGCACACACTGCTGCATTCAGACTTTGTATACGCTGATTATTCATGGGTAAAAAAACCAAATGATCACACAATTGCTCAACGCCATGCGATAGACCAGCGCCCTCTTCACCAATGACAATAGCACTTTTAGGCCAAAAAACGCTCTGTGAAAAAAGCTCTGATTGCCCTTGCTTCAAAGATGTGCCGATCAATCCGAAGCCTGCATCTTTGGCATAGCGCAATTGCTGATTCAACGAAGAAGTATAAATAACCGGAATTTCAAAAAGTGCTCCACTCGATGCATGTGCTACAGCAGGCGTGATAGGGCATCCATGATTTTTTGGTAAACACACAGCATCCACGCCAAATGCGACAGCGTGTCGCAAAATACTCCCTACATTCATAGGATCGCTGAGACGATCTAAAAATAAGATTGTCTTCCACTCTTGCATCTCGCATTCAGATAAATTGGCTGCTAAATTGAGACGTAAAGTTATCTCAATTCCTTGATGCTTATACTGAGAAGGCAAATCGCCTATCTTGCAAATTTCTATCAATTTTTTAGAAACAGCGGAGAACAGGTGGCTCTGCTCCTGTGTACAGCGAATATGATCGATCTGCACATATGGTGACCGCAAAGCATGTTCCGCACAATGCTTGCCGTAAATACTGATTTTTTGCACCTTTTTTATCCTTAAATTACTGGCTCAAAGTGAACACGATATGTTTCCAAATCTACCGTTTTCACGCGCACTTTCAGACTATCTCCAATTCTCCACTCTTTAGTACCAGACTGATCACTGATCACAACGGACCGTTGCGCATCATAAGTCCAATATCCTGGACCAAGTAAAGACACATGTATCAGCCCATCAATAGCATAGTCTTCGACTTCAACAAAAACTCCAAAAGAAGAGAGACCGCTGACAAAGGCATCTAAAGGAGCAGAATCTAAAGTCAGAGCATAACGAGCTTTAAGAATTTGCTGATAATATCGCTCTGACTCTTCTGCACGGCGTTCAAGATAATTCACACGATCAAGGGCTTTTTTCACAGCCTGCTCAGACATTTGGCCCTTTTTTTTGCCTAAAATTGTATAAATCAATCGATGGACGACTAAATCAGGATAGCGCCGAATTGGTGAAGTAAAGTGCGTATATAAATCAAAATTCAATCCAAAATGTCGATCTGGCTGAATATGATAACCAGCTCTTTGCATGATTCTCGTCATCAAACCTGCTAAGCGAGGATGATTATTTTGCAAAAACAATGAGGCTTCGCTAATTTTTTCTAAGGTATAAGGTGCTGTAATTTCATGCCCCAAGCCTTTCAGAGTCATATTTAATAATTGAACTTTATTCTCTGCAGGACTATCGTGAATCCTATAGACCCCAATGGATGAATGCTCTTTGATAAAAAGCGCTGCACTTTCGTTTGCAGCCAACATCATTTCTTCAATCAAATGATGTGATTCCAAATTTTCAACTTTTGAGATCCCCAGAACACGCTCATTTTCCCCAAGATCGAAATGTAAAGCTTGCTGAGAAAACGCAATAGAACCGCGTTTTTGTCGCGATTCTTTGAGTATTGCATAGGCATCCCATAAATCTGCAATATTACGCTTTAAAGACATAGGAATATCGCGTCTTTGAACTTGATCATATGTCAAACGCGCTTGAGAACAAATAATTCCAGGATAAAATTTATAAGATAAACGCTCTGCATTAGAAGAAAAATGCATCTGGCATACTAAGGCGTATCGTAAAACATCTGGTTTCAAAGAACACAGATCGTTTGATAAGACCTCTGGTAACATCGGGATCACATATCTCGGAAAATACACAGAAACACCACGTACAGCAGCCTCTTTATCAATAGCAGAGCCTGGCTGCACATAATGAGCAACATCCGCAATGGCGACATAGAGATCAAAAGAACGATCTTCATGAAATTGCACATAAACAGCATCATCAAAATCTTTTGCAGTAATGCCATCGATTGTCACAAATGGTAGCTCAGTCAAATCGACTCTATCAGAGGTGATAGAAATAATGGCGGCCTCTAAATCTCTGGTTTCTTTATCTACAGATTGCGGCCATGTCCAAGCTAAATTATACTTTGTAATCACTTCATGGATGCCTTTTGGAACACTTTGAAAATCCATAATTTCTGACAAAATATAAGGGCCTGTGGCTTGTCTATCAATTCTGACATAGACCTTCATGCCTGTATTATATTCTTTTTTCTGTAAGCTTTTTGCACTCAGAATTTCTCCTTTATAAACCCCCTCGCAAACCTCTACAGCAAATGCATATCCAGCTGGCAAAAGATAATCTTTTGCATTTTTGATATATCCTATTGCGTAAACAGTGATCGGCTCTTTTAGCTCTTTTAAAACCACTGTCTGTAAATGGGTGATTAAAGAAAAAATACCACAATCCCCAGAAAATAAAGCTTCAGGCTGCACGGCTGAGAGTAAATACTCCACAGGTTGAACATTGTCTTGTCCATCAACCACGAGATAGAGATCGTTCTCTTTTTCGACTACGGTCCCTTCAAGACAAGGCCAATATGACAATACGCTCAGCTGATCATCATGCTCAATCAATTGCGCATCACGAATCATTGCTTTAATTCTGTAATCAAAAGCTTGCTGTTTTTTAGCACTTTCAGAATAAAAATTTGAAAAAGCATCTCTAGGAACAAGACCTTTATTGTGCTCAATCAAAAGCACAATAGCTTCGCGTGAATAAACCGGATCATCATAATGACCCCTTTCGCGATCTAAAAATGGATCAATAAAATTACTTGGAATTTGAATCATGATTTCTCTCTTTGTTGAAAATGATCAAATAATGTCGACTGTGTACTCAAAATCACCTGATCACCCGGTTTGAAAATCTCTTCATAACTTTTGAGGCTTTCATAAAAATTATAAAAATGTGGATATTTTGAAAATACATTTGCATAAATTTTGGATGCTGTTGCATCAGCTTCTCCGCGCATTTTCAACGCATCACTGGCAGCCTGTGTCTGCATGTATTGTGCTTCATAATCAGTTTGGGCACGAATTTTTTCCGATCGCTCCAATCCGCGTGCACGATGTATTGCGGCACTTTTTTGACGCTCTGTCTTCATTCGATTATAAATTTTTTCACTCACATCATCAGGAAGTTCAATCTTTTTTAAACGAAAGTCAATTAGGCGAATTCCTAGACCTTCTAAGCTCGGAGAAATGATATCAGCAAAGGTCCTCATGATTTCTTTTCTGTCTTCAGAAATTAAACGAGATAAAGAACGATGCCCAAATTGCTCTAACACAGCATTACGAACTTTTTGTTTTAATAAAATTTCAACATGCCGCTTTGCATCAGGCCATGTGCGCTGCCCACTTGCTGCATTAGCTCTAAAAAACACAGCATAATCAGAAACTTGCCACTGCACATAGAAATCAACAAGCAAATACAGTTGCTCGACTGTTTGAACTCGATCAGAATCAGTCACCCAAAGTTGATAACGAGAATCTAGATAATAAGGACTTTCTATAAAAGGAATCTTGAAATGAAGTCCAGGTTCATAAATTTGTACCTGATGCTGTGCATGCTGTCGTAAGCTCCCTAGTCTTAACAGCATCGCTTTTTGACCCTCTTGCACAATAAAAAGACACTGCGTTCCTAAGCCTACTAAAAACAAGATAAAAACAAACAAATAACTCACAAAATTACGCATATCCTCAGTCCTTAGCATGTCCGTGATGATCAGCCACTCCAGATGAACTTATCCCCTTCAAAGCTGTATTTTTATGCTGCTCATTCATTAAAATGATTTGAGAGCCCAGGTGATCATCCACAAGAATTTTATTCACATCAGATAAAACTTGCTTCATTGTGTCATAATACATTTTTTTACGAACAATATCAGAGCACTCTTTCTCTGTAAGCGCTATTTGCTCAAAAGCTTGAGCATGCGCTTTTGCTTTTTCTACACGCTGATCATAGTAAGCTTGAGCCTCTAAACGCACTCTTTGTGCCGCTGCAGTAGCCTGAGGGATCTGACTTTCACGATATCTTAAGGCTTCATTCTGATACGTTTGCTCATCTTCAATCGCTTTTATCACATCATTAAAAGCCGCTTGAACAGGCTCTGGAGGTAAAACATATGCTAAATTGACATCAATCACTTCAAGACCTATCGCATAGGCATCTAAAGAGGATTGAATTTGCATTTGAATATTAGAAGTGATTTTCTGTTTCTCAGAAGTCAGAATATTATCTAAAGAAGAATGACCGATTGCATCTCTAATCGAGCTTTCTACGAGCTGATGCAAAATAGAAACAGGATTTTGACTTGCAAACAAATATTGCTCTATATGATTTTTGCGATACTGAATCTCAAACCCAACAGAAATCATATTCTGATCTTCTGTCAACATCATATTTTCCTTCTTAAAAGAATATATGGCTTTTGTATCCACAATAAATACTTTATCAAGTCCGCGCGCTCTCCAAAAAAGGCCTGGTTCTTTTTCTTGATACTTTTGACCAAACCGCAATACCAGCGCCTGCTGTGATTCCCGAATAATATAAAATCCAGACAAACAGTACACAATAATCAAAAACAGTAGGCCAAACATCACCCAACCGGTATTTTTAGAACCACTGATATTGTTTCCAGGTTGCTTCTTATTTGAAAAAAGATTTGTAAACAAGGCCAGCAGATCAGGCGGTCCTTGCTCACTGTTTTCTCGTTTCCATTCCTGTTTTTCAGGATCCCACTTCATGCCTTGCTCCTATCAGACTTAATCAGAAAGCGCATCATTCACTAGATCGTCAATAGACTCAATATTATTTTCAATATCTTGTTGATTATCATGACGAGGATCAAGTTGAAAGGCTTGTTTGGAAATATTTTTAGAAGGAACGATAGTGGATATCGCATGTTTATAAACAATTTGAGAAACGTTATTTTTCAGCATAATAACAAATTGATCAAAAGATTCTACAACACCTTGTAGCTTAATCCCATTAATAAGATAGATAGAAACAGGGATCTTTTCGCGACGTACACCATTGAGAAATGGTTCTTGTAAAGAATAAGAATTTTTTGACATAAAAGTGTGTCCCTTAAAATAAATAGAACTTATGTTTTATCGCAGTACCTGCAAAACTTCTCTAATACATTAGCAAAACTTCATAGAGTCTGCATAGTCTTTTATCATAACTTTCATTTCTTTTTCACCGTTAGCATCATAATAACTCATTTTTTTTAATGGAAATTTCCTCATCCAAGTTCTTTGATGCTTCGCTAATTGACAATTAGCAATAATTGTTCGGAAACGAGCATCGGAACAAGTCATACGCCCTTCTAGCCAATCACGATACTGACGATACCCAACAAAACGCCAAAAAGATAAATCTGCAGCTGGATAATGACTATATAAAAATTCAATTTCCTCAATCAGACCTTCGCGCAACATGCGATCTACTCTATTTGCCAAAAGAGACCTATGCGCATCTTTATCGAAATAATCCCAACCAACAAAATCAACCTGATACTGATAGGGTATCAGTTCTGTTTGTTTTATAGGGGCATGAGAATCTGATGTCTCTAATAGAAAAGTTTCTAATGCTCGATAAACTCGATGCGTATTATTTTGATCGAAATTCGGATCCAAACAAGGATGATTGGACTTTAAATACGCATAAGCTTTATCTTTTGTTGGCCATTGTGATAAAACATACTGCCGAAATGAATCGCTCACGGACGCTTTCGCACTTAATCCTTTATATAAAACATATGCATACATCATTGTGCCGCCTAAAATAAGAGGGACTTTGCCTTTTGCCAAAACAGATGCAATTGCTTTTTGACTTTGATAAAAATACTCTGCAACATTAAAAGGATCGTTTACAGAACAAACATTAATGACATGATGAGGGCAAAGATTTAAAAGATCGGCATTAGGCTTATTAGCAACAATACTCAACTCTCTGTAGACCAAGGCAGAATCTAGGCTAATAATTTCAAGCTCAAGTTCTTGCGCCCATTGTGCGACAACATCTGTCTTCCCAGTCCCTGTAGGACCTATAATAGCCAAGATCGATTTATTCATAACCAGGAAACCCTTTTATAGCAAGCAATTGTTTAATTTCAAAAGAGCCAAAATTCATAATAAAAAAAGATTGTTTTTTTATCCATGCCTCAAAATCTTCATCATGAGATCGCAGAGTCAACAACATGATCCGCTCATCCTGAGGAGATTCACAAGCATTCCCCAAAACGTCATAAGCTTTTTTTAATCGAGAAAAATCTAACAAGAACGCACGTTGTTCATGATCAGAGCAAATGAGCGTCTCCTCATCAATACGAATCACCCTCAGCGCTCCATAAGCACTTATCTTATGCTCGAAGGATGGCAGATGTGCGAAATTTTTCATTTGTAAATCTCTGAATAATGGTTCTGTTTGTGTTAAACATGCCCCCTCTCCTCCAACGGAATCTGATTCATTCCGAGCGAAATCACGCACTATACCGGAAGAAACAGCGCCTTGATACAAATGATCTATCCCGTAATCTTGAGCACAATAAGCTCCCAGAAAACTCTGAAAAAAATCCACGATGGTATGCAAAATTGCATCCTCTTTAAAAAAACCAATCTGATGCTTTTGTGGGTGAACATTCACATCAATATCACGAGAAAAAAGATCAATCGATACAATCAAGATCCCCTGTTGAACAAAACGCTGAGCCGCTTTTAAAAAAACAGATTGCGCCACCCAGCGCTTATTCACGACCCATGTCTGATCTAAACCTTTGGTATTATCAGGATAATACCAAGCGCGAATGACGCCGCTATCAAAAATTTGCTCCTGATAAATCCAAGATTTCGCCTTCGTTTGCGGATAAGCTTGCATAAGACGATCAAGAAAATGAGTTGTTTTCACTGCCGATAAACGCATTAAAACTTTCCCATTATTTTTCAGCTCGATATTGACATCTTCTTGCATCACTAACAAAGCGCGCACTCTATCACAAACTCTTTTTGTCTCTAGGTGTGTGTTTTTTAAAAGCTTTCTCCGCACAGGGATAGGTGCGAACAAATTCGCACAAATGACCTCAGTCCCAAAACGTAATGCTCCACAAGGATGAACACGCGGCGTTTTATCAGGAAGCACTGAAACTAATTCAAAGCCTATATCACTGTTGGCCTGACGAGTACGAATTGTTAAATTAGAAACCGTGCAAATACTAAATAAGCCTTCACCTCTAAAACCAAAAGTATCAAGATTCTCTAAATCACTTATACGCACAATCTTGCTTGTGGCATACTTTTGAATACTTAATTGCAGATCAGCCTCATTGAGCCCAATTCCATCATCTCGAATACTGATAGATTCAATACCGCCATAACTCAAATCAATATGGATATTTTTCGCTTGGGCATCTAAGCTATTTTCAATCAGCTCTTTTAAGACATCCCGCGGACCGTGAATCACTTCACCTGCCGCAATTAAAGCAGCGACTGATGGATCAAGAAATTGGATCATAGAATCTCTATAAAAATTTCACGTTCAAAATTTGATTTCACATGAATGCGAATTATGCCACTTGCAAGCATTTTTAATTCAGAAAAACGCTCTCCCCACTCAACAAAGTTCAAATAATCCATCATATCTGGCAAATTGAGAACACCTAGCTCTCTTGCTGTCTCAATACGATACAGATCGTAATGCGCCATTTTTAAATCCGAGTAAAATTCCATCAAACTGTATGTCGGACTTGTTAACACTTGCTGATATCCATGTTTTTTTGCCCACTGCTGAACAAATAAAGTTTTTCCAGAACCCAATGGACCTTCTAACAACCATAATCCTTGATTGCAAGAACAAGCAGAGAAGAATTCCAACACATCCGCCCATAAATCTGCGTGTTCTTCAACAGAATGACAATAGGGGATCAGAAACGATTTATGCATGATTGAGAGAAAAGTAACAAATATCAAGCTTATTTTAACATCTTTCTTAAAATCGATCTATGACAATGATTAAGAAAGATTTTTTTGATAATAGAGATACTCTTGCATAGATTCCATAATATCATCTAATGCTCTATGCTTTTGGTTGCTTTTTTCAAAAAGTGACTTCTGTGGTCGCAAAAATGGCCATAAGGTTTTTAATGTAGAAATATCAATCTGCCGATAATGAAGAAATTTTTCAAAATACGGCATCTCTTTTTTGAGAAAATACCGATCTTGATGAATCGAATTTCCACACAAAAATCCTTGCTGGTCATCCATGCCCAATGCCCTCAGATCGCGAAGCAACACTTGCTGAACTTCTTGCGCTGTATGAGAAGATTCCAAACAAAGGCTCCACAATCCAGATCCCCCATGATGCTCTTGATTCCATGCATCCATTTGCTCTAAACGCGACTGTGTGCAGCTCAGAGCCCAAGAGTTTTGATAGAGTATTTTTTGACAATCAGGAAGAGTGACCAAAATAGCAATTTCCAACAGACGGTCAGAAAACACATCGAGACCCGTCATCTCACAGTCAATCCATACGAAATAGATCTGTTTTTCCACAAGACCTGTCATGATGATTTTTCCAATCCATAGTATGTTAAAAGATAATCCACAGAAAGCGGCTCGCCTAAAAAGTCATCAAGGTTTTTCTTAAGATTTGCATCTCCGCCTCTATTTAAAAAAGCTTTTCTAAATGCCATTCCAGCCTCAGACCAAGATGTTGCTTCAGCAAGGGCTTGCATTTTTGCATAGACCTGATGCACATAAACCTCTGCCCAAAGATAAGAATAATACCCCGCACTATATCCACCTGAAAAAATATGACAAAATGTCATAGGAAAACAGTCGCTCTCTAAAACACCTAATGGCCAATACTTTCCACCTATTTCTCTCCAAGATGAGATTGTTTCTTCACGATGAAAATTCTGGTTATGCGCATTCCAATCATAAAAACCCAACAAGGCCTGTCTTAATAAAAAGCGCGCAGCTCCATAGCGCTCTTTAGAATAAATTTTTTCAATCCACTCTTGAGGTAAAGGCTCTTGCGTATCTTTGTGTTGACCTAAATTTTTTAAAAAAACCGGCTGCTTCGACCATTGCTCAGCAAGCATACTTGGCAATTCCACAATATCCCACGGCACATCGCTAATACCAGAACAAGGAGCTAAAGGATGCCGACTTAACAGTCCATGCAAACAATGTCCCAATTCATGATACAAAGTCTGCACCTCATCAGAGCGCCATTGCTCTTTTTCATGAAAATTTGAAATACATAAAATGTGCGCAACATTCTTCCAATCCTGATAATCTGTAGATACAGACAGCTCATCCATCCATGCACCAGACATTTTGAGAGGTCGTTGAAAGAGATCGAAATAAATATATCCTAAAAGCGTATGATTTTTCTGTTCATAAACCGCGACACAAAAAACATCTTCATGCCAAAAAGAACCTGGATCTGTCATCACAGGCTCAAAAGAAAGTCCGTAGAGTTCTGAAAAGACTTTAAAAAACTCAGCGAGCACATGATCTTTCCCAAAATAATCTTTTAGCTCTTGCTCAGTAATATTTAAAAGTGATTCTTCCTGCAAGCGACTACAATATGCTATATCCCAATGAGATAAAGAATCTTCAATCAGTGCTTGTTTTTTTGCATATATTTGCAAAATATCAATTTCTTGGCGAGCTATATTGGGAAGAAGATCAAGAAACTGCTTGTAAAAATCATCTACCTCTGAAGGAGACTGAGCTAAGCGATCACTGAGCTGCTCATGCTGATAGGATGGATATCCTAAAATATTTGCTTTTTTTAAGCGCAAATCTAAAAGCGTCTGCGTAATATCTGCATTGTTTGCATTTTTACAGATATCTGCAGGTCCGCAGCGTGTAATACAGGCACGGTAATACTGCGCCCGAAGATCGCGGTTCTCAACGTAATCTAATACTAACTGCCGGCATAAGGCTGTTCTATTCATTTGATAAAGGCCATTTTCTTGATTGATTGAAAGCAGTTTTTTCTGCTCAACACTCAATCCCTTCAGAGACTCTTCGGGCCACTCAAAAATGGTGTGTTCTTCAGAATCGAGAACGTTTTGCTGAAAATGTTGTGACAAGCTGGATAATTCAAGATTGATTTTTTGCAGCTCTTCTTTTTTTTCAGCGCTCAGATGTGCTCCTGCCTGCCGCATATGTTTGAGAAAACGATGAATAACCTCTGCACACGCAGACATTCTGGGATAAGATTTTTGATGTTTCTCAAAAACATTTAATGCCTTTTCAAAAGAATGATATAAGTCAGGATCAAACAGATATTTCATAGAAAATTTTTGCAGCTCTTCTAGCGATTGAGCATGCAAAGCACGCAACTCTTTAGAATGCATGACCCTGTCATAAAGAGAAATCTCGCCCCATAAAACATCGAGATCATATCGAGAACGTAAAAAATGAATAAATGCAGCTTCCACTTCTAGCGGATCTGCGTCTTCAAAGTTGATCTGGCTCCAAATTGCATAAGATTGATCTATTTTTGCAGATAAAAGCGCAAGCTCTTGATACAAAGCAGTCCGCTGTTCTAGTTTATGAAAACGATACATCTGAGTCTCTCCAGCACAATAGCAATAAGTCATCCATGAAAAAAGCATGTAAAATATCCATCGCATGAAAAACATTTCCAAACAACTGGCTATATTTTGATTGTAGTATATCCAAAAAAAACTCTGCCGAACAATGTTCCACGTGGAACATTTTTTCTATTAATCGATCTTTTGTTTTGATAGAATATATAAAATTATTGATTTTTATGAGCTTTATGTTTAGAGAACCAAAGTTTCTTTTAAGTTGTGGTCATTGGCGCCAATGGCCACCGAATAGAAAAGAGCCGATTATTGCATTTTGGGGTCGCTCAAATGTAGGCAAATCATCTTTAATTAATCTCTTAACACAATCTAAAATAGCGCATGTCTCTAAGACTCCAGGAAGAACGCGTCTCTTAAATGTTTTTGAAACGCCGCATCCTGCAACGTTGATTTGCGATCTGCCTGGATATGGATACGCTGAAATGAGTAAAACTGAAAGCCTCGATGTTGCCACTCGCTTAGAACAATATCTCAGAAGTCCACATCAGCCCCATTTACTCTGTTGGCTTGTAGATCTACGCCACGGATTATTAAAAAGTGATCTCGCTATTGCTCCTTTGATGCAAGAATTTTCTCAACATCGAGACCTGCTTGTGATTGGAACAAAATGCGACAAACTTTCAAAATCAGACAAAGCAAAAGCCATTTCACTCTTAGAAAACCAGCTTTCTATGCTGGGATGCAACAGCGATTTATTTATTCCTGTCAGCGCTCTCACCAAAGAAGGCGTAGAAAATCTGAGAGAAGTCTTATCTCAATTTACACAATCTTATTATGCCCAACAATCTCCGACAGAAACCTGAATCTCTAAAGGCACACGTAATAAGACTGCTTGCTCCATGCCTTTTTTAAGCTGAGGTACAACTCTTTCGATCACGCCAGTTGGTATCTCAAAAACCAACTCATCATGCACTTGCATGATGAGTTGCACATCGTATTCTTCGAGGACAGGCTGCAAATCAATCATGGCTTTCTTGATCAGCTCACTTGCGGTTCCCTGCAAAGGCCCGTTGACAGCAGCTCTCCATGACTGTTTATCATTTCGATCTAAAACAATATGCCGACCAAAGAGTGTTTCAACATACCCTTTGATTTGCGCCTGTGCTTTCATCTCTTCCATATAGTTGAAAACTCCAGGATAAATTTCAAAATATCTATCAATCAAATGCTGACACTCACCCACAGACAGTTTCAGTTGCTTCGATAAACCAAAAGCACTCATCCCATAGATTAAACCAAAATTCACTGTCTTGGCTTTCGCACGCAGCTCTGAAGAAATTTGATTGCTAGGAACGCCAAATAAGAACTCTGCTGTTTGTGCGTGAATATCTTCCCCTTTCTCATATGCATCTAAAAGTCTCAGATCTTGACTAAAATGGGCCATTAAACGAAGCTCGATCTGAGAATAATCCATAGAGACCAAGTGACACAACGCAGGTGCAATGACTGCTTTTCGCAATTGTGCACCCTCTTTGCTCCGAATTGGAATATTTTGAATATTCGGATTTGCAGAACTTAAACGACCAGTAATTGTCCCTGTCTGATCATATGTTGTGTGCAATCGACCATCAGCTTGCAAACGGGATAGCCAAGCTTGCGAATACGTAGAACGAAGTTTTTGATAGTGCCGATACTCTAAAATTTTAGGCACCATCGGATGCAAATCTTTGAGCGCGTATAAAGCTTCTTCATTAGTAGAATACTGTCCGCTTGCTGTTTTTTTAGAGGGATTTAAATTCAATTGACTAAATAAAATTGAAGATAACTGCTTAGGGGAATTGATATTAAAATCACAACCAGCATAAGAAATAATTGATGCTCTTATAACCTCTTGCTCTGCATACCAAATTTTATCAAGTTCTTCTATATACTCTTTATGAATTAAAACTCCATGTTTTTCCATTGCGTGCAGAATGGAAATTATAGGATATTCAATGCGCTGTATTGTATCTTTTTGTAAGGGGGTAAGCCCTTTTTCTATCAATTGATCAACCGCTTGAACTAAAGCATAAGAGGCTATTTGCTGTGAAGACAAGACCTCTATGCCGACTTGCCGCTGGTGATAATGTGATAAAATACGATAGTCATGAAATTTTAAAGGCAACATCCCAAAAATCTGCAAAAAAGATTTTGCACATGACAAAACACTCTCTCGAGATCTCATCGCTTGCACAAAAAGCACACCCTCATCACACGGACCAGTCCAAACTGTCCATTGTCCCTGAACACATTGGCCCAATTCCATACGATGATCTGGATACAAAAATATCGAGAGACTCGAAGTGGATTGGAGATCGAAAAATTGATTGAGTGTCTCACAAATGCAGCAATCTTCGCGCTTTAATTGCGGCATAGAGCGCTGCATCATCATCCAGAAACTCTTTAATTCATATTGCTCACAAAATCCTTCTAGCGCCTGATAATCAATTGGACTCTGTACAGGCAGGGTCTCACGATCTAAAGATGCAGGCCATTCAAGATTTTCTGATGGCTGAAACTGAAACAGAGCTCTTGATAAAAAAGCCTGTTCCTGAAAACGCTCAAAATTCACTTTCATTTTTTCTGAAAGCTGATCAAGATGATTATAAATATTATCTAACGATCCGTATTGTATCAAAAGTTTTTGTGCGGTTTTAGGGCCAATAGATGGCACCCCCAAGATCCCGTCTGCACTATCACCAACAAGAGAAAAATAATCAATAATCTGAGATGACTCAATACCATACTTTTCTGTAATGTAAGTCATGCCTAAAATTTCTTTTTTTAAAGGATGGTAAAGAGAAATGCCAGGTGTTTCAAGAAGCTGAAGAAAATCCTTATCAGGAGAAACAATCAAAATATTTTTCTGCAATAAGGCATAATGCCGAGCAACTAAGGCGATCAGATCATCAGCTTCTGTCCCACTTTTTCGAACGATCGGCCATCCTAAAAGACGTGCAAATTCTAAAATGGCGTCAATTTGCATCAATAACTCAGGATCGGGAGTTTTACGATGCGCTTTATATTGTTCAAACAAATGATGCCGATGTGTAGGCCCACGGGCATCAAAAAACAAAACAAAGGGAACTGCTGGATAATCATGCCTCAATTTTTGCAGCATATTTGCAAAGCCCACCAAAGCACCTGTTGGAAAGCCCGTTTGAGTTTTTAAAGGAGGCAATGCATGATACGCTCTGAAGATATAGGATGTTGCGTCAACTAAAAGCAAATCAATCATCTTAAAAAATCCTTACACAAACTATAGCGAAAAGTTTTGAGTCCTAATCGGGCAAAACGGACAGAAATAATATCAGCACCTGGATCGCATGCAATAATTTGTCCATGTCCAAAATATGGATGCTCTAATACAGTATATTGAAAGCCACCATCCATATTTTTTATAGAGCGCTGTGCATGTGCAAGGCTTGTTTTTTGGCTAGAGAAACTCTCATAATGCGAATCCAAATCTTTCAGAAACGGAGTAATTGTGTTATAAATCAATCGGTCATACCGCTGTCTCTGTTGTGCACAAGATAAATACAATTTTTTTTTGGCGCGCGTAATAGCTACGTAAAAAAGTCTTCTCTCTTCTTCAATATCATCATTGCTCAAGCTTTGTTCATGTGGAAAGAGATTGTTTTCCAAACCAATCAGAAAAACATACGGCCATTCTAAGCCTTTAGCGCCATGACAGGTGGATAGTGTCAAAAAAGAGACTGGCTCACTTTCCTGAACAGAGGTATCATCAAGAACATAATCAGACAAAAAGGCGCCGATCTTATCTCTCCGTGAGACAATCTGCGCTTCCTCATCGGCTTGAAATCCCGATTCATAGTCCCTTAAAGCTAAATATAATTGATATAAATTATCAGCCTTATTTTCTCCTTGATCGGTTTTTTCATAAGCACTGAGCAAGTTTGTTTGCGAAACAATCAGTGTGGAAAAATCACAAATGGGCAAAGTTTCCATAAAATTCTCAAGATATTCTAACAGATCTATCAAAGCATGTAAGGCTTTTTGAGTGCTTGCACTCAGACTAGGCAGAACCGCAAGAAGTGCGTCCCAATAGGAAAGGACATGTTCTGCAGCATAAGCCTGTATGATATCTTGAGTTTTTTGGCCAATTTTTCGAGCCGGTTTGTTGATAATGCGCTCTAAAGCTAAAGATTGACGGCGATCAACGAGAACTTGCAAATAACTCATGATATCTCTGATCTCTTCGCGCTCAAAAAAAGGCATGCCTCCTGAAACACGATACGGCCATTGATACTTACGTGCCTCGCCTTCAAAAAGGCGCGATAAAGCGTTGGAACGATAGAGCACTGCAATTTCGCTGTGCAACACACCCTGATGCAAAAGTTTATGTATCTGTTGACACACACCATGGGCTTCTTCATATTCATTTGCATAGATTTTTAAAAATGGCTTTTCAGAATCAGCGTTTGCAGTCCATAATTCCTTACCCAAACGATTTGTATTTTGTGAAATCACTGCGTTCGCAAGAGATAAAATCGAAGGCGTAGAGCGATAATTTTGTTCCAATTTAATTGTCCACAAATTGTCAAGAGACAACGAGAGTGTTCTGATAATGGAAACATCTGCTCCTCTAAATCCATAAATTGACTGATCATCATCACCTACAAAAGTGCCTTTTGCGCCTTTTTTCAGTAAGGCCATAATCCATCGATATTGCATGGGATTTGTGTCTTGAAACTCATCAACTAAAATATGATTCAATTGAATATGGTCTGCATGATGAAAAAATGGACTTTCAAAAAGCTGCACTGCTTTTTCAATCAAGCCATCAAAATCGAGCAAATCATGGGTGTTCAGGTATTCCAAATACTTTTGCACTAGCGCCGTCCAGCGCTCATCTTGAGGCCAAAGATGAGTTTTGTAATAAGATGAAAGGACTCCTAGAGCATGTTTATGCGAAAAAGCATCTTTTTCTACAAAATTTAACTGTCCAAATAAAGACTTGAAAATTTTTTTTTGTTCTGTGGGTGTAATAATCTGAAAAGATGGCTTCAGTCCAACCTCTTGTGCATAACGTCTCAAAAACACATGTGAGATACGGTGAAAAGTCCCTACCGCAATCCGTGCAGCTGAATGCCCTGCAACGTGCTCGAGACGCTCTTTCATCTCTTTAGCAGCTTTATTGGTAAAAGTAACCGCTATAATTGAATGAGGCGCCATACCATGAGAAAGATCGTACGCGATTTTAGAAATCAGCGTCTTTGTTTTTCCAGATCCTGCTCCAGCAAGAATCAACAAATAACGTCCTGCATAAAAGACAGCCTCTTTTTGCTGCGCATTCAGATCATGCACTAACGAAGTCATATTGTCTCGAAATAAGCCATATAGTCAGCTTTTATTGTACCGCTTTAGGCTCTTTTTTGCGAATTTTAGACTCTTAGTGCTGGGCATTAATCCCTGATTCTTTCATCATATAGACGATCGCATCTTTAATGTCTTGTTCTGTGCATTTTACACAATGCCCCTTAGCTGGCATACCTTTATAGCCTTGCAACGCTCTTTGCATAATCAGAGGCCATCCTTGATCATAGCGTTCTTGCCATTGAAGCTGATTCCCAACTTTGGGAGCACCTGCAATACCATTTCCATGACAGGTATGACAGTATTTTTTATACACTGTCACACCTGGAGCTTCTTTCGATGACTGTTCTGGCGGCGATTTTTGTGCAAGATTTCCATCACTGAGAACCACAGGTGCCTGTGCTTGAAATCGTGCAATACTCGCTTCGATAGATAGGTCCTCTTTTTGATGATACGCATACAGAAAAGAACAGCTGAGTAATACAATCCATCTACAAAGCATACAATATCTTCCTTATTCCTATGATTATCCGTGTACAATTCTATCTTCAGAAAAAGTAATATCGGTTTTTGAGCCTTCAATCATGAGAATATCCCCTTCTTGCAAAATGACATCACCCTGAGGCTCTTGGCTGGTACGAATCCCTCTCCGAGTAAAGGATCGAATGACAGCAGGAAAAGATTTTGATTTGACAGTATCTACTGTTTGACCACAAGCAAAACACTCGGCAGAAATCACTACAGCATGTAAAATAGTAGCGCTCATCTCAGGCATGCGCTGAGGTGCCTGATAAAAAAACCTCATCATTTGATAACGATAACTTTTTATATGTGCAATTTTTTGCTGAACCAGATCAACCGGCAAGCCCAATAACAAAAGCATATGCGAAGCGATCATCAACGATCCTTCTAAAGCTTCCGGAATGACCTCTGTAGCACCAGATTGCTGTAATGTTGTCAAATAACGATCATCTCTGGTTCGTACTAAAACAGGGACAGTGGGATGATGTGAGCGAATGAGCTTCAGCATTCTTCGAGCACGATGTGCATCATCAAAAGTAATGACAATCAAACGCGCATGAATTAATCCAGCTGAAAGCAAAGTTTCTTCTTTTGTTGCATCGCCATAATAGATAGGTTCCTGCGCATTAAGAGCCTCAGCCAATCTCTCAGGATCGTTTTCAATCCCTACAAAATCAATATTTTCTTGCTCCAAAAACAAAGCGAGAGATTGGCCTGTGCGTCCATATCCACATAAAATGACATGATCTCGCATCTGTCTGTGATTGACGACATCATCAAGTGCAATAGGTTTTGTTTTGGCCACTTTTTTCAAAAAAATCTGTGCTATTTTTTCGCTTTTTCTAATTAAAATAGGGGCAACACCGATAGAAAAAATGACGACCGAAGTAATAATATTCAATAACTCTGGGCTGAGCAAAGCGCTTGATGTTTCAATCGCCAAAATCGCAAACCCAAACTCGCCTCCTTGCGCAAGAGCAAGACCGGCTTTAAATGCCGTCACGCGATCATGGTTGCCGACAAAGCGCGCCAAAAGATAGACAACGAGTGTTTTAATGACAACGAGCGCGATCACCAAAGAGAAAATTGTATAAAAATGCATAATCAATATGTAAGGTTGCAAATGAATCCCTACAGTCACAAAGAACAATCCCAGTAAGACATCGCGAAACGGCTGAATATCGCTTTCTATCTGATGAGCATACTGTGTCTCGGCTAACATTACCCCTGCTAAAAAAGCACCTAGCTCTTTGCTCAGCCCAACCATGTCCGTCACAGCACCTGATAAAAGTGCCACTAGTAAGGTTGCGAGCATAAAAAGCTCTGAGGATTTTGCAGAAGCAACAATATGATACAAAGGACGCAAAATAAATCGCCCAGCTACTAAAAGGCCTGAAACAACTAAAATGGCTGTTGGGAGCAAAGTGTACAAATCAGACGATGAAAACCCAGCATGTTGCCCAGCTTCGCCCAAAGAAGGAATAATAATTAAAAATGGAACCGCGGCTAAATCCTGAAATAATAAAATACTTAAAACTAATTGCCCATATCGCGACTGCAACTCTCCCTGCTCAAGCAATTGCTTTGTCACAACGGCAGTAGAAGACAAGGTTAAGGCTCCAGCAACAGCAATCGCGCCACCAAGAGACAAGCCAAATCCATAAAAGCCTATCCCAATAATAATAAGAGTCGTGAGTAAAACTTGACCGCCACCAAGAGTAATCAGATTTCTTCGCATAGAGATCAGCTTTGGAACCGATAGCTCCAGCCCAATCATGAATAACAAAAACACGACTCCAAATTCAGAAATCGTTTCTAACTCAGGGCGAGCTTGAACAAAACCTAACCAATTAGGAGAAACCAACATCCCTGTTAATAAGTATCCCAAAATTGCAGGCAAAGAAAACTTGCGCAATAACGACACTGAGAACACACTGATCAGAAGAATGATTAATAGGTCTTGAAACATTATGCTTTTCTCCCGAGAGGTCTTAGAATCATAGGTAATTGTGTGATTATACCATAAATTGTCTCTTATCGATCGCATCCAAGAGATATTAAGTTGATATAAGAAGGCACGATCTAATATAATGATAGACAAAAGCTTCAGATTCAGCGATGTTCTCAACGATAATCGTTGTTTCCGATTTTTCAGGTGAAAAATCGAAATGAAGCGAAAGTTTATGATTAGAATCTTATCTAAACTGCTATGTATTGTATCGTTGAAACAGACTATTTTCAATTTGATGAGGCACACTCATAACAGCCCATCTTTTTGAAAAACATATACTTTCTCAAGAAGAGCTTATCCCTCTTCCGATCCTGCTGTTCAAGGAGATATTATGAGACCATTAAATTTATACCTCGTAGGGCCAATGGGTGCAGGAAAAAGCACAATCGGAAAACACCTGGCAAGAGAGCTAAATATTGAATTTTATGACACAGATCAAGTCATTGAAGAACGCTCTGGAGCTGATATTGGCTGGATCTTTGATGTTGAAGGCGAAGATGGCTTTCGTAAAAGAGAGCGCAAAGTTATCGATGAACTATCGCAACGCGTAGGCATTGTTTTGGCAACAGGTGGCGGAGCTATTTTAGATCCTGAAAACAGGAATCGTTTAGCAGCACGCGGAACAGTCGTATATTTATATACAACAGTTGAACAACAAATGAAAAGAACTATGCGCGACAAACGTAGACCAGAATTACAACAAGAAAATTTTGGATCTGACGACATGCTTGAACTCATGCAAGAACGTGACCCGCTCTACAGGGAAATTGCAGATATTATTGTAGAAACAGATGGAAGAACAGTACGCTCAGTTGCTGCAGAAGTCATTCGCATGTTGGATGAAGTAATGAGTTAACCGCTAGTAACATTCCGCTAAAATAATCAACTGACTCTTCGAGCCCTGATCATAATGAAAAAATGGAATTAGGGCCTGAGGTAGTATTTTCAAAAACGACAAAGACCCCTGATCATGGACCCAGCTCCACTGCCCAGCACTGCCTAAAAATACAAGCTGATTTCTTTCAATAGGGATTTTGGTTTTCAACACATTAGATTGACTTGGCATCGCATGATTATCCAACGACCTTAATGACATTTTTTGAGAAAGCTCCAATTCTAGTGCCAATCCACTTTGGCCCTCTTTATAGATTTGTAGGACCAATGTGAGGTCTATTTGCTGAGAATTTTGCGCCTGATTTCCCGACAAACGAAAATCATCACATAAATGCAGAAACGATTTCTTTCCTGTTTGTGTCACAAGACGCGGGCTAGCAATGAGCGTCACACCATGGGTACGCTCCATCTCTAGCAATAATGCTGCGATGCCTTCTTTCCAATTTTTCAGAACATGTGCACTTTCATACAGAAGATGAGATAAAAAATTTTCAATTTCATGCTCCTGCACAACCAAACAATATAACGTAATTGTATAAGTTGGCTTGGGAACATCCATCAGCTGAACCCACGACTCTAAAAGACTCAAATCGTTTTGATTCGAAGCAATCAACAATAAAGATGCACTTTGCTCTATAGGACAAATCCTACATTTAGTACAGGGTAATTTAGAAGCTTGTGTATACTCATGCGCTGCAGTGTGTTGCAACACATAGGACTTAGAATAGGTTCTGTTGAGATTTTCTTTCAATTGATTTCGCATTGCAGGCTCAGCGCAAGACAATGAAAGTAGCATGAAAAACGATATTATCCTCCTGAGGATAACAAGACCATGAAGAATCCAGAATCGTATTGTGATCTTCAAGAAATTGAAAAAATTTTGCATATTCACTGCGCGGTACAATCCATTTGAGGGTCCATTTGTGTTCCATCATATCTATATGCGATTTTGAAGGGAGCTGCATCTGACAGGTCACCAAGTTTCCACCATAAGACTCAAGCACCCCTGAAAATATTTCACAATGCTGATCGGCATTTTCAGCGTAATTCCAACTCAAGAGAAACAACGCTGTCAGAATTTTTATGATCAATTTTTAATATTTTATAGTGATAAAGCTCCTGAGGCCAGAGTATTGTGATTACAGAGAAATCACAAGGTTTTTCTATAAGCATTTCACAAAAATATTTTTCTTTTTTCATAGAAAGTTTTTTTAAAAAACAACAAGAAGGGACATCGGTCTCTATCCGATCTATGACTTTTAAAGAGCATTGATGCTTTTTTATATATGCATAGCGTCGATTTTTCTGTAACTGTTGATTATATGATGTTAACTGCTCTTGATGTTTTACAGAATCCGACAAAGGTCTCTCTTTTTTTTTCAATGAGGAGAGCAAGCCTGCTAAAAAAATACCAATCACAATATAAACAACTATAAAAACAAAACGATAAAAAGATTCGTGTTTTTTAAACATGATTGTATTTCTCAGATCATATGGCATCGCTCACACAAAGCGATGCCATCCTTCTCCACAGAGATGTGCGCTTGTTAAGAAAACATCCGCAAAGCCTGATCAAATTTTGAAGACTTGATATAACGTAAATTCACTCAAAAAACCAATCACCAATGTGACACGTCATTTTAATTATTTTAAACGGTCCCCAGCACCTTTAATGGACTGCAAATCAATAAAATAACGAGACAACTCGGAATACAAATCGTGGAAAGATTTTTTCTTTTGCCGATCCTGAGCCATAGGATTTTGAGATAAAGCATTTTTTTTGTGCGAGAGTGGAGTTTCTGAACATCTGTCTGCCAGAATCACAACATGATTATTACGCACTTCTACAATACCACCTAAAGTGAAAAATTGATGCTTTTTTTCATGCTGCTGATATTCAATCACGCCTTGCAAGACTGATGCGATAAATGGTGCATGGTCTTTTAAAATACCCACCTGTCCTGCAGGACCAGAAAACTTTATAAAATCAATATTCGCTTCTAAAAAGACACCCTGTAGAGACACGACAAGCAATCGTAGCATTAAGCGGTCTCCATTAATTTAGCTTTTTCAAAAGCTTCCTCAATTGAACCTACCATATAAAAAGCCTGTTCAGGAAGATGATCAGCATGCCCTGCCAAAATAGCCTCAAAACCAGTAATCGTTTCTTCTAAGGTCACGTATCGCCCTGGAGTTCCAGTAAAGACCTCAGCAACAAAAAATGGTTGTGATAAAAACTTCTGAATTTTTCTGGCACGATAAACTAGAATTTTATCTTCAGCGGAAAGTTCGTCCATTCCTAAGATCGCAATAATATCTTTCAGCTCTTTATAACGTTGTAAAACACCCTGTACAGAACGCGCCACCTGATAATGACGCTCCCCTACAATCAAAGGATCAAGTTGGCGAGATGTAGAATCTAAAGGATCGATCGCAGGATAAATACCTAATTCAGCGATTTGACGAGATAACACAATTGTGGAATCCAAGTGCGCAAATGTTGTTGCAGGGGATGGATCTGTTAAATCGTCAGCCGGTACATACACGGCCTGTATTGAAGTGATAGAACCCGTTTTTGTAGAAGTAATCCGTTCTTGTAAGCGTCCCATTTCCTCAGCTAAATTTGGCTGATAACCCACAGCAGATGGCATACGCCCCAAAAGTGCCGACACCTCTGTACCCGCCAAAGTGTATCGATAAATATTATCAATAAACAACAAAACATCTTTTTCTTGATCACGAAAATGTTCTGCAATGGTCAGTCCGCTGAGCGCAACGCGCAAACGCGCTCCGGGTGGCTCATTCATTTGACCATAAACCAGGGACACCTTCGATAAAACATTAGATGCCTTCATCTCATGATAAAAATCATTACCCTCTCTGGTACGCTCACCTACCCCAGTAAAGACAGAACAGCCATTATGAGCAACAGCGATATTACGAATCAGTTCCATCATATTCACTGTTTTACCAACTCCTGCACCTCCAAAAAGCCCCGCTTTCCCGCCCTTCACAAGAGGAGCAATCAAATCGATCACTTTAATCCCTGTCACAAAAATTTCGACCGAAGCTTGTAAGGATTCATATGCAGGTGGATCTTGATGAATACTTCTTTTTGGCCCATCGATGGGTCCTTTTAAATCAATAGGATCGCCCACAACATTTAAAATGCGACCTAATGTCCCTTCACCAACGGGCACTTCTATCGGACAACCGCGTGAAATCACAGTCATGTCTCTTTGTAAACCATCTGTAACACCGAGGGAAATTGCCCGAACAACCCTATCTCCCATAGAGGACTGAACCTCTAGTACAACTTTCTCTTTTTTGTCTGTTTGCACATCCAAAGCATGATAAAGTAAAGGTAAATCTCCTTCTGGAAACTCAACATCGACAACAGCACCGATAATCTGTTTAATGCTCCCTTTAACCGACATATTTCTTCTCCTAACATGATACAGCGGATGCGCCGCTAATAATTTCTATAATTTCTTGAGTAATAGACGCTTGCCTAGCCTTGTTATAACGCAACCTCAAATCTTGAATAAATCGCTGTGCATTATCTGTTGCTGCTTTCATTGCAACCATTCTAGCTGCCTGCTCTGACGTATAATTTTCCAAAACAGCCTGATACAAAACAGATTCCAAATACCGAATAAGAATGATGTTCAGAAGGTCTGAAGAATTTTCATCAAAAATATAGGACGTCTCATGGGTCATTTGTGAAGAAAATTTTTCATGCTGTAAAGGAATGAGCTGCTCTAATATAGGCTGTTGAGTGATGGCATTTTTAAAGACATTAAATGCGAAAACAATTCTATCTACAACACAACTTTCATACATATCAATGATCACACCCAAGAGCGCTATCAAGTCTTCCAGTGATGGAGTATCATCCATATGGTCTAACGATAAGGGAATATCCACATCTGCATGCTTAAAAAAATTAATCGCTTTGGACCCAACTGGAACCACCAACACTCTACGCCCTGCAGCCTGTTGCGCAATGATATCCTTCACAACCTGTTTAAACAAGTTGTTATTTAACCCTCCACATAAGCCTCTTTTGGAAGAAAAAACAAGATATAATATTGCATTCGGTTCACGCTCTTGCAATAAAGAATGACTCAGATCGCCTTGTTGCACCAAATGAATAAGAAGTTTTTGGATCTCATTTTTATAAGGGCGAGCACAAAGCATTGCATCTTGTGTCTTCTTGAGCTTAGATGCAGCCACAAGCTGCATCGCTAAAGTGATTTTTTTTGTATTTTGAATTGAGCGAATTTTTGAACGAATAACCTGTTGTTTACTCATGCAAAAACTCCTTGCTCTTTTGCATCGCTTAAAATTGTTTCTAAATTTTTTATTGTTTCTGGGGTGTATTGAGGATGCGCTGTAATTTCATCTACGATTTTTTTGTAATGATGAATTGCAAATTCATAGAGACGATTCTCAACAAAAGAAATTTTGTCTTTTGGCACGCTATCAAAAGCACCCTTTTCCAGTGAAAAAAGCATCAATGCTATTAAAGAAACAGCTAATGGCTGATATTGTTTTTGTTTTAACAACTCAACCACTCTCTCTCCACGATCTAATTGTTTTTTTGTTGCATCATCTAAATCAGAAGCAAACTGCGCAAATGCAGCAAGCTCGCGATATTGTGCAAGAACCAATCTCACTTTAGATCCTAATTTTTTTATTAGGTCAGTTTGGGCAGCCCCACCGACTCGCGAAACAGATAAACCAGGATTCACTGCAGGGCGAATGCCTGCGTAAAACAAATCAGTTTCTAAAAAAATCTGACCGTCTGTAATAGAAATCACGTTCGTAGGAACAAACGCTGAGACATCTCCAGCTTGGGTTTCAATAATGGGTAATGCGGTCAAAGAGCCTGTTTTCACCGCTAGAAAATCTGGACCTTGTGTTCTTTGAATATATTCAATAGAAACACGTGCTGCTCGCTCTAATAAACGTGAATGAAGATAAAAAATATCTCCAGGATATGCTTCTCTTCCAGGTGGCCGACGCAATAACAAGGAAATCTGACGATAAGCCCATGCATGTTTTGTGAGGTCATCATAGATAATCAATGCATCTTCACCGCGATCGCGAAAATACTCACCCATAGCACATCCTGCATATGGAGCAATATACTGCAAAGCTGCTGAATCTGAAGCACTCGCATTAACAATGACCGTGTTCGCAAGAGCACCATACTCTTTCAGCTTTTGTTGAATATAAGACACGGTAGAGTTTTTTTGACCAATAGCAACATAAACGCAACGAACACCACTACGTACCTGATTAATAATCGTATCAATTGCTATTGCTGTTTTTCCAACTTGACGATCACCAATAATCAACTCTCTTTGTCCAAGACCAACTGGTACCATAATATCGAGCGCCTTAATCCCTGTAGGCAAAGACTCGGAAACAGAAACACGATCAATAACACCAGGTGCTGGTCGCTCTATTTCTAAAAAATCATCAGCGACAATCTCGCCAAGCCCATCAATCGGCAGGCCCAAAGGATTGACAACACGTCCCAAAAGACTCGGTCCAACTGGGACCTTTAACAGCTCTTCACTGCTATATACAATATCTCCCTCTTTGATTTCAGAGCTATCCCCTAAAACCATCAAACCAACATTGTCATATTCTAAATTCATAACAAGAGCAAGAATTTTTTTATCGCCGATAAAGACCTTTTCAGCAACCATTGCCTGTCTGAGGCCATAAGCCACAACGATAGAATCGGTCATTTTTAAAACATAGCCAACTTTTTGTAATTTCAGATTTTCATCAAGCTCTTCAATGTTTTTTTGCAAAGCCAATGCAATATCTTCTGCGTATGATTTCATTATAATTATCCTTTTTGCAAGATATACAAATATTGTTTTAAACGGCTCAAAGCACGCATATCGAAATATAAGTCGCGCCATTGTGCGACAAAACCTGCCCCCATAGATGGGGTGAATTGGTGATAAACCTCAAAATTCCAACCACGTGCATCATGGCTCTTATGGAAAAAATTCCGAATTTTTTCGATGGTGTTGACATTTAATACATTTTCAGAGCTCACTAAAATCAGACCACAACCAAGATCATCTTCAAGCCGAACTAAAAAGGCACGCAAGACATCTAATCGCTCCTGAGGCTGAAAAATTTTTGCAAAGACACAAAAAAGTTCTTTACGATCTTGGCCAAGATTTGGAAACACCCTCTCTAAAATCAGCTCATTTTCATGCTCAGAACGCTCTTTTTTAAAAAATTGCTGAACAAAAGGATCTGTAAAAAACTCCAAAAATCTCCAAACCAACGAAAGATCTGTTACAGAAAAATTCATATCTTTTTTTTGGTGATAAAGTCTCTTTGCACAAGCCCATGTATTCATAACCATCTCTTAATGTCTATCATTAAACGAATCCACCAAAACTTGCTCTAACGACTGATGCACTACTGTTGAATCATCGGCCAAAACCTTAGATAAAACACCCTCAACTAAAGAAAGATAATGCATCTGCGCTTGTTTTAAGAACTCTGCTCTGACTCTATCTTGTTCTGCAAGAATTTGCTTCTGGCTCTCCAAGCGCAACGATTCAATTTCTCGTTTATGTTCGTTTTTTAAAATTTCCAACTCAGCCTCTGCTTGTTGCAGAATGTGATAGGATTTCGCTCGAGCATCGTTCATCATTTTATCTGCTTCTTTACGTGCCGTTGCCAACAATAAACGCCCCTCTTCGGCAGAAGCCAAGCCATCCCGAATTACGGACTGGCGTTCTTCTAAAACCCCGGAAAAAAGCGGCCATAATGAACGCTTCACAAAAACATAAAAAATAGAAAATATAACTAATTCAACCGCAAAGGTTGCGTTTATATCCATAAAATCAAATCCTCGGCTTTATCATATCCTAATATACTAGCCGATCGCTTTGACCAGTGTGCTTACAAATGGATTAACCACAATCACATAAATCCCCAAAGAAAGACTCAAAATCACCGCAGCATCGACAAGAGCAGCAATCACAAGCAAACGACCAAACAATGTTCCTTCAGCCTCAGGTTGGCGAGCTGCACAATCTAAAAAACGCGATCCTAAATAAGCCAAACTCATTGCTCCGAAAACCGCAGGAATAGCAATCATAAGCGCAGCAGCATAAGAAACAGAAGCATTGAGCTGAGCAATCAGCTGTAATACGGAAACGCTTGTAGCAAGATCTGACATAATAAACTCCTAGAGAAAGACAAATTAAACGATTAATGATCAAGAGCCAGGCTAAACCCGATCACTGTTAACATCATAAAAACAAACGCCTGCAGATAAACAATTAAAACATGAAACAAAGCCCAAATAAAAACACCGACCGATCTGACATAAAATGGGCTAACAGAAAGCAGAACAAAGACAAGCTCTCCAGCAAAAATATTCCCATATAAACGCATAGCCAGTGATAAGATTCTTGCGAATTCCTCAATGATTCTCAGCATGATATTCGCTGGAAAGGCCGACAACCCCAAGGGATGAGCCACCCATCCATAGAGATAATGCAAAAAACCATGAGCCCTCACAGTAGAGACCTGGATCACAAAAAAGACAAGAACAGAGAAGGCTAAAGTCACATTTAAATCTGCAGTGGGTACAATTTTAAAATTTTTACCTAGATGTGCCCAATGGGCAAAATGATGCCCGAGAGATGTGGGTAACAAATCCATGAGATTAAAGGTAAAAATAGAAAAAAATACAGTTAATCCTAGTGGACCAATCAAATGCACATAACGGGGAGAAGCGGCATGAGCAGCCTTATAAACAGCTTCTACTCCAATCTCGAGAATATTCTGTGCTCCAGCAGGTTGCAGTTTTAGCCTCTGGCCAACAGCATACATTATCAAAGAAAGTGCTGCTAACAGGAAAGAACTCACAAGCACCGTATCCAAATGAATAACAAGAGCATGATCAAAAACATAGAAAGTATGCCGCAAGTTTTCTAAGTGTTGTCCTATTTGATCAGTCAAACTGACCTCAGTTCCTGTCATACACTGACCTCTGTGCTCGAAGATAATAAAATTGTAAAGCGATGTTTATCGTAACGAAGAGAAGTACAAAAATCAATAGAAAAAACAAAGATACACGCTCAGATAAAAAAATGCTGACGCATGAAAAAAAAATCATTTTCAAAAAAAATTGCTTTACTAAAAAAGAGACTACTGCTCGCTTTTGAAGGTGGACACGAAAAGAAATTTGTCCATATAGATAAAAAGCCATCAGGGCCAGCATGCAGACTAACATATTATTAGATATCAAATAAAAACCATATCAGGATAGCAAATTTCTCAAATGATTCAAATTAAAAATCATCAAAAACATGAAACAAGCCAAGTTTTTCCAACAAACTGATGAGTACCTCATGATTTTCAAAGGAAAAAATCAATCGCCCTTTCTGATCGCCCTCAAAACGCAAATCAACAGGCGTAAGAACACGATCTTGAATTTTTGTCGCCAAGTGATTGGCATATAAATCATTTTCATGAGTATGATTGATTTTTTTCTGCGTATCTTTTCTTTTTTTCAGATGATCTTCTAGCTGTCGAACACTCCATTGTTTCTTGACAATACATTTCAAAAGCTCTTTTTGATCAGGTTTAGAGAGAGAGGCTAAAATTTTTGCATGCCCTTCAGAAATTTTGTCTGTATTCAAATACTCCAAACCGAGCGGATCTAGCTTTAAAAGACGCAAGGTATTGGCCACCTGACTACGAGATAAACCGAGCTTATCAGCCAGCTCATTCTGCTTCCACCCGAAATGCGCGACTAACTCCGAAAACGCCTCAGCTTTTTCAACCGGTTTCAGATCTTCTCTCTGAATATTCTCTACAATTGCAGCTAAGGCAGTTTGTGTATCATCCCACGGACGAATAATCACAGGCACTTCTTTCAAATTCGCGACTAAAGCAGCACGATATCGACGCTCTCCTGCAATAATATCAAACCCATTTTTTAAATTAGGCCTCACAATGAGCGGTTGTACAAAGCCATTTTCCAAAATCGATTGTGCGAGTTCCAAAATTTTATCTTCATCAAAAAATTTACGAGGCTGCAATACAGAAGGTTGAATTCTCTTGATTGCTATCAATCGCACAACTTCTTGGATAGAAGCCTGTGCTGGGGCTGCTTGCAAAACAACTCCCCCTGAGGGCTCTTGAAAGAGATCGTGTATTTTCTCACTCAAACCTTTTTTCATTATAAACCCCTTGTATTTCAATCAAAATACACTTTTTTCATCATAAATTTTTTTCTTTGTGTCTTTTTTGGAATGAATTTTTTTTAGTAATTCGCGTCCAAGATGCTGAAAAGACATTGCAGCTACGCAAAACGGATCGTACAACTCTACTGGCAATCCTTCAGATGGAGCCTCAGCAACCCTCACACTCCGAGGAATAATTGTTCTAGCAAGATATGAAGAAAAATGCTCTTGTAAATAAGCCCAAATCTCTCTTGCTAAAATACTGCGTTTATCAACCATATTAAACACAATAGACAAGATCTCCGGTGCCTGCTTTTGAGTCTCTTGAATATACTGAATTGTGTTCATTAAATCTTTCAAACCCTCTAGACCAAGAAAACCACACTCAATAGGTACAACAAGATAATCACTGGCACAAAAAACAGCGAGAGTTAAAGGAGACATAGAGGGAGCACAATCAAAAATAACAAAATCGTAGTGTTCCCACTGAGTTCTATGCATCAAAATTAAAGCCGGATCGGAAAAAACAGAATAATACAATGAATTATCAGCAGGCAAAATATCTAAATGCGCATCCCATGCAGTGACAAATGCCCTCAAATTACCTGATTCAATCCACTTTCCTAAATGGACATTTGAGTTTTTTTTCAAACCAAATGCAGTCGTTGTATTGCCCTGTGGATCGGCATCAATAAGCAAAACTCTTTTTTTTCTAGAAAGGACATAAGACAAGTTCACACTTAATGTCGTTTTCCCTACACCGCCCTTGTGATTAGCAATGGCTATCACTTTCATTTCTGACCACCGTTCGGCCACAGATCCTTTCTTTATTGTAGCGCAGAGATTTGCACAATGTGGCGAGAAATATCTAAAAAAGGATGATTTAAAACAACCAAATCCGCTTTCCAGAGACTGCAATTTAAATTCTTTAACTCTTCGTCAATAGAAGATCGTAAAGCCTTAAACAGCCAGAAAACTGTTTTTTTCGAACGAATCGCTGAGCATAAATCAATCAGGTCCACACAGGATGTCATAGCACGAGAAATAACCAGATCAGCACGGCCCTTAAGATCTTCGCAGCGATTATTCAGAATATGCACATTATTCAGACCCAATAGCTTTGTTGCTTCACTTAAAAAATGACATTTTTTAGGACTTTTTTCAACAAGAAAAAACTCCCTATCTGGACAAGTCATAGCCCACAAGAGCCCTGGCAAACCCGCACCTGTCCCAATATCATAAATCATACGATACGCAGGATCTAATGGCCTATCGAGCGGTAGAAGACTATCAATGATATGATGAGAAACAATTCTATCTAAATCTTGTTTGCGTCCAATTAAGTTGCATTTTTCATTATGGATCTGTAAAAGATCAATATATTGATAGATTTTATTCGCACGAGGGGTCTCGATATTAAGCTGCCCTAAAAAGAGATCAAGAATCTCGTTCTTCATGTTCATGTGTCCTTGAATAGTTTAAAATAGCTGCATAGAGAATCGAGAGCGCGGCAGGAGTCATACCAGAAATGCGCGAGGCATTCTCCAAATTGACAGGTTGAAATTTCGCAAGTTTTTCTTGAATTTCTTTTGATAATCCAGGAATCACTTGCTTATACAAGCCCAACGGAATATTTAAATGCCCCCATTTTTCAATGCGCTTAGTCTCTTCTTCTGTGCGCGCGCTCAATCCCTGATAGAGCGTATCGGCATAAAGTGTTTTAATGAGCTCACTGGATTTTGCAAGATCAAAAATTCCAGAATCAGAAACGATTTTTTCTGTTAAAGACAACATTTCAGGAGTTGGAATTTGTGAACAGGTGAAAATATCGATTAGACTTTTATCCCGTCTGAGAGGAAGCGCATACTTTTCTGATAAAGTACTAAGCGCTGGTAAATCAACTGCCTTAAGCGATTGTAAATAAGCTTTTAAACGCTCTAAGTCACACAACTTGTCTTGCAAGATTTGATAACGCTCTGACCCAACCAGACCCCAATCATACCCCTGCAAAGTCAGCCTTCTATCAGCATTATCTTCACGAAGCGTCAGTCGACACTCACTACGCGAAGTAAACATGCGATATGGCTCAGTGGTTCCTAAAGTCGTGAGATCATTAATCATCACTCCGATATAACTTAAACGTCTATCAAAAATATGACTTTTACCCGACAAAGAAAGTACTGCGTTTAATCCAGCAACCAAACCTTGCGCAGCGGCTTCTTCGTAGCCAGTTGTACCATTAATCTGTCCCGCACAGTAGAGGCCTTTGATTTTTTTACTTTCTAATGTGGGATAGAGTCCTGTTGGATCGAGATAATCATATTCAACCGCATACGCATAGCGAGTAATTTTGGCTTTCTCAAAACCATGAATTGTGCGCACGAACGCTTCTTGCAAAACAGCGGGAAGAGAGGTAGAAATACCATTTGGATAGATCTCAATAGAATCTTTTCCTTCTGGCTCAATAAAAACTTGATGACATAGTCTGGTCTCAAAGCGCACAACTTTGTCCTCAAAAGAGGGGCAATAACGAGGGCCTTTTGCCGCAATCAAACCACCATACATAGCGGTTTGATCTAAGTTGGCCTTTATGAACGCATGCGTAAGCTCTGTTGTGTGTGTAATAAAACAGTCAATTTGTTTTGGATGCTGCTCGATCGATCCCAAAAATGAAAATGCCTTGCGATTGTGATCTCCTGGCTGGCTCTCAAAAAGATCGTAATTTAAAGAGCGCTTATCGATTCTCGGAGGCGTCCCTGTTTTTAAACGACCTATAGGCAGGCCTTTTTCAAGAAGCTTTTTCGCCAGAGGCAAAGAGGGCGCTTCACCACCTCGACCACCAGAAATAATCTCCGATCCACAATACAACCGTCCACCTAAAAATGTTCCAGTTGTTAAAATCACTCGAGGAGCGAGAATTTTTTTACCCCACTGTGTCAATACGCCCTGCACAGCGCCATCATTAGTCAATAGAAGATCAATGATTTCTTGCTGTAATAAAGTGAGTCCTTCAGTATTTTCAACTTCATATCTAATGAAAGCACGATACAGACTCCGATCAGATTGCATTCGTGTTGACTGTACAGCTGGGCCCTTAGATGAGTTCAGGGTTTTCATGTGAATACATGCATGATCGGCTGCTCTTGCCATAATACCATCAAGAGCATCGATTTCTCTTACAAGATGTCCTTTAGCAATTCCACCTATTGCTGGATTACATGACATGAGCCCTATAGTCTCTATATTTTGAGTGACAAGCAAAACCTGCGCATCGAGCCTAGCCGCAGCTAAAGCAGCCTCAACACCAGCATGGCCGCCACCGATCACAATCACATCAAAATCAAATAATGGTGCACCCATAATCTATTTTCCTATACAAAACTGGGAAAAAATTTTTCCCAAAATATCATCTTGCGTCACTTTATCATTGAGGGTATTTAAGCTCTCTTGCGCCAATCTCAAATACTCGGCTGCAATTTCAACCGCCATAATATGTTTGAGTGCATTTTGAGCATGTGATATACAATCCATCAATGCCTCTTTATGCCTTGCACATGCCAAAAATCCCGTTTCAGGCTCATTTTTCATAGAAAAGGCAGAGCATAAATCCTCAATCCAAACACCTAAACCCTCTTGGTTTTTTAATGAAAAAGCAAAGACGCCGTTAAAGCCATCTACACAGGGTCGCCGCCCTGTCTTTTTTTGAGATAAATCAGTTTTATTTAAAAGCAAATATTTAATTGCATAAGGATTTAATGTGATTTCAGGCCACAAAAGGTCTAAAGGTTCACTATCATCTGCAAGATACACAACAACCTGTGCTTTTTCCAGAGTTTCCTGAGTTTTTTCTATACCACGTTGCTCAACAGGACAAGCTGTCTCTCTCAGCCCTGCCGTATCGCAAAAAGTAAAATGAATCCCCCCCAAAACAGCGCGATGTTTCACCACGTCTCGTGTTGTACCAGCCTGATCATGCACAATTGCGACATCATCTCCCACTAAACTGTTTAGCAAAGAAGACTTACCCGCATTTGGGCGCCCCACCAGTGCCACAACAATTCCCTGAGAAAGCATCTTCTGTGAATCCAATACCTTCACACTGTGAGTGATTGTTTCTATCCAACTTTCGAGCTGCGTGCGACAGAGCATTAATGAGTGATTTTGCACATCATCCTGATCGGAAAAATCAATAATACTTTCTAACTGAGAACGAAAACCACTTAAAGTTTGTATAATTTGCCTAATTTTGAGCTGGGTACCACCAGCTAAGACATGCTTAGCCTGATAAAGAGCTGTCTCATGTTGTGCGGTGAGCAATTGGCCAATCGCCTCTATCTGATTTAAATTATACTTATTATTCCAAAAGCTGCGATAAAGAAACTCGCCCGCTAAGGCCACTTTCACACCTAAAGAAACCCAGTATTCTAAAATCTTTTTTCCTATCAGAGGGTTCCCATGAATATGAAATTCGACCACATCCTCGCCAGTTGCGGATTTCGGCCCAGGGAAATAGACAACTAAGGCCTCATCAATGGCAGCACCTGCGATCCAAACGCTGCTCAAGGTCATATAACGAGGCCGGAAAAATTTTTTATGTGTTGTCTGTAGCGCGATGTGTAAAGCATCGGGTCCACTCATTCTCAGAATCAGCAAGGCGGATGGCTGATCCAGAGATGATGCAGAACTTGCTATAGTTGTATCAAGACGATCGAGAAATTCCATGAGAAAAACGACTATACCCTTCTTGTATCAGGGAAAATGTATTATTGATAATCCAATATAACACAAGTCCTGATGGAAATGTGAGTGATAATACAGCAAAAATATAAGGCATTGCACCAAGAACCAATGCCAGATCTGGATTAGGAATTTTTGCTGAAATTTTTTGCTGAGCAACACCAGTGAATAACAGCAAAACCGCAAGAATATATGTCTGATCAGGCGCAGAGAGATCTGGGATCAAGGTAAAAAACGATGATTGTCTCAAAACAATCGATTCCATTAACAAGCTATAAAATCCAAATAAAACAGGGATTTGAATCAATGGATTCACGATTGTAGCAAAAAAGACTGAGAAATAATTAATCTTTTCTCGACGATGCAGTTCTAATAGCGCTTTGTTATATGCCAAATCATCGGAAATTTCTTTGCGCAGTTTTTCTTGTTTAGGAGCCAAAGATTGAAGCTTTCTTAAAGTCCCTTGATGTGGCGCAGAGATTGCAAAAATAGCGATACGAATCGCTAAGGTTAAACAAATAATTGACAAACCCCAATCACCTATAAAATCTTTAAACACCGTGAGCGCAGAAAGTAGAAAATTACAAACAGGCCAAAAGAACCCAAAATCAATCACATAAGGCAGATGAGTCTCAACTTGCATCAACAAGTTTTTATCTTCAGGGCCGGAATAAAGCTCGGCTTTTAAGGTATAGAGCGTATTGGGTTCTAATAGCAGCAAATCAGAGACTGAGCCTGCAACATAGGTTTCTTTATTCGAGCCTGTATTTTGATAGTATCGAGAGTAATAACTAGACAAGAAATCGTTTTTTTGAGCTGTTGCAAAATAACGCTGTGACATCGAGAACCACCCCTGCGCAGAACGCTCTGCAAAGGGTTTGGTTTTCTTGTACCCAGAAAATGGGTATTTACTATATTTTGTACTGTCCGTGTGAAATGATGCGCCCTGAAACATGCGAAAGCCCTTTTCTGTTCCGGAGATGAGCGCCGCATCCGTATTTCTTAATTCTGAGTAATAAGCCGCTTTAAAGCTTTCTGACGAATTTGAGTGAATTACAATCTCTTTTGTGAGCAAATATGCATTTTCTGAGTGATATAGGATTTCCAATATCACGCCTTGTGCGTAATGTTTCTGAATTTTTAAAGTATACTCATCAATGAGTTGAAAGGTTGTTTCTACTGGATCAGGTTTTGTGTGAGCCCCTGTATCATCTACAAATAGTAGCTGCTCTGCGAGGTATTGATTTCCAATCTCACCTTGGAAAAGCGTATTGATTTTTTCTGGACTATCTTTCGCTATTGGATAATTTTTCAATTCGCACTGGACAAGATTACCTGTTTTGATATCAAAGTGCAGAGTGCTTTCTTGACGATCCCAAGTATATAAAGCGCTTTTTTCAATTTTTTGATCAATTGCAAAAGGAGCATCTATAGCATTCATGGGATCGGGGGAATATTGTGAAGAAAATGTTGTCAGACCCAAATAACCTAGTAGCATTTGCAAAAAAGAAATCACTACAAAAAAGAAAACAAATTGTTGTACAAATTCCCAGAAATTTCGTTTCGTACTCATAAATAAATTCCTTTTCTTATTTTGGTAAGTTATTCAGCAACATCGTTTTTGCTAATGACAGATGTAAAGCAACATCGTTTTTGGACATTTTTTGTATCGTTTTAACGTAAATTCGCAGATGGTTGATCTGACAAAAATGACGGAAAACTCGTTTGATTCTATTTCTCAAAACAGCGCTTTTTACATGTTTTTTTTTAATACTCATTAACAAAGCGGGGGCTTTGTTAAATGTGTTTTTTTTCATTTCAACACTCCCTGTTGAGAGCATGTGCGGGAGTGTTTGTTGATTTGGTTTCACAAAAAGTGTTGTTTATGAATGCTTATCACTGGCTGTTAGATTAACTCGGCCTTTTCTACGACGTGCGCTGAGGATCGCTCTTCCGTCTTTGGTTTTCATGCGTGCTCTGAAGCCTTGTTTTTTCAGTTTTCTTAGAATGGTAATTCTTGCTGTTGTAACGCTCATTTTCTCAATTCCTACGATAGTATTGCAATTTCAATAGTTTCGATTTTCGTAACAATTTTCATTGATAAACTTTGTGACAGCCAATCAGAACTATAATTTTTGTAAATTTTTCAGAAAGTATATCATAATTTTTTTCTAAAAACAGTCCCTAGAATGGGGAGTGTTTATGAGTTTTGTATTGTGCTAGGGTTTTTCTGTTCAAAATTTGATCATCTAATAACAATATATAATATTAATATAATATATATTCTTTAGAACAGATCTGTTCTCTGTAGATATAACAAATTAAATTGAGATATTGATATCATATGAAAATATATTCTATGCGGTTTTTTTCTTTTTCGTTTTGATCTTTTCCCTTTTTATTCATCAAGTTATCCTGTGGATAAATCTGTGGATAACTTTTTTCTCCGAAAAACTTAAACAAGAAAAAAAAGTTATCCACAAGATATCCACAAACTTATCCACAGGGTGCTTTTAGTTTTGTTGAAAATGTACTATCCTGTGTTCTGTGATTTTGAGTCATTTTGTTGCTTGAAGGTGTATTCATGTTTTTCATGAAGTGTATGGTGCTTGTATGACGGCTGTGTTTCGCAATCATATTTCTCTTTGGAATTCGTGCCTGGATTCGCTCCAAGAGGTCTTGACCTCAGAGGCATTTTCAATGTGGGTTTGCCCTTTGCAGGTTAAGATTACCTCAGATATTTTGCTCATTGGTGCGCCAAATAGGATTGTATTTGATGAGGTCAAAGAAAAATGCCTTGCTTTGATAGAGGAGTTTTTTGAAGAAAATTCTTTTTATGGAATTCGTTGTGTACGTTTATACGTTCTTGGTGAAATTACTGTTCAGTATGCTCCGATCGCTCCTATTGCGAATGTTGCTGCAGTTAAGAGCGGCCATGCTCCGTTGGCTGGAGATTTGCAACCAGATTTCACTTTTGGGAATTTTATTATAGGTAAATCCAATCAGTTGGCCGAAGCTGCAGCAGAGCAGGTCGCGTTAGCACCCGGAAAAACTTATAATCCTTTATTTTTGTACGGTAGTGTAGGGCTGGGAAAAACGCATCTCTTGCATGCAATTGGAAATCGTATCAAAGAAAATCAACCGCAGCTGAATGTGCGCTATTTTCAAGCTGAGCGATTTGTGAGTGATTTAATCAAGGCTATACAGCAAAACACATTGGAAGATTTGAAGAGTATTTATCGTAAGATTGATGTATTGATGATTGATGATATTCAGTTTTTTGCAGGAAAAGAGAGAACCCAAGAAGAATTTTTTCATACATTTAACACTCTGATTGATTCTAGGCAGCAAGTGATTTTGACCAGCGATCGCTTTCCAAAAGATCTCGGTGGGATTGCAGAGCGTCTGAAGTCACGATTTGGTTCTGGATTAACGGTTGCGGTCGATCCTCCTGACTTGGAGACTCGTGTCGCGATTCTTGTTCAGAAATCTCACAATATGGGTCAGGTGCTGAGTCACACAGAGGCTTTTTTTATAGCGCAGCATGTGCGTACAAATATTCGCGAGCTTGAAGGGGCCTTTAAAAAAGTTCTGGCTTATAGTCGATTTAAATCCCAGCCTATTTCGTTAGATTTAATTCAAGAGGCACTGAAAGATGTTATTGCATCGCACCAGCAATCCACGAGTGTTTCGAATATTATGGATAAGGTTGCTCAGCGTTATGGGGTTTCTGTAAAAGATTTAGTCGGAGATGCTCGTTTTAAAAAATTTACTGGTCCTCGGCAAGTGGCTATGGCACTATGTAAGGAGTTAACCAAGATGTCTTTTCCGGAGATTGCAAAGTCTTTTGGGGGGCGCGATCATACAACTGTGATACATGCCTGTAAAAAAGTAGGCTCTCAGTTGAAGGTAGACTCTGATTTGTCAAAAGATTATCAAGAGTTAATTAAAAATTTATGTCACTAGTGCTAGAGAAATAAAAATGGTTATTCTGTTCGAAAAGAAGATTTTAATTGATGGTCTATCTAAGGTGATGGGTGCGATTGATAAAAAGCAGATTAATCCTATGCTGCAGTCTTGCTTTGTGCAGGTTGAATCAGGTAAGGCTGTTTTTATTGCGACGGATTTAGAGGTTGCAATTGAGGTTCGCAAAATTTTTGATGTACCAGTGTCAGAGAAAAAAGTTTTTCTTTTGCCTGCTCGGACTGTCTTGGATTTTTGCAAAGCTCTCCATCACGCGCAAATGATAGAGATGCATTTTGAAAAGAATCGCATCCAGATGTGTACACAATTTTCCTCTCTTTCTGTGGCATCAATGCCTGCTGATGATTTTCCCTTGTTCGATAAAAATGCCATGGTATTGGGTTCTTTTCAGATTTCAAAAAAATTGTTTAAAGATTTGTTGGAAAAAACACAATACGCTATGGCATTGGCTGATGTTCGATATTATCTCAATGGCCTCTTTCTGCAAATTCTTCCAGATGAGGTGATTGCTGTTGGGACGGATGGGCATAGACTGGCTCTTGCTCGTAAGCCTGTGCAAGAAAACAGCTTTGGTGCTGAGTTTGCTTCTCGACATTGGATTCTTCCTCGTCGAGCAGTTTTGGAGCTGCAGCGCTTATTTGAAATCGATCATGAGAATCTCACAATTTCTTTGACAAAGGATACACTTTTTGTTTCTGCGCAGGATACGATAGCGTCTTTCAAGCTTATCGAGGGGAAGTATCCTGATTATCGACGTGTAATTCCTAAAAAGCAGCCTTACCGTGTTCGCTTGGCTAAGGAAATTTTTAAAGAGGCCTTGCTGACCGTTGCCCCTGTTCTGTCGTCGCGTGATAAGGCCGTGACATTCTTTCTTGGGGAAAAGGATATTAAAATTAAAGCTATCAGTGCTGAAAATAATGAAGTGATCAGCGTTGTGTCTCTTCTCGAAGGATCTCTGAGTGCGGAAATTAAAATTTCTTTTAACTTGAACTATATTCTTGATTTTGTTAATCACGTGAAAGGAGATGAGCTCGCTTTCTCTTTTCAGGATTCAAACAGTGGGGTTGTTCTTTCTTGTTCGCAGGAAGAGCAGTATGTTGTTATGCCCTTGATTTTATAAGGATTTTTCTGTGTCTTTAAATATTTCTGATTCGACCTCTCCATCTCCACAGGCCTATGATTCTTCTAGCATTCGGGTGCTAAAGGGTCTTGATGCGGTTAAAAAAAGACCTGGTATGTATATTGGCGATACACATGATGGGTCTGGTTTGCATCATATGCTTTTTGAAGTTGTCGATAACTCTGTAGATGAGGCATTGGCTGGATATTGTAAGGACATTTTTGTCACTCTGCATGAAGACGGATCTGTGAGTGTACGAGATAATGGTCGAGGCATACCTGTCGATGAGCATAAGGAGGAAGGCCGATCCGCAGCGGAGGTCATCATGACTGTGTTGCATGCGGGTGGAAAATTTGACGATAATGCTTATAAGGTCTCTGGAGGCTTACATGGTGTAGGTGTTTCCGTTGTGAACGCCCTCAGTTCCTTGCTGCTTTTGGAGATTCATCGTGATGGATATGCTTGGTATCAAGAATATCGGGATGGCGATCCTGTTTTTCCACTGCGAAAAGGTGAGCCTTCACTGGCAAGTGGGACTCAAATTCGATTTTATCCTTCCATTAATATTTTTTCTTCAATTGATTTTACTCCTGCGATTATTGAAAAACGTTTGCGAGAGTTATCGTTTTTAAATCCCGGTATCTTTATAAGCTTTCAAAACCTTCGAGATGGGGCGGAAGCAAATCTTATTTCTTTTCAACCAGATAGTGGTTTGGTTGGTTTTGTGGGATATCTTTCACAAGCCAAGGCATCTTTGTGTAAAAAAATTATTTCTACTCAATACAAGGAAGGAAATGTTCAGGTTGATTTAGCTTTCCAGTGGTGTGACAGTTACAATGAGACCTTATTAGCATTTACGAATAATATTCCTCAAAAAGAGGGTGGAAACCATGTGTCGGGTTTTAAAAGTGGACTGACACGTACAATGAATCAGTTTTTTATTGAAAGCGGATTAAGCAAAAAAACCAAAACTGAACCAAGCGGTGAGGATATTCGAGAAGGCTTGGTTGCGGTGATTTCTATTAAAATGGGAGACCCTCAATTTTCTTCACAAACAAAAGAGCGATTGGTTTCTGATGTAAAGCGTTTTGTGGATAGTGCTGTTACAAAAGCTCTTTCTGAATTTATTTTGGAGCATCCTCAAGACGCGCGCTTGATTAGTGATAAAATTGTGGATGCTGCGCGTGCTCGAGAGGCAGCACGACGCGCCAGAGAGATGAGCCGCAAAAAAAACGCCTTAGAAATTTCCTCTCTTCCGGGGAAATTGGCTGATTGTCAGTATAGCGATCCAGCTTTATGTGAAATTTTTATTGTTGAGGGAGACTCTGCAGGTGGTGCTGCCAAGCAGTGCAGAGATCGTCGCTTTCAGGCCATTTTACCCTTGCGTGGAAAGATCTTGAATGTCGAGCGTGCACGTTTTGATCGAGTGATTGGCTCTGAGCAGGTGGGCACTTTGATTATGGCTCTAGGTTGCGGTATTGGTGAAGGTGATTTTGATGTGCAAAAATTGCGATATCATAAGATTATCCTCATGACTGATGCGGATGTGGATGGTGCGCATATTCGAACCCTTCTGTTGACCTTTCTGTATAGACATATGCCACAGCTTATTGAAGCAGGTTATGTCTATGTGGCTCAGCCTCCCTTGTACAAAATTCGATATCATGGTCAAGATTTGTATTTAAAGGGTGAGGAAGATTTGCTTGAGAAGATTCTTGCAATTATTGCATCGATGAAAATTACTTTTCCTCAAACAGAGCGGAGCCTTGATAATTTAGAATTTGTGAAGCTTTTTCAAGCTTATGAAAGATTGCTCTTTCAGTGGGTGCACGCGTGTCCTTTGCAGGAAATTTTAAAACAAGCACAAGATGGTACTGAGCATCAGTGGAATCAAAATTTTCTAGAATGCTCTTTTCATGGAGAGCCTGTTTCTTTGCAATTTAATGCTGAGCAAAAAGAATCTCTTGTGCAGATTTTTAAATTCCTACAATTGTGCTCTTACGGAGGTCTTTTGCAATTTAAAAATCAAAAAGAGTTTAGTCCGGATTTAGTGACGCTTTTGACAACAGCTAAAGAGTGGGCAAAAGTTGAGCTCAAAATTCAAAGGTTTAAGGGTCTAGGTGAAATGAATGCAGCACAACTTTGGGATACGACTATGGATCCGAAAAATCGAATCTTAAAACAAATTCGCATTCATGATGCAATAGAGTCTGATAAGCTTTTTTCTATTTTAATGGGTGACGAGGTTGAGCCTAGACGTTTGTTTATTGAAACTAATGCTTTAAATGCAACCTTGGATTACTAGAAAATGAGCATCTATTATTCTCTATGAGAGTTTAATAGATGCCTGACATCCTCATCAAGAATAGTCTTTTTAGTGACTTTTTTCTAAAAAGCAAAAATAAAAACCGTCATATTCTTCTGACGGGAGGCAGCACCAACCATATTGTTCTTTTTTCCACTGAGAGCTCGGCTGATGTGCTGGTTGAAGAGAGATCTCGTGAAATTGTGGATTTTCTTGTAAAAAGAGAGCGATGACTTCACTGTTTTCTTGATTAAGGATAGAGCAAGTGCTGTATGCCAAAATACCGTTTTTGGTGAGATGTTTCGCTGTATTGTTTAAAATTTGCAATTGTTTTTTTTGCAGCAAGTTGAGATCAATACAGTTGCGCCATAAAATATCTGGATGTTTGCGGATGACCCCGCTGCCACTACAAGGTGCGTCGACAAGCACGCAATGAGCAGGCTGTTGTGCTTTTTCATAAGCTGTCGTCCAGTCATGAGTCTGAATTGAATAAATGATTTTTTGAAACGGGAGAGTTTTTTCTATATTTCTCGCGTATTCAGCTGCTCTTTGAGGGTCAATGTCAAAAGCATCAATGTGTATTTTTGCTTTTCGATAGGTGTTTTTGATCAGAGCAAGACTTTTTCCTCCAGGGGCCGCACAGGTGTCGAGAATTCTAATCTGAGAAGATAAATCCATTTTTTCTAATAGCACATTGCACAAAACGTGCATATATTCTTGACTCGCGATGTTTTGAAAAAAGGCCTCCCCTTGTTCCTGAAGGGATCGCCAAAAAGCACTGTTTTTTTTAAGATAGTATGCATCCAAGTGAGGATGATGGATGCTATCAGTGCTTATAGGGCTTTCAATTTTTGTTTGATTCCATGGCATGATGCTCAGCCATAAAGGAGGGTGTTCATAAAAGCATAGGAGAGACGTGCTTCCTATTGTGTTGAGAACCTCTTTAAAAAAGGGATTGTTTTTTTTTGCAATCGGGACGAGGATCTTGAAGAATTCTTCCGAGTGTTCTGGTGCTTGGAAACAGATTGCCTCAAAAGGCTTAGCGATCCATAATTGAGAGATTTGTTTGAGCCCGTCTTTTAAATCACTTAAGAGTGCATTCATCGGGCGCTTTTGAAAAATTTTTTCTTCCAATGCGATTGCTAAAAATATCACAGCAAGATGAGTTGATTTTTTATTCCATTTCGGAAAATGTGCCTCTATATACCAGATTAAGCAGGAGAGATGCCGAAGAGTAAAATATCTGAGTCGTTTCCCACTTTCCGAGAGATTCATTTTCGCTGCTTCTTGTTCTCGGATATGAAGGCCTGCAACCGATTGATATTCAAAGAAATCTTTTTTCAAAGATTGAGCAATAAGAAATTTTTCTTTTTTTCCTAACATTTAAACCTGCTTGCTCTGTGATAAAAGTTGTCCTGTTTCATATAGCCAGTGTTGAGGATTTTTGAGCTCTGTATGAGCGTCAAAAGCTTTTTTTCCTTCTATTTGGAGAGTTTTGATTTCAATATAGCCATCTTGTGTTTCTGCATAACATCTTTGGTTTTGAATGAGAATTTTTCCTTTTTGACCAGAGAGGGGAATGTCTAAAGAGGCTTGGGTACAGTCCAGAATTTTTACTCGCTTATTTTCTTGTGTCCATGTGTATAGGCCTGGCCAAGGTGATAACCCCCTGAGCTTTCTAATGATTTTTTCAGATGTGTCGGTTTCCCAGAGAATTTCGCCCATCTCTTTTGTAATTTTCGGCGCATAGGTGGGGTCTCCGCTTTGTGCAACAGCTTTGATTTTGGGATCTTTGAAGAATGACTTTAAAAGGTCCGCTCCTTTTTTCCCTAAATCTTGAGTCAGGCTCTCGAGCGTATCCGTTGTTTTCATGATATGAATATATTCACTTAAGATTGGTCCTTCATCCATGCCTAATGTCATTTGCATCAGTTGTACACCTGTTTTAGCATCTCCGTGAATGAGCGCATGTTGTATAGGTGCAGCACCTCGCCACCGAGGTAACAGTGATCCATGCAAATTGAGTGGTCTATATTTTGGGAAATTTAAGAGCCATTGGGGAATAATTTTTCCGTAAGCTGCAACAATAAGATAATCGCAGGGAAAATCCGATAAGGTTTCTTTAAGAGCCTCTTCTTTTAATGATGTGGGCCTCAAGATATCTAGGCACAGATCTTGTGCAGCCAGATCGACTGGGCAATACGTTTCGACTAAGCCACGCCCAGCTGGTTTGGACGGCTGAGTGATGACGAGAAGAATCTCAGAATGCTGAGCTGCCATTTTTAAGATGGGCACTGCGAATTGGCCTGATCCAAAAAAGATGATACGAGGTTTAGCTGATTTTTGAGCCATAAAATGATGATCCTACTAATGGGGGATTTTTTTTTCTAGTATGCTGGGAGCCTTATATTTTTTCCATATTTTTGTGCTTTCTTGAGAAGTTTTGAGTCTATCGGGGAACATAAGGCCATTTAAGTGATCAATTTCATGTTGGACACAGGAGCTTGCAAGTTCTGAAAAGTCTTTTTCTATCCAAGTGCCTGTGAGGTCTTGATATCTGAGCGTTATTTTTTTTGGTCGATAGATTTTTGCCTGAATACCTGGAAGAGAAAGGCATCCCTCTTCGACGCTATGTAAATCGGTCGATTGTGAAATAATTGTGGGATTGGCAATAAATATTGGCTCGTTACGCGCTTCAGATAAATCCATCACAAAAATTCGAAATAGCAATCCTACTTGGTTTGCTGCTAAACCGATCCCTTGATTTGTATACATAATTTTTAGGAGCTCTTCAAAGTATTTTTCAGATAAATCAAATCTTTCAAACAAACAAGCTTTTTGACGTAAACTGGGGTATGGATAGTATTTTAAAGAAAGTTCTGGAATATCAAGAGGCATGATGCTTGATTGGTGCTATAAATAATGACTAGTATTATAACATCGACCACAGTCAAAAGATACCCTCAAAATCCCGGTTTTTGCCTTGCTTTTCCCTTAAAATTCAAAGACAAATGCATTTTTTTGAGCGTATTTTTATCAGCCATTTTAGATATTTTATAGGGAGAATCGATTTTTATGACTCAAATACTAATGATTGTTGAGTCTCCATCCAAGGCCAAGACAATTCAGCAATATTTAGGCCAGGGATATAAGGTTTTAGCGAGTTACGGGCATATTCGCGATCTTACTCCTAAAAAGGGAGCTGTGATTGTCTCGTCAAAATCTATTGAGATGAAATACGAAGTTGTGAAAAAAAATGCAGAGCATTTAGAGAGGCTTTATAAAGAAGCTTTACATTCTTCAGAAATTTTATTAGCTACCGATCCTGATCGCGAGGGCGAAGCGATTGCTTTTCATTTGGCAGAAATTTTTAAAGAACGAGGACGCTTAGAGAAGATCCCGATTCAGAGAGTTGTTTTTTATGAAATTTCAAAAAAGTCTGTTGCTCAAGCGCTTTCTATGAAGCGTGATCTTGATTTTGCATTGATTAATGCGCAACAGGCAAGAAGAGCTTTGGATTATTTGGTAGGGTTTGGGCTTTCGCCGGTTTTGTGGAAAAAGGTGAAACCTGGGCTTTCTGCGGGTAGAGTACAATCTCCTGCTTTGCGTATGATCTCTGATCGTGAGAAAGAGATTTTGGACTTTCAAACCAGAGAGTATTGGAATATTTTTGCACATCTTGTTTCAAAAAAAGAATCATTTGAGGCGAAATTAACGCATATACAGGGAAAAAAAGTTCAGCAATTTGATTTTGCTAACCAAAAAAATGTGAATGAGTGTCTAGAAAAGATTGATTTTGAAGCGGGTCAGAGATGGGATGTGATTGATATTCAAGACAAACAAAGAAAAAGGCATCCTGTTGCTCCATTTACAACATCTACCTTACAACAAGAGGCCGCTAGAAAATTGGGTTTTTCATCATCACATACGATGAAAGTCGCTCAACAGTTGTATGAAGGTATTGATATTGGAACTCATATTCAAGCTCTTATCACCTACATGAGAACTGACTCGGTTTCTTTGTCTCAAGATGCTGTGACTGCAGTGCGTTCTTTGATAGCGGATTCTTTTGGTTCGGAGTACCTTCCCCTTCATCCGCGAGAGTATAAAACTAAATCTAAAAATGCTCAGGAGGCACATGAAGCTGTTCGTCCCATTGATCCTTCATTAGAGCCTGATGGTGTGAAAGCATATTTGACTGCAGATCAGTATAAACTGTATCGCTTAATTTGGTCTCGTACTGTGAGTAGCCAAATGAGTGATGCTCTTTATGAAGAGCAGGTGATTAAAATTTTGGCTGGAGAGCACTATCATTTTGAAACCCGCCGCTCGTTATTAAAAAAAGAAGGCTTTCTTGTGCTCTATCAAGAGGGACAGGATGATGAAAGTCAAGAAATTTTAGCTTCGAAGCGCCTCTTTAAATTGGAAATTGGTGATCGTCTGGTCCTCAATAAGTGGAGTCCTACACAGCATTTTACAGAGGCACCTTCACGATATAATGAGGCGAGCTTGGTGAAGGCGCTCGATTCTTATGGAATTGGGAGACCTTCAACTTATGCGTCGATTATTTCTACTTTAAAGAATCGTGGTTATGTTGAATTGAGACAAAAACGTTTTTATCCGACAGATATTGGCACAACAGTGAGCGATTTTTTGAAAAAGTTTTTTTCAACATATGTCGATTATTCTTTTACTGCTCAGCTAGAAGATCAATTAGATTCTGTTGCTGCGGGTGAATTGGAATGGGCATCCCTTGTGCATAGTTTTTCTGAGCCATTTAATCATATTATTCTGCATGTCACTGAGAAGATTAGCAAAAAAGAAGCGATTGCTGAGGAAATTGGCGAAAATTGCCCAGAATGCGGACACGCTTTGTTAAAAAAACTTGGTCGTAGCGGTAGATTTATTGGCTGTTCGAACTATCCTGAGTGTCGTTATGCGCGGCCTTTAGAGAGCGCGGACGGAAGCGCGCCACCTGCTTTAGAAAGATCGTGTCCGGAATGTCAAAAACCGTTGATTCATCGTAAAGGTCGATATGGGCTATTTATTGGATGTTCTGGGTATCCAGACTGTAATTACATTGAGTCTAAACAAAAGGCGATTGAGACAGATATCACATGTCCTGCTTGTTTAGAAGGGAAAATTGTGGGTAAAAAGTCTAAACGAGGTCTGATATTTTTTGCATGTAATAAATATCCTACATGTAAGCAATTGTATTCGGGAGAGCCGATAGAAAGTCCGTGTCAGCAATGTGGATATAAATTAAGAATTAAAAAGCAGCTAAAACGCACGGGTGATTGGTTGGTGTGCCCGCAAAAAGAATGTGGTCATAAGGAATCTTTGGGTTTTGATTATTTTGAGCAACAAAAATCCAGCTAAAGTGGCAAAGAGGGCTGGGATTGATTGTAATACCCTTCATCAGTGTTGAGTGTCAAAGTGATAGGAATAAAGATGCATGATTCGATGAGACATTTTTTAGCAGTGTTGGAAGAAAGCCAATCGTTCGCTGAAAGTTCTGTTCTTGACTGGCTCGGGCAGAAAATGCAACGAGAGCGAGTTATCACTCCGTCGAGTTCAAGTCTGATGCTCACTGCCTCAGGTGGCCCTATTGAGAAAGGCGCTATTTTGGTGACGACGATGCAGGGTTCTTCACTGCCTTTAGCTGCAACGCAGAGAGAGGGGAGAGAATCTTTGGTGGGAGCGCCCTATTCGGTGTGTGGATTATCAATTATTTTACATCCTAGGCACCCGTTGGCTCCCACGATACATGGCAATATTCGTATGTTTTGTGTTGAGGGTCAGCGTGGCATTGTGACTTGGTATGGCGGAGGCATTGATTTAACACCGTTTAGTGTTGATACGGTGTTGGCTAAGAAATGGCATGATGGTGTGTATGCACAAACCCTGCAATTCGGAACAGACAGAGATTATTATCTTTGGCGCAAACAATGTGATGAGTATTTTTATTTAAAGCATCGCGGCGAACCTAGAGGTGTTGGGGGGGTGTTTTTTGACGATCTGTCGATGGGTTCCAGCGGTGATCAGCAGCGTTTGCATCTATCGCTTGCTGGACTCATTGAATATCTTTTCAGCTTTTATATTCCTGTTGTGGCTGATATTGAAAAGCGTCTTCTTATAAATGATGACGATCGATCGTTCCAGGTCTTTCGAAGAGGGCGATATGTTGAGTTTAATTTACTTTATGATAGAGGGACATTATTTGGCCTTCAAAGTGGTGGGCGTGCAGATTCGATTCTCTTATCCATGCCACCTTTAGTGAGTTGGCCTGTTGGGTTGAATGAAACTTTTCGTCAAAGGAACGCAGATCTGATTGATTTCTTTGTTAAAACAACACACTACGCTTCGTTTGATAGATGCGTTGAAAATGCGCATTTCAGCTAAAGTGAAATTAATTGAAAAAAGACGAAAAGAAGTGTTGACAAAGAAACTGAGGCGTGTAGAATAGGCATTACTTGGTAG
>CAYNBJ010000007.1:0-58247 GCA_964395835.1 uncultured Gammaproteobacteria bacterium
GTTTGCAAACCATTCTCAATTGCCTTCGTATGCTAACGAGAGTGCTCCAACGCTACGTCTCTGCGCTGACCTCTCCTCATCATAGACAGATGAATCGAAAAAATGCAGAGGTCAATAGGAAGCAGGTAAAGTTAACACGACTAAGGGAGCGCCTTCCACATAGCAGTTTGATGAAGCCAGAGAACGCTACTCAAGTAGAGAAAGATAGAACGCAAGTTTTCTTACCCCATAGGTAAAATGAGACGCTTTGAGTTTTAGGATTTGAAAAAGAGACCCTCAGGGTCTCTTTTTTTATAAACCAGAAGTCTCAGATCAGCCCTGAAATCATTGGCTCTTTTTCTCAATCCAAACGCTAAAACAAAGATTTGAGGACATTCAGACAGCTGCGCACCGCTACGATATGGGGACGCTGTCTGTCTCAAAAGGCTCTATTGAACAGGATGCTGCTAAAAAAGACATAGCGAAGAAGCCACGCTCTGATGCACAAGATGCATGCAGCATGCAACAGAGCTCAGTTCTGCGATGATGAGAGCTATTGTTCTGCCTAAATTGGATTTACGACCCTTTTTTTGAAAATGTGTCCTATCTAAACGGTTATTAGGGTCAATTCGATAGTGATTAAAACAGACGGAAATGAGTATGGCCATGAACAATGAGAAAATACAAGGCACGAATATAAAATCTGATTCAATAATCGTAAGGGAGAAACAAGAGGTACGGAAGATTGAAGGGAAGATAGATTTTATAATGGAAGTAGATGGTGTGCAGTATGCAATCTACCCTGAAATCATAAGCAGTAAAGATGGCACGAAGTCTGTTGATCTGTATTGCCGTAACATTCCAAAACACGATATTCCTTTGAACGTGAGAGATGCTATTGAGTCGCATCAGGCTGAAATATTTCAAAATATGTGTCAGAAAGAGTTTCAAGCAATCGATTTAAACTTGCAATTGATTGGATACGGAAATTTACGGAGTTCTATAGAGAAGGCTCAAGCAGCTCTTGAACGTGATTTTAAAAAAACACATTCTCTCATACAGGATACAGATACAAATTCATACTCGATGATCTATATGAAATTGCATGAATTGAATAAAAGGGCAAAAGCACTCCTTGATCTCCGTGAAGCTGTGAGTCAATTCATTTCTGATTTGCCGATAGACAGCACGAATTTTTTAGACCAGATATCCAATATTTTGTTTTCCCGGGAAGAGGAATCCATAGATTGCAAAATACTATATGAAGCTCTGACTCAAGAGATTCAGAATATAACAGATCATTTAAAATCTTCTGCGAATGATGCAGAGGACGAATTGAGAAAAGCGGTTCTACAAGATATTAATGCACTTAAAATCCAAAAAAAACGATTCAGGTTAGATGCTCCTGTACCCGAAGAAAGACTGTATGATGCGTCGAAAAATGTCGATGTTCGCACATCCTTGAATCAGACTCAACCTCTCGTTAGATATGCAGAAAAATCCTTAGAACGTTATAGTTACAGAGCACATCATGACGCCAAAGAAACAATCTTAGAACTATTGGACAAACAGGGTTTTAAGAGATCACAAATCGGCCCTAAACATAATTGCTACCACTATTCTCTACTTGATACGCAGTTTTCCCTGACAGAGTACTTAAAGAATAAGCCAGAGGATCGGAGAGCCATGAAATGGAGTGATCAAGCGCATTTTGATGCTTATAATGCTGCGTTTGCGGAGGCCTTTACGCGTTATTATCAAGAACTACATAAACATATGAAAAGCCATTCTACACGGAGCAAACAGGATGATGGCCGGACCTATTACTCTGTCAGTCGTCCTAAGGATGGTTGCGCGCGAGTAAAGCATGAGTTTGAATTTTCTTTTGAGAAAAGCCCTCAAAAAGAGAATATCGCAGTGATTGACCGTGAAATCAAAGAAATGGTGTCGGCCTATCAGACTGCATTCTTTATTTTAGAGAGTATGAATTCCAATAAGGAATTAGCAGAAGAACGGTACAAGGACTTAAGAGACAAATTCGAGGGAGATATAGGGCGATTGCTCAACGAAAGGGCAGCTTGCATCAATACATTATCTGATGAGTTGCAAAAGGACATTCCACAAGCACCGACCTATCATGTGATTGTAAGCTATCAGAGAGTCTTAGAGGTTCGTGCGCCTGATACAAATGCGGAAAAGAAAGAATATCTGCATGAGAAAGATTTAAAGTGGGAAGAAAGCTACTTGAAACAAATCTTGAGTTTGCAAACCATTCTCAATTGCCTTCGTATGCTAACGAGAGTGCTCCAACGCTATGTCTCTGCGCTGACCTCCTCTCATCATAGACAGATGAATCAAAAGCATGCAGCTTATACTAAGCAGTATGCAAAGATAAACAACACACTCATGTGCTTCACTCAAAATGCTGCATCTGTGGATACAGGAAAAACAGCAGGTGCAGATAATCAAGAACCTGATTTAAAAACAAACCGTAATAGTATGTAAAATGAGACGCTTTGAGTTTTAGGATTTGAAAAAGAGACCCTCAGGGTCTCTTTTTTTATAAACCAGAAGTCTCAGATCAGCCCTGAAATCATTGGCTCTTTTTCTCAATCCAAACGCTAAAACAAAGATTCGAGTATACTCAGACAGCTGCGCATCGCTACGATATGGGAACATTTGCTTTCTCAAAAGTCCCTATTGAACAGGATGCTGCTAAAAAAGACATAGCGAAAAAGCCGCGCTTTAATTTACAAGATGCACTCATCCTTTAATATAGATGAGCTCTGCGATGGTAGCCGTTTCATTCCTCATTCTTGCGGTTAGGCTCATTTATGGCAAGTGTACTGCATGGCAATGCCACGATAAGGCCTTGAATCTGAACAATACAAAACTCTTAAGAAAGCGTCGCAGAAATATCAAAGTGTCTGAATCTTAATGTTCAGAGGATTTTGAAGTGGGGAAAATTGTGTTCTGTGAATTTAGCCCTGTCTCTCTGCTTTCATTATGATGATATGTATAGCTCCTTAAAAGATAAAATTCCAAATCTTAGCAGTTCGTTTTACAGAGATCTCTTAAAAGAAATGTGCTGAATCTTTTACCAAAATTTGAACAAGCTCAGTGCCCATTGTTCTTTTAAGAGACATAAAATTTTGACAGATAATGGTGCGCAAGGTCCTTATGAGCTTTTAGCAGAACATCTGAAACCAAAAAGCACAATTCATCCCTTTGATAGGATTTGTAAAAAAATCAAATTGAACATAGGCTGATAAATTTGAAGCATCCTTGGACGAATGGTCAAGTGAAAGTAATAAATAGAATCCTGAACCAATACACAACAACAGCTTGTTTTTATAAAAATCTTGATGAATTGTAATATCACATGATGAATTTTGTTCTTTACTATAAGTATTAGATTGAGCTCAAATCTTCGAGATATCGAGAGTTATTTTGTATTATTATGGCGCGATTTCAGCGCGTTCTCTTGCTTTTTAATTCTACGGGCCGCATGTTGATGGGCCTAAAACAGGCATCTCATGTGTGCTGTTATGGATGCTCACTTTGCGCACTTATAAAACAAGCACCCTAAGATGCTTATTTTGGATTATATAATATGACGTTTTTTCAAAATATATCCTATCTGATATATATCACTGCCAATAATGAATAAGTATGCCAGACCCTTTAGAAAATCGCTCTCAAGGATATATTCAACCATCATCAGAAGACGTAAGAGATAATCCAAAGGCGCATGTGGATGACTTATGTGATCGTATCAAAAATTTTGATTTGCAAAGCGCTCCTAATCTAGATTCTTTATTGGATTGTTATCAGCAAGTGATGAAATCACCAGACAAAATGGCGAGTGTGAATTCTGAAATGAATCAATCTCCAGCATGTATTGTGCTTTTTAATCTTCAGAATTTTTATCAAAGACAAGGCTGCATCACAATCAAGGGCCAGACTTATCCAACATTACGAGTGGGAGAGCATACCTTTGCATTCATGATCGACAAAAAGTATGATTTTCAGGTGCTGCAAGTGCGTGGAACTTTACAATACGAACTTGATGAAGATATGGATGAGAATGCGCTTTCTACTAAGGTAGCCCGTGCTTTTGTGGATTGTGCTCGTCTGAATAAAGTCGATGATAGGTTTCCCTTTTTTCGCATTTGGCGTGATATTGAAAATGATATTATTCAGATGGAGCTTAATGGATTACTTAAAATTATCTCAGATGCTGCAGTATCTGGTGAAACAATTACAAGGATATTTAGCCCAGTGCTCTCCGAAGATTTTAAAATGAAGTCTATCCAAGAGCAATATTATCAACTCCGTCAAGTTCGAGACTCTTTGCTAGAACAGTTTCAATTGACACCTGATCGATCTTCACCGACATATTATGATAGGGTCGAAGAAACATTTTCAATAGCTGTTTTGCAGGAACTCACTGTCCTCAAAAAGCACCAAAACAGTTTGAAATCAGATCGAATAATACCCTTACTGGATAAGGACCTTTCCACAGCACTTCCATCAAAAACACAGAACCTTACATCAAACAAACCACAAGTGACTTCTGACGAGTCAGATACAGTAGGGGTTGAATATCATGCCAGAGTGCATAACGATGCTCAACAGCTTATCTTATATCTTTTCAGGCAGGCTCATCTGGGCGTAACGCTGGGGGAAAAGAGAAAACAGCCACGCGATTTTTATATATTGAATAAGGATTTCAACCTGACAGATTTCTTGGATGAGTATGAAGATGATTTGAAATATCTCTTTTCCGAATCTGAACAAGAGAAATTTGATGCTTATCGTGCAGCATTTAAAGAGGCCTTTGCCCGATATTATAAGGAAATTCTGACTCACGCAAAGAAGATAGGCGAGCATAAGAGATCTGGGCCTTGTTTTATTATTCATCCTCTTCCCAAAAATCGCAATGCTCCCAAGACAGGAAGAGAGTTTGAGTTTTCTTTTCAGAGGAATCCTCAGAAAGAGAATATTGCGGTGATTGATCGACAAATCAAGGAAATGGTGTCAGAATATCAGACTGCATTCTTTATTTTAGGTGATGCCAAATTTAATCAAAAGAGCATCAAGGACTTAGAAGAGCAATTCAAAAAAGATATGGATTCTTTGTTAGGAGAAAGGGAAGCCTGTCTAAACGCAGAATTAACCCAGGAGCAGAAAGAAGAAATTCCACCTGCACCCGTTTATCATGTCATTATATCATCAAAAAAAGTCTTAGAGGTGAATGTCAAAAATGAACAAAGAGTGCAAGAGAAATTATTAGAGTGGATCAACGAAAGACACTTGAAGCAAATATTTAGTTTGAAAAATATTCGCAATTTTCTCATTATGCTACACAGAGTTAGCAAGCGTCATATCTCTATGGTCACTTCTGCTCATCACGCTACACTGATTTTTAATGGGACGATTTCTTCTCACAATGTTCATTCCGAGGCGATCAGGAAGGCTTATCATGACCTGCAGTGTCCCAATAATCCTACGCTATACGGCACGAAAAACACTTGCAGAATTCAGCGTAACAATCGAAAGTAAAAGCACTCCTCATGTTAGTGATGAAGAGTACACTTTTGAAGCCTCTGAGAGAGTTGAAAAAGAAACCATAAGGTTTCAGTGGTATAACTTGTATGCAGCAGCTCAGCGAATGTTGAAGAATATGGCGTTATTCTCTCAATCTCGCCCAGATCTTAAAGAGAATAAAAAACGAGTTTTGAAACGTTAAGCTCTAGGGTCAGGATAGACATGATTTAAAGCTGATGAGATTTTTTGTCTGAGTATCTGAAAAAGAGACTCGGGAGTTTCTTTTTGATTCATGCCATATCTGATTTCAGTGAATTCAATAAAAAGATACTGAGTTTATTGAAAGATGCACTTTTCTGAATTTAAAAAAGATGCTTCTTTTGAGACGCTGTTTTAATTTGTCAGATTTTTTGAAATGAATATCAATATGATAAAAATTATTTTTGATTTCAGTGTATTGAGAAAATATGTCCTATCTAAAAGAAAGATAAAGCATAAAGAATAAAAAGAGAATAAGCATATGGTCTTTCATGCGCATAATCATTCTAATAAACGGTCACAGTTTGATTCAAAATCTTCAGAGCGTTTTGCTAGCACAATGAGTCCGAATGATTCTTTGTTAGAAACTGTAGATGATGATTTCTGCTTCCAAGAAGCAGAACGGTTGATAGCCTCGGACAGCGTTTCTGATCAGGAGATTCAGCAGTTACATGCTTATTATGTAGCCCTTTCTCCTGAAAAGAGAGTGAAATTAGCTCAAAGCATAGATCTATATTTTAATCCAGAACATAAATTGTATAATTTAGAAAAGTGGCGAAAACTGCGCTCCGCTCTTTCGAGTGTGAATCAGAGCACTCAGATAGTCGCTGAGAAAAAGCATGGCGATCTCTATTGGACTGATGTTCACTTTACTGGTCATGCGCTACAAGGATATGCTGAAATGCAAATCGCAAGACTCAAAGATTCGATGAAACACTTTGCTGATTATCAAACAGATGATAGGCAAATGAAAGTTTTAAAGGAGCGCTGTCAATCGCTATTAGATGATTTGAAGCAGATAGGGAATTTTGATCAGATTACAGAAAAAGCAAAGGTGAGCCAGTTTTTACAATCTCTAGAGGAACTCAATCACTTGGCTTTGCAATATATACAAGAGCAATTGGCATATCGCGTAGGTGAGAATGTTTCTATCAATGGTCAAAAGCACCCTACATTCATTTTGGGTTCAAGGACTTACGCTGTCTATCCGGTCATTCATCAAAAGAATGCAACACATTTGTATTCCTGGAAGATGGAGAGACGAAGAAGTCACTTATGCGAATATCTGATGGGAAGTGCTTTTTTAAGTTTTATGGCCCAGCCTGCGCGTGAGTATTTCATTGATCTGGCTGCTGATGATCTTGTGGTCAATAATCAAAAGTTTAAAAAAGAGATTGAAGATGCCTATTTAAAAATACAATTCAATAAGTTAAAGACAACAGCTAACACACTCTTATTGTCTTTAGAGGTGCAGACACAAATCAACAGCCTGAACATGCTTTCCTTGCACTCTGAGAGCGAGAGAAATTTTTATGAAGTCTATAAAACTCTTTGTGATTTAAATTTTCAAATTATGAGCGAATTGGAGCGAAAATCTTTAGAATTAGAAGCGAAATTTTTAAAAGAGGTGGTTCAAGAAATTGATGTACTGGAGAAAAATCAAAATAGATTAAAGACACCTGCAATACAAACTTTTATTGATAGATCCAGATCAGCAGACGAGGTTTCAAAAGAAGAGGGTCTCAGCCACTGCACGGTTGAAATTGAGACGAAATCTGGGAAAGTTTATGCTGCAAGAGCTCACAATCATGCTCAGCAGCTGATCGTCGATCTTGTAAATTTTGGGTATGATGATAAAAAGCAGCTTGCTTGTGGCAAGAATCAGACCAAGAGTTTTAGTATTTTTGATAAGACATTTAATCCTATAGAATTCTGTGATTATTATATAGCTGACATAAGCAAGGATGGTTTGCGGGCACACTTTCCTATCATCAATCCAAATGATCCAAAGGAAAAGGAAGAAAAAGAAGCTGCTTTTCATGTTTATAGTGGTGCATTTAAAGCGGCCTTTACTCGATATTATCAAGAACTGCTCATTCACGCAAAAAAAGATGCGAAGAGGAGAGGTGATGAGAATCCATCGCGACCTTATTCAATCAGTCGTCCTTCTTCAAAAGCGCGAAAGACTGCTACTACAGATAGGGTATTTGAATTTTCTTTTGAAAAAAGTCCTCAAAAAGAGAATCTCTTTGTTATTGAACAGCAAATCAAAGAAACTGTCTCTGCATATCAGACTGCATTTTTTATTTTAGGTGGTGCAAAATTCAATCAAAAGAATCTTGAAAATTTAGAAAATCGTTTCAAAAAACGAATTCATGGTTTGCTCCAAGAAAGGGCAGAGTGTTTAATAGAGCACCGTGAAATTCTTTCTGTGCCCAAATATCAGATTATTGTTTCCTGCGAAAAAATTTTAAAAATTTCTGAAAAAGGTGAAGTGAAACAAGAACTATTAGATTGGAAAAAGCAAGGAGAGTTCATTCAAATATTGAGTTTGGACAATATGCTCAACTATATGATTGTGATGACAAGAGTTCTCAAACGATACCTTTCTATGCTTACCTCAGCTCATCAAGCCATGCTGATTTTTAAAGGTAAGATAGGTGCGTATAATACGGATATTGCTAAAGTTAAAAATACTGAAAGTGAATACAGAGTGAAAGCTGAGTGTCAAAAAGACGTTTGCGATCAAAAGGATTCGCAGAACATGGGCTCTCATAGTGTGACGAGAAAAATGTAGCAATAATAAAGAACCGATTCAAGAGCTCAGATATCGATGTAGCCTACATAGATTTCAAATAGCGTTTGAGTCTATGAAATGACATTTTTTATGTTTTGGTTTGTACTGAGATAATATATATCGCACATCGATGGAAAAGGATTTCAAATTTTTAGTTTTCAAACGATTCTCAACGAGCCTTTTTTATAAAACGAACTCAATAAGCCCAATTGACTATGCTCTTCGTAAGAGAGCAATCACGATTTTTTGAAAAAAGATCCTATTTGGATAATGGCCATGTGTAATCTGATAAAGATTATAGAGTTTCATGAGGAGATATGATGCAATTGAGTATCAATCAAGATATGCACAGCACAAGTGGATGAACCCGTTTGGTCAATAAACGTATAAACATATTGCAAGATATGAGCCACCGAAGTGCACGATAGATTCAAATGAAGTCGATTGGGCTATTTCTATAAGTCTAAGGATATTTTTCAGACTTTTTTGGAACCAGATCTGCAATCTTTTCTATCATTTTAAATTTTTGGACATAACGACGGCTGATTGAGATAAGGTTGAACTTTTATTGTACGGCTTTGTGTGTTTTGGAGGTATGCACTCATTTTTGCGTAAAGACCTCAAAATGACAATTTCTTTGATTTTTTTACACAGGACAATCAGTTGGTTTTTTTGAGAATCTCTATGTCAGATAAACCTATCAAATTATGCCTGCAAAGTTCAAAGAATAGTCGCGACTCATTCTGAAAAGGTATGAGAGTGCTATACAGGCTAGCTATCTTGAAATTTTTACGGATTTGTTAAGAAAGCTCTCATTGATCTTGGGGTCTTAATACTCGTTACACAATTTTCAGTTGTAAGTATAGATGTTTTTTGAGCTGTTTTTGCAACGTGCCTGATATAGTGTTGTTTATAACATATCTTTTTATTGAACGATGATGGGATAGAAGAATTATGAGTGCTGTTTCTCAGATCATGGAACTCAATAAAAGCGCATTTTCTTTTATGAAAAATGTCCAAAAATGAATATTTTTCATATGTTTCGAGAGAGGCAATATGTCTTTTTTTGCAATTGTGTCCTATCTGGGAGTTATCTATATGCACTGCATAGTGATTGAAAATCTGTATCTATTCTAATAAGGAGTAATGATGATGGATTCTGCCCATGTTGCCAAACAAACCCCACAAGAGGCACGGTTGCGGCTTTTCGCGCCATTTTTAGATTGCAATGCGACGGTTCCAAAAGCCTGGGAGGTATGCACCTGTTTTGACAGTCTTGCTGATACTGCTGAGTTAGATGCTTTTTTTTCGGATATAGAAGGATTGAATTCTGAAAGATTAGATGTGCAAGATATCAAGAGACGCCAAGCGTATCTTTTTTATTTGTATGAATGTATCGCGCATGTTCGTTCCTTTTCCGGAGAAAACAATTTCATTACGGACGTAAAAAAACATCGAGTGCTTGACGTAATGCATTCCTCTCAAGGATTTTGTGAATGGATGCAATATGGCAAAGATTATCAAGTGGTTCAGCCTATGACAATTCATGACAAAAGCTATCTTTCATTAAAAGTGGGTGCTGATATCTTTGCGGTTATCAGAAGTGAAGACGGATTTTGGGAGGTGGTCGACTTGAATCCCAAAAATGGAGAAAGAAATAGAATCTTACAAGGTACAGTCAAGTTTGCTAATTTCAATAAAGCACAGTCGTATATTGCGAATGATCTCTTTGTGCTGAACATCATTGAACGCGCGGCTGTTGATATCGAGATCGATAAATTAAAAAAAATAGCTGAAGCTGCAGGCGTAGATTCGAACACAATACATCAGATAGTCGATCATTTTAAGAGCATAAATTACAATCACGAAGATCGATACGCAAATATTAAGGATTTGCGAGCTTCGCTTACATGCCATTTTCAAGCACAAGATACACATTCTGTAGCAAAAGAAATCATGAATTTCATCACAAGACAGCCCGCGTTGCAATTGTTCTCATCGATGATATGGAAGCAGCCTAATCACTCTCCCCAAGATCTGAATTCAGACAATGCAGTGAAGAAATTGCATAAGTGAACATAGCTCGCAGTCTTTGTGATAAAGCGATTGGATACAGATAGAACGGACGGCTTTATAGAGAGATCTCATTTAACAATATCAGAATTATACACTTATAGCGCCCTCTGCAGGTTCAGCAAAGGGCGTCAATCTGCTTCCGTTTTGGGTAGAGAATGTGTTCATTGAGGATTCAGATTGCGTGTTATCTGCGTTCAAATACGAGAGGGAGATATTCTGTTGATTGAAAAGACCAAAGACGCTCATAGACAACTCCTATGCGTAATCCCCCCCCGAATAAACAATCATGAGTCAACATATATTTGTTTTTTCAATCGTGAACGACATGGTTTTTATGTGTTTAGGCAATACATACAAAGATCAAGCTGAGTTAGAGGGGCATTCATGGTCAGAATACGCAGCTGTATCATAATGCCACTCCCCTCTTAAGAGAGTTAAGGTGTTTTTTTGAAAAATAAAGTCAGATAAGACAAGGAGATGGCGTTTTATTGTATCAATAACAAGATGAATCTGTTATCATACTGGCTTACGAAGGAAATCGAATGATTTCTTCATTTAATGCTCTTTTCGCTTCAAAACAAAGCATTTGAATTTGAACTTGTCTACGAGTTTCAATTTTTAACCTTTTTATGAGGAAGATCAATTGAAAGATGGGATAATGAATCAAATCAGGATAAAAATCCGTGCAACTTTTTGATGTAAAGTGCTGCGGCTATAAAGTTTTTTCAAATTTTTTGCCGTATGTCCTATATAAGGGACAGAGTATTCGATAAAATTTAAAAGAGAGTATGAGTATGTTAAATAATCAAGGCAACAATTCTGTTTCATCTCAGGATAGGGAAGAAAAAATCAAAAACTTAGCAGAGACTATATCTGGGTTAAGTATGGCAAGCGATTCAAAAGGTCAGTTTTCATGCGGTCCAAAGAAGCTAGAAGAATTGACTGGGACATTAAAAGAATTAGCGAAAAAGAAAATCAAAATAGACCTTCTGCAGTACGTGAGTGGTTCTGAATTCAGCAAAGAAATGCGTCAAAAATTTTATTTGAATGCTGCGTTTTTAATGCGTATTAGGTGTAGCGAAAAAGCCAAACAACTTCAAGAACAATTAAACGAAACAAAAAAATCTAATTCAAACACAAGCGGTGCCCAGCTAAATATTCAATTAGAAATGGATTTTTTGGCTGAATGTTATGCGCGCGTTTCTGATAAAGACAAAGAGACAATCCGTACATTCAAAGACACCCTAGAGATTCAAATTTTGCCATCGAAGAAGAATAGAGCGACTGCTTTGGGACTGCACGCTGAACAACTCAAGAATCAGCTCACTGACGTTTTTTCACAACCTTCTGCTGTGCCGCAGGCTTCAGAAAATGCTGAGACAACACAAAATACGACTCTTGATGCTTATACACTTTTAAATCAGACTGCAGTTGTTCGAGAGGATAAAGATATTACTGAGGCAGAAACACCAAATACGATTCCCGCTACTCATATACTTTTAAATCGGACTGCAGTTGATGGAAAAGATGAGGACGATGAAATTAGAAGATTGTTTGATGAGATATCTAGTCTGAGCATACCGACTGAGGTTCAAAAACAAGGTGAGCTCCAAGGGGCTTGCGAGCAAATCCAGGCTCTATTAAAAAAATATCCAAAGACCCCAAAAAAAAGCGAATCGTTTTGGGATAAATGGACACAAGAATTAGGACAAGAGAAACTGCAAAAGTTTGGCTTGAATGCTGCGCTTTTAGTGGTGCATGTGTTCATTGACAAAGCGATACAAAACAGGTCAAGCCGTGTACAGAGCGGGTCTGTAGTATCAAATCAAGAATTGCATTTTTTCGAGCAATGTTATAAAAGGGCAGATCAAAATGGCCAGCAGCTCATAGAAAACAGCTTAGAGAATCTATATGAGGCTGAGGCGTCTTCTCGTACTCAGAAGCAGCAGGATAAGTTGACTTTGGATAGGCGTAATTTATTGAAAAAAAGTATCGCTAACAAGATGCTCTCAAAACAGCCTGTTGCTGTTGAGTATTCCTCCAAGAGATTCTCAAATCAGGACTGGATTGATTGGGCGCAGACGGTGCAGAAGATGAAGTTAGAGAGTACTGATTTGAACATCAGTCAATATTTCGACAATCAACTAAAAAGCCATGGTCCAGCTGGACTGTATAACTTATTGAGTGAGCTGGATGAAAAACGTGAAGGACCGGTTCTCCTGTACTGTGCTAACCGAATTGCGAAAGACAATCTGGATTCCATGTGGAAAGAATTGTTGGAAAAGGAATGTCAGGGAGTATTCAGGGTCGATAGGATACTCACGTTTTTCCAGACTGAAAAAGTCCAAAGATATATCCAATACCTGGATATCTCCGTAAGCAAGCGCCTGAGCAAGAGTGCTCCGATTCTCAATCTCAACGCGCAGTTAGACGCTTGGCTGCTTATGGGTCCCATGAGCGTTTTAGAAAGTTATCATCAGCTGCGACGTGGCGCGATTTTGGATGTGTGCGATTCTGCGTCCACATGGAGACTTATATCTGATCAGAATCCGCTCGATGCGAAGAAGTTGGGTCAACTCTGTCGCAGTAGCGAAAACTTAGAAAATCTGATGCGTATCTACAAACCACAAGAACTGTTGGATGAATTGAATAAACGGAATCAGAGCTCAGAAGTCTATAGCAAAAACACTGTTAATATGTATAAGAATTTGGCGATATTCACGCGTATGATTTGGAGTCGCAGGGTGGCTTCCAAAATGGGCATAGCACAATATTCGATGACGCGTATTAATAGTGAGTTCGATATAAATTCTTTATTGAACTCACCTGAGTTAGCAAAAGAAAAAGAATTTTTTAATTTATGTTATCAGAAGGTGAGTCGCGATGGGCATCAGCAAATCCAGCAGTTCAGAGATGGACTTTTGTTTCAGATGAATGATGAGTTTGGCAAGAGCTCTGGATGGGAGAGAGAGTATCAGAACTTTTTAGACAACCTGATAAAAAAACCAGAAAATACAAATCAGGATGGTCAGAATAAGAGTACAAGCCTGGAAGTTTCAGCACAGCGCAGTACGCTCAGGAGTTCTAAGAGCTCCGTTGTAAAACCAGAATCTTTATTAGAAGCTGCGAAGAAACTGATAGAAAAAAAAGAATTAGAGCTGACAGATAAGATTGCTTTAAATAAATGCTATTTATCGCTTTCTCCAAAGGAGAAAAAGACAATCCAGGAACATATATCAAAAATTTACCCTGGCACACTCTCTTTGTACGATAGAGCCAAGAGAAAAGAGTTGAGCTCGATTATTATGCCACTTATTCAAAAATGTGAGTTATCACCTCTAGAAGACGGCAGCAAGGCACCATCATTTAAGGTCAATAACCAGGTTTTTATTGTAAAAGCTGATAAGGCACAGATGTGCGTTTTTCCAAAGTCCGATCAGAACGATAAGCTGAATCAAGGGTATGCAGTTAATTACTTTGAATTGAATCGTCAAGAATATGCACGCCAATACTACTATAATGCACAACTTGTTCCGCTCATAGATCTTGTAGAGCGTCTGGCTCTATCGGATGCAGACAAAAAGCCGATTAAAGCAGCACTTTTGGCATGCGAATATAAATACTCTTTGTGGATTGAGTCTTTGACGTTATCTGCTTCTGTAAATTTGCCTGAAAACGAGATCAACAAACGAGAGCTCGATCTAAAAACTGCTCTTGTGGACTTAAGTACTTCGGTGATGGAGAAGTGTAAACAAAAGTTATTAACGACGCACAGCGATATAACAAAATCTTTTTTTGATTTATTAAAGACAGAGATTAATGCTGTCAGAGATGATCAAAAAGATTTAATCCATGCTACTACCTCACAAACAACAGACTTAGAGACGAGTGTAACACCTCGAAAAGTCGATATTGCAAGAGCACACAATCATGCACAAAAGATGATCACGGGTGCTTTGAGGGACAAAAAGTTGGGTGATAAAACCTTTGATCCAGGAGCCTTTTGTGATCACGAGATGAGCCAGACAAAGGCGCCAAAAATTTATCGTGATGCATTTAAAGAGGCATTTCAGAGATATTATAAGGAATTCGCTGCTTATAAAAAGAAAAAGAATGATTTTACTTTTTCTTTTGATCGCAATCCCCAGAAAGAGAATATTGAAGTCATTGATATGCAAATTAATCAGTTAATTTCAGTATATCAGACAGCATTCTTTGCGATTCATGGATTAGTCAATATCGCAAATAATAGCATCATTCAAAACGCAATAAAATCACTAGAAGATGAATGTATGACGGCCCTCAACGCCTTGTTGGAAGAGCGATCGGAGAGATTCAATAGTTTGGATGATTCTTGTAAAACCAAAATTCCAGATTTGCAAAGACAGGAAATCATTATTTCTTCAACGCGTTGTATGATCGTCGATCCCAAAGAACATCAGTGCAAGACCGAAGATATGCGGTTTAACAAGAGTGCTATCAATGATAAAGTGAAGATTTTTGATCTAAACAATCTTAGGAACTGTCTCATCATGTTAGTGCGGATAATGCGTCGTTTGTTGTCTCAAATGAACTTGGCGAATAAAACGCAGAGAAAAATGCTGTTTTCCTCTGAATATTCTTCTCAGTTTGATAAGGTCATTACGACTGCTGAGCTCAGTGCTTCTTCGCCACAGAAACAGAGAGAGTGGCTCCGCCAATCTAAGAAAAAAAGCTGAGTCTCGCTGCGATGATGGGAATTTTAAAATCAAAGTTCGCATAATTGCAGCACTTGCATCAAAAAGGTGTGTACAATTGAATGTGATCGCCTTAAAAAGAGACGAGCAGGTCTCTTTTTAAGGCCCCTTTTATATTAAAAAATTATAAAAATTTTTGCGTTCTTATGAGAAGAGATCTATCTCGGTGTGCCTTTGTAAGATGCTTTCGTTATTTTAAGTATATTCAATGAATTATTGAGTTTTTGATGAGATGTGCTTGATCTTTTCTTATATGTGGTTTAGCCTAAAGGGCCGATCAAGATTTTAGGGGGAGTATGCGATTTTTTGAGTTTCCTCAGATCTATCAGGGGGATAATCTGCAAGAATTGCTGAAGCTTTTTTTGCAAGCGAGAGATCTCAAGGCTGATCTAATTTGCAATTCACAGCATGCTCTGAGCGAGCTTCCATCACCATTTATGCTTAAAAATATGCAAAAAGCTGTTCATAGGATTGGTCTAGCGCTGCACAATCAAGAAACTATAGGATTGATTTGTGACCATGATTGTGATGGACAAAGTGCGTGTAGTGTTTTAAAAAGAGGGCTTCTAGATATCTTCGGTCTCGATGAGCAAAAGCTTATCGTCTATATTGGACATAGAACAGCAGAGGGATATGGAATATCTGAAAAATTGCTTCAAAGAATTCTACAAAGTCCGCAGCTCCCTTCTTTGCTGATTACCGCAGATTGTGGATCGAATGATGAATCTGCGATTTCTATATTCAAACAGAGAAATATTGATGTGATTGTCACAGATCATCATATGATCGGACTAAAAGGTCCAGCTGCTTCAGCTTATGCCGTGATTAATCCCCAACAAACAGATTGCAGTTTTCCAGATAAAATGATGGCAGGTTGTGCAATTGCTTGGATGCTCTTATGGGGGCTCAAGCAACATATCGAAGCAGCAGGATTCGCACTGGAGACGCTGTCTTCATTGCTGGATTATGTTGCTTTGGGAACAATAGCGGATTGTGTTTCTCTCAAGTCTAGTGTGTTTAACAGAGCTATTGTGCGCTACGGTTTAAAAAAAATAGCCCAAGGTCATCGTCCCTGCTGGAGGGTATTAAAACATGTTTTTAATCAAAAAGCCGATAGCACCTATTTGTCGTTTAAAGTGATTCCTTTGATCAATGCAGACGGTCGTTTGGAAGATGGTTTAACAGGAATAGAGTTTCTTTGCGCACAAGACATGGTATATGCACAACAAAAACTCTCTATTCTGATTGAAACAAATGATTATCGTAAAGCACTTCAGCTGCGACAAATGAAGCTCATTTATGAAAAAATCGATCGTACGGCTGCTGTGTGTGTTGTCAATTTAGGTGATCAAGGTCACCATGGCATCCATGGTATTAGTGCTGGACGTTGTGCTGAGGAACTTGGGAAAATGGCATTTGTTTTTTCTCAAACATCATTGGATTCGTGTAAAGGCCCAATTTTATCTGCTTCTGCAAGAAGCCCACAAGCTTATAATTTATTAGAGCTTCTGAATGAAATCCATGAGCAGGACTCATCAATTTTTATTCGATATGGTGGTCATGCGCAAGCTGCAGGCTTAAGTTTATATGCAACAAATATACAGCGTTTTGAAGATCTAGCTCAAAAAGTTTTTTTTAAACTTTATGGGCAACAGGCCGATCACCGCACTATTTCTTTTCGGGTAGACCTGTATTTACCATGTGCTCTGTGGTCTGAAGAGAGATTTTTTGAAAAATTTTATGAATCTTTAGAGCCATTTGGAAAAGATTTTGTATTACCGGTGCTCGCATTTAAGATGCGAGTACTGGCCGTGCGCTTGTTGGGGCAAGAAAAAAATCATTTGGAAGTTCTGTGGCATACTCGCAGTGGAAAAGTGGTAAAAAGCATGCTCTTTTTTTCTAAATCGATTGACTTTTTTCGTAGTCGTATTGGTACTGAGCTTTTCGCAATTGGCACGATTTCTTTTGATCGTTTTCGTCAACAAGATCAGGTCAATTTTCATTTGAGCGCTGTCATTGACAGTGATCATGCTGTTTGCGTAGAAAGTCGCTCATCTGAAATGATGGTTTGCTCCATTTTATCAAAAAGTATGGAGCCAAATTGCCTCTTATCTCTAGAAGCTGTGATCTAAAAGAAAATCGCTTTATTAACGTGCGCATTTTTTGCTAGAATTTCATTTTTTTCTGAGCATTGTGAGGTTCGGTTTTTTTTGCGTCTGAAAAGAGTTTTGAGATTGATCTTTTAAGTAACGTCCCAATTTTCTTCTTTGCGCTGGAATTTTGATAAAAAATCTACGCATGGTGCGCCATAGCCATTGGCCTGTTGCTATTTTTTTTGTGATTTCATCGCCTTGTTTATAATTATTTTGTAAAATCCATTTCTTTTTCAGTGCCTGTTTGAGCGCATTTTGGTTGGCAACCATCAATAATAGCTGATACAAATCTTGGTCTATGTGTACAGACGTCTCCGCAGTGGAATGCGTATAGATGTATGCTGAATAAGCATTTATTGCTTGTATCATTTCATCGAAAATGCAATCAGCTTTTGCGCAATTGTCATCAGAGACAGTCTCGTATGATTAGTCTTTTATTTTTTCAAAAGCTAGGGCATTTTCATGATCATCGTCATTAGACTGGATATAAGATTTTACCATCTCTGATATTGAGCTCAAAAGCGCATCGACCTGGTCAGTAGTGGTGTATTGCAGTGAGTGTTCTCTAATTTTAGTGATATTGGAGGAAATATGAGATCGCGGATATTTTTTAGGTGCTCAGATATCGATGACTTCTCAATCGGTATTGCGTTTGTGAGATTTTCTATTTCGATATATTGTTCATACATCAGTGCTTGTAGGCCTGCGCTCTCTTTTATTTACTTTTGAGTTTTTTCGGGCATTCGCGTTGCAGCTGCTTTCGAATTCCAAAAGGTCTGTTGCAGGGTGATAGTGTGTTCTCTATTTTGATGAAAAGTGCTGATGCTTCTTTGTCGTTTTCTTGTAGTGTCTCCTTTAAATCTTGCTTGAAAGTTGGGATAGCTTGATTAAAGTTTTCTAATATTTGCGATGTGTTTGCAATCAGTTTTATCAATTCTTGTTTTGACGCGAGATGAGTTTTTATATCTACATTTTTTGTGTTGTGCATATCAGTCTCTATTTCATATTGTTCCGAGTTGTTGTGTGCTTCAACTGTATTTTGATTCCTTTTTGGTATCAAAATGCACAAAAGAATGCTTGATTAATTTTTTAATGATTTTTAGGTGATGAGAGTTTTGATTGTCTTTTTGATATGTCAGGATATATCAAAGGCTATTTTGTATTTTCTCTAATTTTTTTTGATTTGGACCATCTGTATGATCGGTGCGAGTACAGAGTCTCTATTGCTGATATGATTGATATATGTCTTTTTGTTTATATGATTTTTCCAAGAACTCAACTGCAATAACACACTCCTATTTTATGATAGATATTGAATTTAAATATTTTTGTTACAGGTAGCCTGGCTCTCTATGTATGGCGGATTTTTAATCAGGATTCTTTTTATTTCAGCATATGAGTTTACTCATGAGGAATGATAAGCAAAGAATGTGATTGCAGTTATTTGTTATAGTTTTATCACAGGGCGCGTGTTAAAAGCATGAGACCTATCTTAAAAGACAGGATTGAGAGTTTTAGGCCGCTTTAAAAAAGGCAAGATTTGCTAAAAATTATAGGTTGGATTTTTGAGAGTGCACGACGCTTTATATGAATCTTTGAGTTCAATCAAATCAGGGGCGTTTGAGAGCAATGATTACAAAGAGAATACTTTTTTATTTATTAGGTTGTGCAGGGCACTAGATGATATGCTCCATGATGTCAATTCGCATGGAGCACAATGTTCAAGAATCATTCGATACCATGTTAGAAAATACACAGACCTGATTAATTTGGCTTATTTTTTTGATCTTGAGAGTTTTCCTCATTCACATTTTTAAACAGGGATTTTTCAGATCTGTTATTGTTACTTGGAAAATATTGTACGTTGTATTGGTGAATATTGATGTGAGTAGGCGTCTTAGTCATTTCGATGTGAGTAGGAGCCTGGGTTATCTCCTTTGTCAGGTAGCTATCGAATTTTTTCGGTATATCTGCCATAACAGAGTTCATCAATGATTTGAGGGTTGCAATATTCGAAAATAGACTTTCTTTTAACTGGTCATTTAGTGTAATTTTTTCTATTTGTGTATCAAATTGTTCGTATACCGCTGTGAGTTTAGCAAGAATTGTTTGCATAGTGTTCCATGCTAGCCACTGATCAGGTGAGCTTGGATTTTCTTTTGCACTGAGATAGTGTAGGTATTCTGTTTGCAATGCGTTCGAGAGCTCCTGTGCTTGAGACGTGAGTTTGAGCATTTTTTCGATATCTATCTTTTGCTGAGATTTGTTGAGATTTAAATTGGTGATACTGTCCACTGAGTTAAGGAGCGATTCGATTTTTAGAGAAATTGAAAGTAGCATTTCTTTAAACTGCGATGGCGTGCTATCTTTTTCTTGTTCTGTCCGAATATCAATGAGGTGTTGGTTTAACGCCGCAGCTGTCTTTAGGAGATTCTGGTGAGCAAGTTCCTTGTATTCGAGGCTGTTTTCTTTTGCACTGAGATAGTGTTGGTATTCTGTTTGCAATGCGTTCGATAGATTTTCTGCCCGAGACATGATTTTTATCATTTCGTCGATGTCTATCTCTTTCTGAGGGGTTTTTTTATTCTGATGTACTGACATTTTTGATCCTTGAGCTGCGTAAAAAGCGAATTTGAATGGATATTTTTATTATAGATGACTATTCTCTTTTAAAAAAAAGTCCTGTCTTGTGAACATGTTGTGTGTATAAAAAATTTTCATTGTCTGAGCATATAAGCTGATGGAAGAGGCTCAGTGAGTGTGATGAATTTTATAAATTGGATGTGGCTCAATTGCTTCAATTTACGTATAATAAGACATTGCTTTTTTAAGAGAATATTTATGGCCACTCTGAGTGATTATCCTTCTATATTACATACGTTTTTTCAAGAATTAGCCTCATTGCGGAGGTCTCTTTGACATCGATAAGGGGTTGTTTAGGCAAGAAGAAATACAAAGATTGCGCGAAGATCAAGCCTTGTGGTCAAATCCTGATGTTTTGACTGCGCTAGAAAAAGAATATAAATCTTTGCGATTAAAAATCGATCCTTATCAACACGCACAAGCCCAATATGAAGATTTAGAAGCGCTCTACAGCTTGGCTCTTGAAGATCTAGAGAGTCTCCAGGATGACCTGGAGCATCAGCGCTGGGCTTTAACTCAAACTCTGCATGATTTGCGATTTCAAGCCACTTTTAGCGATCCTGCCGATCGCTTAGATGCCTTTCTCGAAATTCAATCAGGCTCGGGAGGGACAGAGGCACAAGATTGGGCAGATATGCTTTGGAGAATGTATCGCCGCTGGATTGAAAGAAAAGGTTTTAGTTATGAGGTGCTAGATTATGCCGCAGGGGATGTAGCAGGCTTGAAAGGGCTGACTGCTCGTATACAGGGCGCGTATGCTTACGGTTTATTAAAAACCGAAAGTGGCGTACATCGTTTAGTGCGTAAATCACCGTTTGATTCAGGGCAAAGAAGACATACATCTTTTGCAGCGATTTTTATCACACCTCAGCTTGATGATACTATTGAAGTGACAATTAACCCATCCGATTTGAGGATTGATACCTATCGCGCTTCAGGTGCAGGGGGGCAGCATGTCAATCGAACAGATTCCGCTATTCGTATCACGCACATTCCGTCAGGGATTGTTGTGCAATGTCAAAGCGATCGATCGCAGCATAAAAACAGAGCTGTGGCTATGAAACAGCTTGAAGCTAAACTTTATGCCGTTGAGCAAAAGAAAAAAGATGATATGATTGCCGCTATGCATGATCAAAAAACTGATATTACTTGGGGCTCCCAAGTGCGCTCTTATGTGCTTGATGATGCTCGCATCAAAGATCTACGCTCAGGATATGAAACAACAGATACCGATGGAATGTTAGATGGAAAATATCTTGACGATTTCATAAAAGCCACTCTGCTCTCTCACAACCCGTCTTTATCTTAAAGGATTATCATTATGTCTCAATTACACTCAACATCATCCCAAGAATATGAATTTCGATTAAAAAAACTCCAAGATATGAATTTTCAATATCCTAATACAGCACGCTATACACACCTAAGCTCAGAACTCAATCGTCAACTTTTGGAAAAAGATCCTCAAGCGATGTATTGTTTAGCGGGGCGTATGATGCTTAAGCGTGATATGGGTAAGGCCATGTTCTTTCAATTGCAAGATAGCACAGGCCAGTTGCAATGTTACGCGCGAAAAAATGGCCCTTTGGGAGAAGAGCTTTTTGAAACTCTGACTCATCTGGATCTGGGAGATTGTCTCAGTGTGAAAGGGATGCTTTTTATCACAAAAACGGGTGAACTCACGTTGGAATTGCATGCTTTTGAGTTAGCTGTCAAAGCTTTGAGGCCCCTCCCAGATAAATATCATGGTATGAGTGATCCTGAGCTTATCTACAGACAGCGTTATCTCGATCTTCTTACCAATCAGCATTCACGTTCAGTCTTTCAATTTCGTTCGGAATTGATAGCATTTATTCGGAATTTTTTCATACAAAGACGATATATTGAAGTTGAAACACCTATGATGCATGTGATTCCAGGTGGCGCTAACGCTCGCCCTTTTATGACACACCATCATACTTTGGATATTCCTTTATATCTCAGAATTGCTCCAGAGCTCTTTTTGAAGAGGTTAGTTGTCGGCGGATTTGAGAGAGTTTTTGAAATAAATAGAAATTTTCGTAATGAAGGGATCTCATCTAGGCATAATCCTGAATTTACAATGATAGAATTCTATCAGGCTTATAGCGATTACACTGATATGATGAATCTCACACAAGATCTTTTCTTTGCAATTGCTGAAAAATTTCCTGAAAAAGCGCAGATTAGTCTTGGAGATGTTACATTTTCATTGAAAGATCCGATACCACGTCTTTCATTAGCAGAAACGATTGCGCGTTATGGCTGTTTTAATATAGAAAAAGCACAAGATGTGAATTTTTTACGTACAGCTTTGGGCAAAGAAACAAGCGATTCTTCAAGCTTAGGGGCATTACAGTTCGCATATTTTGAAGAGTTTGTTGAGCATAAAATTACTTCCCCGATCTTTGTCTGTGATTATCCTATTGATGTTTCTCCTTTAGCGCGTCGAAATCCTCAGAGACCAGATATGGCTGAACGTTTTGAACTCTTTGTAGGGGGCAGAGAATTAGCCAATGGTTTTTCTGAACTCAACGATCCTATTGATCAAGCAAGTCGATTTTTAGCTCAAGCTCAAGCGAAAGAGAGTGGAGATGATGAGGCAATGTTTTTTGATCAAGATTATATTGATGCTTTAGAATACGGGCTACCACCCACGGCAGGTCAAGGTATTGGCATTGATCGTCTTGTGATGCTACTGACTGGGGCTGCATCAATTAAAGATGTGATTTTATTTCCAACACTCAAACCCAAAGACTAAGCGCTATTCATGATAGGCTATTGTTTTGAGCCACAAAGTGCAAAACGCTTTGTGGACGCTTATACGACGCGTGCATATACTTCCTTGTTCGAGGGGGTCTGGGCTTTTGGTGCAATTTTAAATCTTCAAGGCCGTGTAGTGAGTTTGATTGCATTGTTAAAGCTCAATGATGGTTCTGTTGAGATGTTGTGGCCTAGGTCCCTGCACTCTGTAGAAGTCTTTTTGAAACCCTATCTCAAAATTAATCGCTTTGTTTTTAAAAGGATAGAAAGTGCTTCTTCTATAGAGTTGATATGGCCACCAGGTGCTCCGTTATTTTTTGATGATCATTGGGTGGGTGTTTTTACAGCTCACGATCTTTCATTAGATCTCTGGCAGTGGATTGAGTGGACAAAGGGCTGTTATTTAGGGCAAGAAATTGCCTTGCGCGTTCAAATGAAAACTCAGATACATAAAAAAAGATTAGCAATTTTATTTAACGATACCTTGGACAAATCATCGATCTCGATCTTATACTCTTTAGTGCAATACACAGTTGCTGTTATGCAGCGTTGCGATTGGGAACAACAAGGAGTCGCCTATGTTTGGGATCGGAGCTATCAAAAAAACACTATACCTCCTCATATGTTGTCCGTGGATATATTCACAAAGACAGAACCAATGCCCAAATGACCAAGACTGTCTGAGGAAATCTCTCTCGTAGTCAAAGAGGGCTATTTTTTCAAGTCTTTGTAGACTTTGAACAATATCACGTGTCTTTTTTGATGGAAAATATTTTGTTTCTTTCAAAAAATGACGGGTGTGAAAGCCCAAAAAAAATGAAAGATATTGGATTAAAAAGGAAAAAACCGGTTTTCTATGGCTTTTTTTTGCAGAAAATGATAGTGTGGAAAGAAGGCATGAGAAGAGAGTGAAAATAGGAACACTTATGAAAAATTTTGATATTAGGGCTATTTTTTGCACAAAACGTCTTCGTGATCTCAATGGGGAGCCGGGTACCTCTGCGAAACGTCATCATACAACAAATAAAGATAATCTCAAAAAAAGTATGAATGACTTACTTTCGCAAATTGTCGATTCTCTTGGAGCTCAAGGGCAAACCCATAATATGACAGAGGCGGAGTTGCCTGATCAGAAGATATTGCATTAAACTGAGCGCTTATAGATAAGCGCGCTGATCTAACCAAGGTGGTTTTGTGTTTTATGAGCGATTTCATGCGCAAGAAAAAGCTTTTTCTCCATTCTTTTGTGGATGATTTTTTCCGTTCTTATCCAGAAGTAGATATTCTTTTTTGTTCTCGATCGTGCCAAAAACTTTTTGAAAGAGTGCTGGTTTGGTCTAAAATTGCGCTTTCCGCGAAGCAAGAATCGTTTCTGATGAATGCATTTCACAGGAAGATGTCAGTGTTTTTTAAAGAGCCGCCACTGTTTTTTTTTGAAAATTTGAAAGATTCCGATAAAAAAAAAATAAAACAATTACAAGGTGCTTTATGGGATATCTCTCAGATACAACACGTCTATCAACTGTGGACTGAATTGAGATTCCCTTATTTTTTGTCGCACTATGCTATGAATTTTCAGCCATATTTGAGTTTTTCAAAAGATCATCGGGCGCTCTCTTGCAATTCCCCGAAAAAGAATATAACATACTGATTATAAAGATTTTTTAAAGAGAGCTGTTGATATGCCAGTCCAACAAAACCATCTTGATGACTCCGTGGTATCTTTTTCCGATCAGCCAGCGAATGAATCTGGAGTTGTAGCCCAAAATAGTGATTACCTCGCTATTATGAAAAAATTTCATGATAAGACCAAAGAGTCCGTTGGTAATAATCTTGATGATATTCTGCAGCAAATTTGTCAAGAGGATATTATTCAAAGCCAGCATGCTCAGGCAATGAGCTTACATTGGGCGTGGCTAGATCATCTGAAAAAAGATTATTATAAACGTTATCCTAAAGAAAAACCTTCCGATAGCCCTTTTCTAGATGCTATGGAGGCGGGGAAATGGCACACAGTGATCAGTAATTCTCTGCATTCGCCTGAAGCATTTGCTCAAGGATTTTTTGGCTGTCTGATTGGTTCTTCAGCTGTTTTCGTGGGTATGTCTCTGGGCACAGCGTTGCGCAAAGGAATTGATCATCATCGTTCTATACATTTTGCACCACTTACAGATAAAGAGTATCGTGCTTTGTGTCTGCTGGTTTATCAGAAGGTGATCGAAGCAGGCATTTTACAAGAGAGTGATTCTGCGTTGCAGGATATCTATAGCTCTATGTTCGAGACTGAGGAATGGCAAAATTCTCAAGAGGCTCTAGCAAATCTCTATGCTCAACGGACTTCTGACTGTAATGGGATTTTTAAAGCTTTAGAGTTTTGTTATCAGTCTATTGATACAACAGCGGATCGGCAGAGTCATGTGTATGGGGTCTTAGAAGCACTTGCTATACGAAATCTCTTGTCGACTGATAAAAAAGCAGCTTTAAATCGGTATCAAGAACTCACTCAAAAGTTGCGCAATGATCTTCAATCTCAAAAACTGCAAGAGTCTGTCTGCAAAGATCTGAAAGCAGTTCATGATGGCAGCAAACCGCTTCTATTTACGGCGAAATTAATAGGCGAATCTTGTTTTGCAGGTTTTGAGCTTTTCATCGAATGTGTTCAAAATTATATTATCACAAATCCGAAAGAGCTGACTCCGCAACAACGGCTCCAGCAACAAAGCATGCACAATAGAAGGTAAACGCAACCAGGGATAGGTCTTTGACTAAAGTCCTATCCTCTGTGAGCTCTGGATTAACTTTCTCTGCTCACAGCTTGCGCTAGACCCAAAAGTTCATCGTATAGAGCTATCGTAACATCCCAGATAGAGGCAGGATTTTGTATTAAGTTTTCTAAAATGCATGCTTTTTGTTGCAAAATTTGAAATGGAATATGTGCGTACACTTCAGAAAAAAGTTTTTTTGTTTCTTTAAAAAAATAAATTTTTCTTTCATCTCCTTCTTCAAGAGCAGCTAAGAGTCCTAAACTTAAAGCCAAGTATCTTTCTTTTCTGAGCAGACTGTCGCGTCTTTGTATTTCTCTCATGGGCGTACAAGTTGATGGATGGGAATGCCCTTTTTCTATGCAAAAACTGTTCCAGATATGTTCTAACAAGCACCTTTCTGCAGTGAAAGAGTACGCCCAATCTCATTGATTGGGCTCTAGGTATATACACCACGATGCTGAGAGTCTGCGCTATAAAAAAAGTATGGTTTCATATCTTTAAGGAGTTGTGGCTATGAGCTCTGTTCAGGCTCCAATCACTCTGTACTCTTTTTTATCCTATCGCTCCTTGGAGAAAAGATATCTTTATCCCTTACGGTCATCAGAATTCTTTGCAATTCAAAATGGATATGAGAGTACTCAGATACAAGATTTTGCAGTCGGTATTGTTGATGATCAAACATCTTTGGATCTTATTTATCGTGTCGCTCAACAGATGCCGCTTGTCGCTTTTGATGCTGTCAGATCGCAGCGATATCAAGCTTATTTTTTGGGACCAGATGTTGCCTTAGAGACTTTTATTCATGCACTGCGATCTTTTTATCAACATGCTAAAGAAGATAGGGTATCTGAGCAATGGCTAGGAGAAGGTGAGATTTTTGAGGATTTAAAAAAATTTCTTGTTTTGGCTGCAACTCATTCAGAATGTTCTGTTTTAATCAGCGGCGAAAGCGGAACAGGAAAAGAAATCTTCGCCCAAGAGATTCATCATCGAACTTTTGGTCGTACGAAACAATTTGTAGGAGTCAATTGTGCTGCACTTTCATCAGAATTGATTGATACAGAGCTCTTTGGACATGAAAAAGGTGCTTTCACAGGCGCAATCTGTTCTCGAAAAGGAAAATTTGAACAAGCCGGAGATGGGACGTTGTTTTTAGATGAAATTGGTGATATGCCTAAAAACACTCAAGTCAAATTGCTGAGAGTGCTGGAAGAACGCTCATTTGAGAGGTTAGGATCGAATCATTCCATCGATCTCAAAGCAAGGATTATCAGTGCGACAAATCAAGATCTGTATTTGCTCATGAAAGAGAAAGAATTTCGTGAAGACCTATTTTATCGCATGAATGTTCTCCCTGTGTCACTGCCTCCTCTTCGATTGTATCTTGAACAGCTTGAACATCTGATAGCTCATCTCACAGTGCAGCATCGTTTTTCTTTTGTCCTGAGCTCGGACAGTATATCTTCTCTCAAAAAATATTCCTGGCCCGGAAATATTCGTCAACTGTGTCATGTTTTGAAAAGATTGGATGTTTTTTTTCATCATCAAAAAATTACAACAGATAATATCCAAAAAATTCTTTCGGTTGAGCCGTATTTTTCATCTTTGGCTTGAGTTTTGCATGAATCATTTTTACCAGATTTAGTTTTTATTTTGTATGATTCATATTATCGCCCTGGCTTCAGAATCCGTCGCTGATTCTCTTGTAAGAAAACTGGTCCCACCTCATCTTAAAATTTTGCTTCTCCATTCTTATAAAGAGTTGGAAGTCACTTTAAAAACTCTTCGTATCCCCACTCAGCTCCTCATTCAAAGAGATCTCTTTGAGGGACATGAAAGTTCTTTTATGATTCACAATGCACTTCATCATATTTATTTTTTTCAAGAACAGACCTCTTTCAAAGAGACTTTAAGTTTCCTTTCGCATGGGGCATTACTTCTCAATTGGAATGATTTGGTGAATAATGTTTGGTGGTGGAATAAAACAGCTATAGAATCCAAAAAGGATAAAGATTATCGTTTTGAAAAAAGCGCTATCATTGCCTGGATGTCTTCATCTACATTGGATCAATCTTCAAGTCTTATCAAAAGATTAGCGGAGTCTTGTTCTGCAACACTGGGAGTGATGCATGCACACGATCCCAAGGTTCCTCAAGACTCATGGATCTTTTGTCAGGATTTTGATCAGCATAGCCCCATCTTGCAAAAAAAATTTCTGAAAGATTTTCTTGCAAAACATAACGATAAAAAGCTTATTTTGAATCTAAAAGGACAAACGGCTCTTTTTGAGTGCTGTTTAGATTGGGTTTTTTTTCTCAAGCAAAAAGGTCTTTATCGTTTAGGACAAAAAAATTACAAATCTCTTTTCTCTGATATGATGACATCGGACATTCAAAAAGATCTCAGCTTGGAATATCTACGCTATACTTGGTTTGCAGGACAGTTTATAACTCATTTATAAAGGATCTTAATTATGCCGATTTTATCAGCAACTTCTGATGAAGGGAAAACCTTGATAATCACTATTCAAGGACGTTTTGATTTTTCCGCGCTTCAGGTTTTTCGTTCTACTTATGAAAATCTCGCTATCAAACCTGAAAAATATATTGTGAATATGAAAGACTGTGAATATCTTGATTCATCTGCTTTGGGAATGCTTTTGGCATTGAGAGATTATGCTGGTGGCGATCAGGCGCAAATTTCGATTGTCGAGTGTGCCAACGATGTGAAAAAAATCATGCTTATTACAAAACTTGATGAACTTTTCGATTTGCAATAAAAATTCAATCTTGTCCTTTTCAATCCTTTTGCTATACCTTTAGCAAAAGGAAGTACAGATTGGAGGAATAAAAGTGCACGATCCTAAGTTAAATCGTTGGTATTGCGATGAGCGCACTGAAGAGCGCTTCGAGGTGATTGAGATTTGCGATGACTATATTACAGCTCACTGTATAGATGGCTCTGTTTTGGAGTATTCCAAAGAAGAGTGGTTCGAGAAAAAAATGATTCCTGTGGCCGCACCGCAAGATTGGGAGCTATCATGGGATTCATCGCAGATTTCAGAAGATTTGGATGAACGTTTCGAGGCTCCTAAGAGACACCTTCGCTTAGCAAAAGAAGAAGAGACAGAAGATTTTGAAGATTTTTCATTTTCAGATGATCTCGATGATCTTCATGATTTGGATTCTGCCCAATAAGAGCGCATCTCGTTCATAATCCCAAAAGCACTTAGACTGAGGACAAAGGCGAGACCAAAAAGACGTTCTTTGGAAGCGCCTACCCACCCGGCAGAAAGACTGACAATAAACATCAGCAAAGATCGTGTTGCAGAGGACAGCAAATAAATCTCAACACGTTCTTGATATTGACCAATATAGTGTGTGGTAAATCTTAAGAACAAAATTGATTTTAATCCTAAAGTGATATTTTTCATAAAAAAGATCATTAAAAGTGTATAAAAGTTTGATGATGCAAAGGCTAGAGGGATAAAAGAAAAGCCATGAAGGAGGGTTGCAATCATGGTGTAAAGACAAAGAGTATGGCGCTGCGCAGAAATTTTATAAGCAAGACTCGCACCAAGAGTGTAGATGATGAGACCCCAGCCCTTAGAAACAATAGCAAGACTTGTGTAAGATAAACCAAGGTGTCTGAGGTAAAGATGCAGGTGCCACCCTATTAATGTATCACTGCTGACAACGCTGAAGATCGCGAGTAAAAAGTAACGATGTTCCCAGATGAGTTGCCCATAGAGTCTCGGTGAAAAGTGATGAGATTGCCGAGATTGCCGATCGAGATGAGCGGCTTTTTTATGAAAAATTTTTTTTTTGCTGAGTCTCCAGAGCCAAATTCCAAAAATAAAAAAAATCGCAGAGTAAACTTGGTAAATTTTCATCCAGCCAAGATATGAGACCGCTAAAAGTGTGCAAAACTCTCCAAAATGATGTCCCCAGCGGTAAGAAATTCTGCTCAGAGTTGTCTGTTCATCTCGATCTTCAGGAGATTCATCGCAAATTTGATAAAAATATAAGGCTTTTTGAAAAAAGACTGCAGCGGTATTTAAAAAAAGACCCCAAAAAATTAATGGACGGTACATAACTTTTTCTAAAGATAGGCCTAGAAACCATGCGGTGATTGAGCACACGAGCAAGGATCCGGTCATCCATCGAGCCCAGTATTCTTGATCTGCAGGGCCTTTTTTAGGCAAGTGATGCATGACCAATGCGAGAATGCTTTTAAAGTAATGGGGTAATCCAATAATTGCAAAACTTGCGAGGAGGCTTTTTGGGCAGCCCTGATCTTTTAGCCATAAATTGAAAAAAGAGAGCGTGAGCAGAGAGGGAAGTGTGCTTAAGACGCTGAAAAGAATCGTGAGTGCTTTGTCAAAAAGGGTCATGAGGGTGTGCAAAAATGCAAAATTATTTAATTGTTTTATAATCTGATTGTAACATTTTTTTTTGCCAAGATGAAAAGTTATTTGATTGAAAATAGAGATTAAATATCAATAATATGGGAGGCAAGCACAAGAGAATTCCCAGATAAAAGAAATGGGTCCATCCTAAAAAATCTGCTAATAATCCGGCTGAGGTTGCGATGAGAAAAAAAGGCAAACTTTTGATTGAGGAAAAAAAGGCATAAGAACTGCCGCTGAGATATTCATGTGCTGCAAGTTGGGTTGTCCATGTTGCAATCGCAGAGGCACGCAAAGCTGCGCTAAAATAATCGAGGCCTACACACCCTGCTAATAGTCCTGCAGAAGCATGTAAATAATTGAGAGATAAGCTAATGAAAAGGAGGCAACACAGACAATGAATCACTAAGCTCGTTATCAGTGTGAGCAGAATTCCCAAGCGTTCAATGGCTCTCAGAGCGAAGACACCACCTAAAAGAGAACATAACAGCCCAAAACCTTTAGATATATAAGCGATCTCAAAAGTTGTATAGCCACAATCGAGATAAAACAAATCCAACATTCCGCTCAATAAGGCATCGGACAAGCTCAGCGAGGCAAATAAAGCCACAATCCCTTTCCAGTGTTGATTTCGCTTTTGAAAGAGTTTTAAGGGTTCAAGAAATAACTCGTAAAAAAACGAAGTGGATTGGCCATGAAGACTGGGTTTTGTAGAGATATCAGCCCTTTTGGGCTCAGGGGCATAATAATAATTCAATGAAGTCATGAGCATTACAACGCCCAAAATACAGTAAATCATGCTCCATGAGACATAAGCCAAACAAAATAATACGCCTGCGCGTCCTAAAAAGCGCCCCAAGCGATATCCAAAAATACTTGATGTCACTGCTTCTGAGGCATAGGCATTATGAGTGCATTCTACGCGATGCCCTATGAGTGTAATCTGATTCATTGCTGAACAGATTGAAATCAAAGTACAAATTCCTGCTGTGGCCCATAAAGAAATGTGACCCGTAGTCATGCCGAGCAAGATAAATAATAGTCCTAGTGACCAAGCTAAAAAAATAGCCCATTCTCTTCGATGGCCTAAGTGCATTCCTAAATAAGGCAGTTTATATCGATCGACAAGCCAAGAAAATACAATTTTAAGACTGTAAGGTGCGCCAGTTAAAAAAAACAGACCAATTGTGGACTTGGTGTATCCAAGATGAGCGAGCCAAAGATTAAAAGTTTGCCACGTCAGGACACCGGGAAGAGCAGAGCTGAGACCACCAATAAAAAAAATTCGTACAAAAGATAGCGAGATTTTGGGAAATATCATCTGCAGACCTTGTTGTTCATGTCTTTTGTATATCATAATCTTAGTTGTTTTCTCATCTGTTGTGTACCCCCTTATGTCTCTAGATTTGTCTGAAAATTTTTTTTTGAGTGATTACGCTTATTGGGATTATTGTGAATTAGCACAAAAATTAAATCGAAGTGCGTTACTCTATAGCCAAGCAAAACCAACTCTTTTGAGTGATGAAGAGTATGATCGCCTCTTTCAAGTCCTATTGCAGATAGAAAAGCTCCATCCTGAATGGATCGTATCATTTTCTCCATCACAACGTGTAGATGTCGTTCCAGTGCTTGGGGAAAAAGGGCAACATCAGGTATTTATGGGATCCTTGGACAATGTATTTGATTTTATGGGGTATTCAGATTGGTTAGACAGTGCTCTTGCGAATTTAGCTGTCGATAAGGAGGATTTGTCTATTATCGTTGAGCCCAAAATAGACGGTTTGGCGCTCTCTTTGATCTATGAAAAAGGTTTTTTAGTGGATGCGCTTACAAGAGGAGATGGGGCGATAGGAGAGCGTGTTTTGAAACAAGTACGCTGTATTCCGTCCATTCCCGCTCTGCTAAGAGATAAAGATTTTTCTGGATTGATTCGAGGAGAGGTTTTTTTTAAAAAAGAAGATTTTGATAAACTTAATCAGCATCTTAAAGAAAAAGGAGAAAAAACTTTTTCGAACCCGCGGAACGCAGCGGCAGGTACTTTGCGACAGAGTGATTTACAGAGTGTTCAAAATCGACCTCTTTCATTTTTGCCGTACACTTATGTATCGGAGACACATCACTGTGCGTCGTATAGTCAAGCCTTGGCTTGGTGTGAACAACAGGGCTTTGATCTCAATCCTTGGCGACGCTCTTTGACAGCTGCAGAGTCTATTGAGCCTATCTATCTTGAAATTCTAGAAAAACGCTCTCAATTGCCCTTTGGAATTGATGGGCTTGTTTGTAAAATCAATAATTTTTCTTTTCAAAAAGAACTGGGAGAAACGCGCAGAGCTCCTCGGTGGGCGATTGCTTGGAAGCTTCCGGCTGATTGTGTGCGTAGTGTTTTACAAAATGTCGTTTGGCAGGTGGGGCGCTTGGGTCATATTACACCTGTCGCGATTTTTGAACCTGTGCTGATTGATGGGGTCAGCGTTGCATGCGCAACCTTACACAATCAAAATGAAATTATAAAAAAACAGATAGCCATCGGCCAAGAAATTTTTGTTCGTCGAGCAGGAGATGTGATTCCAGAAGTGCTTGGACCGGTGCATCTGACAAATAACACGGACTTCATTCCGCAGATCGTTGTCCCAACCCACTGCCCTTCTTGTGAAAATTCACTCAGCCAGATTGATGATCATTTATACTGTTTCAAAGGCATGCAGTGTTTAGAGCAAAAACTGTTGCGGTTTGCCTATGCCTTTGGGCAAGATGCCTTAAATGTCCCTCGGCTGTCTTATCAAACTATCAAAAAAGCTGTGCTTACATATGGCTTAGAGACTCCATCTCAATTCTACCAGCTTCGCATCGAGGATTGGATGCAGTTAGAGGGTATCGCTAAAAAAAGTGCTGAATATTTTTATCGGACTCTTCGAGAAAGCTTGCATACCACAGAAGAGAGATTTTTACTTTCTTGCAATGTCCGTCATATAGGAAAGGCGACAGCGAATATGATTTTTAATCATTTATCTTGGGAGCAATTTCTTTCTTGCTCACAAGAACAGCTAGAATCCATAGGTCAAATTGGACCAATTATTGCTCATAGCCTACACTCCTTGAAAACAGATATCGGATTTTTAAAAGAGTATCGTGCTTTTCAGGATTATGGTCTGCATTTTCATCCAAGAAAACCGATAAATACCACAGCTCTTCTGGCAGGACGCTGTTTGTGTATCACAGGAAGTTTTCCTGATCGAACTCGTGAACAGTGGAAAGAATGGATTGAGAAAAATGGTGGCATTTTTCATGAACAGCTCACAAAAAAAACTGATTTACTTCTAGTTGGTGAGAAACCAGGTTCTAAGTATGAAAAAGCTATGAAATGGGGACTATGTATTTTGCATTCTGAAAAAATAAAGACTTTTTTAGAAATTGTTGAGCATCATGGTCAAGAGGATCTCGCATGTTTACTAGAGCAGAATCGAATAAAAGGATAGAGAGGCCAAAGACAGATCATCAGATGTCTGAGGTGCAAAGTGCTTCTCAAGATATAAATTATGTACTTTGTTTTGAGCCTCCTTCTATTGAGCAGCAGGCAGATCATTTTCTTCTTTGGCTTAAAAGTACGTTTTTTCGAGCAGTGACGGTATATCCATATGTTTTTAATAAAAATCCTGAAAATCAGTATTTTTTATCTGAACATGCTCCAGAAATTTTGCTAAATATCGCTCAAAAATATAAAAAAAACACACTCATAGAAGAAGGTCAAACTGACTTCACAGAAGAAGACACAAATTACTTGGAAAATATTTTTGAACCTTTTCATCGTTGTTTCGGTCCTTCTAAAGAATTTCTCAGCAAGATGGAAATGCAACAGCATCCTTTCACATCCGAACGGAGAAATGCATTTTATCGGAACCTTTCAAAGTGGTATGACAATCTCTTTTTGAAGAGAATGTTTTTACAGATGCGATGGCAAAGAGGAGATAGTATTAGAGTCTGTGAAATGATGTATGAAAAGGAAAATGGCATCACTCTCAAAACAGATGAGCAGATCTTAATAGAGACTCGTCTAGATAAGCTGATAGCTCTTATACAAGATCAAAAAATATACTGTAACAACAAGGAGCGTCTTTTTTGTGAGGCTGTTTTAAAACATCTTGCCCATAAAACCACTACCCAATTGAAAGATTTTTTTGTCAATAACAGCGCAGTATTGAGCGAATATGCAAATACATATTTTTCAGGAAAATGGCTAAATTTTAAAAATCCGACGAATTCTGATATTTCGCGGAGAGCGATGCAGACAGCGATCAGAGCTCATCGTAGAAATCCCTTTTGGCTGAGTCTATGTGCTTATATTTTAGATCCCAACTATAGCAATAAAGAGATTGTTCCATTTATTCCACACAAAGAATGTAGAGCAATACGCAAAAATGCACGTGAAAATTTAGAAGCATTGTTCAACGATCTTTCGGAGCCATTGGTACAGCATTTGGTGCGTTTAATTTATTTGTGTTCATCAACAGAGTCCTGTGACAATCTACAGAACGGATTAACGACCTATGATCAGAGTCAACTGAATGCCTACATTATGGCAAATTTGCGTGATGCAGGCGTTTCTTCCAAGCAGCCAGAGTCAATGAGTTATGATATAACTACAATTCTTGGTTATTTGGCATGTTATGGGATCCACTTTTCGTGTTCTGAGGGACTAACAGAAATAATAAGCTGGTTCGATAGTAAGAAGCAAAGTGCAGAAAAATTAGTTCATGCCTTGGCTGACGATCTCATGGATGCAGATACCTCGAACATGACTCTTAGTCGTACAATTCAATGGCTTTTAACCAAGGGTGCGACTTTTGCGATCACAAATGCTCCTGCGATCGTTATGGGGCTGGTCACACTTGGAGCACTCTTAGGGAAGGGTACTCAAAATGTCGATCTTTCTCCACAAGTGAAACAATACTTAAGAGAGAGAAGGTCGACGCATCACTTTGTGGCAAAGCATTTAGCTAGGCTTATGATGATACACGTTGAGCATTATTTGAAAAACAAAGAGCCCCTTCCTGAGATTTTGGAGACTTATGCAGATCACATATTCGAAAAGACCGATGAGAGGCGATATTATCAGTTGAGTATGCAAACTCAACAATCTTTTCGAATAAATAGTGAAGGACACAAGGTATCATATCAATGCCTTTCAACAGAGATGCTTTCTTGGGAAAAAATTGCAAACTTGCTAGGTACGGATGTTTTTTGGGTCAAGCATATGATGAGGGCACCTTTATCAAAATATCTTTCTCAATCCAAGGGAGCAGAAGATCTTTTGGTAGATACATGTGGCACTCTAGAACGTCTCATAAACAGCCCGTATGGATCAACTCTGCAGCTATATGATAGAAAACAACTATTCGAAGCCATTGATACATTCAAGTCAGAGATGAATGCTAAATCAAGAAAAGTGATAGCAGCATGGCATGCATATATTCTTAAAGCAGAATGGATTGCTAAAAAACAAAAATTAACAGCTCATGTTTTTTTTCACCCTTTATTATTTTTACCACATCAACATATTTTAGATAGCACTCATCTCTCTTTGTTAAACGACTTGAAATCTCGATCTGGTACAATTGATTCGATTGTTGAGGCAGATTATAGTGTGAACACTTTTTCTCCTGACAATAATTCTAGCCCGTTTGTCTTTCATTCCGCTCTTTTTTTTAATGAGAAGAGAATTGTTCATGTGGATCAGCTCATGTTACGGGAAGATTTGATCAGGAAATGTCTTTTTGATATATCCGCAATTGAAGGAAAACAATTTTTAGATTGGATCAAGCCTCAAAAAAAATACTATGTGCTTAATATGCCACTGACTCTCGAGAAAGGAAGTGCACTTTATGAAAAATTTAGGGCTGTGTTATGTTCAGCAGTCAAAGCCGGTGCGATATCACATGCTTTAGTGCAAAAAGCAACGCAATTTTTAATGAGTTGGCCTAGAGAACTGAAACCTATTCTCGAGAAAGATGATATCAGTCAGATGTATCATATAAAATTAGTCCGTTTAGCTGACTATCATCTAAGATTGAACTATGAAAAACAACATTACAATAGTCAAATAACGAGAGATAATTGCATACGTTTTTTGGAAACAAACTATCACAAAAGGCAATGGGTAGCCCAGGATCGTTGGTGTGGTTTGAGTTTCGACGAAAAACCCCAAAAAAGAGACAAGGATGAGGTGCAGTTGATTAAAAATGAAAATGCCAGTCAAACGCTGAGTGAGTTTAAGCCAGATGTTGGAAAAGCTGATGCTTTTTATAATCTGTTGTTTTATTTTCATCCAGGGGCTATCGCAACATATATCAAAGATTGTAGTCTCAGAGATAGTCATAATAAAGATTATCAAGGATATGAAAAATTATTTTCATCAGAAGAGAAGTATAAGCTTCTGTATAAGTCCTTGTTTTTCAAGAACAAAAAGCTTACCAGTGCGCTTCTCAAAGATAACGATATTCAATCGGTTTTTTCTGAAACTCCAGGGAAATTTGTGTGGCTGCATAACCGTATCTACCATACACATCTTTGGTCGCCCTATACCAAGTATACTTTTCTAAATTTATTACACCAGACCACTCATAAAGTACGGCAGTCTTTGCGTTTTACAGAAATGTTATTTTTGATATCCGCACTACAAAAGCAGAATCAATTATTACTGATGATGAAAAAAATGATGGCTTTATTACAGCTTAGACCAGCACGATCTATACAATCCCTTTTTGGGAGGGGTATATGGAACTCCCTGTTTTCTTACAATGAAGCATTTTTGTCAAAAAAATATTTCATGAATATGTTGCAATTGATTTCTAAACAAGATCTCTTTGCCGCTATTGATCTTTTGATTGAAAAGACCCAAAACTTTTCATTAAAAAAACGGCAAAATTTATTTTTGACATTTTTAAAAAAAGTTCAAAAATATTTGCCAATTGCTCTATCCACGCGATACATATCTTGGAATTCGAAAAAAGAAAACTTTTTTATGCAAACATGGAGTCAGTCTAAAAATTTTTACGAAAAACTTTCAGAAAAATTCGAAACAATGGGCGTGATGGAGCGTAGCGCTGAATTGATGAGCAGGAATCCGCGAGAATTTTTTAGTGAAGAAGAATTTAAAAAGTATTCAGAATCAAAATTATATAAGCGAAAACAAAAACTCAAGTGGGACTCTATCCAAGATCGGGATCAACAGATTTTGGATCATCCAAATCAATCTTGTTTGCCTTTCAGTTCTGTTTTCAGCAGCGCAATGAGTGTAGAGATAGAGGGCATGAGTTTAGGAAGGAATTTTTTTAATTATCCTTCTTTTTTAGATGCATTAAAAGATCCATCATCAAAGCTGTCTATTTTCTTTGACCGTGAGGAGAATACAAATTTTATTTTTCAAATGCTGAGTCAGGATAAAAAAACATTGTATTTATTTGACTCTTTAGCAGCGTGGATTATGCGCAAACACAGCCTCACTCAAAATCAAAAGGTTTGGTTTCAAGATATTAATACCTGTCTTGTCGCTAAATATTGTAAAATGAAAGAGCATCGCGAGAATTTGCTCGGGAAAAAGACCAGTGATCCAAAAGAGCTCATAGAGAGGGAACGAATCGCATCAGTATTACAACAAAAAATGGATAAGTTACAATCTTTTTTCACATGGTATCATACTTATATCGATAGTCAGATGATATTGGATATTAGCACAGAATATGCTAACTACAGTCCAGATAAGATAAAAAATCGCACTTATCTTTGAGACAACGAGGTCTCCATAAGCCGAGAGGACTCGGCTTATGGATGCATTATCATCTTTTTAGAACATACCAGGCAGTGAAGAGTTCATTGCAGTATTATTTTTTGTAGATTGTGTTAAGTTTTCTGTTGGATTTATGTTGCACGCATATAATTCTGAGTCAGTGAAAAGAATAGGGATACGTTTCGGATTTGGATTTTGATCTGTTTTTTCTTCATTCATATAAGAATATCGACCTACTCCTTTTATTTTCTTTTCAAGAAATATGCTGGCTCTTTCGCTAATATGCATCGATCCTATCAAAAAGCGGATCGGCTTTAGAATTAACTCAAAACAGATCGTGCAAATGATATATGTTAATCGTTCTATTAAGTTTGTTAGAGCAGGATATTTAAGCCCTGCATACGCCGCAGACAACGGTATTTGGTTTGTTTCTATTTCTGTACTGTATGCATAAAGTGACTTTATCAGATTTGATAAGAATGTACCGAGTATGTCAATCAAATGATAACGATTAGCCCATCCAGCCATAATATGCATACTTATTGCGTTATAAGTGCCATAGATTATGGAGGCAATCAGACCATTTGGGTCTAATGCCAGGGCCTTTTTAGCCAGCATATATAGACATAAAAATCCAGATACTGCAATGAAAATTTTTATTCCTAATCCGCCTAAAAACCCAAACGCTATATAATTATCCATTAGAGCTGAGAGCGTTGTTATTATAAGCTGCATAGGCATGTAATTGGGTATCAAGGCAGATAGCCCCGCGAATAATACGCAACTTATGGCAGCAACAGTTATAAATTGAACTCGTGCATGCATTCTAGGATCGGCCATATCTGATTGGATAATCGTGCGCGGTATGCTTGCATGTGTGTATTCTATACAGGAATTCCAATCTAGATTCCAAGATAAAGTTGCAGGAAGTGCAGCCATGAAAGCAGAAAAAGGAGCATATAGTAAATTTGACAGATAAGACTGCTGAATGCCCTGCGATGCTGTTTCTAGTGATACACCTATTTCCGCCGCAATCTTCGGAGCAATCGATTGATGTGAAATATTTTGATATATCTTGAGATCAAGATTGTCGTTCGGTAGGGCTGTTTCGCTTAAAGCCGGGCGAGAGAGAGCGCCCATATTAAGACTGAAATGTATCATGTCTTTCTGAGTAGAATGTTGATTGAGAAACCTTGGAAAATTTTTTCTGTTTTTTACAATCGAGAGCACATTATAACTATCATTAAAAAATTCTATTCGCTTTTTAAAATGCTGATTGTCGCGATCAAACAGTTCCCATTGGATTTGCATAGATTTGGTCTCTGCATTATAAACGAATGGCGTGTCTGCGCCGAATATCTCTTCGTATGTGTTGTAATGTGTTTTGTAAAAATTAGAGAAGTCTGGAGCATCTTTTGTAGAATAAGATAAAGCAGCTGTGCAAAGAGCCAGACTTGACGAAAACTGATATGCCAAGTTAGCCTCCGTGTCAGCTGGGCTCGGATGAGTCTGAGCTATCTTCAGCTTGTAGTAACAGACAGGATTCCTGTGTTTGAGCGAATCTAAAAATGACAAGACATCAGGTAAGTGTTTGTTGATTATGATTTGTTCTTGCCACTCATGCTCCGTCTCGGTCAGGGGTAATTGGATTTTTGAACGAGTGAGGTTGTGATCGTGTTGATTAAAATGATTGATTTTGAGTAATATTGCTTGCTTAATCGGTAAGCTTGCAGCGGTAAATTCTTCAACAAGGTATCGATTCATGATAGATAGAATCTCTCTGAGATCTGAGAGAGGCTTGGTTTCAAGTTCTACTAAGAGTGCGAATCGTTGATACTGTGCTTCTATGTGGCATGCACGATCATTTGGCAGGCTGTCCGATCCTTTTCTATCTTGTAATATAGTTTGTATGGCGTTGCGAATTTGTGACAACAATATCGGTACATAAGCTTGCGCGGGGAGAGTGGTGGATTTTTCGGGATCTGGTTTTGTGTTAGCAGGATATGTATAAATCAATCCTTGGTGCTCTCCACGACCTGCACGACCAATAAGCTGGTCTAATGTTCGGCCTACACTCCCGCTGAAATCGCCAATAATCAGTCCCTTATAATTTTCGTGGATATGGACCCCACGTCCTGCTACTGCAACTGCAACAATAATTATAGAATTCTTTTTGGGCGCTTCTTTTAAAAAGCGATCAAATCCTTTAGAGCCAGAAGTATAGGGTGAGTTTTTTTCACCGGTTGCAAAACCTTGACAATTAAAGTAAGGAATGGGCTTGTCTAACAGTTCATATAGGTCAGTAGGGATTGTATGACCTGAGTTAAGCGCTTCCTGGATCATTTTAGAGAGTGTGTTTTGGATCGATGGAGATAGGATTTCTATAATGGAGCTGTTATCAGGGACAGCAATCAAGATAGGATTGTCCTTCTTGCAGCGAGTATTAAAAATAAACCGAGCTATTGCTGTAATGTAATCATTTAAGTGCGTATTAATATTTGGAAGTTTGCCTTCAAATTGTTCTATTGCTCTATTCGCTTGATTCCAAGAAGGAATATGTGCGAAAAGTGCTTGTCCTTTTAAAAATACTTGCAAATCGTTTTGCTCAGTATTTGTTCCGATTGTTCCAGAACAGCCTAAAAGAAAATTTAACTTACAAGAAGATAAAAACGATAGTACAGAGTGCTGTTTTGTGACAATCGTTGGGTATTTAAATTGATATTCTTGATTTGGATTTAATCTTTTTTCACCGGATTCATTGAAATTTCTGAAATACAGGTTTAGCAGTTCACCACAATGCGCTAAAGAGGAGCCGATTTGAAGAGTCCCGTTTGAGATGGGAACATGAACCAGAGTACTGTTCTGATTTTTCATAATCGCATAGATTGATCCCACTCCAGGATAGCGTGTTTGATTTGTTTTTTCTTTATAGTTGCTGTAAGCCTTCACAGTATTGGGATGGAATAATGCTTGTCTTAAATAGAATAATGAAATCGCAAGATAGGACTGTGTCTCAGTGTTTGAAAAAACAAATTTGAACTCTTCGAGCAAGGCGGCAAACTCAGGACATTCGTTATGCTCTTTTTTAATAAAAGTTTTGAAATCTTTTTTCGCGTTCATGATGTTAAAATCATAATTAGCTGATTTTGTAAGATTGAGAATCTTATGTGGCTCTAAAAAGAGTTCAATGATATAAGACATGATTTTTTCATAATTTAGACGTGAGATATTCGTCTGATTAATCATTGGGTGAGGACTGGGAACGCGGTAGCTGTTTGAGACCATGTCAAAAATAATTTTGTCACATTCATCAAAGATTAAAGAGTTTGGAGTTGGTAAATTGTGTATCATCGACCACAAAATCCCACTTTCAGCAGAACAGACAACAATTATCTCCTTGCTTGCAGGTTCGATTTGCATTGTTTGATTATAAACAAAAACAGCTGGAATACTGAGTGCGTTGAATAAGGGTGCCCAATCGCATTCTGCTTGGTAAGTCAAATTGTCAGCTGTAGTGATAAAATATGTGTATTCACCTAGCGCCCAACGAGTCAGGAGCGTGATTGCACTAATCAACGTTTTGCCCTCACCGACCGCGACATTCGCAAAAGTTTTTTGCCCACAACAAGCTGCAATAAGAGTCAGGATTTGGTTTGGTCTAGGAATTTTTTTGTCAATAGAAGCTGTAGCGAGAATTGATGCGTGAATAATGACAGGTAGTAATTTTATGACACATTCGTCATGTATTGGGAGCGTATTGTCATTCAGTGAGGCGATATTTTGGAAATGATTGCGACAAACATCGAGAAATTGCCCAATTTCTTTTGGATTGAGTAATTTTTTTTGATGGAACTCTTTGAATTTCGGCTCATATTTGAAAAGAGATAAATCCAAGCTCTCGGAAGACTTTTGCATTCTGTCCATCAAGTTAGTATAGATGCTTGTGATCTTGGATTGTATTTCATCCATATGTTTGTTTTGGATTTTTTGAGCACTATCGTGAGGTTGTTGATACAGATACATGCCATTCAAAATGTCTTGTTCTTGTCTACTTGATTTGATAACTTGCTGATGTTTTCTGAAGTGCTCTTGAATCTTATTTTCTTCTTGTTCATTCAGCTGTTCTGTCTGTTCGATGTATGTGGCTAGATTTTCGAATAATTCTGCATTGTGAAGTGTCAGAGGATATTTTTTGGCAGCATCAATAATGGAACTTGCGTTTTCAATAAATGACTTTGACCATTCGTTATTCATCGTTTGCAAAACATACTGACTGATAATGCTCGCGAGGATACTGTTATCAATTTGAATCTTACGATCATGAATCTCATAGCAGGTGGATATTAACTTTTGCAAATTCATATTGCTATTAGCACAGTCGGTGTTATGCTTGTCAATCAATTTGATTGCGTGTTGATAGATAAGATAGGTGCCGCTATTTTGGACCTGTAGGGCTAATTGTTGGATAAACCACGCAAATGGTGCAATCTGACTATCGCGCATTGGCATATATTTTTTTATTGATAAAAAGAGTTCTTTGTGCGTTTGATTTTGATACAGAGCCCTTATAACTTGCGCGAATAAAACAAATTGCGTTTTTTCCAATGTCAGTATAGGTGCAAACCAACAGCAGACATCCAGATGATCAGGATTATTTCTATCTAAATTTACAGTCTCATCTATGCAAGTAAGCACGATATAAAGCAAATCAGCATTTATGTCTCCGTAGTTCTTTTTAAGAAAATCTTGTTTAAATTCCCTATAAGCTGATTGGATTTGTTCGGCTTTTTTCTGATCGTTTGAGTTCTCGGCATCATTTTGGAAATAGCCTGCTTCACAAAGGTATTGCCATATGGTAATGATTTCCAATTTGGAAAATTGATGTATTTGTTTCTTAATATTTGATGAGATCGCCTGATGGTACTGAGAAGCAAATCTGGTTATGTTTATTTCTTCTAAAAGACCATTGAGGTACGTATAGTCTGATTGGATTTTTAATCGCTCTGCATATTCTATTGGGGAAATGCGATATAGATATAATGGGTATCTTTGAGAGACAGCTGACGATAGCTCGTATGTCGTTGGATAGGGACTAATTGGTTTGAATTGTCCTAGTTGAGATAAATCTTGACAATGCGCATAACGAATCATTTGTATCAGGAGCGACGACAGTAGCCATGGCTGCAAGAGAGCTGCAGACCATCTTTGCGTCGATTCTATAATGTGATTTTTTTTAATATGTTCGAAAAGTTTTTGGCATATATTCTCGATAATTGTATCATTGCCCCATGGATTTTCAATAAAAAGCTGCGCTACATTTTGGTTGTCATCGCTGCTAGTTGCTCCGAGTGATCGTATAAATTTATTAATTAAAGTGTGATTTGCGAGTGTTGACAGGCATCTTAAAAATTGGTCTAGTTGTCTTTCCAAATTCATCTCTTCTGCAGAGTTTGCCAAAACCACAGAGACTAATAATAGTTTGACGCGTTGATCTGCTAAGAGCTTCCAGTTCTTGATTTGATCACTTAAGAACTTTTGAATTGTTGTATTTTGATAATTTTCAGATATACATTTTTTAATTGTTCGCAGTAATTTTGTGCCAAAAGTAGTCTCTGGGTCTAAATTTTCGAGAGCATCATAAACACAGGTCAGATGTGTTGCGTGGCTGCGATAATTAAATGCTGCATAGGAAACGAAATTATCATGCAATTCAATCTCTTTTACATCCTCTTCAAAGAGATGTTTAGTAAAAAACACCTCTAAATGGTAAGACTTAGGTTCTTGTGCTGACAAAGGCGATGAATAAAAGGATCCACTTATCTTTGTTTTGCCTGAAAAGAATTCAACATAGGGGGAGCATTGTTGAGAGATGAGTCTGCTAAGACTACGTGCGAAATTCGCGAGTGAAAAATCTGATAACTGAAAATTATTTTCATAAAAAGAGATATAGGGGTGATTTGGCGTGTAGGTAAAATGGTCAAGCAGAAAAACGGCGCGAATTGTAGACTCGGTCCAGCCAGGCCCCTCTTTTTGTAAGTAAGGCGCATTTCCAAGAGATGAGGAGACTGTATTGGGTATACCATTTTTATTAAATCCTAAGTTGGGAGCTTTTTGATACCATTCCTTATATTGATAGCGAGAGCACATGTCGTTTTGATTTTTGAAGTAAAGAATGGGCGGCATATAGTTGTCCAATCCCATAAGAGAATTCACGCGAGGTGATGATGAGACCATTTCTTTTTTTTGATTTTTTTCGAGTTCTTGCTGAGTCTGCCTTTGTACTTGTTGGGTTGTCTCCGTGTTTGTATTGACGCAAATACCATTTTCCCAAACCTGTGCCAACTCTAGAGTATGATGTTCTTTGAGTGCTATTTGATTGTTCGCTTGCTCTACCCATTGTGGATATATCTGATTTCTGCGAGGCGATGAAGCATGATTGACGACTCTCAAAAGCTCACTGTCTCTTCTTTGCAGTTCAAGTTGATTGCTGCTTTCTTTGAGTGTTTTGGCTGTTTTAATTGCAAGAGAAAGACCGTGTGCAGTCACATAGCGGCGTATTTGCTTTTCTACCTGAGGGTGCACAACCACTGTGTGCACGCCCATGACTGGTAGGAATGAGAAAAATTCATGAAAATTGTGCTGATTGATGGATATATAATTAGATTGTTCATTCTCTTCGAGCCCAGGAATGGAGTGAAAATAGGATATATCGATCTGTCTCAAATCATCTTGAACATCTCGTTTCGTAGAGGAATGTCTTTCCAACAACTTGCTAGTCACTTGTTGTGCTATTGATGGCAAAAATGAGGTGGGATAAGCTATGATGCCCTTCAGAAATTCAGGCATGCCCCTGAGTGCTCCACCGAGATCTTGACCAAGGATTTTGCCGAAATGCGCGTTTTGTTCAATATGCGAAAGAGTTGTTGTGCTTATAGCTGTAAATTGATATTGATTAAATACACCCGGACTAAAGGACAATTGTTGGGATACAGATGTATGATCAATGCTGCTTGACAACAGCATATGTTGACTTGCACAGTTGAAGGATTGATTTTGATTGGCGATATATTGTTTTTGTGCGTTCAGAATGTCAAGACATGCATCTAAATCGAGTACTTCAAATCTCTGCATGTCTTTTGAAAAACCATGGTCTTCTGTACAAATGCGATCATGTCGAATGTATATGTTATCTACTGTTTCGCTTGAATCTGCTGTGGTTTGATTTGTATTCTCGATATGAATAAAAAAAGGAAAAATACTCATCTGAACCGTGCCCTCTATGGAGTGTGTCATTTGAAGACTCTTGTTTTCCAGATCCTCTTGAGAGCAAGTGAGTACGTCATTTTTGTCCCATTCTTGAGTGGTGAAGTGGCTGTCAACCTGCAGTGCGAAGAAGGTCTTGATATTGGCATCGAGAGCTTCGGGATCTGCGGTGTTCTGTTCAATAGATTGATATAGGGGTTTTAAGAGGTTTGAGATGATCTGTGATTCAAGTTGTTGATTCTGGATTTTTTTACTTTCCTCTCTTGTCCGGAGCCACGAATCCCTTGCAAGAGCACTATTTATTCTCTGAACTCGATGATCGTATTGTGATTTTTGATAGCGCTCGTATTCATCTTCATAAGTTTTTTGTACGTTTGTGTCTTTCTCTTCTTTAGTGAGTTTTGGGTCCTGCTCGATCTGAGCTATCGTTGCGCGTGTAGAGCTATATGGCGCTTCGTTTAAGTGAGCGACGTTTTCTTTCCATTCTTCAAATGATTCTGTAGTATAGTCCTGATTGAGCAATTTTGACAATTTGCAGTCTGTGGTAAATGTTTTTTGGAGTGGGAGTGGAAAAGGTATAGTTTTGAATTTTGGGGAGAATAGAAGGGATAATTTTGCGTTTTCCCGCAAATAATCAGCAATTTTGTTCAGGAATTCACTTGATTTATTCTTGGTCTTAATGGTGATAATAGGTTTTTGTGTGTTTTTGAGAAAGGTTTCGAAAGATTTGCTCTGATTGGCTAAATTTTGTTCTAAGATCGCACAGGATTGACTAGCATAAGGCACGAATATTGTGTAGAGATCCTGAGGAACCATCACATTAGTAAGATGTTCTGAGAGCCAATTAAAGGCCTCTTGGAGAATCCAAATTGACTCGAGTTCGGTGTTGGTGGGTTGAATGCCAGAGAAGCTCAGTGTATAAATATTTTTTTTATCTAAAGCCCCAGATGTAATCATGGTCTTATTGATATGTTCTGAAGGCATACTTTCAGCTATATCGTTTAAGAGTTTTAGGTCATCCTCACTACTAAAATGCGGAAAAATCATTCTTTGAGGGTGGGTATCGATTAAATTTTTTGTGAATTGAGACAAAGCGTCTTGATGTTTTTTAGCTGTCGCTGGGTCAATGATGATAAGGATTTCTTCTGGGCAGCTGTATTCCAAATAATAAATTGCTTTTAATAAACCGAAGTTAAATACATACGCCGCTTCCTCTTGAGACAAATGGCTTGTCTCATGATCGTCCTCAGCATAATAACCCCAAGAAAAACGAAGGCTTTTTTTAGAAGTGATTTGATTTGTCGTTCTATGACTTCCTAGGATAATATATACAAAAAGCTCAGTGAGTAACGGAGGGTTTTCTAAAGACAGCATATGTTCAAATTGTTTAGATTGATTCAGTGTCTCTAAACTGGGGGCGTAATTATTTAACAATTCTATGCACGAGATATAGGCTGAGGTGACATCATCTTGCATATTAAAAGAAGGGATTGTTTTTGAATCTATAATTCCTTTGTTTTCTAAAAAACTGAGCTCTTCTTCTGAGAGTGTAACCACTGTTGCAATAAAATTTTTGGGTAAAAATTTATTTTTTAGAAAGTATTCTTCGGCTGTTGTGAAATCATCATTGAATTTTTTTAGTAATTCCAAGCGTTCTTTCGTGTTTTGAGTGTCACGAATTGCTTTAGCGCGCTTTATAAAAAGCTGATCGAGCATCACAAGATATTGTAAAAATTGCTGCACAGGCATTTGATTGGCTTCTAACTTTAGGATCTCATCCTTTTCTTTCGTCGCATTCTCAAGGAGATCAAGAAAATATTTTATCAAAAAATTAGGCTCTTTGTTCTGCTTATTGATTTGCTTTAAACTGGAGTATGCATTGATGGGGTGCTTGAAAGATTGATCCATATTGGTACAGCCTCGATTTTGACTTAAATTGTTGCGGTTACGCTCTGTGATGAAAAGCAGTTTTTTAAAACTATATGACAGATATTCGCACTTTTCTTGAAAAATGTCAATTAAAAATAATATCTTGCACCATTTTCTCGGTGTTTTTTCTATTTCTGTTAGGCGCTTTGTTTTTATGATACAATTGAAAAAGTTTATATTTCACCACTCATTACAATAGGATTGAGCTTCTATGAGTTTTTCTTTATCGCACATACGAAATTTTTCTATTATTGCTCATATCGATCATGGAAAATCGACACTTTCAGACCGTCTTATTCAAAAATGCCAGGGTCTAGATGATCGAGAAATGAAAGATCAGGTTCTCGACAGTATGGATTTAGAGCGTGAGCGTGGAATTACGATTAAAGCGCAATCTGTTTCTTTAGAATATATTGCGATGGATGGGCAAAAATATCTGTTAAATTTTATTGACACCCCAGGGCATGTTGATTTCACTTATGAGGTGTCTCGTTCATTAAGGGCGTGTGAAGGAGCACTTTTAGTAGTCGATGCAGCTCAAGGCGTCGAAGCACAAACAATGGCTAATTGCTATACCGCTATTAATCTGAATTTGGTTGTCAATCCTGTTCTTAATAAAATTGATTTGCCTCAAGCAGAACCAGAACGAGTGATTGAGGAAATTGAAGATTTAATAGGTATCGAAGCGATTGACGCTTGTCGAGTATCAGCAAAAACAGGGTTGGGGATTGATGAGCTTTTAGAGGATATCATTAAAAAAGTTCCTTGCCCAAAAGGTGATCCTGTTGCACCTTTAAAAGCCTTAATTATTGATTCTTGGTTTGATAATTATCTTGGTGTTGTTTCCTTAGTTCGAGTTTTTGATGGCGTTTTAAGAGCAGGAGAGGCTATTAAAATTTTTTCTAGCTCTTCGATCTACAAAGTAGATGAATGCGGAATTTTTACGCCTAAAAAGCAAAAAACAGATTTCTTGTCGGCTGGCCAGGTCGGCTATGTAGTTGCAGGAATTAAAAATATTCATGGCGCACCTGTCGGTGATACAATTACAGGTTCCAAGATTTCTTGTACAACGCCTGTCGAAGGGTTTATGAGAGTGCAACCTAAAGTCTTTGCTGGTTTGTTTCCTGTTTCTTCAGATGATTTTGAGGATTTTCGAGAAGCACTTTTGAAATTACAATTGAATGACTCTTCATTGCAGTTTGAACCAGAATCTTCACAGGCGCTTGGCTTTGGATTTCGATGTGGTTTTTTAGGCTTGCTTCATATGGAAATTATTCAAGAACGTCTTGAAAGAGAATTTGATATGAATCTGATCACCACAGCACCGACAGTTGTTTATCAGGTGACAACTACAAAAGGTGAGGTGTTGATGGTCCAAAATCCTTGTGATTTACCTCCTACCAATATGATTGAACTGATAGAAGAACCGCTTGTAAAAGCGACAATTCTTTGCCCGGAGCAATACATAGGAGATGTGATGTCTTTATGTAATCAAAAACGTGCTATTCAAATCAACATGTCGTACAAAGGCTCGCAAGCCACTTTAGAATACCGTATTCCCTTAGCTGAAGTCGTCATGGATTTTTTTGATAGATTAAAATCAGTTTCTAGAGGATACGCATCTTTTGATTATGATTTTGATGGTTTTCAAGCTGCTCCTTTAGTGAAGCTCGATATTTTAATTAACGGTGATATTGTCGATGCTCTTGCTTTAATTGTTCACAAAGAACATGCTCAACGAAAAGGACGTGCCATGACTGAAAAAATGCAAGAACTGATTCCGCGTCAAATGTATGATGTCGCTATTCAGGCAGCTATTGGTGGTCAAATTGTTGCGCGATCTACAGTAAAAGCTTTTCGTAAAAATGTGACAGCCAAGTGTTATGGAGGAGATATTTCGCGTAAAAGAAAATTATTAGAAAAACAAAAAGAGGGTAAAAAACGTATGAAGCAAGTTGGACATGTAGAAGTTCCTCAAGAGGCATTTCTGGCAGTTCTGAAAATTGATCAGACAAATTAGGAGCTTGTTTATGAGCCAGTTGCCTTTAAATGATTCTGAAGTTTTTCTCATCAATAGGGATATAGCGCTTTTTCTCGGCGTACTTGCAGTGCTTGCAATGCTTTTTAAGCTCAGCTCTTGGCGTCCGAAAAACAAAGTTTTTTTGTGGATTTTTGATTTTATTAGTGATTCTTGGAAGGAATTGTGGATAATTTTTATTCTGAGAGCCTTTTTTTACGAGATGTATATTATTCCCTCAGGTTCGATGCAGCCGACAGTATATGCTGGAGATGTCGTTTTAGTGAATAAGTACCAGTATGGATGGAAATTTCCAGGGACAAATAGATTGCTTATGTCCTATCAAAGCCCGCAGAGAGGGGATGTTATTGTTTTTCTCGATCCTCAGGCACCGACTCAAAGAAAAATGATTAAGCGTTTGATTGCGATAGGTGGTGATCATATTCAGATTCAAAACAATCAAATCCGTCTTAATGGACAGCTCTTAGAGCAAGGATATACGCACAGCTCCGCAGAGTATTTTCAACAAAAAGATCAAAAAATTCGTCTTGATGTCTCATTTTATCAATCTCACATCGATGCGCACTCTTTTTCTATACAACATATTTCCCTGTTAGAGGATCGTGATTTGAAAATTGATTTCGATGTTCCCGTAGGATATTACTTTGTTATGGGTGATAATCGTGAAAACTCCAAAGATTCGCGATATATTGGATTAGTTCCCGAGCGCTTCGTATGTGGAAAGGCAGAGCGTGTTCTGATGTCGTTTGGACGTCCATTTGGTTATTATGATTTTTCTCGTGTAGGGGCACTTTCTTAGCTTTATGTCTTATCCTCTTTCTGTTACTGAAGATTTTTACGCACAATTAGAGAGTTCTATTGCATATTCTTTTGTAAATCGCTCGTTATTAATACAGGCATTTACACATCGTTCTTGGGGAAAAAATCATAATGAGCGTTTAGAATATTTAGGAGATAGTATTCTCAACAGTGCTGTTTCATATTGGCTCTTTTCACATAAAGGATCGACAGAAGGCGTTTTAAGTCAATTACGTTCGCGTTTGGTTTGTGAAAGTGCTTTAGAAGAGTATGCAAAGGTAAAAAATCTTGAACGTTTCCTGCAGGCGCAACCCACGATTAAAACGACAGCCTCCCTGATTGCAGATTCTTTTGAGGCACTTTGTGCTGCTCTTTTTTTAGATTCTTCTTGGGAGGCTTTTTATTCTTGGCTTATTTTTCATTATGAAGAGAAATTTATAGAAATTTTAAGTCTTCAAGATCCAAAAGATTACAAAACTCTACTACAAGAATTTACTCAAAAGAATTACCATGCCTTACCTGTGTATACACTGAAAAGTCAAAGTGGAGAAGATCATCAGCCACATTTTGTTGTAACATGTCGAATTTTTGAGACAGAAACGCAAGGGCAAGGATTTTCAAAAAAACAAGCGCAACAAGAAGCTGCTCATGCTCTTTTAGAAAAATTACAATTAAAAAAATAAAGGATATCTACTTATTATGACAACACATTGTGGATATATAGCTGTCGTTGGTCGACCTAATGTTGGTAAATCAACTTTACTCAATGCGATACTTGGAAAAAAATTCGCTGTCACTTCTAAGCGTGCTCAGACGACACGTTTTGCTATGACATTTATTTATACTAGTGAGCAATTTCAAACACAGTATCTTTTAGTAGATACACCGGGATTGATGAGTGAGCAGAAAAGTGATCAGCATTTTACTCATCGTATGTATCAAGAAGCGATTTCTGTAATGCGATCTTTGGATTTGCGTTGGTGGGTTTTAGAGGCAGGACATATGCATCCTAGAGATGAGTTGTTGCTCGAGATTTTAAAACCTTATGCCGATCGGACGATGGTGGTGTTAAATAAGAGTGATGCTTGTCAAAAAGTGAAAATTCTCCCACAGATAGAGAGGCTTTCTCAGAATGGCTTTCATAACATTATTCCTTGTTCAGCTTTAGATCGTCTTTCACTCGATCCACTGCTAAAAGAATCTCAAAAAATGCTTCCAGAAAATACATATTTTTATCCTGTCGATCAGCATATCACGTATTCAGAGCCTTTTTTAGTGCAGGAAATATTGAGAGAAAAGTTAATGCGCTATGTGGGTCAAGAGATTCCTTATCGTTGTACAATCCAAACAGAATCGTTTGAGCATAAAGATCGTTTAATTGCGATTGCTGCACGTATTGATGTGCCTCACGATCGTTACAAAGGGATCTTGCTTGGAGCTAAGGGCTTACATATGAAAGAAATCGCTCAAGCTGCACGACGTAGTCTTGAAGCGATTTTGGAAAAACAAGTTTTTTTGAAAGTGTGGATTAAAGTTGTAGATGGTTTAGTGGCTCCAGAAGAAGAATCGCGACAAGCAGGAAGTTTAGGTTGGACAGAAGAACCTTAGAATGCCAGGCTTTTGTCATATCTTCTAAGATTTACTTAGAAGATTCTTTAGCGCTGAGTTGTTTAACCTCAAAAGGATTAATCTTTTGTTACGATCATTATTTCTTTAAAAATTATCAAAATTCCTGGCCATATTTAAAAGAATGTTATTTTTCTCTGAGATTGGTTTCTTCTTTAAGCCATACAAAACACTATCTCAAAAAAATGACACCCCTTTCGCAAATCTTTTTACAAGGTCAGGATTTAGAGCTATGGGCTTTTTTTTCTGATTTTGTTTTTTTTTATTGCCAATATCCTGAGTATTCCCATCATTTCTATTCTTTTTATCATTTTTTGTATCATGTCATGTTAAAAAACACTGCTTCACAAGAGAGAAAATATTTTTATTACACATATACTTTTTTTCATATTTTAGATCGGTGTAGAGAGGGACATTTTTTGGGACATTGCAGAGAAATGCTTCAAGGTTTATCAGAACAAGAACAAAAAAAATGGCAAGAAGATTTCAGTGCGCAGTCTGTTTCTTTTGAATCTTTCCAAAAAGTTTTGAGCTATTTGCGTATATATTGTTATAATCATCAGCAACAGGGCTCAGCCGTATTTTAAACATGAGTGTGATCAATTTTTTCGGACTGGGTAATGACATTTTGCGTATCCATCGTATCGAGCAAATCTATCATCGTTATCACAACAAATTCGTAGAAAAAATTTTACATCCGAACGAGCAAAAAAATTTTTATTTAGTAGCTGAACAAAAGAAAATTTCATTTCTTGCAAAACGTTTTTGTGCCAAAGAAGCTTTTTCTAAAGCTTTAGGCACAGGTATTGGCACTGAATTCGGCTTTCACGATCTGACAATCTCGCGATCAGTGCGAGGACAACCCCTTGTTGAACAGTTGTGGAATTCAGAACTTTTTTCTCGTTACTCTATTTCACACGTAGCCTTATCTCTCAGTGATGAGAAAGAGTATTGTTTTGCAACCTGTTGTATTTTTTTCAAAATGTCTGAGAGTCGAGAATAAAAAATTTTTTGTTTAGAATTTTTTGAATCTCCACACATCTTGTGTTGAAATCCTAATCAATTTTTGTAGTCCCCATGAGCAAAAAGTTTATTGCATAAGCTGATGAAGCCTGAGAGCAAAGAAAAGTTGCGATCTCAGCGAACAGCATTTAATATCAATCTAGTTGTCAAAGAGAGTACAAGCTTACTTTATGGTCGCTGTTGCCTCAAAAGTTCAATGGACAGATTTTAATTGGAAGGAATGGTCAGATCTTTTATCGTTGCGAGTCTTGGATGATTATTTGCAACCTTATCTTTTATCGCATTTATACGAGCAGGCTCCTGCTTTTGAAAAAAAAATATTTGTTGAAGCCTTTTCAATTCTAAAAACGCTTTCTTATGATAAAGAGCTGCTAGCCGCTGCAGCGTTTTCTTGGCTCAGCAAGCAGACATTAACAGGTCTTGAAAATTTTATTCATCCTGGTTCTCATGCAGTAGAGATTGTGAAACAGTATTATCATTTGCAAACTATTACCCATAAAGCTACCAACTCTTTATCGTTTTATAAAGAGTCAATCAAAAAAATGCTTTTGGCTGCTGTCGATGATCCTCGGCTGATTTTAGTCTTGCTTTGTGAGGTGTTAGCGCGATTACGACATCATCATCTTTTAGAAGAATCTTATAAAAAAACTCTCGCAAATCTGACCTTGGAACTCTATGCACCTTTAGCGCATCGTCTTGGAATAGGACAAGTTAAATGGGAAATGGAAGATTTAGCATTTTACATTTTGCATACAGAAAATTATTACGCGCTTAAAGATGAAATTGCAGAAAAAAAAGAAGAAAGACAACAATATATTCAAAATTTGCTTGAAGATATTCGCGCGGAGCTCAAAAAAGAAGATATCTCTGCGCAGGTCATGGGAAGAGCTAAGCATTTTTACTCTATATGGCGAAAAATGCAAAAAAAGAATAAAACTTTATCACAAGTTTATGATCTTAATGCCTTAAGAATTCTAGTTGATACTCTTCAAGACTGTTATAAAGTTCTCGGTCTCATGCATACAAAATGGAAATATCTTCCAGCAGAGTTCAAAGATTATATTGCCAATCCTAAAATTAATGGCTATCAATCGATACATACCGCAGTGATTGGTCCAGATCAAAAAATTGTTGAGCTTCAGATACGCACCAAGGCTATGCATGAATATGCAGAGATGGGAATTGCCGCTCATTGGATGTATAAAGAAAATAGCAATATTCCAAATCTGTACGAAAGAAAATGGAAAATGCTTAGGCATTTTTTAGATCAAAGCCATGCCAGCGATGATTATAAAGACGATTATAGTGGCGATCTCTTTGAGTCTATCAAAGAAGAAATTTTTTCAGATAGAATTTATGTATTTACGCCCAAAGGAGATCTTTTCGATCTGCCTAAAGGAGCGACTGCTCTTGATTTTGCATATTATCTGCATAGTGATCTAGGGCATCATTGCTGTGGTGCTAGAACACAAGGGCGCATGATATCACTTTCAGAGCCCTTGGAAAATGGAGCTGTTGTTGAAATTTTGCAGTCTTCTCGTGCACATCCTTCACGAGATTGGCTCAATCCACAATACGGTTATCTGAAAACGGCTCGTGCACGTCAAAAAGTGAGCCATTGGTTTCGAGCTCTTGATAAAAACAGGCATATCCAAGATGGGAAGCTTTTTTTTGAGAAAAGCCTAAAGAAACAACACATGATATTTACATCTCAATGCTGGGAGAAAATTTTACATAGTACTCATTGCAAAACAAAAGAAGATTTTTATCACGGAGTATCACTGGGAGAAATCAAATTACAACGCATTTTTGATCTCTTTGACACAGCGGAGACTCCCGTTATAAAACAATCCAAAAAAAAGAAAATGAAAGCGGAAGAGGCAGAATCAGCGCTTGCGTCTCAGGTTATTTTTAGTGATCTGGGAAAAAATATCCAATACATCCTTGCATCGTGTTGTCAGCCTGCAGTACATGATCCTATTTTAGGAATGATCAATCGAGGTCGGCCTTTGAGTGTACATAGTACTTCCTGTCTTACGTTAGCAACTATCGCTTTTTGGTCGCAGCGTTTTGTGCTTGCAAGATGGCATGGCTCGCCAAAATTTCAGGCTTTTCGATTGCATATAAGGTATTTGGATTATCAAGATCCCCCTTCATGGGAAATGTTTGTGTGTTTTTGTTTGAAACAAAATCTCTTTGCTTTTCAGTTGCTCGATAGTGTGAGTCCTGATCAGAATATCTGCGATCTCTTTTCTCAAAAGCATCGAACAATAGATGAGATACGTGCTCTTCTCGGCGCGTTCTTGCATCCTGTTGCACATTTTGAGATTCACAACCAAGAGTCTTATCAAGAGATATATTAGACTATGATCAGAGAAGTTCCTTTAAACATTGTGCAGCATATTTATGGATCGAATATTTTTTCAAAATGATTGTGATGCTCTTTTTCAATCTTTTGTCCAAGCAGTCCATCATTGTTATGGATCTGATTTTGCATCATATTTTTGCTGTGTCGTTTCCAAAAAACACTCGATGAAGAATCTTGGAATATCAATGGAATCATTATCACCTTTGCAATTGCAGCATATGACAAAATGCTGCGGACTTGCTCTAGATATTGTCACTATGGTCCAAAATATTCATAAAACACTCGCTTACTTTTCTCGCTACGATGCAGAACAAAATAAAAAAAATGATTCTCATATCGTGTGCTTAGATTGTTATTTGGTTATTCAGTCACAAGAAACTCTTGTGGATTCTTTTGATAAGGCTTGGCAGTATTGGCTGGATCGTTTCTATCAGTATAGAGAGCAAAATGGTGTGAATTTTGCTTTTGATGCGTCTATTTTGCATGAGTTTCAAGTTTCCTGCATAGATCTTTTGAATCATAACACTATGATGGAGCATCTTTCTTTAGAGCAAGCTTATCTACGTATACAAAATTCGTACGGTTCTTACTGGAAACAGGCGCATGGTTTTTTGAGTCAACATGAGTGGCCACATACAATAGAAACCTCATATGTTTTGAATGTAAAATTTGAAGATTATGAAAGTGATTTTATCAATAAAATTTTAGATAATACGCATCAACAAGCCGTGCCGCTTTCTTATCCTTCTCAGAAAGTGTCTCCTCATTATTTTTCTTGTATGATGGATGCGTTTTTCGATTGTTTTCAGCATATCGCACAATCTGTTTTTCAAAAGAAATTACAGAATGTTTTGGAAAATGCCGCACAACTTTCTGCGTTGTGGCATGATTATATCAAAATTAAAGAGTCCCTAGCTTTCCCATATAAAAATATTTGGATTTTTTTACATGATTTTTTATACAGTTCTAAAGAAGAAGTTTATCTGCTGATCGCAAATGTACATAGTCAAGACCGCTTAATAGCGGTCTATGAGTTTTTACAAGGATTGTTTTCTAAAAAAATTCATTTATCTATGAGCTTTGAGAATCCAGAATCTTTAAAAAAGAGCACGACTATTTTAAGGTGCTTTTTTTTAAAGCATCCTACAGCGTGTATTAGAAAAATTGTTATAGCAAATGCACAACATGCAAAAAATCAAAGTTTTTGGTCGACGCATGTGCTTTTGTATCATACACAAGATGATTTGGTTTTATTAAAAAAAGAGCTGGGAATTCATTTTGATATTGTTCAATCTCGTAGTGGTTCTGTCGCAAGGGGATCTATTCCTACGCGGTGTTTGATTGCGAACACTCTTTTTGATTCAAAGCGCTTATATTTGGGATTGTTTTTTCACGCAGATGCTTTGCGCCAACGGTTTTCAAGCCCATCAATCAGCGCCATGACACTCATGCGATACGTTCAAGAAGTGCTTCATCAAGATAAAAAAGATCATATCGATCCTCGCTTAAAAAAGCTACAAGCAGATATCTCAGATCATTCTCTTAATGAGGTCAGATACTATACCTTCGAACAGCCAGATCTCATAGATTATTTTTATGCTCTTACTCCAGCGGATTATCTGGGATCGAAACAGCCTAATATCGATAAAATTTATCAAATTGATAAATTGAAAAGTACGCTCTGGTTTGGTTGCTGGTCACAGTCAAGATTCTTCCTGCCTTTTTGGCTCGGACTCAGTGATGTATTGCGCCAAATTCCAGATGTCAATTCTGACGAAGGCAAGCTTCTCTTAAGCGATCCTAGCATGCTGGGTTTGTATACTGTGATATCAATCGGTATTTATAGAGTGAATTTGGAGATCGTGCAGGCATATGAGGAATATTTGGTTTCTGCTCATCTGAAAGAGTTTGGTGAGCATCTGAGAGATCGGTTTGGCAAAATGCTTGCTTTGAAAGAAAGATTTTATATTTTAGACAATGACCTCTATCTCAAAAATTTCAAAGATGATATTCTTTGGAGAGATCTGTATTTATACCCGTTACATGCATCGCAAATTTTGCTTCTGCGACACGCACGTCAGGATTGGCGCTTCGATCGTTGGAAAGAGATGATGAAAGAAAGCATGTTGCTTTTAGGGTTAGGATTGCAAAACTCAATTTAGAAAGGAAAAGTGATTGTCGTGAAAATTATTGTTTTTTTTGGCCCTCCAGGCTCTGGAAAGGGAACTCAGGCTCAAAACATTACTCAAAATTATTCTTTAACCATACTTTCTACCGGGCACCTTCTGCGACAAGAAATTGCAAATCAAACCTCAATAGGGAAAAAAATTGAAAATATTTTAGCTGCTGGAGGTCTTGTTGAAGATGAGATTATTATGCCTTTGATTCAGAAATGGTATGATGAAAACAAAGATCACTATGAATATGCTCTTTTTGATGGATTTCCGCGTACACTCACTCAGGCTGTGTATCTTGATGAGCATCAAATGACCCCTCAGGCAGTTCATGTTTTTCAAATCTCAGATCAAGAGATTATTGATCGTCTTTCAGGAAGACGAGTGCATTTAAAATCTGGCAGAACCTATCATATCACAGCACATCCCCCCGTGAATGAAGGAAAAGATGATCTGACCGGAGAGACCTTAGTCCAGAGACCAGATGATGCTGCAGATGCTATTTTGAATCGTTTAAAAATTTATCATAAACAAACAGCTCCTTTACAAGCATATTATAAGAAATTGTCAGATAATCATGTATGTGCCTATTATGAACATAATGCGGGATTGCCAGAACAAGAAGTTTTTGATAGCTTAAGAGCAACCTTTAGTTTCCTTAGATAAATTAGGAGTTTTTATGTCAGTTGTTGAAATGAATCAAACCTCTTTAGAAGATGCTTTGAAGACCGATCGCCCGATTGTTTTAGATTTTTGGGCTTCTTGGTGTGGGCCTTGTCATCATTTTTCTCCGACATATGCACAAAGTGCTCAATCTTATCCTCAAGCGATTTTCGGAAAGATTAATGTCGAAGAGAATCAAGATCTCGCTTTGAAATTTAAAGTCAGATCGATTCCCAAGGTTTGCATTATTAAAAATGGTGATATTGTCGCAGAACATCATGGTTCTACCGATCTTGCATCTTTTAAACAATTTCTCGATCAGCATTTGTCTTAATTTGCACTTTAATTGAAACTCCTTTTTTCAATAAGTTGATACATTATATGCTATCGTTACTTTAGAATGTGTGTAAAAATGGAGTTTCATTCTATGTCTAAAGACCCTTCTATCACCGATCCGATCGAGCCTGTTCTTCATACAGATAGCCATACAGAAAATTCAGCAGATTTAACGATGTCTACTGCTTTCTCTCAAGCATCTGCAGGCCACGCGCTTTCTCGCCTTGCTGCTCAGCGTAAAGTGATTTCTTCAGCAGCTCCAGTGAAAAAAGCCGCAGCTCCAGTGAAAAAAGCCGCAGCTCCAGTGAAAAAAGCCGCA
>CAYNBJ010000008.1:0-44642 GCA_964395835.1 uncultured Gammaproteobacteria bacterium
ATCGTGAAAAAACGATCATATAGCATATAAGTTTTTTCATCATGAGCTAAAGAGTTATTCAGGCAGCGTATATGGAAATACGAGATGGATTGACCACTTTCTTGCAGTGATTCGAAAGCTGCAACAATATCCATGTATGACATCTGACCGGACCAAAACATTTTTTCTCCAATTATCAAATCCAGAACCGAGACATGTTCCATCGAAACTCATGTTGAAATAAACAAGAAACTTCTTGCGTCACCTAAAAAACATATAAAGCATATCTACGATAACAGTAGCATAAAATGCATCGAGCAAAAAAACGATAGAAATCAACAGTGTAAAAACAGCCTGTGATAAAATCGCTTCGCTTTACCAAATGAACGAAACACTGGCAGGTGCGGGAATGAAGAAAAAACAAAAACGAAGATCAATTTTCTATTTAATGCAAAAGAGCATATTTGTATGCTTTGACATACCCAAGATTGGTGATTTTTTTACAACAATATCAAATAAATATCACATACACTCAGTACGCAGCCTGATTTTTTTTATCAAATAAAATTTAATTTTTGATACCCATAATAAAACCCCTGTAACGCAGACTGTTTTCAGAAAACCGAGGATCTTTTTATGCATTTATGGTACCATAAGACATGTATTTTTATAGATATACAGAAAAATTATGATTTCTCAAAATTGCTACATTGTTTTTATAACAGGCGGGGTACTTTCCTCATTAGGCAAAGGTGTTGTAGCTGGATCTATCGGAGTTCTGCTACAAAATCAAAATCTCAAAGTCTCAATCATGAAAGTCGATCCCTATCTAAATGTGGATGCTGGTACCATGAGCCCCTTCGAACATGGTGAAGTTTTTGTAAGCAATGATGGCGCAGAAAGTGATTTAGATTTAGGAACATATGAAAGATTTCTAAATCGTTCCTTAGGAAAAAAAAATCACCTGACTGCTGGCCAGGTGTTTAAAGACGTCATCGAAAAAGAACGTAGAGGCGATTATCTTGGCTCCACGGTCCAAATTATTCCTCATATTACACATGAAATTAAAAATCGCATTTTAGATCATGATAGCGATTTAGATGTTCTGCTCGTCGAAATTGGGGGCACAGTTGGGGATATTGAATCACTTCCATTTTTAGAAGCTGTCAGACAACTGTCTTTTGAATGGAAAAACACTCTTTCTATTCATGTCACCTTAATGCCCTTTGTCGGTGCCTCTGGAGAACTCAAAACAAAGCCGACTCAACATTCTGTGAGAGAATTACGTTCTATTGGGCTAATTCCAGACTTGATTGTATGCCGCACAGCAGTCCCCATGGGAGAACAGCATCGTTCAAAAATTGCCCTTTTCTCAAATCTACCTTTAGAGGCTATTTTTGAAAGCCCTGATGTATCATCTATTTATGATATTCCATTACTTTTAAAAGAACAGGGACTCTTGCATTACCTATTAAAAAAAATGGGAAAAAACATGATGTTAACAGCCCCCAGTGCGTGGGATAAGATGCTTGAAAATCTGCATGCGGCTGATAATATTGTCCCTGTTGTTATAGTAGGAAAATATATTGACCTCAGTGATGCTTATAAGTCTCTGCGAGAAGCCCTCATTCATGGTGCGATAGACAACAAAAGAAAAGTAGAAATTTCATATATCGATGCTGAATCTTTAGAAAAAGGTGATGTACATGCGCTTGAAACTTTAAAAAACGCGCAAGGTATTTTAGTCCCTGGTGGATTCGGAATTCGCGGCATCGAAGGTAAAATGATTGCTGCACGCTATGCAAGACAGAATAATATTCCGTATTTCGGAATTTGCTTAGGCATGCAAATCGCTTTGATTGATTTTGCACGTGATATTCTAAATCTCAGCGCAGCAACCTCACAAGAATTTGATCCACAATCACCAGACTTAATTTTTGAGATGATAGAATGTTGGACCGATCAAGAAGGACATGTTCAAAAATCACGACAACTTTCCGGAAAAGGTGGCACACTACGTGTAGGTTCATACGCATGTTATCTAACAGAATCTTCTCTCAGCCAAAAAATTTATAAGACTCTCTCGATTCAAGAGCGCCATCGACATAGATTTGAATTTAACAATCATTACAAAAAAGCTATGGAAGATAAAGGAGTCGTATTTAGCGGAATCGGAGAGAACGATTTAGTGGATATTATTGAGCTAAAAAATCATAGATGGTTTATAGGTACACAATTTCATCCAGAATTTTTATCTCGCCCAACCGCGCCACATCCCCTATTTGCAGCATTTATTAAAGCAATTATTGAATATCAAAACGATAACGCTCAATAAAAGGCAATCGAAACCTGCGCACGATAAATAAAGGCGCTCTCTATCAGATGATGTATAGGCAAATCATCTTGCTGTGTGGGCTGATAATGAAATTTTTCTTTCAGCCCATCATGCTGAAGCACACCAATCTCTAAATCGAGCGTATAAGCAAACTGTGATACAAACTTTAAAAATGTTAGACTTTCTACAGAGGTATAATCTTTAAAAACAAGCTCGATGCGAGCATACCGTGTCTCTAAAAATTCATTTACCCCTACAATCTCTTTAATGATTAAACGAGATCTTCGATTTTCTGTTGCTTTCAATTGTTCGCAAAAAAGCAAATATGGAATAGACAGATCGCATTTTTCTAGAAAAGCGATCACTTCCAGGTCCTGCTCTTTTTGATAGTTTAGATAAAAATCACTTTTTTGTCCGTTACAAAACATCCATGTATGGCAACAGAGCGGCTGTCCTTTTTGAGACATAATTCTTCGCATACCAAGCAAAGTTGCCAACACAGGCTGAGGGTTATTTTGAAAAGAATCTTCCCAAAGAGTACGCAGACCAAAACGATAAGGATCGAATAAATTCCCCCCAAAAGACAATCCTAAGATTTGTTTTTGCAAAATCAAACGCTGTGACCACAATTGAATACTGAGCTTCTGATGCGATGTCTGCTGAAGGTCTTCTGTTTGTGAAAAATCAAAAAGATCACACTGTCCTTTAAGACGATGAAGGTTTTTTGTCCAAACAATTTGTATTTGCTCAAAAAGTAGGGAGCGATTAGGATCGAGAATATCAAATGCCCCTGCAAGAACAAGCAGCTCTACATGCTTTTTTGTGAGATGAGCGGGTATCATTCTGAAAACAAATTGATCAAAAGAATCAAACAAACCAGAGGCTAATCGTTCACGCACAATTTCGTCAACAATAGCTTCTCCGAGTCCTTTAATTGCATAAAGACCGTAAATAATTTCTTTTTCAGATAATGCGGTAAAGGGGCCATAGCTTTTTTGAACACAGGGCGGACTCAACTGTATTTTTAAAGCATCGAGCTCTACGCTAAAAATAGGCATTTTTTCGATTTGTGCCTTATCTGCACTCATAGTTGCTGCAAAAAATGGAGCAGGGGCATAGACTTTTAAATATAGAGTTTGATAAGCAATAAGCGCATACGCTGCGGCATGAGATTTATTAAAACCATATCCAGAAAACTTCTCCATCAAATCAAAGAGAGGCTCAGCAACCTCTGAGTCCACTCCTTTCGCTAAAGCACCTTGAACAAAAATCGCTCTTTGTTGCGCCATCTCCTCTGGTTTCTTTTTTCCCATAGCGCGTCGAAGAAGATCTGCACTACCTAATGAGTATCCTCCCAAAACTTGAGCGATTTGCATCACTTGTTCCTGATAAAGAATGATCCCATAAGTTGGTTTCAAAATTTCCTCTAAACTTCGATGAGGATAAATAATCTCTTTATCTCCATGTTTTCTAGCAATAAAATCATCCACCATTCCCGATTGCAATGGGCCTGGGCGATATAAAGCCACTAAAGCAATAATATCTTCAAAAGAATCTGGCTTTACCCTTTTTATTAAATCACGAAATCCTTTAGATTCTAATTGAAAAACACCAATCGTTTCACCCAAACTTAATATTTCATAACAACGACGATCGTTAATTGGAAGCTGATGTAAAGGAGGAAGGGGCAGATCAATTTTCAAAGCTTGGTGATAGGTTTCTTGAATCACAGTAAGAGTTTTCAAACCTAAAAAATCGAACTTTATTAAACCTAGGACTTCAATATCGTCTTTATCAAGCTGTGTCACTGGCTGCCATGGTGCTCCAATTTCACTATATAAAGGACAAATGTTCTGTAAAGGCACAGGAGAAATCACAACTCCCCCCGCATGTTTTCCGATATTGCGTGGTTTCCCCTCAAGTTTTAAAGCGATATCTACAAGATGACGGACACTTTCATCATCCTCATAAAGCGACTTAAATGCAGGCTCTTGCTCTAAAGACTCTTCTAAACTAATGCCAACCTGCATGGGAATTAATTTGGCGATTCTATCAACAAATGGAAAAGGCTGCGACAGAACCCTACCTACATCACGAATGACGGCCTTTGCAGCCATAGTGCCAAACGTTGCAATTTGTGAGACATAATCCGATCCGTAACGTTGCTCAACATACGAAATAACTTCATCTCGCCGATCCATACAAAAATCAACATCAAAATCTGGTAATGAAACACGTTCTGGATTCAGAAAACGCTCAAACAAAAGCCCATATAACAAAGGATTCACATCGGTAATTTCGAGCGCATATGCCACAAGCGACCCCACTCCACTACCACGACCAGGACCTACAGGGATATTATTTTTTTTAGCCCAACCAATAAAATCAGAAACAATCAAAAAATACCCAGAAAAACCCATATGCGCAATCATATCGAGCTCATAATTAAGACGATTTATATAGAGATCAAAAGAATATGTATGCAAAGCACCATAGCTTTTGCGTTTTTCCAAACCGATAAAAGATTCTTTACGAATTAAGGCATTTTCATCATCTGCAAACTTAGGCAACAAAACACGATTCATAGGTAAGACAAGAGTACATTTTTGAGCAAAAATATTGGTATTTTCTATCAGATCCGGAACATCAAAAAAGAGCTCATTGATATCAGCTGGTGAATGCAAATAATGATAGGGATGATGATCGACAGGGCGTTTTTCATCTTGTAGATAAAAGCCTTTTTGTATACAAAATTTCACTTGTTGAATCTGATAATCATCAGAATTTAAAAAAAACACCTTATTGCCAATCACTGGAATCAGCCCAGCATCTCTAGCTTTGTCTAGAATTTTATATGATTCCTTTAAAGATTGAGGGTGATTTTTGTAACGCTCAATCCCAATACAGCACTCTTTGGGAAATAAAAGTCGCTCTTGTAAGGACAAACGCAGATATGACTCTAATGATTGTTGACACAGAATCAGAATCAAATCACTGTTATACTGCTTTAATAGCTCTAAATTTATAACCGGTGCTGTGGAGCACTTGTAAGAAGCTGAAATCAGGGCACAAAGGTCTTGATAGCCCTGATAATTTTTCGCGTAACAAAAGGCGCTTAACATCTGACCTTTATCTGTCTTAAAATGCAAATACGATCCAACAAGAGGTTTTATTTTATATTTTAAGCATGTCTTGTAAAAAGTGATTAGGCCGAAAAGATTTGCTTTATCTCCAATACCAATGGCACTGAATCGATATGCGTGAGCTTTTTGGACGAGAGTCTCAATATCAATAATACTCTCTTCGATTGTAAATTGACTATAAATACACAATGGAATATAAGTCAGCATGTTTAATTCCGCACTATGTTTTTACAAAATGTCTTCCGATGAATATGACTCAGTCCATAAGTCGCAATTGCATTTCTATGCATGAGAGTGCCATATCCTTTATGTTGCTCAAATCCATATAATGGATAGATCTTGCTATACGCCAGCATAATTCGATCTCGAATCACTTTAGCAACAATAGAAGCTGCGCTAACAGCGGGATAAAGACAATCTGCTTTGATAATAGCCACGGAATCATGCACAGGAGCATCGACTCCATCAATAATAATTGGGAAGCTCTTTGAGGCAAGTAAATCGGCACTCAAACGCATGCCTTGAAGCACAGCTTGTCGAATATTAATACAGTCAATTTCATTAGAATCAATTGCAACAAACGCAAAAGAGACTTCTTTCATTCCTGTAAGTAAAGAAAAAAAGCGCTCCCTCTGCAAAAAAGAAAGTTCTTTACTATCTTTCAGACCCAAAGAGGCTAGACATTCTATCGGTCCTGTGAGTGCTGCAATAACAACAGGTCCTGCCAATGCGCCTCGTCCCGCCTCATCAATTCCTGTTTGACTGTTGCTTCGATTGCAGTCTGTAGACATATCTTCTCATGATCTTTATATACCTCTTTGGCTTTATTATACAACTGCGTTGCCATATAGGCATAGCCCTCAGAAAAAAAATCAATTTTTAACCTTGATATAATCTCATGATATCTTGACTCTAAATGTCCGTAAAATTCTGGAACAACAAGTGCCTGCGCAACAATATTAGGAAGCCCTATAAAGGGTGTTTTAATAAACAAGGATAGAAAAAAAACTTTCCAACTCGCTATAGAATAAAAAATATAATGAGGACACCCATGCGCAAAAAACTCCAATGAGGCCGTACCGCTACAAACAAAAGCAAAATCAGCAACATCTAAAGCTTCTTCAAATGATAAAATAACCGGAAAAATTTGCAAATATGGCTCATAAACTTTCTTTTGTATATGAGGTGAAACGCTCAAATAAATATTTTCAACCTCACCATGAGATTTTAATTCTAAAGCGAGCTTCGCAAAGAATGGCAGCAGTGTTTTAATTTCTTGTTCTCTTGAGCCTGGTGCTAAAACAAGGTTTTTTAAATGCTGTCTCAAGCGTGGACTTTTTTTGAGAAAACAGCGATGCCCAATATATCTCAACTCCAATGATGTGTCTTGAAAATAGCGTTTTTCAAACTTAAAAAGATAATGTAATTCATGCGAGCAATGATTGAGAAGACCGATACGATAAGATTTCCATGCCCACACCGAAGGAGCAACGACATGTGTCACGTAAACATTCCTATCTTTCGCATACTGACAAATATTAAGAGAAAAATCTGGACCATCAAATGTAAATAACATTTGTGGAAGTTGGGCATTGATCATTTTTTTGATTAAATTACGACGTTTCCATAAAGGGTATAATCTTTTAAGAGGCTCTACATAGCCCATGACTGAGCACAAAGATCGATCGCCAATAAAATGCATCCGATCGTCCAACTGATAATTCTTTTTAATCCATTTTGTCCAAGACATTTGACAAAAAAATTCAGATTGTGGATAAATTTTTTTCAAAATATCGAGATAATCTTCCAGTATCTGCTCTCCCGAATACTCTGTACAAATAAGAAATATTTTCACCTAACGATTCCTCTCTTTGTATCTAATAAAAACCTCGCTAAAAATTTCGTTTTTAAAGAACAATCCGGGTCATCAAGAAATTGTTGAGCGGTCATGTGTACACAATCACTTTGTCTAAAAATTTTTTTAAAAGCTGCTTTTAGCTCATGTTTTTCTTCTTCTGAAAAATGATGACGCCGTAGTCCTTCTAGATTTAGCCCAAAGAGCTTTGCCGGATGTCCACTAATAATCATATAAGGTGGAACATCTTTTGTAATAATCGATCCACCACCTGAAAAAGAATAATCACCGATACGGCAAAATTGATGTACCCCACTAAAACCACCTAAGCCACAATAATTACCAACCTCGACATGTCCTGCTAAAGACGAACCATTTGAAAATATATTGTGATCACCAACGACACAATCATGGGCAATATGCACATAAGCCATAAAAAGATTATGTGATCCAATTCGAGTTTTTCCAATACCCTGAATAGTTCCTCTTGATATTGTACAAAATTCTCTAAAAATATTGTGATCTGCCACTTCGAGATGAACCTGTTCAGAAGAATATTTTTTATCTTGAGGATCGCAGCCTAAAAATGCAAATGAATGTATTTGATTTGCACGCCCTAAAATCAAAGGGCCATCTAATCTGGCATGTGATCCTATAACAGTGCCACTGCCTATAATAACAGGTCCTCTAATATGAGCATATGGACCAATTGAAACACCTGGCTCGATAACAACATCGCCTTCCAAAATGGCTGTTGGATGAACTGTATAAGCAGTCGGATCTGTTTGCATTTTGGATTTTATTTGCATATACGACTCCTCTTTATGATTTTTGTGCACTCGTCATCGTAGCGGAACAAACCATTTGATGATTCACAAAGACTTCAGATTCAACTTTAACAAAACGACCTCTATGGTAGCGAAAATTAACAAAAATATTCATTACATCTCCTGGTCTGACTGTTTTTTTAAATTTAGCATTTTCTACAGAAGCAAGATAATATATAGCGTCTTTTGCAGTTGTTCTCTCGGAAAGATATGCTAAAACACCGGCACTTTGAGCCATAGACTCAAGTATCATGACCCCGGGCATGATTGGATCGGATGGGAAATGCCCCTGAAAAAATGATTCATTACATGTAACATTTTTGATAGCATGTATCTGTGTATATGGAGTCCAAGACAGGACTTTATCAATTAATAGGAAGGGATAGCGATGTGGAAGAATATTCATAATATCTGTGAGATGCAACTCGTTCATAAATCCTCTATGGCTGTATTGATTCTGGACGGTTTTCAAAAAAAGCACGAGTCATTTTATTAATAGCAATCATTTTCTTTTTCCATTCTTTATTAGAATCTACGGGCATACCAGAAGAATATACACCTCGAGAAAGAAGCGATTTTGTGACCATAGTCATTCCTGTAATTTGAACATCGTCGCAAACAGAAATATGCCCAGCAATTTTCGCAGCTCCACCAATAAGACAATTTTTTCCAATACGTGTCGATCCTGCAATACCCGCACATCCTGCAATTGCGGTTCCGCTGCCAATTGTCACATGATGAGCAATTTGCACATGATTATCAATAATCACCCTATCGCCTATAACAGTAGGATGTAAAATTCCTGCAGCTATAGCCACAAAAGAACCTATAAAACAATCTTGACCTATTTTGACTGAACTGAGATGTGGAATTTTTCTCCAAAAATCACTTTCTCTCTCAAACCCAAAGCCATCTGCACCGATCATTGTATGATGAGCAATCTGCGATCTCTCATCGATAAAAACATTCTTCTCTATAACACAATGATCGCCAATAACAATATCTTTTCTCAAAACAACTCCTGCATGAATATGGCAAAAGGCACCAATTTTAACACCATCTTCAATCACCACATGCGCATCAATGACACTATAGCGACCTATACGAACATTTTTACCAATCTGAGCTTTAGGTGAGATCAAAACTGTTTCATCAAAGCCAGCATCGACATGTATTTGTATTTTTTTTGTAAATAGTTCGAGAATTTTTTGGAAATATAGCCTTGGTGATGATACAGCAATCAGTCTTAACCCCAAGTGCGGCACATATTCAATTGTATTCGCAATAAAAATACACGCCAAATGCGCATATCTCTCTGGTGAGGATAAAATTTTCTGAAAATCATTAGAGTCAAAACAAAAAAGAGCACAGCCACTCTCTAATGAATCAAAATCACAAACTCCGTTAATTAGCAGATCAGAAGATGCTTGTTTTTCAAGAATCTCAGATAAAAAAATGGGAATTGAAAATCGCATCGCAGTAAATTTTGAGAAAAAGATAAATTTTATTTTACTGTCTCTCATGCGATTTAGCATGTTTAGTCAAAAATCAAAAGGCCCATTTTGATTGGGCCTTTTAATCTATTGCAAAAAAAACGCAGGAATCACAGTTTTATTTTTTGCTTTTTGTAACAGTCTCAGTTGCTTTCACTGGTGTAGCCTTGGATGCAGATGTTATGCTAGGATTTTCAGTAGGCAATTTTGCTGTACTGAGATTCAAAGATGCAATCACCATATCAGTGATATCTTTTGACTCATTCATATAAATCACCTGATCGACAGGAACCACAAGATCAATTTTGTTTTTTTCAGCATAGATACTTGTTGCTTCAACAGCCTGCTTGATAAGAAGATTTTTCTGCTCTTGTTCTTTTAAAGATAAATCTTCGCGTAAATCATTTTCAAGATATTTCAGCTCTCTTTGCAGCATAGCAATATCCCTGCGCATTTTATCTGATTTTTGATCGCTTAGGGTATCTTTATTTGACTCAAACTCTTGAATTTTAGCATCGAGTTGTACTTTTTTATTATTCAGTTTTCCTTGAGCTAAAGAAGCATCTTTTTGAATCTCATCTTGAACTTGCTGAAGTCCAGGTAAACTTTTTACTACTTTATATAAATCAACAGTTGCGACAGTATCGGCAACAAGATAGCTTCCTGCTGATAAAAAAGCACATAATACTGAGCGGGCTAATAGTGTTTTCATAAGAATTATACTCCTTTTAATTCCTTAAAAATTCATTTGCGTACCAAACGAAAAGTACTCATAGGCGGTTTTATCCCGTTGACGATAAATGAGAGGATAATTCGCACTCAAAGTCATGGGTGGTAAAACAGGGCTCACAAATCGCAAACATAACCCTGTAGTCAGATTAACCCCTTCCGCGGGAATATATGTATTGCCATTTTGATTGTATGTGTCTGGAACTGGAACTGTTCTCCATAATTGAGCTGCATCTATAAAAGCAGAAATACGAAGTTGATCGTAATCAATTTTCAGCATTTCATTGGGAATAATGATCTCTGAACGTAATACCGATTTAATATTGCCGCCAACAGTTTGATAGATAGTATCACCCTCTACATCAACAGTTTCTATTTTAGGACCTACAGAATTAAAATGATATCCGCGAATTTCTTCAGATCCGCCACAGCTCATAAGCCGAGTCGAGGGAATAATGCTTTTTGATGTTTCACCGTAACTAAACATAAATCTCGCCATAAAATGCTGATAAAATATGAAACCACTTTTTCCAATCGGATAATAATATTGGAAATGCAGTCCTGAATCTGTATACGTATAATCACCAATTGGAAGACTAATTTGTGAAAACAGCTCCCAACGATAACCTCTATCTGGCAAAATATAACGATTAAAAAGATTTTTAAACAAACGTGCAGATATAAAAACATAATGTGCCCAAGTATCTTCTCCCGGATTGTCCTGTACTTGTATCTGATTTTTGTCTTTTTCAATGAAATAATTTGTACTCAATCCGAACCGCAGGTTATCCTGTATTTTCCAGTTTGATCCCAAGGTTGTAGAATAAATATCACGATCTTGTTTAAAAAACATATATTCATTTTGATAGCTTCGCAAAATGCGTTGATAATCAAAGAAGACCTCAACATTATCTTCAGTAATATACGGATTCGAAAGTGAAAATTGCAGAATGCTTTCATAATTATCACTCTCATTTTTTAACACCATTTTACTGCCTGTGCCAAGAATATTGCGATCCTCATAAGACAAATTCCATGACATTGTCATAGAGGCAATGTTATTCGAAAGACTCATACCGCCAGCTATTTTTTTTGTCTTATCTTCTTGAACAAATATATCCATATCAAGTGTCTGTGCATCAACACCAACAGGATTGATCTGAACATTAGAAAACAAACCTGTTCTCAAAAGATCTTCATTCAAATCTTTAAAGTCTGCTGAGGAATACAGTGTTCCTTCTGGGCGTTTAATAAAATTTCTAATAATAGATGTTTTTGTAATGGTATTACCATGAATTTTATAGTCTCTAACCCGAAATCTCTGACCTGGTAAAACTCTATAAATAATTTTAACAGTATTATCCTCTTGTCTGATTCTTTCTTGACGAATATCTCCATAGACGTAACCTTCGAAATTTAATTTGTCGCGAATAATAGCTTCAAAACGATTACATTCATCGGCATTCCAATTCATCGGCAAAGCAAGGCTATCATAATCTGGAATTTCTATTGCAATTGGTGCATCAATCTCAAAATCTGTTAAAAGTGCGAAGCTTCCTTCTTCTATGAAAAGATCAACGGTCATTGCTTGGCTCTCAGAAAGAAGAACTCGTTTATCCACAACTTTCATGTCTGGATATCCGTTATTATGATAAAATTGCTCTAAGGCAATGATATCCTGTTCTAATTTATAGTCACTGTACTTATCAGCCGAGGTAATCAATGTAAGCAAATTAGATGACTGTAAACGCATGATTTTTTTAAGCACATGGACAGGAAAAGCGTAATTTCCGTGCAAATTAATATACTGAATTTTTGCTATTGGGCCTTCTTGAATTTTCATCACACAAACTAAAGAATGATTTTGCCGATCAAGCTCAATGTTATAATCCAACTGAGCATTATAATACCCTTCAGCTGCGTACATTTTTCTGATTTCTTTTACCATCAGTTCCAATTGCCTCAAATTCAAAGGACGGCCAATTTGAATTTTAAATTCTGTTAAATATTTTTCCAAATCGTTTTTTGAAAAATGCGCATATCCCTCAAAAACAAAATCTCCCAAAATATCTTTTTCAGTCACTTCTATACATAATTTTCTTGCCTGCTCATCTAGCCGAACACGAATATCATCAAAAAAATTCGTCATATACAAGTTTTTAATAATTTGAGGAATATCTTCTTGATGAAGTTCATCACCCGCTTCCACAGCTGCATAAGTTAAAATTGTTTTCTCAGAATATCTCTGCGCACCCACAAGCTCTATAGATTCAAGGATTACGGCATACGCGATCGAAAGAGCACTGCCTAAAAAAACCAATCCGAATTTTTTCATTTTTTTTATAAACACAGACTGAAAAAACCTAAGCTTCAAAAGATTATTTTTGATGGTAACACAGTTTTTTTATGAAAAAAATGTTAGATATTTATAAAAGTCCTAAAAAACACGCTGTAGATATCGAAAAAACAATACTATCTAACCTATCAATGATGCCGCCATGCCCGGGAAGAAAACTTGAATAGTCTTTAATTCCGTACACACGCTTTAGCAAAGAGAAACTCAGATCACCAATAATACTCAACAATACAAGTATTAATATTTGATTATGACTCAATGTGTTGTATAAATTCATCGAGGTCATAGAGTCTGTATAATAAAACACAAATTTCATAATAAAAATTGTCCCTAAAAAGGACCCGCAATAACCTTGTAAGGTTTTTTTAGGACTAATCCAGATAAATGCATGCTTCTTTTGAATACCAATACCAAATAAATATCCAAAAAAATCTGCACAAACAGCGCTGCCAATGGCAAAAAAATAGAGCATATTTAAATTTGCAAAATCCTGATAAATTTTATCCAAAGTCGCTAAAGTGAGTAATGTTAAAAATAAAAAAAGAGTGAATCTCAGTCCCCTCGAGCTCTTCATATGTGCAGGCCGATACAGTGCGTAGAAAAAACAAGCGAGACTACATACAAAAAAAAATTTTAAAAAACGCGCAAAAAAAGAGGTTCCTATAAAAAATCCACAATAGAGCAAAGCGCAGACAATTGCAGAAAGGTTATTGAAATGTAATAGGAACAATTCATAGGCTGCCAAAAAGCTAATCAAATAAAAAAATATTTTAAAAGAGAACTGTCCTAGGTACAAATACATACAATATACCGTAACAAAGATACGCAAAATAGTGAGTGCTCTTGTCTGGAGATCTTTGACAAGAGCACCTGAAAGATTCAACGAGGGAAAAAGCATAGAATTGAATGCAAATTAAATTTTCATGATTTCTTTTTCTTTTTCGTCATAAGCAACATCAATCATTTTAATATATTTATCCGTAAGTGTTTGAATGGTATCAAGTGTTTTTTTTGCTACATCTTCTGGAATTGTTTTGGCCTTCTCAAGATCTTTGATTTCTGCATTTGCATCACGTCGAATATTTCTCAGTCCCACTTTAGATTGCTCGGATTCTTGTTTAGCAAGTTTAGCGATCTCTTTACGGCGTTCCTCCGTCAGTGGCGGAAAAGGAACACGTACGATATCGCCTGCCGTTAATGGATTTAATCCTAAATCACTTGTGTGTATCGCTTTTTCTATGGCTGGTATAGCTTTCTTATCCCACGGCTTGATTGCCAAAGTGTTCGCGCTTTCTGTCGTCACACTTGCAACTTGGGCTAAAGGCTGATCAGATCCATATAAAGAAACCATTAAAGAGCTAATCAAAGCAGGATTAGCCCTACCAACTCGATATTTAGAAATTTCTTTTTTATAAGAATCCAGACATTTTATCATCTTCTCTTCTACATGTTTGGTGTCAAACATAAATATCCTTTTTTTTAATGAATGATTTCAAATATTATCTTTTTTTTATGCGGATATAAAGGTGGCTTTGTTTTTTCCTCTGATTAAATCTGAAAAAGACGTGAGTCCTTTAATATTTGTAATGATAATAGGTACATTATGCTCACGACATAAATCAAAGGCTGCGAGATCCATAACACGATACTGCCTATCCAGCACTTGTGCAAAAGTCAGTTTATCTAAAAAAACAGCATCGGAATTTGTTTTAGGATCGGCAGAATAAACACCACCAACTTCTGTAAATTTTATAACATAATCACATTGAATTTGAATAGCTCTCAAAGCTGCAGCTGTATCTGTGGAAAAATAAGGCTGACCAATGCCGGTCGCAAAAATAGGAACTTTTTTACCGAAACACTTGATGACTGATTCTAAACAAAAATTTTTTGCTAGAGATGTCAAATTCAATGCTGAAAAAATCTCAGAAGGCACCTGTAGGGAATCATGAATAATCAGACTGTTGATAAGCGTGGATATCATCCCTATCTGATCTCCGCATTCACGAGAGTACAGGCCCTGTCCTTGCGCTCCGCGAAAAAGATTTCCACCCCCAACAACGACAGCGATCTCTATCCCTGCATTAAAAGCTTGCTCTATGTGATGGAGATACAATCTCAGATGTTCTTTTTTGATAATTTGATGATCGCCGCCCAAAGATTCTCCGGAAATTTTAATAAGAATGCGCATATGATTTACATTTTTTATAATACATGCACATATTATGCTCAATTTTATCTTCTTTGTTCAATAACAACAAAAACCTTTTAGTGCGATTGCAACTTATTAATATATATAAGAATTCAATTGACTTCAGTGCGTTTTGTGGTATTATCAAACCATACTAAAAAAATAATTTTAATATTTTTCCCATATGTTCCTACTTGACGCTTGTTTCATCAGTCTAAAATTTTTTCTCGATTTCACTATATTTTTTGTGCAATCAATCTATAAAAATTTCATCTTAAGCATTCAATTCATCGCTCAAATGCTCGACGCATTACTCGCGAGTCTTCTTGCTGCTTTCGAAATAGCTAAGCAAAAAATACAAGCATTTCAAGCGACAAAACTCTACACGCTGCTCACAGAAAAAAATTTATTGGATTACAAAATCACAACAGTCCTCTGCATTATAACAAATTTTTTCATCTTTTCAGGCACTGCTGTGGCAGTCGCTGCTTTTGCATATCAGTTAACATCTTTTTTATCAAATGCAATATATCTTTTTTTACAAACAGAAGTTTTAGGATTCTATGCTGAGTTGTTTGCAGAATGGCGTTTCATTCTATACTCGCACTTCACACCAGTGCTCGGTGTTATTACGATCGTCGCTCTATCTCTGCGTAATTTCTTAGGCCATATTATTAAGAATCAAAAAAGAGATCCGTCAAAACCAAATACAATGCCTACGTATATAGAGTTAGGCATGAATCTATCCCCTGCGTATCATTTATTATTAACAACATCTTTTTGGATCAAACGTGTTGCACAAGTGACAGCTGCTCTCTTTATGATAGGTATTTTGCATATATTTCAAATCGAAACACCAATGCCCAGCGAACCCATACAAAACAACCAGAACGAGGAGAGACCTCACTCGTTTCTTTCCGATGAGAAAAAGATAGAGCAAGATATAACAAATTTATTTTTTTTCACCCCCTTTCTTACATGGATGCTTATTGATTGCTATGTATGTATGCCTATTTGCAATTTTTTCTTATCAATTTTTTCAATCGAACCAATCACTTACTATGATGATTGGGAAGCAATCCCTCTTCCAGACTTGGAAATTCTCGTACCTTGCATCATAATTGGATTAGCATTCAGTCTGTTATCAGCTTGCTGCATATCTCTATCTCTCTACTACCTCCCTCAACTGGTCGGTCTTCTCGCACTCTCAATCCTCGCTTTTATTGACATTGCACTAACGGCTGCTGCCTCCCTGATCGCCGCCGCGATGCTGTACATTGCCCATACCGCTTGTACGTTAGCATTAGGATTGAGTGCATATCACGCATGCAATCTTCTAAAAAATGCTCGAAATATGCTTGATGCACATCTCATCACTGAGCTTTTCGAACTCCCCAGCAATCCTTTTAACACCAAACCGAACTACGTGATGAATTATGATATGACGCCTCAGGGCCTCGATGATCACAAAGAAGTATTACTTCTCAACAGACCTAACTGGGACCTTGGTGGCTTGGACGATATGCAAGCGCCCTTGAAAAGCAACGTCATGATGCTCAAACCTACACGAGTATAGGAAGATAAATCATAAGAGACATACAATATCCCTGATTTGTGCAAAAATCGCATGCTTACCCAACTAAAGCAAAAAATTGCAAAAAACTCTGGGATTTTTGTGAGCTTATCACAATTGCAATGATATAAACTTGCAAAATCTGTTTAGTTTAGAATTTTTTTATAGCTTTCGCAGACAAAATGAGTATATATACTTTTATAGCTCTCTGTATTTTGTATCATGTCCTACGATATCACTCTGAAAAAAGTATCCAAATCGTATAATTCCGATGCTCTGGCACTGAATAATATCGATTTAGACATTCCGCAGAATTCATTTTTTGCTCTTTTGGGACCAAACGGTGCAGGAAAATCGTCTTTAATACATATTTTATGTGGTCTAGCGCGTCATTTTTCTGGAGAAATCCATATCGGTCCCTATAATTTGAAAAAAAATCATCTTGATGTCCGATCGTGTATCGGGCTTGTGCCACAAGAGTTTAATTTTAGTATTTTTGAATCGGTGGAAAATATTTTATATTATCAATCTGGTTTTTATGGTATTGCCACTGCTCAGGCACATAAAAATATTGAATACTATTTAAAAAAACTTCATTTATGGTCAAAAAGAAAAGAGCCAGCAAACACACTTTCTGGAGGCATGAAACGCCGCTTAATGATAGCGCGCGCATTAGTCCATAACCCTAAAATTTTGCTTCTTGATGAACCTACAACAGGTATTGATATTGATTTAAGATATCAAACATGGGATTTTTTAAAAAGTCTACATGAAGAGGGTAGAACTATTATTCTCACGACGCACTATCTCGATGAAGCTGAAAAGCTATGTGATCGCGCTGCTTTTTTATCCAAAGGACAAGTCATTTTTTGTGAAAAAATGGACCAGCTTTTACAAAAAAGTGCCCTATTATCCATGAGATTCACTTATGAGAATCATGATTTTAATGTGATTGAATTTTTTCAAAAACACAAAGTAGATGTTCAATTTCGGAGAGATGAACAGTGCTACGAAATTCATCTTGAAAAAAATGCGCTCTCTGTAAATAAAATTTTATCTCTCTTAGCGCAGTCACCAGTATCTGTATCAAAATTAGAAACTATCACAAAAAAACTTGAAGATTATTTTATAAAAAAAGGTGTATCATGATATTTGGTATTGGCTTTTTGACACTGGCTAAAAAAGAATGTCTAAGAATTTTTAGAATCTGGATGCAAACACTCATCCCATCGCCTTTAATGATGATCTTATACTTACTCACATTTGGCCGCTTAGTAGATGGAATGGATAAGCAACCATATGCAATATACATTATTCCAGGATTAATAATGATGTCCATTGTCAGCAATTCATTTGCTAACGTAGTCAGTTCATTTTTTATGGCTAAATTTCAAAGAAACATTGAAGAAATTTTAATCTCACCCATGAGCTCTTTAGAAATTATGATGGGGTTTATTTCTGGAGGGGTTGTACGGGGCATGCTCAACGGCCTCACTGTTTTCATTTTATGTTATGTCTGTGTATCGTTAAAGACTATTCATAACCCTGTTTTATTTATATGTTTCAGCGTTATGCTGAGTTACACGATGTCTTGCTTAGGGCTAATCAATGGGATTTGTGCTAAAAAATTTGATGATATTAATTTTATTCCTACATTTTTTTTAAATCCACTCATGTACCTCAGTGGAGTTTTTTATTCTATCAAAATTTTGTCTCCTTTTTGGAACGGAGTAGTGAAAATGAATCCTTTATTCTATTGTGTGAGCGCTTTAAGATTTAGCCTATTAGGTCAAAGTGATGTCTCTCCATATATCTGCTTCTACATCATTTTTATAACGGCAATATGCAGTTCTGTGATTGCTTGGAGGTTGCTGGAAAAACGATCTTATCTTTCCTACGATTAATTTTTTTTGAAATGAAAAATTTTTACACGATCTGATCCTATATGATTTTTAGCCTTTCTTATTTTAGGGACCATTGTTATGAACCCAGCGGAAAAAAATACCAATTCGACTGAGGAACAAGCAAATTTTAATCCTGCTCATACAATCGACACAGGACTTTATGAGCAGCTCAGAGCCCTCATACAAAATGATCCGTTAAAAATTCGATTTGGACTCAAAGGGCTGATTCTTTTTCACGCTAAAGATACGTCTATTCTTGAACGAGCGATAGCTCTTGGGTATCTCACTGCTTGTGTGATTTTAACATTATTTTCGCCTGAAACCGTAAAAACACTTTTTCATATACTTTCCAATCGCAAAGTGAAAGACAGCAACGGAGTGAATAAAAAAGAAATTGCATTTAAATGGATTGCGAAAATCACAGCCTCTCCTGAAATCAAAAAACTGTTTCTTGATTATTGCAGCGACTTAGATAAGTACAATAATATTAGCGCGCTTTTAATACACATTCTAAATAATGATTTCAATTCTGCTAAAACACAAATGCGCGAAAAGCCTGAAATTCAAGAATTTTTCTCTGCATTTATCACTCACCTTATCACACAAGATGATCCTGCTTTATCTACAGCAGGAGTGAAGAAAAGGCTTAATACTCAAATAACATCTTTTTTAACACATGTCTTTGAAGAACCGCAGAAATTTGCATCGATTCAAGAGGCACTTGAAAGTCTTTTGCAAAATATTCCGTCTGACTCCCTAAAGAGAATTCTCACAGATAGTCTGTTTACTTTACATGCTCCACTGCAAGAGCTTATAGAAGAGCCTCTAGGTGACTTTCAAAAGTCTATGACGGATAAAACAGTTCAAAAAACAAATGCTAGGCGTATATTCTTAGCCCAGGTAGCTCAAAGATTCAATAACGATGTTGAAGCCTACCTACCAATTATGCTGAAGATCTTTCCATCTCATACTTTGATGCTGAATCAGATATCAACTGTGCTGGCTGTGCCTGAATATAGTGCTCTTTTTGATACGATATGTCAGGGTATCATCAAGAATGACCCACCGCATACTAACAATTTAAATATTTTTAACGTGTTAAAAAAACTTCATAATGAAAAAAAATTGAATGACTTATTGGAAAGTCTCTCATCAAAGAACAGTTTTTTTATTATGCTGAAAAAATTAAATATCGTCCTATCTGACCAGAGTGCGGCCGATTTTTTATTTAGTGATGAGATGAAAAACTGTATTGCGAACAAGTGGGCAAGTGCTGATTTAAAAAATCTTCTATCTAAATTTTATGGATTAAAAGAAAATACAAATGCAATTGCACTTTTGATCCAATTTATTTCAGTAGCTGCAGAATTCATTATCGGAAAAGATTTACAAGAGACATATCCTATAAGCATGCTAGCATCTTCCATGACCACGCTCATAACATCATATATGGCTTCTCGTTCGGATAAAGGTAAATTTTATGAATGTTTTGTACATAATAATACAAACGCCATAAAAAATCTTATTCCATTTATTTTACAATATAAATCTAAACTTCTTCCCATAATCTGTAAATTGTTAGGGCTTGATAAAAAATATATGAATCTATTAGAGGGTTTTTTAAACGAGCTTCAAAAAAATCCTAAATTACCTTTTGATCGCAAACAATGTGTAGAATACGTGGAAAACCTGATGAAAGATCAGAATCAATTTGTAATACTTGAAGAATTTTTACAATCAATACGCCCTAAATTGATTCAGCAGAGCACAAACTGCAAGCTAAATCCGAGTAAATTGTATTGGTCCAACGCTTTAAAAGACTATATAACTACTCAAAATGGCGGCTGCATTGTGAATGAAGACAACAAACCCAAGCTTCAAAGGCGATTTGAAACAGAATTAGATGCCATTTTGAAAAATGGACATAGTTTTTCAAAAATCCTTCTTCTTCTTCTTAAGATTCGACATAATAAAAGCGGAGACGATGTGAGAAGTCTGATAGAAATTTTTGAACCGAATACGAAAACAACATCTCATCTTTTGTCATTTATCTTTAAAATGCAAGCGATGCAAAAATATATTCCCCCTACCATAACAAACGCACAGCGCCTAAGAACAGCAACAGGAATAATCAGCATGCTGCAGATCCCAAATACTCAAAAGCAAGAACGGCCTTCAAACTAATACGGATAGCTTTGTGTCTTTCTGAACACACATACACACCAAAATTTTCATACCAATCGAAAATTTGATCCTAGTCTCAAAAGCGATACGTCCTGCTCTGTGCTGAAATCAAAAACCCTACTATGATTTAATAGTCCAGCTTGACTGAAAAGCATAGGCAGATCTGAAAGCGTATTTGTTGCATGATCTCTGAATTTTGCATAATGCGTAATCATATCTCTAAAAAGAATCGGTAACATTTTATCTGGAATAGAAGAAGTCGCATGTATTTCATTGATAAACACATCTAGAAAGTTTTTTTCTTCTTCAATAGCAATCAATTCTGGATCTACTAACTCTTGATCTGGATAAAAATCAGCAATCCCTGTCACTTTCAAGGTCACAAAATATTCGGACCAAAAATTTTTAATGATCAACATCAATTTGTTATATTGCTCTAGAAAAGAAGAATTAACATGGGTATCTAAAATAAAAAATTCAAACTGACAATTCACTAGAGCTATCACTAAAGAGCTATAGATTATAGCTGGCTTGTATTGTTCCTGAGAAAAAAACAAACAAGACACAGAAAACGATTTTAACTCATACCGATCTGATCTGCGGTTATATATTAAATTTTCCATTTTTTCTAAAGATAAAGGCGATTGCATGTGATGCTGGAAAAATATTTTTTTTATGTCTTCTTTGTGATGTGACAAATATTTTTTTAATTGCAGCATATCTACTCTTTGTATTGTATCCTTTTTTAAAAATTGCAGCATTAAGCAGATTAAGATGATTGATGGAAAAGAATATTTCAAAACTGATGGTTCGTTAATATAGAAACAAATCAAAGAACCATGAACTCTTTGCAGCTGAGGAAGTAATAAAAAACGCAAAGACTCTTGTTTGATAGCCTGAGCACAAACACTGAGACATTTTTCTACACGAATCTGCGCAGCTTTATTATCAATCGATTGAAGCGCAAAGGCATACAAATCAGAGAAATATCGCAATAATGCTATCTTATAATCATTACAAAATTTTTCTTCCTTGATAAAAGGAAGAATCCAATCTACTTGACATGAAAAACACTCAAGAACGACATAAACCTTGTCCTCAATTGCATTTTTCATAATATAGTGATCAAATTTTTCAGGCTTCTTCATTTGTCCTATTGAACAAAAAACCCCCTTTTTCTCTTTGCGCCATGATAAAAGATTCAAACTCTCTTTCAAAAGATGATTATTGGATCTGCTTGAATTTAACCTAATGCTCTGTAAGTACAGAATCTGATATATCTTTTGCTTGTCGTCTTGAGATAAATCAAAAAATAAATCTTTTATAGTATCTACCGAAAACCAAGATAGGCATTTTTGATACAGTCGAATTGCAGATAGTATTTTAAAAACCCAATCTAAATAGTAGAAACCTGTCACAAGAATTTCCAGTTTTTTCTGAAGATCGGATTTGATTTTTTGTAACAAGAAATACCAAGAAGCACATTGATCTAAGTCATACATCTCTAAAAAAAGAACACTGTTGATATGTTTTCGATATTTTAAATATACGGCATATATTTTCTCATAACGCCTTGCTAAATTTTTGAATTCTTGATTGTTTGGATGCAGGTGCAATACAAGATATTGAATTTTTGTTCTAAAGAAGAGAAAGGATTTCTGATTCACACAAATCAAACAATCTGCAATTTGTATATCAGTTGCTGTGTCACTAAGACTATTAAGCTTTTCTAGTTCTCTTTGCTTTAATTGAGAGATTGTAATAGTAAAATCCAAATATTTCTGTTGCGCATATTGAAAAAGTTTCTTCATTTGCCTGTGAGAAACAACTTCTGCGATCCTATCATACACTTGTATTTCTTCTATAAAGCATTGTGTATCATGAAGAAAATCTTTTAAGATGGCGAGATTTTTTGGATTTTGCATATATTTCTGATCACATATTTTTTTAAAAAAACATGTCATTGTTATATTATCTTGCAAACAAAGATTTTTTTCGTTTTCTAGAAATTGCAAATTATAGCGCTTTATATATAAATGAAAATGTCCTTCTATTTTAATTGCTATATTGTTACGAAATGCCAGTAAAAACTCTTGTAAATGAATCAGCATATTATTAAAAAATTCCACGTGATTTTTTTTTACATGGAGCAGGAAAGTTCTTTCTTTATAAATTTCTATATATTCCAAGTAGCGCTGATTGATGTTTTTTTTAAAAAACTGACAAACTAAAATAAAAAGCAAATACGGCTCTTTTTCCATTAAATCATGAATAGAATATGTTTCAAGTGACGGGATTTCTGAAATTCTATAGTCACAAAAAGTCTTTCCTAAGTTTTCTAGTAAGGTATGAATTTCTGCATAATGACTCTCGTGTGCAAAACGAACTATATGTATCAAACTATCATACGTTATTAAGATTTGACGATCATTAAACACTTTCCAATTGATGAATTGTTCCAAAACAGACAACTGTATCCCTGCTCCTTCAGATGCTGCTAAAAAATCACCACATCTATATTTTACATTCAGTGTTTCGATTTTGATTTTCAGATGATTAATAACACAGAGAGCATTTTGATATAAATTTTCATTTTTTTCAGAATGTTCACAAACTTTGATTGTTTGATATAGCTGATCCAGTTCTGCTATATCTTTTTTATACGAGAATAAAATATCTAAAGTCAGATGATCTTGATCTTCATATTTTTGATTCCAAACCATATACTTTTTGTTTATAAGATCATCAAAGTCTTCAAAAGCATGCACACCGAACGTGTCAAAAAGCTGCACAGGCAATCTCTTATCAGCAAATTTATACATGAAATTTTCAAAATTTTTTCCAATCATAACACTAAAATTCTAAATGATAACCCCCTCACTCTAAAGTTCTTTGATATTTCATAAGAGTGAACAGAGTCATAAGCAAACAAAACACTATTAAAGAAAAAAGATTTGCACTGTTCGCTTGCCAACCTGCTCCTTTAAGCATTACAGCTCTCACAAGAGAGATAAAATAGGTATTAGGAAAGATTAATCCTAACTTTTGAGCCCATAATGGCATACCCCGAAAAGGAAACATGAATCCTGAAAGGAGCAAAGATGGTAGAATAATAAACATCGACATCTGCATAGCTTGCATTTGATTTTGCGCCAAGGTAGAAATTAAAAAACCTAGAGATAAATTACAAAAAATAAAAAGTAAAATAGCAAAAAACAATGCTGAACAAGATCCTGTGATTGGAACAGAAAACACAAGATACGCCAAAATTAAAATAATCATTGCCTGAATGTAACTCAAAACAATATAGGGACTCATTTTGCCAATCATCACAGACAAAGGGCTCAGAGGCATTGATAGCAAAGTCTCTAATGTCCCGCGTTCACGCTCTCGTGTTAAAGAAATAGCAGTCATCATGACGCCTGTCATGGTCAAAACTGTCCCAATAAGACCTGGTACAATATTATACCGATTGAGGCCTTCGGGATTATAAAGTTTATGCATAAAAATTTCGAGATGAGAGAGAGAGCCTTGTTGAGAGAAAAATTGCGGGAAACGCGATTTTAAAATAGAAGTAATACAGCGCTCCAAAGAACCATATGCTCCAGAAATCGCAACTGGATCTGATGCATCGGCTTGAACAAGAATTTGTGTCTTTTTAAAAGTCATAAGATTTTGTGTGAAATCTGCAGGAATATGCACCACGAAATTGACTACTCCCGATTGCAGCATATACTGCGCTTGTTCTATAGAATTTACTACGTGAGTAAATTGGTAATATTCTGTATTTTTCAAACCTTCTAGAACTGCTATTGACAATGGGCTGCGATCACTGACAACAAGAGCTGTTGGTAAAAATCTCGGGTCTGAATTGATGGCAAAACCAAAGATTAATAATTGAATAATAGGAATCCCCACAATCATTCTTAAAGTTGTTTTATCTCTTTTTAATTGAACAAGTTCTTTTTGAAAAAGAGCTCGAATCGCACACAAAAGAACAGAGAAACCTTGCATTTATTGTGTTTTCCTTTCGTTCAAATAATAAATAAAAACGTCTTCCATAGAGGGATCAATTTCATAACAAGCAGTCACCCCTGATCGTACATGCTCAGGACAATATTTCTCTAAATCAATCAGCATATGAGAAGTAATATGCAAAGAAGAGCCAAAAGGAGCTATGATTAAATCCGGATAGGTTTCTAAAAATTTTTGCAAAATACCTAAGCGATGACCCTCTACTTTTAAAGTGTGCAATCGACTCTGTTTGACAATCTTAGCTGGCGTTCCCTGTGTGATTAAATCGCCATAAGCGATATAGACAATATCATGACAACGTTCTGCCTCATCCATATAATGAGTACTCACCAAAATCGTTAACCCCTGATCAGCAAACTGATGTATATGATCCCAAAATTCTCTTCTTGCCTTAGGATCGACACCCGCTGTGGGCTCATCGAGCAGCAAAATCTGAGGCTGATGCAAAGTACATGCTGCCAAAGCGAGCCTCTGCTTCCATCCACCAGAAAGACTTCCTACTAATTGATTCGATCGATGTTGCAGTCCTATGGATTCTAATGTTTTGTCCACCAAATCTTTTGATTTTTTTATGCGATAAACTGAAGCAACGAATTCTAAATTCTCCTTGACTGTGAGATCTTCCCAGTAAGAAAATTTTTGAGTCATGTACCCTATTTTCTCTCGTATAGGATCAGGATTTTCAAAAATATTATATCCCAAACAGTATCCTTGTCCATCATCTGGTTTAATCAAACCACAGAGCATACGAATTGTTGTTGTTTTGCCGCTACCATTTGGCCCTAAGAAACCGACAATTCTGCCAGAATAAAGATCCAAAGATAAATTTTTAACAACTTTTTTATGATTGAAGGATTTAGAGATATTTTTAACACAGATAACTGGATCAGGACTTGTCATACAGAAAAACCTCGACAGGCATACCTAAAACTGCATGAGATTGATGACTATCTAAGATAGCCTCAACCAAATAGGAAAGAGAATGCTCAAAGCTTTGGCTATAGATCACTGGCGGAGTATATTCTGGAGCGGCCGATAAAAATGAAATCTTCGCTTTAAAAATTTCCGTTTTTTTTGCATACCGAAAACCAACTTCTTGCCCTATTGAGAATTGGGGCATTTGTTCTACAGGTACATAAAAAACGATCTTTGTTTGTTCAGGAATATGAACAGATAACACAGGTGCCCCTGGAGGGACATAATCACCTGGCGTATAATAATGCTTTTGCACAATACCCTGTACAGGAGATCGCGGCTGGCTTTCTTTGAATTTTTGCAAACTATGCAACAAAGCTATTTCTGATAGCTCTGTATTTTTCTTTGCCACGAAATAATCTCTTTTACTTTTTTCCCAAATCTCGTCACTCAAGACAGATTTTTCCCACAGATCACAAGAACGCTCATATTCTTTTTGAGCATAATTTAAAATTTCTGTGTTTTTTTCTAATTCTGCACGTGCCTGATCGACATTCAGACTAAAAAAAACAGAATCAAGTGCGAAAAGAGAGTCACCATTTAGAACAATTTGCCCATCGGAAACAAAAATTTCTGACAATATGCCTCCACTTGGCGAAGAAGCATAATGATATTGTGGCTGAATATAGCCTGTATAAGATGAATTTTTCCTCCAACAACCTGAAAAAAACAAACATGTCACAAAAATACACAAGATCCGAAGGTTGCGGCACATAAAAATTGCATGCGTGATGAAGGCTTTCAGTTATTTTAGGAAAAAGCACAATTAGCGCAACTCTTATCTAAAATTATAATAAAAATCATTTTTTACATAGCGAATCATAAACTCATTTTTGATTTTATAATCAAATGAAATAGTAAATTCATTTTGACCCTGTGCACGCTATCAGAACTCATAGTGCATGATTCATCAATAATCGTGTCTCATAAGCTGAATCATGACGACTCTATGTATTTACAAAAATTGCAAAATCTCACCTCTACTAGCGATCCATATTCTGGATCGCCTATAGTTGCTCATATGGTCATGTATCAAAAAGAAAATATTTTTCATATCCGAAGCATCTTCATATTACAACTCGTAAAAACAAGTCTATCTTCTTCATACATAAAAATATTTCTCAAGATCACATAAATAAAAATCATATTATTGCAAGTCCTAACAGATGGAACATGTGTTCGCCGCATTATTATTTTGGTCTATCACTGGCTGAGACGATTTTTTTTGAACATTACCCAATGGATTAAATAGCATTTGCGTTCTTTGCATATCTTCACAAAATTCATTTGTTTCCACATTGTTATTTTGGTCCATCACTGGCTGAGACGGTTTTTTTTGAACATTACCCAATTGATTGAATATCATTTGCGTCCTTTGCATATCTTCACAAAATTCATTTGTTTCCACATTGTTATTTTGGTCTATCACTGGCTGAGACGATTTTTTTTGAACATTACCCAATGGATTAAATAGCATTTTCGCCTTTTTTATATCTTCAGAAAATCCATTTGTTTCTGTACCATAGAAATAATTTATTATTTCACTCATATAATCCGTGTCTCCTACTTTCGGCACATTATTGAAAATTTTGTCTAATGATCTCGTTTGACACCGCTGCACTTCCTCTAATAATGATCCCATCAGCTTACCATGAACATCATTCTTTTCTTGCCCCATAATCCAATTCTCCATAAATACCAATAAATTGCGATTTTCGAACTGGCTTCTTGGTTCACGAAAATATTGAATGTTCATACTAGAAAGAATATTCACAGCGTCTTTTAATAACTTGTTATAGGGATCATGTTTGCTTGCATTGAACTGCATCATGAGCATAAAAACATTTGTTAATGAATGTTTTTCCTCAAAAGCTATTGAAAGATTGGTTCTCAATAAACCTTTGCTCATCGAAAACTTAAATACAGTGAGAATGCACCCTTGCAATGCTTTTTGCATTGGATTCTTTGGCTTCTCAGTGGCCAATAGGCTCACATAATGCGCTACCATAAGCTCTAAGGGATACCCTGCAGCACCTATCTGTTCAAAATTCGTTTTCAGCTTGATCCAAGCATTCTGCAGATGCTCTAGAGAATCAGTTGTATGTCGATGTATATAATACTGAAACACAAAAAATATCGCCTGATCTTTAATCCATAAATCAAATCTTTTTTGCTTGCTAAGTAAATGAGTCTCTGTGTTTTTTACTTCAACGTCTTTTAATAAATCCTCTAATTCCAAAAGACCAGGCGTTATTAAAGTTTGTTCTGGTATTTGTAAAGCATTTTGATCAAACCATTCTTTATCGCAACCTTCTTTATCAAGACAATCGAATGCATATAAAAAATAACGCTCCCATGTACCCGGGTACTTTTCAAAAATATGCTGGTCTCTACAAAATCTCCTAATAATATCGAGAAATTTTTTTTGATTCCCTCTATCTTTCACGCATGTATAAACAGCCTCTCTGAGTCCAGGCTCATCCAAAACGATAGGTGTAATATTCTGTTTAAAAACATCCAACATATGTCTAAAACTCTCAAAAACGCTATCGCAGGGTTTTTCATTATTAAACAGCATTTTACAGGAATTGAGAATAAGAGATTGCAGTAATTTATTCTCTGTCTCAGAAAAGCTAAAAGTACCTTGAAAACGCTTAACGTAATTCAAAATATTCTTTCTAACACGAGAGTTATTGGTCGCTTTTGTGCGCAATTCAAATTGCACCCATAAATTTAGAAAATATCTGTAGACTCTTTGATTGTCTTTCGTCTCATTTAACACTTTCCAATCATGCAACATTTTCACGTAACCCTGTTGGATCGGGTCTACTGGGAGATTGGCATTTTCACCCATCAAGATCGCACACGTGAATGGTGTGATCACTTTATCTGGTAAAGATTCAATATGATAAAAAACATCAAAAATTTCTTCCCTCACTTTTGTGCCAGTCTGTGCCCAGGTCCACCAAAAAAGACTTGGGGTTCTGATATGCTGCATTTGATAAAATAAAACATATATGCTTCGTTGTTGATGAAGTCCTTGGAGCTGAGCGCTCATCTCACGATCTGCGAACACACGCTGCCAAAAATGATTCCAAAAACTGATATCCTGCACAGCATCTATGAGCTTGAGTGATTCCAGAAAAAAGATAAGGCCTAATGAATCGAATACAGTAGAAGAGAGTGTTATATCATTTTTATTAACAAAAAGCATGTGCTTCTCTACCGGTTCAGCACAAATATGTTTAAAAACCCTTTCACATCCATCATCGTAGCCAAACTGATTATACAATGCAGATTGTTCAGCAAAATATCTCATATACAATAAGATGCGATCACTATCTTCCATGACTTGCTTCATTGTCTCGATAAAGACACTCAAGTGATGTTGATATTTTTCTTGCGACATTTTTTTTAGCAAACCAATATACCACTGAATAAACGTCTCTTTTTTGAATTGCACATCACCTCTTGCACAATGATCGCGTTTGTGAGAATACATATAAGATTGTTTATAAAATTCCTTTTTCTGGTCTTCTTGATACTCTTCAAGAACATGGCTCATTATGTATTGGTGATACTCATATGCATTATCATCCACAAGATTCAATAAAACCAATCTATTGATGACCTCCAAGAAATCAGATGTTTTTTCAGGAATCCATTTTTCTCTATTGATTCTCAGCGTGATTTGGTGTGCTAAATCATGCAAAAAAGTTTTTTGTTGGGGAAGCGCGTTTGCTGTCTGATAGCAAATACGTATCATTTTCATATAATTTTCTTCTTTATTCTGAGTTCTTATGTCTCTAAAAAAAGCATCAATATCAAAATTTTCTGTGCGTGGTGCATTCAGTGTATCTATTATCTTTTGTTCTGATTGCTCTGCAATCGCTCCTCTGTCCGCCAAAATCAAATCACTAATCCACTCATGTTTTGTATACTCAAATGAATCTTTGTATCTCTGTTCATCGCATTCTATGTGTTCAATCAAAGGATTATTCATCAAAGGAATGAGTAAGCGAATCAACATACGAAGACTATTTTTTTTGTACTCGCTCTGTGAAACTTTTTCTAAGCAATCGACGATCGCCTGAAAACCATTCTGTTCCACCAAAACTATTTTTAGCTCTTCCTCAGATAAATATTGAAACCAGAAGAAAAATTTTTCATAGTTTGTAATGTTCGCAATATCATTACAAACTAAGTGAATAACACCTTGGCACACAGCAACGTAATCAAAGCGATTACCCTGCATCATTTCTGCGTTGATAGGAGATAAGTACGGACAAAATTCATATAATCCATCTGTTGGATATGTATTTGTCTGCATCATTTCTAGTAAAAAAGGAGAAATCAGTTCAAATTTTTGATTTTTTACCAAGATAGATAAAATTTCTTTGCACACGCTCCCAAGCTTGCGCGTAGTAAAGACTCTGATATACGCAAGAGCTCTCATATCGAGAGAATTCTGATCAAAAATAGGCTGTAGACTTTTTTCAATATCACTAAAACTCATACGATAATCGAGATCTCTATCTCTGATATAGATCGCACACAGCATATGTAGGATATTCATATCTACCTTATACATATGAAGATTTGCTATTAATGTTTTATATTCCTCTGTAGATAAGACAGGAATCTCTTTTGAATCTTGTAAATATCTGCTGAAAAACTTGCTGTGTATCAGAGATGGAGCCAAACCCAGAGCCAAAATGACAATCTTTTCATCATTGAACCTCAGCTCCTCAGTCAAAAGAGACTGATGCATCATATAGATGATATCCAGTTCATCTTGCTTGACTGCACTCCAAAAATATTGAGAGGTTAAAATTGAATATAAGATGTCAGAGTGCAAAGGGACATACTGCAAAATCTCAAAAAGTTTTGCAATACACTGCCTACTATCTTGACTCTCAGGATTCATAAAACCTTTTAGCATCGTGTCTATGATTATTGACGCATGGTCTTGAAGCCCTTTTTTATTATCAGATATAAGCTTTATGAACTTGGGTTCTAAAAGAAATGTCTCTGCAAAATCCTTCGAACACTGCTCAGAACACAAACCCAGCATGTTTTGCAAAGTCTCACCATGTTGTGTTTGTAGCTTGTACCAGTTTTTACGTTTATTAGATTTTTGAAGAGATCCATTTTCTGGCTGGTAAATACATACCAGTATTTTTTGAAGAAGGAATGCATAGTACTTACAATCCATCGCCATATAAAGCATGGCAATAAAAAAAGGAGCCTGAATCACTATGCCATTTTTTTTAATCAGATTATTGTCTGAACTCAGAAAATCAATCTTGAGCGCGTCTTTGAACAGCGGCTGCTCTAAGAGAAGATCTAAGAAATCTTTTGAGATCACTCGCTGTTTTTTATTGTCTCGTTTATTTTGAGAAAATATGACTGCTTGCTGCTCTTGCGAAGCTAAGAGTTTGAGAATCTCCTTTTGCAGAGAACTGTGCAGACATAAAATTTTCTTCACAATATTTTTCAAAGGACGGAGTGATTCTACTTGTGAAAAATCTTTTTTTTCAATCATGCAAGCGATGACATTTTCAATCTTCTCAGATTCTGAAATCTCCTGTTCAGCTTGCATGCTCTGCTGCTCTGAGCCATGATCTTGAAATGGAGTTAAATGATTAAGATAGATTTTTTCAAATCTGTCTCGAGCTTCTGCGGTAGGCAGTGACTGCTGAATTATTTTAAGATTATCTGCCGATCCATCTATCAAATTTAAAGGACTTTCTTTCTTTGCATCCACGGTGACTTTAGGGATCAAAATATCCATATAGTTTTTTACAAACTCTTGAGATGAGTGATGTTTTTTAGACTGGCATTGATCAACAATCAAAAGCTTTTCAGTAGGCCGCGTAATTGCAAGATAAAAAGCCGTCATCCTATTATGCAGAAACTGCTGCTCGCGACTCAAGTCTCTTTCTCTCTTAGATGGTGATGCTTCAAAGAGCGCTCTATTGTTAATCAACTCCTTCCATGGAATCATATCAAATGTACAAATGACCTTCGTTTCAATACCACATACTTCAGATGGTGAAAGCACAATAAAACTTTTATCGAATTTTTGCAAAAAAATACTACGAACCTGCTCTGGATCTTGGGCTATAATAATAAAATCCGGACTATTTTCTGGGATCTGCTGACAAAATTGATCAAAATCTGGATGGTTGATGGAGTCCGTATATAAAATAGAACGAGAATGTGATGAAAATGTTTCTTCCGATAAATTTGCCATCATACTCAAATCTGCAGTTTTTTGTGTGCGAGATTGAAAAAACTGATCGATCAGTGCCGTCACATCAGCGGCATACTTTCTAACATTTAGAGGGCAGCGATAATGTTTCTGCAATGTATGCATCGATAGAATAAGATGAGGTCTGATATACAAATACCATTTCTTCAAAAACTCCAAGCTCGATGATTTTTTCCAAATCAAATCTTGCTTTTTATCATAAATCAAAACCATTTTATCAAAATCATTCATCTGCAAAATCAAATACGCTATAGAAAACAAAGAAATATGGTGTGCCTCATCGATACAAAAAAGATTGGAGTCAGTCTGTTCAAAAGACTTAATCTCTAAGGCGGGTAATTTTTCTTGCACCTGCATGTAAAAAGCATGAAATTCATTCCAAAATTGATCGGAAAAATCTCTTTTTCCTATGTGAGAATGATATTGCTCTATATCGTTGCCAAATAATCGCAGCTCAGTAAGCAACCGACCTATCTCGGAAAATCCATTTTCATCATAATATGTCCTAAGCGCTATGTATTTTTTAGGATGATATTTATTTTGGGTTTTAAAAAATGCTTCACACTCTTGAAGAGATTTTTCGATAGAGACAGAAGCATACTCTTCTGGCACTTTCTCATCTATGGAAAGAATCAAAATATTTTGCCCTGATTCTGCTGAATACATTCCTGTGCTATTTCTTTCAAAATGTTCTGAGATTTGAGTGCGTAACATAGAACTTTGAGCAGGCACAACATAGTGAATAGACTTGTAAGAATCTTTTTTTGCGTTTTCTATTAAAAATTGAATCACGCTTGTCTTTCCAGTTCCAGGTAGACCTGCAATCACAAAGAGATGAGAATATTTCTCTTGATAAAGATCGAGCAAATTTTTTTGATAAGAATCAGCATGCAAAAAAGAATCATTCTTTTGAAGAAATACAGGTTGCGCATAATATTTTTCTTCAGAAGGGTTCAAAGATATCTGTTCAAATTCATTCAAAGACTCAGATTCTACCTCAGAGATGATAGAAGTTTTAAAAACATTTTTAATATACGCATTCAAATACGATCTATCCATAAAAGGGCACGTATCATATTTATGATTTTCTAAATAATCTAAGAGAACAATTTCTGGTATTTTCGTATGAGGATTTTTTGCAATAAAGAAAATCACCCGAGATTTTTTTCTATTTGCACCAAATCGTACAGAGCAAAGTAAATAAGATTCTGTACCTACTTGAACGCGAAACTTTGCAGAGACATCATGTGCTTTGCGACTCGTGTCACAAGACAAGATTTCAGCGAGTTTTTTCAAATTTTCGCTGCCTAAGAGTTGCATCATTCGTTGAGAACAAAAACATTTAGGAAGATAATTAAAACCAGACATATACAACTAAAACAAGTAAAAATATTCATGTACTATACTGATAAATTGAATAATTTTAAACATGAGTTATGCCAAATATCTATCGAGTGCCTCATTTTTGTGCAATTTATTTTATAAGGGGCTAAAGAATCCTCATTCCCCTTAAGAAATACACAACAAAAAAGCTTATTTTTATAAAAATATTGATGAATTGAAAGATCCCATAATGACATTTGTTCTTTAGTATAATCATCAGCGCAAATTAAAATCTTGGAAATATCGAACGCCATTTGATATTATCGTGTCGGAATTTGAGCGCGAATGCTCACTTTTTTTTCATCGTCATCCAGCCACATGTTGACGGAACGAAGCTCAAGAGATCAAAAAATCTCATGTATTTGAATTTTTAAACCATCAAAGATTCAGCAAATCTTTTGTTATTTTTTAAAATTGTCTATATTGCAAATTCATTTTTAATAAAAGTTTGATATCCAAACTTGTGCTTGCGAACCAAAGCCATACGATCGTCCAGATGCTGCAAATACCGAATGATTTTATCATAAGGGTAATCAGCTTGCTGCGCATTCAGATCTGACAAATAACGATATCGCAAAGAAAAAGGATAGATTTTCTCGATCTCTATATCAAAAGAAAATAAAAGTGAGTGTAGTATTTTTTGTTTCGCAGAATCCTCCTGCACAGAAATCCACCCATATTGACTATATTGTTCACAATACTCACTAAAAATTTCTATTTTCTTTTTTTTGTTTTCCCAAAGAGAAATCAAAAAATAAGCAGGTAAAGCATTATCCTCAATGTCTAAATTTACTAAAAAAGGATTTTGCACAAAATATTCAAATAATTTATGCGCACTCTCTAAAGAAATTCCAGAACCTCTTAACTCAAGATGCATGATTGTACTCTTCATCTCTAGAAAATCAATTAAATCATCCACATCATTTCCAGATATAGGAATATCGGACAAACTTAAAGAGCACAAAAAAGGATGTTCGCTTAAATATTTTAAAAGAAATTGAAAATTCTTATTTAAAGATTGATTACCTTGTAATGATAACTCAACAAAATAAGGCGGCTGTTTTTTTAAAAACGGCTCAAAAGATTCCCAATCTAATCTGCAAAATGAGAGATCAAGGGAAATAAAATCTTTAATTTGGAAATGCTCTAAAACGCCCGGTACAGAGACCCAATAATTATTCGATAAACATAATGATAAAAGTGGCGCATCGCTCAAAGCACGCAGCCATTGTGATGCCATCACCATAGGCATCTGTATCATTCGCGCAATCAGACTTTTTAATTCGCTCCATAATGGTGACGAATATGCACGATGCCCATGAGAAAAATCCGAACCACTGCATTGTAAATGCTGAATAATAAAATGTTTTGAAAACTCATCAACCCGCCAATCCAAATCTTGACCTCTAAAAAACTGAGAACCAATATGAATACGATCAAGCTCTAAAGAATAATCCACCTTCAAGTCCAAAGGATACTGCGCAATGGAGAGATTTTTGCAAAACATCCTCCCTGTCATTTGAAATAAAGGATCTATATAAGTTTCTGTAAAAAAAGGTTGATTTAAAGATAAAGACTGCAGAGATTTATCCCGTTTAGAAAAAAACACAAAAAGATTTCTTATCGCATCATAAGTCAATAAATTTTTAGAAATATTCAGATGCTCAAGCATAGTCATATTCCCAAGAATCGATAAAAAATCAGCATCTATCAAACGTTGAAGATTATGATGTGTAAGCACTAATGTATTTAAACAAGAACATTGACCGAGCAAATCCACTAAGCGACGATCATCCTGAGCTAAAAGATTTCCATGAAAAGTCAGTGCTTGAAAATCTTGCTGCTTTTGTAAAATATGATCGAGATCATCGAGACTATGAATAATAAGCTGCATAAGAAATAAGAGCTTTTGGAAAAATAAAATATAAGCATAAGTATAGTTAAGGTTTAACTTGATGCCTCCTGTCCTCAAAGACAAGCACTCAGAAAAATATGATGCTCCGCTTAATTTCAAGTATGCGAACCCATAGTCACATATCCGCTATCAGAAATGCAAAAATAAAAAAGTGACCATCAGGTGATAATTGCTCACTACCATCTATGATATTATTGGATCTTGCTCCATAAAAACTGCATGTTGCCTATCTGAATCACCACAATAAATCACATCTGATAATATACAAATTTAGTTTGATTTTTTTGAATAGAAAAATTTAAAAAACCAGATACAAGCATCGGAAAGATGTTTAAAAACAACGCCAAGTGTGAAAAAAGCAATACAAATCACATGCAAAGGAGCCTTAACTTTTAAAATATGAAAATCCAAAGCCACGTGTTGCTGATTCAAGATACAAAAAAGAGTGATCGCAGCTGCGATCACCGTATAAAAAACAAATTTGAGCATTATTGAACCTTTTTCCACTCAAGATTAAATATATAAGACCCTTTCATATACTCAACAAAAACAGCCTGGGACAAAGGAGATTCTTGTTTTTTATCAAAAGACAAAGAATCTGTCAGCGACTCCCATGTAATTGCGACCCCATTCTCTTGCGGATCTAATGTCATTTCCATGTTTCCCAAAATTTCATCTGCAATCCAAGGCAATACTTCTCTCTCGACCAAAGAAACGACAATTGATTTTTCTGCAGAAGTAATATTTCCCTGCCATAATAAAGCTGGTTCAAATGAAGGTAAATTTTCTTGAGTATATGAAAAAGGGAAAATAGGTAATGTTGTATAAGCTTGCGGATGATCGTTTTCTTTCTCAAGAACAAAGAAATACACCTCATCACCATAAAAATCAGTGTTGGATTTGATTTCCAAATGATTGAGCCATAAAGACCATGTTTCTGCGGAAAGAAAGGTTGAAATAAAAAAAGCGAAAATGATTTTTTGATAAGATTGCATGAAAATCCTTTCGAGAAAGCTATTCTGATAATTATAAGAATAGCTTTCTCAAAAAGGAAATCAATCTTCTATTTTACTTTTGACGATCTTTAAATAAATCACCTAAAGTGGAACCCATAGAATTATCATTGCCTGTATAGTTATTCAATACAGCGGCTTCTTCTTGTGATTCTTTCGCTTTTACTGAAAGTTGAATTTGACGATTTTTACGATCAATATTCACAATTTTCGCTTCAATTTCGTCATTTAAACTCACAACTTCTTTAGGATCGGAAATTTTATCGCGAGATAAATCAGTGGTCTTAATATATCCAGAAACATCATTGGAAATCTCAACAAGAACACCTTTGTTCTCTATCTCTTTCACGCGACAAGAAACAATATCCCCTTTAGCGTATTGGCTAGCAAAATCACCAAAAGAATCTTGCTCAAGCTGCTTAATTCCCAGAGAAATTCTCTCTCTTTCAGGATCAACTGCTAAAACAACAGTTTCAATTTCTTGTCCTTTCTTGTAATCTTTTACTGCTTCTTCACCAGATTTATGCCAAGAAATATCAGAAAGATGCACAAGTCCATCAATACTGCCTTCTAATCCAACAAAAATACCGAAGTCTGTAATAGAGCGAATGCGTCCTTTAATACGATCGCCTTTATTATGCTCTTGAGCAAAAGAATGCCATGGGCTAGATTTGCATTGCTTGAGACCTAAAGAAATTCTGCGACGCTCTTCATCAATTTCAAGAATCATCACTTCAACCTGCTCATTCAACTCAACCACTTTAGAAGGATGAATATTACGATTTGTCCAATCCATTTCAGAAACATGGACAAGTCCTTCAATTCCCTCTTCAAGCTCTACAAAACAACCGTATTCAGCAATATTTGTAATCACACCTTGAACACGCGCACCTTCAGGATAACGCTCTGCAACACCTACCCATGGATCAGAATCTAATTGCTTTAGGCCTAAAGAAACACGCATTTTTTCGCGATCGAACTTCAATACACGTACTTTCAAGTTTTGGCCAACAGTCAAAATATCTTGAGGATGCTTGACTCGCTTCCAAGTGATATCTGTAATATGCAATAAACCATCAATACCGCCAAGATCAACAAAAGCACCATAATGTGTTAAGTTTTTGACTGTTCCTTGAACGATCGATCCTTCTTCTAGACTGTTGAGAAGGGCTTCTTTTTCTACTGTATTTTCACTTTCAATAACAGCTCTGCGTGATACAACGACATTATTTCTCTTCTGATCAAGCTTAATAACTTTCAGATCGATTTCTGATCCTTCAAGCGCTTGCTCTTTCATAGGACGAATATCAATAAGCGAACCAGGTAAAAATGCGCGAATCCCTTTAATATCAACTGTAAATCCGCCTTTTACTTTCCCGACAATCAGAGCTCTAACTGTTATTTTATCTTCTTGAGCTTGTGCGAGTTCAGCCCATGCTTCAATTTTTTTCGCTTTTGAACGAGAAACACGCGTTTCCCCATTACCATCTTCAAAAGACTCCACTACAACTGGAACAGTTTGTCCAATTTGAATTTCAATTTCGCCTTCAGGAGAAATAAACTCAGAAAGAGGAACAAGACCTTCTGATTTCAGTTGAATTTTGATCACAGCAAGACCGCGCTCACGATCAATAGCGGAAACAGTTCCATGCACAACACTGCCTGGCTCAAAATTTATTTTTTCGAGACTTTGCTCGAGCATATCGGAAAACGCAAGAAGCGCTTCTTGTTCCTGAGCATCGCTGTAATGTGAGAAAAGTGGGTGGTTATAAACAGTTGACATAATATAAAAAAATCCGTTGATGTAGACATATGACTGCACTGATTTGCAAGCATGAATGATTGCTTTTTTTGTACAGCACGTTCCCTTCTCAAAAATAAAAATTTCGAAAATCAGGAGAAATATACCATATTAACAATACTTTTCCTATATATCTGATTGCTTAAAACAAAATTTTTATCAATCTCATTTCAAATAAACGAATTCAAAAAATCATCACAAAATAACTCTCAATTCATTGAAACCATGAGATGGTCCTATAAGATTAGGGTTATAATATGACTTGTTAGGATTTTTCCTATATGTATGAATACTGCTTGATGCAAATCATATAGGAAAAACAATTCTCTCGTATTGCGAGCACATCATGAATAGATAGATCTCAATTTTAGTGCATATGCATAAATTCAAGATAGGGCCTATTTGGAATACAATATTATTCTTAGAAGGCATACACAGATCCCGTCCTATCTGCGCTCATCCGAAGAGAAAGTACTAATCATAAATCCTCTATTGAATACAGGCACTTACTCAATAATGGGGTCTCTTGAGAAAAATTTTCATACATAAAATAGTGTCATAATCATATGTTTTCACAAGACATTCTTTTCAAAACACACAGATATGAATATCATGCTTATCCAAAGCAACAACTAAAAATCCGCAATATATGCGAATCATTCTAAGCTTATAGATATTCATTTTCTTAAAAATTATGTATTTCTGCAAAAAACTTATATTATATTTAACCTATTTTGGCATTTTGATCGTAATAAGTTGGTCTTTTTTCTTTTCAAAACCAAACTCATGGTTTGATAGCTTCTTCGATAACATAAAAATACAAAACATTTCATCCTATAGATTGTATACACTTGTAGATCGTGCACTCATTGAAGATCAAGAGTTTATTACACAAGCGAAAATGTTTGTCCATGCTTTAGAAAAAAAATATAATCCAGAACTTCTAACAATATGTTTGGAATTTTGGATAGACAACACCTGCAGCAGCGATCAAGTGAATAAATTTCGTTCTCAAATCGGAACCGCCCCCTTTATCTCCTATACAGACCTAAAGACATTAATAGAAAAACTCAGCGCGACAAAAGAACTTCCTCAAATCATTGCAAAAAATCCTACTTCACCATTATCAAAAAATATTCTTGTTCTTTGGACACTTGACGATCCTTTTGACATGAATGTCTATCTCGACAGCCAACTGTGGAAAAGATATTTTCATTTATCCAAGAAAGGCCTTGCCGCCTCATCTGCATTTGGCTTATCACAAAAAATTGCTACACAAGATAATTTAGGCATGTATTATCAAGCACCCCCACAGGACAAAAATAGCTCACATGTGTTCTTGCTAAACAATAAAATCTTAATTGGATATGGGCAAAATCTGTCAATTCATTTTGTAAAAAAACAAATCTCACAAAACATCATCATGCATCCAGATCGAGCTCATCTGGCTCTATCTTTACCACTGGACTTTCAAAATATTGCATACAACTTGGAAAGCTATAAAAACGACTTGCTCAATAGAAAAATTTATTTTGAAAAACACCCAGAAGAAATTATTGGCGATCTGTTTTGGATCAGCGCACTTTCTGGGGAAATTTTTCTAGAACAGCTCAGAGAACAAGCAATCGGCCATCCTATTTTTTTAGACAAAAATTATGAACACCTCAACATTGAAAATTCTTTTTGCACTGCAATTGATAAGATTTTACTGCGAGCCACCTACTCAGACATTCAAGATGTCTTTGGAAAAAAATCTATCGATGCACTGCATAGAGCACTGATACTGAGTGATTATCATTTGCTTTGCAAAGAAACGAATGCAGAGATCACACACTACATTCGCGAAGAAATTCTCAAATCATTATGACAATTTGTCAGAACACAGTCCTTTTTTAATACGATCAATCGCCTCTGTCGGATTCAGATTTTTGGGGCAGGCATCCACACAATTCATAATCGAATGACATCGAAACACCGAATAAGCATCTGAGAGTTGTTGTAGCCTTTGTGTACGATACGAATCTCGCGAGTCCTCTATAAATCGTGCTGCCTGCAGCAATCCAGAGGGACCTATAAACTTTTCGGGATTCCACCAATATGAGGGACACGAGCTTGTACATGCACCGCACAGAATACATTCGTAAAGCCCATCTATTTTTGCACGATCTTCGGGGCTTTGACGATACTCTCCCGCAGGTGGGCTATAATTACTTTGCAAATACGGCTGCACTTTTTCATAGTTTTGATAAAATTGTCTCATATCTACAACAAGATCGCGAATAATCGGAAATGCTGGTAAAGGACGAATAGTCACTGTCTCGCCTAATGACGATAAGGGCGTAATACACGCCAATCTGTTCTTACCATTCACATTCATAGCATCAGAACCACACACCCCCTCTCCGCAAGAGCGCCGAAAAGTCAGTGTGGGATCAATTTCTTTTAAAGCTTCAAGCGCATCTAATAACATAATGCATCGTTTTTTTTGAATATCTAGCTCATAGCGCTGCATTTGAGGCTTTTGCAAAGTTTCATTCCATCGATAAATAAAAAATTCCATAAATATGCTCCTTTAGTAGATCCGCTCTTTTGGAATGAAAGGCTCAACTGTTTGAGGTTTCGCATTGACTTCTCGATAAGCAATATTTCCGTTATGATCTGCCAGAATATGTTTAAGCCACTTTGCATCATTGCGTTTTGGAAAATCTTCTCTTGCATGTGCACCTCTTGACTCTTGTCGCTCTAAAGCACTATATGCGGTTGCCAAAGCAACTGCAAACAGATTGTCAAGCTCTAGCGCCTCAAGACGAGCTGTATTAAATACAAAAGACTTATCAGCAAGAACAGCAAAGTTGCACTGCTGATAAAGCTCATGTAATCGATCAAGTCCTTTTTTCATATGCGGTTCATCGCGAAACACTCCAAAATGCTCTTGCATAACTTTTTGCAAACCGTGCCGAATCTCCGCTACAGTATAAGAACCAGTTTGGTTATTCCATTTATGATACCGAGAAAAAGCTCGTTCTATTTGGAGATCTTCCAATAAAAAATTGCTTTCTTCTAAATTAAAGCTCAAAGCAGACCGCAGAATATGTTGTGCTGCAGCTCGTCCAAAAACAACCAAATCCAACAAAGAATTTCCACCCAATCGATTCGCTCCATGAACAGAAACACAGGCACACTCACCAATCGCATATAGCCCTTTCACAATACGATTTTGCCCACCTATAGTCTCGATCACCTGTCCGTGCATATTAGTAGGAATTCCTCCCATCATATAATGGCATGTAGGGACCACAGGAATAGGATCTGAAATAGGATCCGCCTTTGCAAAAGTTATGGCAAGATCGCGAATCCCAGGAAGCTTATGCTCTATCAGTTCTGCAGGTAAATGATTTAAACAAAGATGAATATAGTTTTTATCAACACCGCATCCCCTACCTTCTTTAATTTCAACTGCAATTGCACGAGAAACCACATCACGAGAAGCTAAATCTTTAGCTGAAGGAGCATATCGCTCCATAAACCGCTCTCCAAGACTATTCACCAGATAACCACCTTCTCCTCTGCAGGCTTCTGAAATCAAACAACCTGATCCAAAAATTCCAGTGGGATGAAATTGCCACATCTCCATATCTTGCAACGCAATTCCACTACGCAGGGCGATCGCTGCACCATCACCCGTATTAATATATGCATTTGTAGTGGATTCAAAAATTTGACCAGCACCACCTGTCGCTATCACAACAATTGGGGCACGAAAAACAGCAAGCTCTCCTGTTTCCATGCACAAAACAGAAACCCCCTGTGTTTCTCCACTCGAAGAACGAATCAAATCTAAAGCAATCCATTCTGAAAAAAATTGAGTTTTATATTTTAAATTTTGCTGATACAATGTATGAAGTAAAGCATGGCCTGTTCGATCAGCAGCAGCAGACGTGCGTGTTGCTTGGCCACCGTTTCCAAAATTTTTTGATTGTCCCCCAAAAGGACGCTGATATATCTTCCCATCAGGAAGTCTTGAAAAAGGCAATCCCATTTGTTCTAATTCATAAACACATTCAGGACCAACCTGACACATATACTCAATAGCATCCTGATCACCTAGATAATCTGAACCCTTTACAGTGTCATACATATGCCAATGCCAATGATCGTCATCCACATTTCCTAAAGCAGCTGTTATACCGCCTTGTGCTGAGACTGTATGTGAACGTGTTGGAAACACTTTAGAAACCACCGCAACATTTACATTAGCCTGAGATAAGACAAGCGCTGCTCTTAGCCCGGCTCCACCTGCACCAATTATAATAACATCAAACGCGTGATGGGGAATTGTATTTTGCATTTTCATTAAATCCTCGTGTGCTCACTATCTAGTCACTATCAGCAACCATGTAAAAAAAATCGAACTTGTATACGCAAGAAGAATACAGCGACGGATTAAGACACAATGAATATAATCTGTGCTGATGACCCACAAACCTACGATTGCATGTATAGAAAAAATCAGACTAAACACAATAAATGATGCTTTACCAACGGCAGATAAAAAAAAGGCTATCCACGCCTCGTAGGTAAAAGGCTGCGATCCAAAAAACATATATGCCATACTCACATAAAGCATCATAAAAATAGCGGAGATACGCTGTATCAACCATAAAATTACGCCCATATTTTTACTCCAATAAAAAAACCCGCCAAGCAAAAAACAGTGATTAATCCGATAGCTGACATATGCGCTTTTTTATAAGTGAGACCTAGTCCACAATCCATGAGCAAATGCCTGCACCCAGCTAAAACATGATAGGTATAAATCCAAACCAAAACCATCATAGAAAACTTTGATAACAAACAGCAATTTAACATATTTCTCATGTATTCGAATTGCTCTTGACCAGTAGACATAAACCAGATTGTATAAAATACAAAAGGCAACGCGATGGTGAGTACAAGTCCTGTGATTCTATGGAGAATGGATACGATTGCATTGAAAGGAAAATGCAACTGAAATAGATTCAGGAAAACCGGCCTATAATTTGTTTTTTTGGACATGAAATTTTGAATGTAACAGAATTCTCTTTATTTTAGCACTAATATTTTTGATTGCTTTTTTCCATAAAATCAAAAAGAATGCGATTGTTTTTTGTAAAAAAAGACTTATGCGATCATGCTATAATTACTGAGAAATCTTAGTAAATTTAAAGAGATATTTATGAATCTCAATTGTTATTTTTAAAACGCTACGAATGATATGTCTGTTTCTTCGATCAATATAGACTATCCAAAACATAACTTGTTATGTGATTAAAAAGTCTCTCTATCATTTTTGCAAGATACACACATAGAGCACAAAACAGCTCAAACAATATAATTGTTTGACCAGCCCTTCATGAATGAGCATGCGATGAACGTGTTCAAAAAGATAAGATTTTTATAGCTAATAATTATTAAATTCTAAAATTTTTATTCGTTTTTATATAAAAGGATGATGCAGTAAAATGGATTTTTTATATCAAAATTTAGACTATCTTCATACCAGCTATTCAAGCATGATTTACAATCCTGCAATAATAGAAGAATGTATCGATGTGCCATCTTTGTTTTTTTTTAAGGAGCTTTTCACGTTTTCTTCAACTGAAGATGCTCGCTCTTTTGACATGACGCAACCTCTTGTATCAAAAGAGGGTGTAGAAAAAACACTGAGTACAATTTCGTCTCTCTCACAAAAACTAAAAAGTCAATCTGATTCTATACATCTTATCAATTCTACTCAAATTCTAGACTGGTCTCTAGGTAACTCATATTTACCTTTTGAATTCAAAGTCCAAGCAAAACTCGCGTACCGTCAAAATATAAATAGCACTAATAGGTGTGATGATAAGCAAAAAAACAAGACCAAATGGATGCAAGAAAATTGTTATTCTCAATCTGATAAACAATCACAATTATGGTCTTTCATGATATTTGGATCTCTGCGCACGCATCACATCACGGATATCTTGGCAGGTCATTTGTATTTAGATTTTTCTCATGAGAAAAGTCATCAAATATTTGCAGGAAATTTTCATAAAACTCATCTTTTCTCATCTCTACCAATAAAAAGTCCATATCAACCAGAACCTAAAAATTTATCTGCAAATTTAAAGATAGCATCTGGAAATTTTGCATTTCAGAATATCTCACCCTCAAGCCTGATTAATACTTTACGCACAATTCTTAAAAAAGATCTTGTCTTTTACAAAAATGACTTGCTAAGAGAGCTACAGATACTCAACTGGTCAAAAATCAAAAAGTTATCTATAGGCGGAACAGAAATGTTAGTTCTCGAAATTTGTGAACAATTAAATGAATGCATCGAAAAAAAAACAAATCCTACTATTTTTGCAATCAACTCTCAAAGAAAAATGTCTCTTAAAAATTCTTTAAATGTGCAACAAATAGATATCAATACCGGATCGCTAGAACTGCTTGATCATTCTGTCTCTAAAAAAAATGAATCTATTGCTCTCAAAAATCATAGCTCTATCATTTTTAATCTCACACAAGAAAAGAATCTGGATTTGAGACTATCTGGAAACGGACATATCATTAAAAATGGATCTGGAACTATTGGTATTGATTCTGATTTATGGCACAACGGGAATTTGAATGTGAATAATGGCGCATTAGTTCTT
>CAYNBJ010000009.1:0-39825 GCA_964395835.1 uncultured Gammaproteobacteria bacterium
AAGAACTAATGCGCCATTATTCACATTCAAATTCCCGTTGTGCCATAAATCAGAAGAAGCAGTCAGTGTTCCTGCTCCTGTTTTTATTATGTGTCCATCACCACTTATCTTCCTAGACGTACTCGAAGTAGTAGCGGCATCAAGAATCAATGAACTAAAGTTTGATAAAATGACTTCTTGTCCGTTACCCTCCATCGCAGCTTTATTCATTTCTAAAGTTCCGCGAGTCACAGATATAACATCAGCTGTGGTGACGGGTTGAGTTATGGATAGCGTACCTAATGATTTTTTAATAAAGCTTTTGCCTGTCTGAGCTGTTATCAACCCGTCAACTGTAAGAGTTTTTCCATATGGTGTATCAATATTATTTGTTTGTGTAAAACAAATACCATTTGAAGATGTTCCTGTGATTGTAGCTAATCCGCCTATATGCCGTGAATCAAAACCAATGTGACCATCTGTTCCAAGATTCATAGTGTTAGTGCTAATAGTAAAAGGCTGTGATCCTGCTAATAACAAATTTCCATTCAGAGTAGTGAGAGTGTTCGGTGTATATGTTCTATTACTGAAAACCACAAGAGTATTATTATGAATTACAGTTCCAGTTGTACTGACTGTTATATTTCCATCAACAGTCATAGTATTATTGGTTGTGATATTGTGTGCACCATTTAAATTTAAATTCGAGATCCCGTATGTTGTTCCATTAAAAGTTATATTTCCTGTCGTTGCGCTGAAAGTTGCGTTTGTGCTTATAGGAATATTAGAAGGAATAGTGATAGCTGTTGAACTTTCATTCGATAATGTTGCTGCAGTCAAAGATGTAATGGTATTATTTGGACTTATTCCATGAAAATCTAACGTTCCACCTGTCAAAGAAACACTGCTTGTCCCCATAGCATTTGTATGCCCTAATTCTATAACTCCATTATTAATGGTCGTGGTTCCACTATAATTTGTTGAAGAGTTATTAATGATCCAGCGTCCTACACCATTTTTAATGACATGACCACTGCCTGTTATTTGTCCTGCATGAGTTGTACTACCAGAGCCAGGTGCAATTGTTAATGTACCAGATCCTAATGTCAAAGCCGTGTTTAAAGAACCATCGAGAGATGTGACAGAGAGATTTTGGTTATTCAGATCTAAGATAGCTGTATTAGTTAAGGTGACTGCAGTTGCAGAACTCAATGCGTTAGTTGTATTCATTTTTAAAGAACCGGTATTGACAGTTGTTGTACCGGTATATGTGCTAGGCGTGCTAATAGTTAAAATTCCATCTCCTTGTTTATAAAAATCTCCAGAACCACTAATAATTTTATCGTAACTACCATCGTAAGAAATATTAACTATTAATGATGTTCCGGTTGATGTCACAATATTCGATGTATTTAATGGCTGATCTTGCAACTCAAGTGTTCCTCCACTTAAAGTTGTATCACCTGTATTTGTATTAGAGCCTGTTAAAATGAGTTTTCCACTTCCAGATTTTAAAATAGATCCTAAACCAGTAATAGCAGAACTATGCTCAACACCAGAAGATGAACTGATATCAAAATGAATCGAGTTATCCGCTGTTCCTAAATCCACTCCTTGCGGTATAGCACTATCATTCACTTTTAATTTTGCTTTATCTTGCAATTCTATCGAACCACCGTAATATCCTAATGAACCTGTCAAATTCAATGTATTTCCACTCGGAGATGATTCTTTTAAAATTAGATTACCTAAACCGCTAATAGAATTAGCAAATGTTTGATTTGTAGTAAGATCTAACTCAAAAGTTGCACCATTAGAAATTGCTACAGAAGAAGGCGGAGATGCTAAAAAGGCAGATGGTGCAATCATTTTTCCATTTGTTATGCTCAAAGATCCGGTAAGCGCATTTGTTCCATTAAATGTCAAAACTCCCGAACCGCTTTTTATAAAAGAACCTGTACCAGAAGTTTGCGATAAATTGCCAGAAAAAGTTTGATTTGTTGACAAACTCATTTCAATGGAAGGTGAATCAGAGAGAACCGTTATAGAAGTTGACGCCATATCTGTCAACCATCCATCTCTGAGAATCATCTTTCCAGTGCCCTTCAATTCTGTTGATGCGTATGTATAGTTACCAGCTATTCCATTCAAATCTATCATATTGGAGCCGCTTTTTATCAACTTAGTGCCAGTTGCAGATCCATTTTTGAAAACAGATCCAGCGTAAGTGATATCAACGGTTTGGGCAAATTCAATACTTGCATCTTGCCCTAAAACAATAGGGGTACTCGCAAGTGCACCAGCGTTGTTTATTTTTAAAGAACCTGCGTCAATGTTTGTTTGCCCGGTATAGGTGTTCGCACCCGTAAATGTCACTTCACCACTTGCCAAATCGGGATTTATAGTTACTGATCCAGAACCCTGAATAATGCTAGAGAAGTTTTTTGTCGTAGATGTATTGATTTTTAAAGAACCCTCATTAAAAATAGGCGAGCTATCCAGAGATCCTCCGTCTTTAAGATCTACAGAAGAACCCGAAGCAATATCAATCTGTCCCCCTAAAGATGCATTTTGATTGATTTGCAAATTCACATTGTTCAGAAGGCTACTATACCCTGTAAATGAAGATGAGTTATCATGATCAATAGCAACAGTACCCTGACCACTCAAAACCAAAGTTCCGCTATCAGATGTTATTGCGCCAGAAAGCGTCAAAGTATCATTGACCCCATTCATATTGAAACTAATTTTAGAATCCACACCGTTAAACGTCATAGGAACCGATACTGTTACATCTGATCCAGCAGGATTGGTAAATAAAACGTCCGCTCTTCTAAGAGAGCTATCAATTGTGAGGCTATCCGATGCGCTCAAATTAGATAATGTGCTTCCTGCACCAGATCCAGGAGAAATAGTATATAAAGATCCTTGTTGATCGCTATCAATCAGATGATTTGTTAAATCGAATGACAAAGAAACATCTGCATTTGGAGTAGAATTAGATGTAATTGTCACTGCAGTCGTGGCATACGCGCCTCCGGACAGTGCATAAACAGATGCGATAGCTATTGCCTTGTTAGTTTTTTTGCGAATTCTCATAAAACATCTTCTTGATTGGCGTCCATTCTACTTTGATTTTAGACGAATTTTTAGAAAACCATTTTACGAGAACAGCAGCTATGCAAAAGAATACTGCCAAGTTCCAACAACTGTATGTGAAACCATGTTCGATCCAAAATGCCCTGTATATGTTAAAGATAAAATCCAAGAATCAGCTGTCGCCATATTAAAACCTAGTGATGTTTCCAAAGCACTCATTCTTTTATTGATAGCAACAAGATCAATAAAATCGTAGGGACTATAAAGATATCCGTATCTGAATGTTGTAGTTCCGCCATTGAGTTTATCTGTAACATAACTGGCTCTTAATGAAAATTGATAGGCTGTCAGGTTGTCTACTATAGATTGAATAGCCTGCATCCCAAATGTTCTAGATTGTTTGGTTACAGAATGCTGTGGCATATAATTACCAAATTCATTTGGCTGATCATCGAGTTGGTTATAGGATTTTTCAAAATAAGAGCGTTCAGTAAGATTGACAAAACCAGCACCAATAAAGGGCTGTAATGCTAGCTCCTGATTAATAATATACGTATAACCTGCTTCAAAATTCGATGTTGTATCATACCCGCTATGGTAACTATCTGCATATGATGGAACGAAAACTGAGATAACCTTATCCTCATCAAAGATAGGATGGTTCCAAGTACGTTGTGAGTGATAATTATGATGCCCGAAAGAAAAATAGCTTGATAAATAGTAAGAATATTCCCAATCTTGATAGGCACAAAAAACTGCTATGCTATTCACCCTTTCATATGTTTTTGCGGTTTTGCTGAGGTTGTTTTTATCCATTTCAATTCTGCGCCCGAGATACGATCCGAGAACGCCACAAATCAAAGAATCTTTGACAGACTTTGTTGCACCTAAAGTTGAGCCCCATGCATTAATTAATCTATCTGGTTCTGGATCATCAAGTTTGACTCTTTGATGAACATAGTTCGTCTCTAGAGAAACTGATAAGCCGCTGAGCTCTAAACTATCCACGATATCTTGAAATTGAAAATGACTTTCATTTTCAATTTTCGAAATGAGATTTGCGAACATTTTATTGGAAACACGGCGATTTTGATTTAAAACCTTAGTATCTTTCAGGTAAGTAGGTATATAGCTCGATCCTTGCAACTTATTCATATAGGCAGCCAGTGCATTAAATCGCATTGAGGATAGTGTGGAATTTGCCGTGGATTGACTTTGTGATGGAGTGAGTGCCTGATCTGGCTTTTTATTGCCAGAAGGCGTAAGGTTATTAATCTTTGCAAACAGATCTTCAGGGCTTTTTGCGTTTTCTAAAACTTGTGTCGCATTTTTTGCATAATAAGCATCACTCAGCCCCAGTTGCTGTAAGCGATTAGCTGCCCCTGCAATTGTAATGCTGATAGGCTTTTGTGATCTTTTTACAACAGTGCCTGCATCATACTTAGTAACAGCAATATCTAAAACCATTTTTTGATTATCGGTATTATAAATAAGCTCTGGGGTAACAGAGAAAATTACAGGATACTCTAAATTATTGGCAAGATAGACTAAAAAATCCATTTCTTCTCGCGTTGGGCTTTGCAGCTCAAGTAATCGATATTTACGATCTTGATAAACATCAGTTTGTTTTATGGGCTGCAAAGAATAATATAAACTTTGCGGTAACTGAGCCTCTGCATAAGACAGAAAAGCCCTGAGATTACCACTTGCATCTGTCTGGTCAAATTGGAAGTTAATCCCAGCGCCATTATTCACGGAAAAATTTTCAAAATAAAACTGTGGTTCTGGGAATACTGCATCAATATCTGGTTCTTTTAATTGCTGAATATCCAAAATACCACTGAGAACAAAGTTTTTAATTTGAAATCGACCGTGATCTTTGCGTCCTATTAAACGAAATCGAGTTTCACGTACACCAGTTACCATTCCTCCAAACACAGTATCCACGACATTCGATCTGAGTGTCAGAACCGCACTATCGATATTAATCAGATTATAATTTCCAATAACATCCATTCCTTCATGAATGTTTTTGGAAAAAGACACAGATCCATCATGAATCACAAAACGACCGAACAGACCTGAAAAATCTCCTCTCATAATAAGATTGCCGGGTCCGTATTTATTAATTTCTCCGTACCCATAATAGTTATTTTTCATTTCAAATGTTTCACCATCAGGAATGGTGATATTCATCACCCCTCCCCGTGATTCTGTGCCAGTTGAATAAATAGCTGCATTACTCTTAAAGTTTGTTGTCACAGATAGTGATGCTTGCGGATCAATATAGATATCACCTAAAACTGATATCATTCCTGACAATAAAATATCACCTTGATCAATATAAAGTTTTCCCGCTCCAGTTATAGAAGAAAGAAAGTTTTTTTGATTTAAAAAATCCGAAGATAATTTCAAATGCAAAGCTGCTTCAGACGCAATTTGAATCTCTGATGATGTAAAAAATTTTTCATTCAGATAAAGCGCACCTGACTGAATTTGTGTAGCACCTAAATATTCAACCTGATTTGGAGGAAGAAAAAAGATTTTTTTAGGACCAGAAACCGAGAATCCTCCATCACCGATAATATTGGTATAAAGATACATGTCTTGTCTAATAGCTTGCAGATAATTTTGATTAGATATATGCAAGCCATTTTGATAAATTAGATTATTTGTATTCGCCAATCCGCTCAACGCAACAGAAGAAACGTCCCCTGGTGTTTGTATAAGACTTTCTGATAAAGAAAGCACCCCCTCAAAATCTGTATTATCAAGCAAATAAAAACAAGTTTCTATCGCATGAGCTGTCGCGTCCTGATTAATAACAAGTTTTTGTTGACTCATATCAAAACTTGTGCCTAGCCAAACAAGATGACCTGATTGAATATGATACTCTGAAGCGGTCAGAGTTTGAGGGGCAGTAATCTGAATCGTTTGCTCTGGTAAAAGATTATAATTCACCGTGCCCGTCCCACCTAAAGAATAATCAAGATCCCACTGATTTGTGACAATCCCATTATAATTCAACACTGTTCCTGAAGTGAGGTGAATTTTTTGAGTTTTAAGATTGATATTTTTGAGATTAATAGCACCCTTTTGAATAAATGTATCGCCTGTATAGATTAAATCACGTTGAAATTCTAAAGTGCCAGGCGATCTTTTATAGACTGCTCCTGTCCCAGAAATAGACGCATCCGAGATTAATGATTGAGAGGATAATGAGGTATCGAAAATTATTGCGCCGCTGTTTATTAAATTGTAGCCCGTACTTTGCGCTTGAATTTTTATCTGCGAATGAGAATCTATTGAAATTAAACCCTCAAAAAGACCTGTACTATTAAGAGTGAGATTCGCTCCATTTGTAAGAAAAATAGAGGACAAAGGCGATCCGATGAGTGTGCCGCTGATATGCGATACTGCTCCCGATCCGTCTAGATTGATTTTTTGATTATTCAGAACAACTGTACCTACTGAAAGGATTGATTTAATGCGATCAAAAACAACAGTTTGATCGATCTCAAAAGTGGCATCAGATGCAATATGTAGAGTATTTTGATCTGGCAAACTATCATTCAATAAAATTTTCAAAGTACCTGCTTGAATATAAGTGTCGCCCGTGTATTGATGCTTACCTGCAAACACAAGTGTTCCTGATCCTTTTTTATAAACACTACCGTGCATCTGGCCGATATTGGAGATAATACTTCCTGAAAAAACATTTGTTTGATTTTGAATATTAAAAATCAAATTACCCTGATTCAGCTGTATTGTCCCTGCTCCTTCTAATGCTGCAATTTCTAGATCATATCCATTCAGATCCCAAAGAGTATTGGCATCCAAAAAAACAGAATTCGTTGCTGGAATAATTTGAGAGATGCCTTGTACCACTGCACCGCTATAAATATTTGTCAGTCCCGTATAGCTTAACTGACTGGACACGGTCCATGATCCGGAGCCCACTTTTGTAATAGATCCTGTTCCTGAAATATGGCCATTGAAGTCTGTATTATTATTATTTGTACCTGTGATTAAAGATCCCGATCCAAGATATAGCGATCCAGATCCCGAAACAGCGCCCACACTGAGAGCTTTGTTTTGCAAATCCACTGAGCCATATAATCCGAGAACAAGCTCTGAATTTTCTGAACCCAATCTATACGTTGATGGAGAAAAAACAAGCTGTCCCTGTTGGATTTCAACTGTATTCGTGTTTTCAAGCTGTTCTTCGAGGCGCAAAAGACCATTTCCTTTCTTTAAGAAATGACCATATCCTCTAATAGAACCATAAAAGACATTACTATTTTCGTTATTTAATATAAAACTGGCAAGCTTATCTGGATTGGAACTTAAATAAATCTGCCCAAATCCTGCTAAACTCGTCACCTCAAGATTATATCCATTTAAATCAATATGAGTATTATTTGCCAAATAAAGAGCGCTTGGATCAAATGATTGTGCGATTGTTTGTATGAGAGCTCCCTCTTCTAAAAAGACGCCTGCCAAAATTGTGCTTTTACCAGCTAAAGTCCAATTATTCAGCCCTCTTTTAACCAAATAACCTGATGTTTGAATCGTACCGCCATAAAGACAATCTGGTGTTTGTGCATCTCCCGTGCGGCCAATTTGAATATTTTTATTCCCCAAAATAAGAGTACCGTACCCATGTAAAGATTTGAGAATAATAGCAGCAGATGATTCTGAAAAATTAGCAACAGTCAGTGGTGCTGTATAAAAATCTGTCTGGTCAGTAATGGTACCTGCTCCTGAATATATAAGAGTACCTTCATTAAGAAAAGTTGGCCCACTATATGTTTGAGCTTCGGTAAAATGAAGAGCCTCTAACCCGTATTTTTCGAACGATCCAGACCCAGAAACCACTGCAGTTGTTGAAAAAGGATTTTCAACAACTAATTGGATCTTAGCGCTATTTTGATATAAAACAGAATCCACTAATGCTTTATCATATAACACAAGAGTACCTTGTTGAATCTGGAATGCGGTAGGACGATAACTTTGAGAGGATAACAAGATCAAACTCCCCGAGCCATGTTTCTTTATCACACCGTGATCGGAATTCAAATCTCCCGATAAAGTTAAATGTTTCTCAATATCGAAAAGCAAATTTGTTTCTGCTAAAGCATGAATATTTTTCGGTATAAAACCATCATGAATAACCAAAGAGCCTCTTTCTAGAAATATTGTTCCATGATAATCCCCAGAATAAAGATCTAATTGACCTGCACCGATCTTATAAAAATCACCATTACCACTTAAAGAGCTATACAAATTATTAGTTATTCCCTGAGGGATATCCACATACATACGAGAATGATTGAAAATCGAGCCGTACTGATAGACCTGATTCAATGAAAGAGATCCTTCATATATTTTTACAGAAGAAAAACTCACTGGAAAAGAAAAACTTAAATCCCCCAAGCCAAATTTGAGCAGCTCAGAACCCGATTGAGCGAAGATCTCTTTTGTCAGCGTATGCGATTGATTTAAATTGAAGCTCAGAGAAGCATCAGGAGCAACCGCTATAGATGTATCGGCAAATGCACTATCAAAAATAGTTAAACCACCCTGCTGCACCTCAATCGGTTGTGATAATACTGGGAGCGATGTCATAAAAACAAGATGACCAAGACCCCTTTTAATCAATACACTTTGTGTATCTGCAAAAATAGCATCCCTGTAAGAACGATCTAAATGATTATCAAAAATCACAGTCGCATTGGATGCTAACTGTATATCGCCCCCAATAGCCAAATCTTTTAAAACCAAAACACCCTCTTCGATTTTAATTCCAGAATCTAAAAAATGAGCTTGATCTAAAACAAGCGTACCAGATCCTGATTTTATCATCGATCCTGTGCCATACAGGGGGTTTTGGATATAAGATACTGTGTATAAAGGTGTGTTTACATTTAACAAGCCATCATTATAAAAAAAATCAGATTGCAGTTTAAAATTGAGCCCCCCGATCTCAAGAGTGGCCTGCGGTTTAATCTCAAAATCCGTGTTCACAATAGATGAAGGAGAAAAGTTCCAATTTGAATATCCAGACTCAAAAAGCGCTAGGCCAGTAAATTGAGACGTGTCATTTACAACAAAAGAACCCTCTCCTGTTTTCAATACCTGACCCGGACCTATTAATCCGTGCTCAATGCGCAAATGAGATCCCGTATTAATATTGAAATTGAAAATATCGTCATTTTTTTCGAAAAACATAGTTGCATCAATAGCATATTGTGTTTCAGGGTCAGATAGAAATTGAAGATGAAATTTTGATCCATTTGAGGAAAAAGTGATGGAATCTGAAGATGAAAAAGCATCAGTCGCATGCATTTGTGATCTTGCAATGGATTGATTTATATGAGCGCTCAATCCAAATCGATCTGTTAGCGTTAGATCGCACATCGATAAAAAAGAATGATTTAATGGCTGCGAGAGATGCACATTAAAATCTTCATGTGAAGACCTTTCTAAAAAATAATCTTGTGCGAAAATAAAGTTTTGAATGAAGCACGCTAAAGGCCAAAGAAAATAATTTTTTGTCTTCATACATTAAGTTCAATGTGAATCGTTTTAAAACAGCTAAATTGAAGTATGGTCTATAAATTGCGCAATCTCAAAAAATCGTTAAACTTCTATTTTTTTTTGAATTTTCAAATTGCTTAAAAATTTTATATATAAATACACGCTTTTGTTTTAAAATGAGATAAGAAATCTCCTTGTCCCGATCAAATACAGATTTTTGAGTAAGTGAGCGAAAATTTTTTATGAAAATTACATATGACTACCTTTTTGCTTCCAGACTACGCACACCAAATATTTTTGATATGATCGCTATAGCGATTATATCAACGATTTTTTATCTTTTGTGGTGGTCAGCAGCTTCTTTACATGCACCTTATAAAATTGGCCAAGAGCTTATTTTAGAATTTTCTTTTTATCATCTCATGTATTATTCACTCAGAACATTAATGCGAATGTTATGCGCGATGATTTTATCCATTTTGGTCACATTTGCCGTTGGGTCTTTGATGGCTAAAAATAAAACGTATCGCCAAATTCTTTTACCCTTGATTGATATTTTACAATCGATCCCGCCCTTAGGGGTCAATGCATTCATTGTCTTGACTTGTATTCATCTGGCGCCACATTCAACATTCGGGCTTGAATGTGCGGCAATTATCACAACTTTTTTTGCACAAGTCTGGAATATGATTTTAAGTTTTTATCAATCACTTATTTCTATACCAAAAGAGCTCGATGAAGTTTGTGATATGTATCATTTGTCTCCATGGCAAAGATTTTGGCACTTAGAAGTTCCACAAGCAACTCCAGGGCTGATTATGAATTCCATGGTTTCGATGTCAGCAAGTTGGTTTTTTATCGTTGCTTCTGAATCTCTCTCAATCTCTGATCATAAAATTATTCTACCGGGAGTTGGATCCTTTATTGGCCAATCCGTATTAGATCAAAATCTTTCTGGCATTTTAGCAGCGTGTCTCGCAATGTTTTTTGTCATTTTGGTCTATGATCAGCTCTTATTTAGGCCCCTGATGACATGGTCTGAAAAATTCAAAGATGAAATTGTAGAAGATGAGATTTATCAATCTTCATGGTTTTTTGATTTACTCTCGAGAGCAAGCTTTATCCACACTCTGATACAAGGAATTCAAGATATTGATTTCATGAGATTAATTCCAGGAAGGGGTCGGGGGCTGCAAAAAAATCATCTTCGATTAAAGAAAATATCATGGATCATCCAAAAAACTGTGGAAATTGCGTTTATTTGCCTGATCATCAAAGTTGCTTTTAAAATGGGCTATGATATTTTTTATCACTTTGATATTTTTGAAATTTTGATGACAATCAAACTCGGCGGAATCACATCTATTAAAGTTCTAGTCATGGTGTTTTTATCTGCATGTATATGGGTTCCAGTTGGGGTACGCATCGGATCCAAGCCACAGTTGGCTTATCGATTTCAACCAGTAATTCAATTTCTTGCAGCATGTCCACCCCAAATGCTATATCCTTTTTTTGCGCATTTAATTGTCGATTACAACCTCAATGTCGATATTTGGACAGCTCCGATTATGATTTTAGGCACACAATGGTATATTTTATTTAATGTCATTGCTGGCACACTGATGATCACCAAAGATCAGCGTTTAGTCGCAGCAAATTTTGGATTAAAGGGCACATTGTTATGGAGACGGCTCTATTTACCTGCTGTTTTGCCTTATTGCATTACAGGGTGCATGGCCGCGGCCGGAGGTTGTTGGAATGTCGCTATTGATAGCGACACAATCATATGGGGACATCATCAAATTCAAGCCCAAGGAATTGGCAGCTATATTCACAATGCACTGTCTATGGGTGATTTTAATAGAGCAATCTTAGGAATCGCTGTCATGACATTTTATGTTTTAATAATTAATCGATATTTATGGAATGCCCTTTTTGAAAAGGTCAGCGCCTATCATCAATAATGTGGGGCCTTTATGCGCAAACAGCTTATCCGTGCTCAAGGAATTAAAAAATATTTTCGTAAACCGGGTGGTCAAGAACTTCTTGTCTTAGACAACCTCAATCTTTCAATCGCAGAAGGAGAAATTGTAGCCCTTTTAGGAAAATCAGGATCGGGAAAATCTACTCTATTAAGAATTATTGCTGGCCTAGTCCCGCCGAGTGAAGGGCAAATTATTATTGAAAACCAAAATGTTCATGGACCAGTTCCAGGAGTTTCTATGGTTTTTCAATCTTTTGCGCTCATGCCATGGCTAACCGTTTTGCAAAATGTTGAGCTTGGACTTGAATCTATGGGCCTTGGAAAAAAAGAGCGTCGCGAAAGAGCACTCAAAGCAATTGATATGATAGGACTGGATGGATTTGAATCCGCATATCCTAAAGAACTTTCTGGAGGCATGCGTCAAAGAGTAGGATTTGCAAGGGCGCTCGTTGTTCGTCCAAAAATTCTTCTGATGGATGAGCCTTTTTCTGCTCTGGATGTCTTAACCGCAGAAGCATTACGCAAAGATTTAATGAATATTTGGCTGAATGATAAAGAAAACTCTCCTAAAGCGATTCTTTTTGTCACTCATCATATTGAAGAAGCGGCGGAAATTGCTGACAGAATTTTGGTTTTCGGATCTAATCCAGGATATATTAAAGCAGAACTTCCGGTCAAAGAGCCATATCCACGAGTCAATGAAGAGTGCATTAAGCAAATTGTCGATGATATTTATTTTATTATGACAACACCGCTACCAAAAGGTGGGCACTTCCCCTTACTGAAAGAAGTTGATTTCAATGAAATTTCTCTCTCTTATCCACTACCAGATGCAGAGCCTAACCAAATTCAAGCACTTGTTACCGCAATTTATGAAGAAGCTCCTGATACAAGTGTAGATTTGCCTGTTCTCGCTGATTTAGTCTCAATTAATATTGATGAATTCTACTCGCTCAGCGAAGCAATGCAAATTTTACACTTAGCTAAAGTCTCAAAAGGTGACATCTCTCTGACACAAGAAGGAAAGTTTTTTGCGCAAGCAGATTTACAAGGAGCAAAAAAAATCTTCTCGCAACAGTTGTTACAATGGGTTCCAGTCATTAATTATATCTGCGAAGAATTGATGAAAAATGAAAAACAAAAAATGAAAGAAGAAGATTTGATGTCAATTTTAGAAAAAGATCTGAGTGAAAGCGAAGCTGAACGTGTCTTTAAAATTATTATTTCTTGGGGTAGATATGCAGAAATTTTTGCATATGATTTTGAATCTGGGTACCTCAGCTTAGAAAATCCAGATTAAATCATCACTCTAGAGAAAGAGGTACATCATGATAAAACAAAATAGGGGCGAGAAACTCTCCCCCGCATCCCGAATAAACATAGAGCGCAGGATGCTGATAAGGTGGTAAAAATCGCAAAGGTGCATAATCAAAATCTTTTAGAAAAACAACGTTTTTCGAGTTTTGTTTAGCTATTTGCTTCAATACAGGCTCAGTTTTCGCATCATAATCAATCAGGAAAATCTTTGCGAAAAAATCTTTTTTTAGCCAATAATCAATCCAAAAAATGCTCATTTCAAGATCTTTTTCTCCTAGCATCAAAAACAGACATGGAGACGACGTATTACAATTTTCGCTGAAAAAACATTCTGTGGGGGTATTTTTCCCAAAAGCGTCTCTCATTTGAGAAAAAAACAATAAAAGTCCGAAAAGGATTGTGATTATTGCACACTTCAAGAAATAATATAATTTTTGCATAGGCATTGGAAAAATTGCATATAAGAAATCCCTGACTCCCAAAGTATTTAGTTGAAAAATATAAATTCCCGCTCGATGCGAAGCGATTTTTCTCTTTAAAATCATCGCGCAGCACTAGCTTTTTATCGTCTGCATAAATCCATCAACCTATTCATTATTATGAAGGACCGCGGCACAATATCAAATTGTAATTTTAAACTCACAAATGTATAAAACTGACTCACAATCTTAGAAAAATGAATTTTTCTAAGATTGCCGTACATGATTAATTAATTAGCCTTATTTATAAATGATTTACACGTATCAAGAAAAAACACAATGGGGGGCATATTCAAATCAAAATGATATATATGAGTTATGATTTATTAAAAACAAAACAACGAAAACAGCATTCGTGACAAAGTACATGCATATGTCAAAAAGAATAATTCTTATATGGAGTTATAGATTTTTTGTTACTTTTTAGTTAAGATGCTAAGAGGTACTTTTTTTATGAGATTCGCTGAGTGGGATTTCAATTAACCCTAGGACTTGCACTAAATACAAAAAAAACTTTCGAAAATTTTGTTCTCGGCGAAAATAACATTTTTTTTGCTGCCTTAAAGGCCAAAATAGAAAAACCTCAACCCTTTATTTCTTGTATTTCGGGGCCATCTTTATGCGGAAAATCTCATTTTCTTCAAGCACTCTGTCACGAACGCGTTTATATGGGAGTGCAATCGGCTTATATTGAGCTGCACTGTCTAAAAAGTATGGATATCTTAAAAGGGCTCGAGCAGGTCTCATTTTTGTGTTTTGATCATTATGAAAGTCTTTCTGAAAGTAGCCAAAAAATCCTTCTCGATTTTATAAAATCTCCAATTTCTGCACATCGTCAAATTGTAATTTCCACGCAATCGGCAGAAATCATTGCTCACTTAGAGCAAAACATGCCAAATCTTATTGCCCACCAGATGATTCCGCTTAATTGCGGAGCCTTAGAAAAATTCCTAAAAATTAAAATTGAAGAAAGAGGTCTCTCTCTCCCTGAAGACGTCCAAGAATTAATTTTGAAAAAATCCCAAGGAGATATGACCTATATCGCAGAACAAATAAAAAAAATAGAAAGACACTGCGATACCGAAAGAAAAAAATTATCCTTAAGGTATGCTCGGAATATTCTCGAGCAAGAGACCTTGATTAGCCTGGACTCTTCGATCTGAGCGACGGAACACTTTTGCTTTCCAATGCTTACGACAAACCGATTGGTAACGACTATTACCTCCAATTTCTATCTGAGCGCCATTAGCACATGCCGATCCTTGCTCAATACGTAAAACCATATTAGCTTTCTTACCGCACCAGCAGATTGTTTTGATTTCGCGTATTTCATCGCTTAATGCTAACAGGCGGTGACTACCTTCAAACAAATTTCCTTGAAAATCGGTTCTCAACCCAAAACACATAACAGGAATTTTATACTCATCCACTACTTCAGCCAAAGCATCAACCTGATCGGATTTGAGAAATTGACACTCATCCACAAGCACACAATCAATTTTTTCTATCGAATGCATTTGAAGAATCATGGATAATAGATTAGATGTGCTTGTATAGATATGTGCTTGGCGCTGCAAACCAATACGCGATCCAATAACACCTTCTCCATATCTCGTATCAATCGCAGCAGTCAGCAATAGAACATTCATCTCCTGTTCTTCATAGTTATGAGCAATTTGCAAAAGGTGGGTAGTTTTTCCTGCATTCATTGCAGAATAAATAAAAAAGAGCTTAGCCAATTTTGTAGACATGTTAAAACACAGTCTACAGATCTTAGCCATCTTTTTCGAATATCTCAACCGTGCAATAGAAAATTTTCCCGAAGCAGTCCTGTTTTTTGGTTTGATACCAAAGCATCGTAAATTTAAATATTATTCAATTGTTATTTTCCCGAATCTCGATCTGCTAGTCTAATAGAGCTCAAGTGATTTTTTTCAAAATCTATGTCGGGTTTTTTCGTGTTGATCAGAATGAGTTAAAGTTTCTGATTCTTTATTGTCCATCTGTACAGAATCTGACTTTTCAGAATGTGGGCTTATTTTTTCAAAAAGCTCTAACAGTTTGCTTAAGATTTTATCAGTCAGTTCCTTAAATATGGCGATTATAGATTTTGTTTCATTATTCTTTTGTTGCACAAGGACCTCTTTTCTAAAAACATAGAAATGCGCTAGCTCTCACTTCCATATAGAACATATTTAGATAATATGTTAGAGGGGATTTAGAAATAACGTCATCATAAATTGTTTTTTGAGATCTATGCTGGACATGGCATAATAGAGCAAGTTTTCTGATTTTTATTATTATGTCTAAAAAAGCACTCAATTTTGATAGGGCCTCCAATTATAATCAATGGTATCAAGATGTAATTGATGCGGCCGATCTGGCTGAACACTCTATGAGTCGTGGATGCATGATTTTAAAACCATGGGGCTATGCCTTATGGGAGCGCTGTCAAAAGTACTTGGATGAATCATTTAAAGCCACAGGGCATCAAAATGTCTATTTTCCATTACTCATTCCCCTGAGCTGTTTTGAAAAAGAAGCAGAGCATATCTCAGGATTTGCAAAAGAATGTGCTGTTGTTACACATCACAGACTGAAGGCAGATGAAAATGGCAAATTAATTCCTGATGGAAAATTAGAAGAGCCCTATATTATTCGCCCTACCAGTGAAATGATTATCGGAGAAGCCTTCTCAAGATGGATCCAATCCTATCGCGATCTGCCCGTGCTGATTAATCAGTGGGCAAATGTTATGCGGTGGGAAATGCGGACACGTCTTTTTTTGCGCACAACAGAAATTTTATGGCAAGAAGGACATACCGCTCATGCAACTGCAAAAGAAGCGCTTTCTGAAACTTTGCAAATTCTCGATTTATACGCAAATTTTATGCATGATGTTATGGCCATTGCGGTGATCAAAGGAGAAAAACCAGCCATTGAACGCTTTCCTGGGGCTCAAAACACATACACTATTGAAGCACTTATGCAAAACGGCAAAGCATTACAAGCAGGTACGTCTCATTTTATGGGACAAAATTTCGCTCATGCTTGCGATATTCGATTTTCTAACAAAGAAGGCGCCCAAGAACACGCATGGACAACGTCTTGGGGTGTAACAACTCGCCTGATTGGTGCTTTAATCATGACTCATAGTGATGATAACGGTCTTGTTTTACCGCCAAAAATGAGTCCTTATCATATTGTGATTCTGCCAATATTGAGAAATGAAGAAACAGATCAATCTATTTTAGAATATGCGCAAGAATTAAAAAAACATTTACTCACATGCACCTGGGAACAAGAGCCTTTGCGTGTTCATATCGATCAACGCGATCGAAGAGGTGGTGAAAAAAATTGGGAATGGATTAAAAAAGGAGTCCCTTTGAGAATTGAAATCGGATTGAAAGAGTTACAAAACAATCAGATCTGCTTGATAAGTCGCTATCCTGATGCCAACCCAATTGAGAAGCAGTTTTTGAAAAAAGACTCCATTTTAGAATACATTCAATCTGCACTCACATCCTTACAACAAGGACTTTTAGAGCGCTCTCAATCGCATATAAAAAAACATACTCGGTTTATTGATAATCTCAGCGATCTTGAAACCCTGACAAAAGGTGAAAGTGAAGAAAATGCCCCTGGTTTTCTTGCATGCTATGTCGCAGATAACAAAGCAACGGAGAATTTCTTAAAAACCTATAATCTCACTGCACGATGCATGCCTTTAGACGATCAGCGTCGTGGCACATGTCTCTTCAGCGCAGAAGAAAACGCCCCGCTCATGTTGCTTGCTAAAGCGTATTAATATTTTTGAAAACAAAAGACTCTGAGGATGGAGAAAGCTTCATCCACTCTCAGAGAACAATATAACCCACAATCTGCCTAATAATCTCTTGTTCCTGGATGATCAGAACGTCATTGTGTTGAAAGCGCTGATTGATTACCTTATCTATGTATACCAAGAAAGTCTCAATAATCCGTCGAGGAGAGTACAAAACACGATTAACATCTTACTTAACAATACATAATCATAAGATCTGGGTATTTTCCTTTTGCATCTTGCAATGGTTTAAATATCCAAACAAAAAACAGCACCATCTTTTTTGAATATCGGCCATATATATCAATTTTTTAGAAAATATATAATATCTTCCATCTGTTTTTCTGAAATCGTATGTCCCAAATCGGGATACAAAGAATAAACGATTTTCTTAATTGTCGATAACTGTTTTAAATGAGTATGCAATTTTTGTGCGTAATAAAAAGGAACTATCAGATCGCGTTCCCCATGTCCTATAAAAATCTCACTTATCAAAATAGCGCTCTCCGTAAGATATTCTAGTGGATAAAACGATCCCAATATCATTGCTTTATGAACCGGTATACAACGCGCAATATGAATAGCCATTACCCCTCCTTGACTAAAACCAAATGTACAAATTGGGGCACCATTTTGATAGAGCGGATTGTCTTTTATGATGGATAGAATCTGATTTTGAAGACATTCAAGTTCATGCAAATTATCTTGTGAAAGATCAAAATCTCTTTCCCATGTATACCAAGAACAACATTTTATATTTAATCGACGAGATACACGAACAGGTGCAGAAAAACTATAAAGATCATAATCTTTAAAATAAGGAGCCAAGCCTATCAAATCATCTTTATTTGAACCCAAACCGTGAAAAAACAATATCAAGCCTTTTGGTGTCTGCATCACACTCTTTTTATAATTAAAAAGCAAATTCTCATTTTTTTGTTCCATCTGTTTGTCTCAATATTTTACTCAGCTTATTATGCTTGATAAAAAACACCCTTGCTAATTTTGAAATTATTTTGTTAAAACAATGAGATTTTTATAGCACTGCTATCATAAGGTGGATCTGACTCTTTAAATCACCCAGAAAGATTGATATCTTATATCTCACTCAATCCATTATTAACAAATTGAAATACAATGATTGGCAACCGATTCAGAAGAATTATTTTTTGAATTTTTCTTAATTATGATCATAAAAATAAACAATATTTTAAATAGAAGAACAAAATAGATTGTTAAAAATATATTCTTATCTTACGATATTCAAAATACTTTTTTAGTAGGAATTATCTGATATGCATCAACATATGATCAAGAGTTCAAATCAAATGTCTGCTGAAGAATTTTTTAATTTTATTGATTCTAAAAGTGAAGACAGTCTTTTTACTAAAACAGAACTTCAACACATTCTCCATTCTTCTGAAGATCCATTAACCAATACCTTGGGTTCTATATTTTCTCCGCTGTCTCTCTCTCAAAAAAAACAACTTGCCCAACAAACTATAGCCATTCTCCAGGCAAACAATATGAAAAGACGCATAGATAAGAACATTGTCTATTCAGATGAATGCGAAAAAAATCAAGAATGGCTTTTCAGACACTCAAATTCAAAAGATCTAAAAGATATTTCAATAATTTATAATGATTTGATAAAAAAAGTAATCAATGGGGAATTTGATACACACTTGATCCAAATGGAAAGAAATCGTTATGTAATGCGTAAAAATACATGGGACTATCCAACTACTCAGATCGCTGCCCAAGATCTCAATACTTTAAAAAATGCGATGGTATCGTATCTTCAAAGAAAACAAAAAATGTGCTCTTCTCTTATTTTACAAAGAACCGTAGCATGGATAGAGTCTTTAGACAAAGAGCTGCAAAAAGAGGCCTGGGACACTTTATTTTTTGCACTCGATGACGGAAGAACATTACGCCATATTGAAGCTAAAAATAGCAATGAATATGATTCTTGTTTTTTATATGCTCCTGAGCTCGACGAGTGCTTTCAAGATGAATTTGACATACTCATCCTAGAAAAACTCAGCTTATGGGGATGGATGTTTAAATCAGCACCTATTGACAACTCCGATCCTAAAATGCAAATGATCTTGCCTTATATCTCATTAAAAGAAAACCGACCGTTTGCATCAGATGCTTTATATCACATGTATTGCGATATCGCACAATACAAGCTAGATAAGAACAATCAGCTCATCTCGACAAATAGCTCAATGACTCTTTCGGAAGAAGACTTTATCACTCTCATGATAAAAAGAAAGTGTTTTATAAATCAATCGCATGCTAAACTGATTTTAGCTATTATCACTGGAGGATATCAATCCCTTGTCGAAAGAGCATCGATCAATAAAGAGCCCTGGAATTGCACAGCCTGGTTGCTATTGAATGAGAATCTATGGGACCGCTTAGAAGAACACTTTATTCAATCCGATTATTGGTCCTTACCTCCTCGCAATACTACCGCTTTAAAAAAAAGTCTCATAAAAAGGCTCAGTTCATCAGATCGATTGCCAATTAACTGCTCTCAAGAAGCGCTCCTATCAATACTTCCAGAATTATTTGCCGGTCTGAATGCAGATCAGAAAGATATATTTATTCTACAAATTATTAAAATCGGATATACCAAAATTCTCAATAAAATAGAATTCTCAAGTGAAATTTTCTTTTATGATTATAATTGCATGATTTTGACAGCTATTCACAATGAGCAAGCAAATTGCCTTTCAATGCTTCTGGAAATGAATAAGCAAAAACATATCAATCATCCAGATAGTCACGGTAACACACCGCTTATGAATGCAATCATCGCAGGAAACAACGAAGCATTCAACATTTTGATGTCGATAGAGCAAATTGACATTCATGCAAAAAACGAAATGAAACAAAATGCTGTCATCTTAGCTGCGAAATTTAATCGGCCTCATTTGCTAAAAGCTCTCATCCAAAAGCACGCTCATATCAATGAAGTAGATCAGTATTGTGATTCATATGCAGGAAGCATGCCCAACAAAACAGCTATTATGTATGCTATTGAAAATAATGCTACCGAATGTTTAGACATTTTGCTCAATGCTGGTGCTGGCACTGGCGATAGTGAAGAATTTAGATTGCAAAAATATCTAGATCCAAACTACAGCCTAGATCATTTTTCAGATGACGATAAAAAATTAAATACAGAATTCAGATCATTGCTCTATCTAGCTGTAGAGTTAGATTATGATGAATGCCTTGGAATCTTACTGGGCGCTATTGACAGCATAGAAAAAAACAATGAATTACTCCTCGCTCTAGTTAAAATTGCATGCTTTTTAGACTCATGCAACGCACTAAAACATCTGCTCATAAAATATCCCATAAAATTCAGCAATCTAGACAATCATGGATGCACGCCACTCATATTAGCCACCAAATACAAAAAAATCAGAATTTTAAGAATTTTGCTGGATTATATTTCACAAAATATGACTATAGAAGAAACACAGAAATATGCAGATGCCGCACTATTAAAAGCACTACAATATGGCTATCCAGACATCGCTAAAGAAATTATTATGGCAGACGTTACCCTGCCTAAACTTGAGGATTTTGATAAATTAGATTTGCGCTCAGACATTTACCATCTTTTAGAAACAAGTGAAAGGGAACAAAAACAGATCGAGCAAACTATTATCAATCAGAAATTCAGTCTGTCTGATACGCCTTGTACCGAAAGACGTCTGCAGATCATTGTCAAAAATTTGATCAAAAATAATACAGCACAGCAAGAACAAAAATGTATCTTCACCACTCTATTAACACATGTAAAGGCACAAGGCTATTTAAATGTGACCAAAGAAATTGATATCGCTCTCACTCGATATACAGATGTCAATCGAAATGCAAGTGCTATCCTATTCAGTAATGCAAAAAACCCTCAGAACTCTTTTGATCATAAAAAAGTAGGAAATAACATTTAATCACCCCTCATCTCTAACTCGGAGCTCCCTTTTCAGCGAACATGAGTTAGAGATGCCTGCGCAAACAACCGTTTGCATATCGTGCCAGGTATATGTTTTTTATTTGCAATCATTGTTCTATACGCTTTTTTCGATTATCTATCTATAAAGCAGAAGAATTTCATCTTCTCTCTTTACTTTATACCATATTCAGTTAACATGCTCTTAATTAGAAAAAAAAATCAAAAAACATGGTCCAAGAAAACGCTATCATAGGTCACATCGGCGACAATTCATCATACACAGTTCCTCCTGTAACTCATGCCGATAGGCCAACAGATCAAAATCAAAACTGGTCTGAACAAATGAGCTATCCAGATCTCATCAGATCTGTTCAACACATAACGAATAAAAGTGTCCCCCTTTATAAGTTTTATCAGTCATGCTTAAGACACTCAATCGAGAAAGATCCCCTAACTCGCGCCTTATTCCTGGTCTACCCTCCTCTTTATACAGAAGAGCTAGAAAATTTCTATCAAGATATTCTTGTTCATCAACTTTTTACTAAGATCTCTGATTTTAAAAGAAAATACACAATACACTCTACTGAGCACAAGGAGACTTTCAAAAAACATTTAAATCAAATTGCATCAACATTAAATCAAGTCAATCTTACGGACATTTTACAAGATCTCAATACTAAAATGGAGGCTCATACGTTCGATACTATACTACTGTGCTTCGAAAAGAATCGTTGTGAGCGCAACACTAAGACTGCACTGACTGTTTCACCACAAATTGAAATGATCCTGGAAAGAATACAAAGTACAATTCTGACCAAAGATTCATTAGCCCTAGACCCTCGTAATCATGTGATATTACAAAAAGCGGCTATATGGATCCACTCTCTCTCTGAAAAAGTACAAAAAATCGCTTGGGGCACTTTAATAAATGCTTTATATGAATTGCATCATCTCTCTCCCAAAAACAAAGAGACAATCGCGTCTTCATACTTTTATTCTCTACCGCTTGACCAACAGGAAGAAATTTTATTTTTATACGTACTTGACCGTCTGATGAGCCTGTTTCAGCCTGAATTTAGCGCTCAGATTCATCCTGCAATGCCAATGATCTTGCCTTATATCTTATTAAAAGAAAACCGCCCATTTGCATCAGATGCTTTATATCACATGTATTGCGATATCGCACAATACAAGCTAGATAAGAACAATCAGCTCATCTCGACAAATAGCTCAATGACTCTTTCGGAAGAAGACTTTATCACTCTCATGATAAAAAGAAAGTGTTTTATAAATCAATCGCATGCTAAACTGATTTTAGCTATTATCACTGGAGGATATCAATCCCTTGTCGAAAGAGCATCGATCAATAAAGAGCCCTGGAATTGCACAGCCTGGTTGCTATTGAATGAGAATCTATGGGACCGCTTAGAAGAACACTTTATTCAATCCGATTATTGGTCCTTACCTCCTCGCAATACTACCGCTTTAAAAAAAAGTCTCATAAAAAGGCTCAGATCATCAAATCGATTGCCAATTAACTGCTCTCAAGAAGCGCTCCTATCAATACTTCCAGAACTATTTGCAGGCCTGAATGTAAATGAAAAAAGCACATTTTCAAGAAATATACTTGATGCACAATATGTTGAGGCCTTGTGTTCAATTATGGAGTTTTACAAACTTTATATGATCAACTGCAAAAACAAATTTGGCGGCACTGCTCTTGAACTAGCAGTTCTCAATAACAAAACCGCCCTCTTGCTCAATCTGATTAATAATGGAGCTCAGATTGATGAAAATGCAGATGATGAAAATTCAGATGATGAATATAGCTGTTTACCTAATTATTCTGTTATGTATGCTTCTGAATACAGAAATTTGGATTGTTTAAAAATATTATGCAAATATAGCAGATCTGTCGACCAGATGGATGGCCACAACAGAACAGCACTCATTCGAGTGTGTTTTAGAGGTTTTGCAGATTGCGTCGATCTCCTTGTCAAAGCCGGAGCTCAAATAAATCAACAGGATCAATTTAAGCAAAACCCTATTATGATTCTTGCACGTTATGGGCATTTAGAAGCAATGAAGGTGTTACTCACTAAAAAACCCGACTTGAATAAAACCGATCATAAAGGTATGACCGCTCTCATGCTAGCGGTGCGGTGTAATCACGTTGAATGCGCTCGCTTACTTCTTCAACATGGGGCAGATAAGAATATCAGGAACACATATGATGAAACAGCTCTTATTATAGCAACTAACAACGGATATGATGATTGCGTCCAGATGCTAACTGAGAAACATGAAGATTTCAATATTACTGATTCTAAGGGCTATACAGCGCTTGAGTATGCATATAGCGAAGATCATAGCAGGTGCATCGAAATTCTAAGCCAAGCAACAGAGGATACTTCAAACCCAAATTCAAAAGCAAGCGATGAGCAATTAAGCGATGAAGAATCTAATGATGCCGCACATTTTCGCAATACAGTTGATCGCGCTTACAATACCAATTATCCCAGCCTTGTGTTTTCAAACACGAACCGATTGGAAGAGCAAGAAGATTTTTCTTTAAAACGAATGCTTAATTCAAAAGTTTAATAGACTTAGGTATACAATCAATGAAGACTGAATGAAAAAAAAGACCTTCACGATCTGATACTGAAAGAGGATAGCTAAAAACAAAAAGATATTTTCAGTATTGATTTAATATGAGCTCATAATAGTTTCATATTATTGGAAAATTTACAATAATATGGCTAAAAACGCTATTTTAAAGTTAAAATACTGTTCATGCCTATGTACGAGTTGCAAATCAGTAATCTTAAACAATAAAAGTATTCTCTGTTGTAGGTGCAACTCGCATACAGGATCGCAAGACAAGCAAAAAATTCATGCAAATGGGGTATATAAAAAAAGAAAAAATTTATCCTATACCCAAACGCATTAAGTGATTGCGCTAAAGACTTAACTGTCTTTATAAAATATAAAAAATGCTACAAAAGCAAAACTATTCCAATCCTGTAAAGAACAAATAGTATTAAAAAAATTACGCCAATATCAATCTTTTTTGTCTTTGAGGCCGCTGATGCTCCTGCATAATGCAAGTTTTCTGTTCTGTGAATAAAACGGATATTTCAAGCGGAGTGCCTAGATCTGCAATAGAAGCGGGCAAATTACGAGTATCTAATTGTTGTATCGATTGACGTTTAAAAAAATCCATAATTTGCAAAAAATTTGATATTCTAATAACAATACAATATAAAAAATTTAAAATATTTTCTAAGCATAATTGAAAAAAATCAATCATCCTGGTATGAAATTTTTGATGATCTTTTTTGTACCATTCGCAAGAGAAATTTGTAAAAATAGCATTCTCACAATCTCGATTTTCTTGGCATTCCTCATCTTGAATAAAAAGAGATTTTTTTCGAACCTTTTGAGCGTACATGCTGTTCATAAAATGAGAAAAAGCCTTGATATGAGAAATGTTTTTAAAATTCTTTTTTAGACAATCTGCAAGCTGTATGAGTTGTTCATTATTTGCTGTTTTTTGAGAAAAAAGATTATCAAAAAATGTCTGGGGGAGGACTATCTGACATTTCAGAGCTATTATTCTTTCCAAAGCATTCAATAAAATATCAATGATCGCACTTCTTTTCTCCTCATCGATGCTTATAGTGAGATCGGTCCGAGCATAAATAACAGATAGTTGTTCCAACAGTGAACTGAGCGTAGAGCTATTTGTTGTGGGTTGTTGTGTTTTGATCAATTCATTCAAACACAATTCTAAAGACGAAGATATCCGATTAATCTCATCGAAACACGACGAGCAGTCACGCTCTTTACTTACACCCATCATTTAAAATTCTTTTCCCCAAAATAATAAATACATTATGCCACATGTGCAGAAAATCTCCTCATCCGCCAATAATATTCAGTATTATTAATTGTTAAAATGAAAAAATTTTCTACCAAAAATTCAAATAAGAGAGTTATGACAACTGTGACCTTTGTCCGCGAGAATTTTGAGTGTATTGGTGATCTAACGATTCTGTTCTCGAGAATACCAGATAAGAAAAGTCACTTTTGGACTTTTCATCATACTCACAAAGATGCTCTTTCCAGCGAACCGTTTTTTTATCCTTTTTATCCTTTTTATCCTTTTGTATCAGAATCGATCTCAAAAGATAATTCTGTTTCCCAGTGTTGTTTATCTGTGCAACTTTTTCATTTTTCTCATGAGAATAGCTAGAACCCTCCTCTGCCCAAGGAGAAAATGTTCCCTGCTCTTTTTTGTTGAGAAAAGATAATTTACAATTTTCTGTAAAATTCATTGCACCATGGAAAACATAAACTGCGGGATCTACTATCCAAGCAGATAAAAAATTTTCAGCTTTAGATAAGAAATCGTTTTTTCTTGTTACAGAGATTTCTGCGGAAGCTACGTCGACGCTTTTGCGTTCTGATACCGGAGATGAGTTCTCATATAATATAGCAATGCAATATCCAAATAAAAATCCAAATAAAACAACCGTGAAATAGCATAAACATAAAAAAAACACATATACTTCGCTGCCTGCAATGCCCATAATACAAATCCTCTTTCAAAATATCGAATTTCTCAGTTCCTATCTTTAGTTTGGCTATTTTTCTGTTTAAAGTCAACAAGATAGTGCAGTCTTGGGGCTGTTCAGTATTTGGAAATTAAATTAAAATTACGAATTTTGATCAAGGATAATATTTTTTTTCAGTCATAGCATGCAACCTGCACGATACAGCTAAGATCATTTTTATAAATTCATTTTATACAATAGTTCAAATGCGATTGGTATATGATATGCATCAAGACTGATTGTTGTTTATGCACTGAGTCCTTGAGCACGGCTCATCCGAAAAGTATCTTACATGCCTGCTCAAAAATGAATTATGGAAAAAGATCAGCGAGTGTGTAAGTTTTTCACTGATATGTATAATCTCAGTTTTGTAAAAATTCGATGTATACATTGTTATGATTGTCTTGTAACACTCTGCTTTTCAAGATGTCTGATCTTTTGATCTCACCGCGAGAGCTTGATCTGTACAGTAGGGCCATCTTTTTTTTCTGATATTGCTGCTGCATATTTGGATATTTGCATATTTACATATTTGTATATTGAATATGCATCAAATTTTTTTGATAATGTTCCAAAATCTCCACCAAAATCTTGGGGAGCCTTTCTGACAAAATCTTTTCCCAAATTATCCAAAAAATGCTGTGCGAAACCGATAAGATTATGTGCATTGACTTGAAGCTGTGATACGTATTCATATGCTATGACATCTGCTGCGCCAGCAATATCTAGATTTTCTAGTAGATTTCTTAATTGTGTTTCAACCGGTGTTGCCTCATTTGCCGCATCTTCTTGAGTTGCTCGGTTTATTCCCGCATTTGACCAAGACAGTCCCTGCAGTAGGATATCGTTTGCTACAAGGAATCCAGCGAGTTCTAAGAGCATCTTGCAGTCATATAAAAAAATGCTGACTTTAGAAAAGAAGTCTGTCTGTTCTGATATTCGGGTTGTTGGTATCGGAAGATGAGTGCTAATAAAGATAATAGCTGACACATAGCGAACAAGCGCATATAAAGTAACGATACCTGAAAGATATGAGACAAGTTGAAAAAAAAATCCGAAAAGCACGATGTTATTCCTATATTGGTATGTATCTATATATTTTGAAATATAGCAGTATGCAAATTATTCCTATTTTTACACAATATCAATAAGATATTCAATATCTTCGAATATTGCGCTCTTTCTCCTAAATTCTAAATATGGCTGCAATATAAGCATCAATATTCAGAATCAAATGTCTTTTTTATGCTTTGACTCTGTTTTTAAAAACATATTCATTTAGGACGCTGTGCGGGTGGTCCCGAAACGAAATATTCACTTTCAATACAAAAAAATCAAAAACACGCAAAGCTGTATATAATGACATGATATGAGTATTTGGAAGCCACTGCATTTTCAAATATGATCTGCGTTTTGATGAGTTTTATAAGGTTTCACTTTGAGCTGTAACAAAAAATGGGGATTTTTTTATCCGGGCCTCAAGAATATAACTGGCTGATTTTAAATCAAAATTTTACACCAGCTTGTTATGATATTGTGCTCTTTTTTTGAAATATCATAGGGAGAGTGAATCTCTTATCCGATCTGTTTTTAAGTATTGACACTCGAATCATAAACCAGGCATCTTTTTATAGGACTAACGTCACTACCCAATATTGATGCCGTGTTCGCAAGAGTGAGCTCGCATAGCATCAAGCATTTTTGAAAGACACGAACTCAAAACTCAGAGCTACACTTGAATTATGCAGATAGAAAAGCAGCTGAGCAACACACAAATAAATAATGCTGCACCTCTGCTATCCCTGCTGCCAAAATCCAAACTCTCTTCTCTTGAGAAAAGTTTACCGATTCTGTAAGCATTTGATTGCTAACTGATGCTGCAAAGTTTAATGAAGCTCCTCTGCGTGTAAAAAGGATTCAACTCCTGTGCGTCCGCTCAAGTGATGACTAATTTGCCCCAAAATATTTCCTTGTATTTGCTGATAGGCAAAATCAAGTGCTTTTGAAAACTCAATTGCTGAGGCTGATCCATGACTTTTGATAACAATACCCTTGAGGCCTAAAATAAAAGCGCCATTTTGGTCACCGGGATGCGACTGTGCTATTTTTTTTGCAACGAGTGATTTACAAAAAGAAAAAAACCAGGATTTTAACCAGTTTGTATTTTTTTCAGGTGAATCAAAAAGTTTATTGAAAATTTTTGCTAGCCCCTCTGCTGTTTTCAAGGCAATATTTCCTGAAAACCCGTCACTCACAATCACATCTGCTTCTGAAAGAAAAATTTTATCCGGCTCAATAAAACCTTGGTAGTTTAAGGAAGAACGAGATAGGAAAAATCCAGCTTCTTGAATATACGCATGTCCTCTCTTTTCCTCTGTGCCAATATTTAACAATTTTATAATAGGTCGATCATGTCCAGGATTGAGGCATCGATATAGAGCTTCGCCCAAAAATGCAAATTCAACCAAATTTCTTGAAGAAGTTTCAATATTCGCACCTAAGTCAAGCATAACAGATTGCTTGCGAGATCCGGGAATTAACACAGGAAGTGCTTTCGCAATAGCAGGGCGTGAAATGCCATGCATAGTACCCAAGATAATTTTTGACAAGCCCATTAAAGCGCCAGTTTGCCCTGAACTCACAACTGCTGCAGAAAGCCCTGATTCCAAAGACTCAAGCGCTAAACGAAGAGAGGAATGTTTTTTTCTCATAGCTTCACGAGCTGAAGCGTTAGGCTCAATTAAATCTGGAGAATGATGTAATGTAACGCTCTTTTTCATAGCTGGAGGAAGACAATCAATCCAAGGCTCTACAACAGAGACAGGACCGAATAGAGCTATATGCGCATGCGGATATTTATCTAAAAAAAGTCTAACTGCAGGAAGTGTTGTTGAGGGGCCAAAATCGCCCCCCATGACATCAACAGCGATTTTTTGTTTTTGCATAAATGAAGCAATTCCTTTTGCTGATACAGAATGCTCCAAGTGTAATTAAGATTCCACTGTTTTTGCAATTTCAGCAGCATCATCTTTTTTTACAAGATACTGCTTTCCGCGATAAGTGCCATCCGCAGAAATATGATGACGAATATGCAACTGTCCAGAAAGAGGATTCTTAGCTAAGGTTGGAGCTTGCAGTTTTGTTTGTCCTCCACGGCGCATTTTTGAGCGGGAACGGGATTTTTTATTTTGTTGAACGGCCATTTTGTATCCTTTATTTTTTATATTCAATCAAAGTGTATTGTGCTACATTCTTCGTGCTTTGGAGCTAATGGCACCATCACCATAAGCTCTGAAAATATCCAAGGCGCTATATCGAAAATATCGAAACGGCATTCTTGGCTATCTTCCTCACATTCTAAAGAGCTTTGTTTTTCATCTATCAGTCGAATAGGATCATAATGCGCTCGCAGTGGCAAAACAAATGCTTGAGCACAGAATGAGCAATAGACTTGAATCGATGTAGACCAAAAACCTTTGAGATAAAAGAAATTATCACCTTTTTTAAAACCTTGAAAAAAATAGTCAACATCGAGATTCTGATGTGCAGCAATTAAGCTGTTTTCTTCTGAAAGATTTAGAACATCCTTCAAACGATATTGAATTTTTCCTTCAATGCTTTTTGAGAGAAGACAAAAAGATGGTATGTCTTTTATCAGTATTTTTTCCATATGCGATATTTTACCTGTTTTTACATTCAGATCATAGAGGTGTTCTGAATTTTATTTGTGATATATCTGTCTGTTGAGAAAGAAAAGAGAGATTTTCCCCAATGACGGCAGAATCGATCTAAAAGATAGATCGGCATGCCAACCAACGCGAAAGGATCTTGTGTTTCAATTGAATCGATTAATAACCCCCCTGGCCCACTCATTCTGAGACCGGATGCCGCTGTTATAAACAAAGGATCGGCTTGGGCATACAGATGAATTTCATCACATGTATACGATTTCATATGTGTTCGCGACTCAAACAGGCCGTTTTGCTCACACCCATAACGTACAGAATAAAGAGTTAAACCTGAAAGATATCTAATTGTTTGTCCCGAAAAAGCGGTAAAAAACCGCTTCAGATCTTCAATATTTTGAGGTTTTTCATAGATGGTCTGACCACAAACAGCAGTCTGATCAGACCCAATTATCCAAATATCTTCGTAATCATCCAAGAGCGATCTATCAACCAGCAGTGCAACAGCTCTCGCTTTTTCTCGAGACAACCGAACAACATAAGATTCTGGAGTCTCATTAGGCTCTGGCACTTCCGGAATATCAGAAAAAAGCTGAATAAATGGAATTTCGAAATTTTCTAACACAGAGCGCCGAGAAGCAGACTGAGAGCCCAAAACAAGTTGTATACGAGATGTCATAAAAATCCCTATTGCGCCAGATAATAATAGCGTCCGTGAGTATGGGCGATTTTTTTTGTGATCTCATCATAAGCAGAGTGCACTCCAGAGCGATCAGCAAGATTTTCCAAAAATCTCATCATGTCAAAAGGAGGTCTCTTTGGTTCTACATACTGCGCAGGATAATTTCCAAATTCTTTTTTTACAAAATCCTCAACAGAGATATCACACTCATCAATTAACCCTCTTTTCAGCGCCTCATAGCCAGTCCAAGCCAATCCGCTAAATGCATCGGTATAATCCTTACTTAAGCGTTCGCCACGTCGTAGTTCAACCAAATTTGTAAAGTTTTTATACACATAATCAAGCTGAGATAAAAAGGCAGTTTGCGCTTCTTCGCTCAAAGGCTCAAAGGGATTTCCAGCTGCTTTTAATGGGTGAGATTTTAATAAATTCACTTTTAAATGATGCTCATTTAAAAAAGCTGATAAATCGTACAAAATTTGTATGACACCAATTGAACCCACGATTGATTGAGAGTGCGCGTAAATTTTATCTCCACTGAGCCCAATCAGATAGCCACCTGAAGCTCCAATTTCCTTAAAATGAGTGATGACTTTTTTTTCTGGATGCAGAATTTTCATTGCTGCAATTTTGTCATAAATCATTTGGCTTTCATATGCAGAGCCACCTGGACTAGAAATTTCTAAAACAACACCGACTATCTGGTCATTATTAAAAACTTCTTCAATAAAAGATCCATATGCCTCCATTGATATAGGTTGATCTGCACCGATCTCGCCATCAAGAGACAAGATACCTACAAATGGTTCTTTTTTCGGCTCTATTGATGGACCTTGCATTGAAAAACGAAAAGAAATAATCAAGGCAATCACAAAAGCAATAACCGCATAATACATCCTGTTATAAAACTTTTGTCTTTTCTTTTGTTTTTGGTAATCTTGATAGATTTCCATTAAAACAATAGAGCTTAATTCGCTAGAATTGTTCTGATTTTTTTCCATAAATCCCATCCGTTAAAAAATCCTTTGTCCCAAAAAGATGGTGGCTCTTTTTCAAAAACCCAATCCTGATCTTTATAATGGAACGCTATTCGACATGCATGTAAGTGCATCTTATCATATTCTGTTCCACCATATAAACGATCTCCCAACAAAGGCAATCCTAGTGATGCTGCGTGTGCACGAATTTGATGCATACGGCCAGTTTTAGGCCGAACCAAGCAAAGAGTTTTCTGCAAATGTTGACTGAGAGGAATAAAATCAGTCTCAGAATCCGAACCAGATTGATAATCAACGAATGATTTACGGACAATACCATGACGAACAATAGACAAAGGCGCATCAACAGTTTGTTTTTTTCTACAAACACCGCTTGTTATAGCGAGATAGTTTTTTTCTACCTGTCGAGATGCAAACAGTTCATTAAACGTTCTCAGTGCAGCATATTTTTTCGCAATTAAAATCAGTCCTGTTGTCTCTTTATCAAGTCTGTGAATCAGATGAAAATTGTCTTTAGGAAAACGCAAGCGAAGAGCTTCTATAAGCCCTAAAGTTTGTCCAGATCCTCCATGTGCCGCCAAGCCATAGGGTTTATTTACCACTAAAAAATCTTTTTCCTCATGCACAATCAGATTATCTACCCACTGCAATCTCGCAGGATCGCTGAGATGTTTTTTTTCTGATTCTTTTTGATCTTGCACATAACAATACTGTATTTGATAGCTGTCACCGCTTGTAATTTTATAAGACGGCTCTGTTTTTTTTTGATTGACACGAATTTTCTTATTACGGATAAGATTATAAATCAAAGATCTCGGTAGTTTTGTCTTGGATATTAAATAATTGTCGATTCTTTGACCCGTTTTTTCATGATCTATGATAAACGAAATGTATTCAAAAGGACGTTTTTGAGAATCATGAATGGAATCTGCCATAAAAAATTGTGTCCTTGTTTAATTTTAACGCCTTAGTACGGCTAAAAAACACATAAAATGCATCTCTAAACCAGTCGCTCTAAAAGATTGTTTATTCTTTCAATAGGTTAATAAACCAGTCCGGTATTGTATTACGTCATGTCTATAATTTCAATAGAAAACATTTCTAATGGAGTTAGGGATAGATTTTTGTTACAATTCTTATAATATCTATCGATTAAAAACGATATGATACACATAATGCTCGCTGAGGAATCTCAGATATTGAGCAAATGATTGCTAATAAATTATGATTTTTTTGTATAAATGCATAAAAACATACACTTTTCTTTTGGGAGAAATTTTTTCATGGCTTCAAAAATTCTTATAAATGCTACACATAGCGAAGAAGTCCGTGTTGCTACTGTTGAAAACAAACGTTTAATGGAATACGAACACGATCGTCTCGATAATAATACAAAAAAAGGGTGTATTTACAAAGGTGTTGTGTCTCGAATCGAACCTTCTTTAAACGCAGCTTTTGTAGATTACGGCGAAGAACGACACGGATTTTTACCTGCCTCAGAAGTGAGCATTTTGCTACACCCTGAAAAAATGATAAAAAATCAGAGGCTACCTATTCAAGATCTCTTAAAAAAAGATCAAGAAATTATTGTACAAGTGGAAAAAGAAGAGCAGGGCAATAAAGGCGCAGCTCTCACCACAAACATCTCACTCGCAGGATGCTACATCGTTTTAATGCCTATGTCTCCAGGATCGGGCGGAATTTCTCGCCAAATTGATGGAGAAGAACGCGAAGAGCTCCAAAAAATCATCAATCTCATCGACATTCCTGAAGATTTCTCAATTATTGTTCGAACAGCAAGTATTAGACGGTCTTTAGAAGATTTATTGTGGGATTTTAATGTTCTCAAGGCTCAATGGGAAGCTATCTTAAAATGTGCACAAGAACTTCCCAAAACCGGTCTCCTTTATCACGATGGCGCACTTTTATCTCGTGTAATCCGTGATAATCTCAAACCAACAGTCGATGAAATTTTAATCGATAATGCCGCAGTACATCAGGAAGTCTTGCAGCTCATTCAGCATATTCGCCCCGATTTTCTATGGAAAGTCAAATTTTATGACCCTAGCAAACAAGCCCCGCTCTTCGCAGCGTACCAAATTGAACATGAAATCGAATCGATTTTTAATCCAGAAGTCATTTTAGAAGATGGTAGCACCTTGGTTTTTGACCACAGAGAAGCATTAACATCTATCGATATCAACTCTGCACGATCAACGCAATCGAGCGATATTGCAGCAACAGCATTTAATACAAATTTAGCTGCTGCAAAAGAAATTCCCAGACAAATTCGACTGAGAAATATTGGTGGACAAATTATTGTCGACTTTATTCATATGTCCTCTTCAGACACGCACAAAAACGCAGATCAGATCAAACAAATTGAAAATGTCTTAAAACAAGGCTTAAGTGGTGATAAGGCACGGGTTCAAGTTGGAAAAATTTCTAAACTCGGTCTTTTAGAAATATCACGCCAAAGATTAAAAACAGCCTTAGACAAATCCCAATTAGTACGATGCCGTCATTGTCACGGTAGAGGTACACATCGTCAACCACAATCTGTCGCTCTATCTATTTTGAGACTGATTGAACAAGAAGCTATGAATTACGAAAAAGGCTCAATTTTAATCGATGTCCATCCAGCAATTGGATCCTTTTTATTCAATCACTATAAGCAAAATATTTGTGATTTAGAAAAACGGTATCACTTTTTTATTCATATGTCTGAGCATATGGAGAAAAGTGCTGGTGACTATGAAATCAAATTTTTTAAAGAACATCATGAATATAGAAATCCAAGCCGAGTCATTAGAAATTATGTTCCCGCTCATAGCTCAGAAGTGTTACATACACCGCACCAACATGCTGAAAATGTGAAAAAGGGGCACAATAGTCCTCATTTTAGCTACACAGGATTAGAAGGCGCAGCTCATCCCGCAAATAATTCTTTTTGGGCCAGAATATGGCGCTTTTTCTTTGGAGCAAAATGCCAGAAAATAGATAAAAACCATTGCGGAACAACACATTGCGAAGATATAGCTGTAAAGAAAGATTTGAAAAAAGAGCATCCAGCACATCACAAGAAAACTCAATCAGATCATTCACAAGGATCACATCCAAAAAACACGCGCAAAAATCAGCATCAAAAATCTCATAAAAAAGAAGAGATAAATCCAAACAAAGGCCTTGCTAAAAAAATTGAAATGCCTTCTAATCAACACGAACCGATCGCATCTCCTCCACAGATAAACAAAACTATATCTCCTGATATTGAGCAAAATACAATAAGCCAACATCTAGAGAATCAGACGATCGTGGCAGAAAAAAAGCCTGAACCAAAGAAAAAAAACCATAGAAATCAAAATTCAGCACACAAACAAACGAATGCCACAGCGGGTGCTGAAATCATTAAAGCAATGCCAGACGATGCTAAAGAAACAAACGAAACAAAACACGGAACAAAACACGAAACAGAGGCTGTGCTGACTTCAGAAAATCGCGTATTGGAGCCGCAAGTGACCGCGACACCGGATACCTCTGTCAATGAAGAGGCTCACATGGAAATACAAGCTACAGAACCACACTCTACGCCGATTGCACCCGCGAAAAAGTCTGCTTTTAAACGTCGACATTTTTTTAAGAAAAAAAATCACGGCTCCACGAATGCATCAAGCAAACCTGCAGGTGATTCTACAGTTGAAGGATAAATAACAGTGAAATGGCTTGACTCACACTGCCATCCTCATTTTTGGATTGGTGACAATACAGATGACTCTGTTGATCTTATTCAAACAGCTCAGCAACTAGAGGCCATGTTAATGGTCTCAGTTGAGCCTAAAGATGCTGAAATTTTGAAAAGACTAGCGAGCAAAGCGCCAAATCTTCATTGGTCGGTAGGTATCCATCCCTGCCACTGTGATGAGTTAGACGATCTAGAAAGTTATGATGAATTGTTTCAACAATACTCAGATTGTCACGCGATAGGGGAGAGCGGTCTTGATCGTTTCCATAATTCCGATCCCGCCTCTCTGCGCCGTCAATCAGATTTTTTCGAATATCACTTACATCAGGCAAAAATCTTAAAAAAACCATTGATCGTACACACTCGTCAAGCCTCTACTGAAACATTAGAATTTTTAAAATCGCATCGAGGCATAAGAGGTGTCATTCACTGCTTTACAGAGTCTTTAGAGTTTGCAAGAAGCGTTTTGGATCTAGGATGGATGATCTCTTTTTCAGGTATTTTAACTTTTCCAAAAGCCCATGAGCTCAGGACTGTTGCATCATTTGTACCGCAAGATAGAATTCTAATCGAAACTGATGCGCCCTATCTTGCACCCTCACCTGTGAGAGGCAAGCCAAATCGGCCAGAATATGTACAATATATAGGATCATATCTTGCGCAACTGCGGGGTCTCTCTGAAGAAAATCTTAAGGAAATTTTATGGAAAAATTATTCCGATTTTCTCTCTTTAAACATTTAGCTTTTTATTGCTTTTTTTTATATCCATTTTCTCTTCTTGACGCATCTCCGCGTGTCCTATTAATTCATGGACTTGGCAGATCGTCATTTTCCATGCACCGATTGCAAGAAGCACTTGAAAAAAATGGTTATAATTGCCAATCATTAACATATCCAAGATTTGGTTTTTCATTTGAGGAAGCTGTCAATATTTTACAACAACAAATCATTCTCAATCATGATGAGCCTATTCATTTTATTGGTCACTCACTCGGAGGATTGCTCAGTTTACAAATACGCGACCAATTGCCTCCCGCTTATCAAGGTTTGTGCATAACGATTGGATCTCCATTTAAAGGCAGCTTTTATCTAGATCAAGATTCTTGGATTTATAATTTTATCATTCATCCCTTTTATGGTGAAATCGCTTCAAATTTACTGAGTATTGACGATATTCTCTTCAAGATTCAAAATCGAAAAAATGTTCACTGTCTGTGTGGAACAGATTGCGAATATCCTATTGTTTCATCATGTTACAATCTTACTGAGCCTCACGATTGTTTTGTCGCGACTGATTCTGCATTAGGCTTTGAATGTGAGCAAAAAATTTCCTATCCTCTCAATCATAATGCATTAATAAAAAGCCATGATGTTTTTGCAACATGCATAGCCATTTTAAATTCTCATGCTCAGTCATGAACCTTCATTTTTAGGTTTAGAATATTCGCTTTTATGGGGAGTGCTGGGCGTTTTTTTTCTTTATTACGGCTATGTCTTTTTATTTTTATTTTTTAGTTTAGCTCTTATACATAGACCCTCTTTTTGGATAGGAATAATCTGGGGACTGACATTAATTTATCTACCCTATCAAATTAGCCAATCCATACAAGAAACGACCGTTTTATGCTCTTCGCGATCATGTTGTCTGAAATCATGGAGCAACGTTGGAATTTTTATTCCTGTACATTTACAATCTTATACCCCGCATAGTCTCTATAAAATCGAATCCCTTGTTTTAAAACATTCACAATCTGAGATATTCACTGCTCCGTTTTTAGAGGGGCAAAAACCACAAATGATATCGCGCTCTACTCACTGCACACCCCACTTGAAAAATTCAGAGGCATTTTTTCAAGCATATTTATGGGGACAGTATCAAGCACCCAACCCCTGGGGACAAATCATGTCTTCTCTTGGTTTGGCACATTTATTATGTTTTTCTGGATGGCACGCACAAAAAATATTTTTTTATACCCAAAGTAGACTCTATCTTTTTACCCCCTTATGTATAGGTTATTTTGTTTATATAGCCTATAGTTTTCCTTTTCTTTGTGCATTTTTTAAAATTGTATTAAAAAAATTGTTTCCCAAAAATCATCGCATTGTCTTTTTAGCGCCACTGATCTCCCTGATATTCCAACCTCTTAGCTGGACAACCTGGAGCTTTTGGCTAACGATATATTATTTTTTACTTATTGAGTTAAAAGGATTTTCTTATAACATTTTAAAAATCTCTTCAATAGGTTGGCCAATCATTTTTGGTCAGCCAATTTATTGTTTTTCTTTTTTGATTGGTATTTCTCTTGAAAATTATTTTGAACATCTTTTTTGTGCAGGAATCATTTTATATCTTTGCTCGTCTATCAGCCCGGAGTTTATCGAAACATCACTCTCATCGACGTTAGAAATTGCTCAATCCTCTCTTTCGCTGGACTATCAGATCACAGTTGATACTTTTTGGGGATGGATAATCATAACAAGCATTTTCATTTTCTCACCAAATAAAGAAGTCTTTGAAAACAGCCATACATTCTGGAAAGCACTCAGAGCGCAAAAATTTTCAAATAAACCGATATCTTATTAAAAAGCATATAAATCGCATAATATAAATGACGCTATATAGAAAATTACATGATTTGGATAAATCTTAACCCACATCAGCATAGTCAGCTCAAGTCTAAAGCATGAACAAAATATTCATGCAAAATAAGTCTCATAAAAAAGTTCGAATTTCATTGAAAATAAATCCATGCTCTGTTTTTTAATATTACTTTTCAAAAAAATTGCCCTATACATTGTGACCCAGCTTTTTTTTAATATGAATAGTATGAGCAGAATGGAGACTCCTTGGAATTCTTTTCATCTTTGAGGAGAAAGCAGAAAGGCCTGTCTTGTCGGTCTCATTATTTTGGACAATAAGACGATCTCTCATAAAAGATAGATATGCACCCTGCTCAAGTAACTGAGACATCATTTTAACATGACCCTTGCGAGCGGCTATACACAGCGCTGTTTCTCCATTTTCATTCGTATATTCTTTCAATTGCTCTGATGAATAACGTTGAATAATTCGCATATATCCATGCTCCACAGCTTGAAAGAGCAAGCAACTTTGAAGCAATTGTAAATTTACTCGATCGATAGAACCAAACTTCGCAATTTTTTTACTTTCCAATCTGGGTGATATCACTCTATTATGATCAATATCTTTTTCTAGAATCATCAATAAACGTTTTTCTGTGCAGTGTGTTTTATTTAAATCTAATGATCCAGACAACAGATCCATAACGATATTTTCATGACTAATTTGCGCACTATCAATATATTCGCTGATTGTGTTACATTTTTCATGATTATTTTTTCGGATGTAGTAGCCAAAATCAGACGATTGAGGGTTGATTGAGCGGTCAAAAGGATCATGTCCTGCCTCAAGCAAAAATTTGAGAGATTCTACTGCACCTGCATAAGCAGCTAAAGTTGCTGCAGTTGCTCCTGCTTTGTTTTTTATATCGATATCAGCACCAGCCCGAATAAGAGCGGCCACAATCTCTACCTGATCGAGTGACAATGCATACATCAGTGCTGTCATACCCTCAAAATCAGAAAGATTGATATCAACTCCAGCCCCGATCAGGGCATAAATCAGATCTTTCTCACCACACACTAGCGCCCACATAAGAGCAGTTTGACCATTGTAGCTTTGCTCATCATGATATGGGCTATGTTTTAAAAGTGCCAATAAGACTTCTAGATTGTTTTGACTGTGCTTTAGCTGATCTTGGAATTGATATCTCACCATCACATCTTTTCTACGCAACACCGTCATAAAAAACAAATGTATGACATTAACATGATCTTTTTTTGCTACTACTGTTCGATTCGCACCTGCTGCAAGAATCATTTTAATCAGATCGAGATGATCAAACAAAGCGACCACTGATAGTAACAGTGAATTTAAATATTCCTCATTGAGTAGATTTTTATTTACGCCAAATTCGATCAAACTCTGAAAAATTTCGAAATGATCTTTATCTATCTCCCAGGACCATGGTTTTTGATTTGATGCTGCATCATAAAAATTTTTCTGGAAATGATGAATCAACGCATTGATAGCTTTATCCACATGAACATATTTTTTCTCTGTTAAATCTTCAATATCTAAACTTGCACCTGCTTTAAAAAGCTCTTTCATTGGCTCTATATGACCAACTGTGATAGCCAATTCGATAGCATAACTCAGAGCGGTTTTTCCATTGTGATCGCTCATCTCAATGTCAACACCTGCGTTAATCAATTTTTGAATCACCTCCAGATTACTAGACATGCATGCATACATAAGCGCGGTTTTGCCATGTTGATCGATAACATCAATCACAATGCCAGCCTCAATAAAAGCACGTAACTTATAGTTCAACGTATTTTTTATACAAATCAAAATAGTGTTGTTGATATTTAAACCTAATTTCCACAAAAAAATATAACAATCTGTATCAATATTATCCAAAAGAGAGATGTTTTTTAAAATATTGTTCAAATATATCTGAATATCCTCTCTCAATGGGCGTCCCCCGTGCTCCAATATTAACATTTTTAAACATTCAAATTGACCATATCTTAAAGCCATGTCAAGAGCTGATTTTAATTCTTGTGTGTAAAACTTTTGATCCACCTGATCTAGGATGATTTTATTAAGAACTTGTGCGTACCCACACATTATGATTGCTTTTACAAAAGAACAGTCAGTGATATGCACTTGCAACAAAGGACGCCCAAGCCTTTCTAAAAAAACATCCTGCGAACAGATAATTTTTGTTTGATGAGACATATGCCTTACAATGCTCGTGACTAAGGCATCATTCTCTGGTGAGATCCACCAAAACCCGTCTTTTCTAAAATCATTT
>CAYNBJ010000010.1:0-31413 GCA_964395835.1 uncultured Gammaproteobacteria bacterium
CCAAGTTTTTTATTTCAAAACCCTGATCAAAAGTCAGGGTTTTTTTTTGCTTTCTATTTCTGGAATAGGATTTTGGCTGATACCGATCTGCTTTAGGCATATATAAAGCAGTCAAATCGTTCTGTCATCTTCCTGCTAGGGATTGTTTTTTGGAGATCTCTGGTTGTTCGGTGAGATGTTGGTTGATTGTAGGGTTTCGTTTGATGAAGGGGGCCTTACAGGTTCTTTTTTAGGAACGAGCTTGTGTTTCATGAGCAAAAATGCCATCTGAAACTGTCCATTAAAAAACGATAAAATGATGTCCAAGAAATTGATATTGTGTTTTTTGGTTCGCTCTAAAAAGAATTTGACTGTTCCTATGTCATCCCGTGGAATAGCCCAGGCCAGTATGCTTTTGCCAATATCTACATCGGCACCATGTTTATCTAAGAGATTGCGCACCCTGGTATCTCTATTGTAGAGCGCATGGAACAGCGCAGTCTCCTCGTTCTCTAGCGCATTAATATCTACATTTTTTTGTAAAAGAGCTTCTATAATAGGGCATACCTTATCTGTGAGATTCCCTGCTGTTATCCCTGATGGTGGCTCTAGAGTGCAAAAATAATGAAGTATTGGTTTGCCTACAATCCGAGTTCTTTGCACCACTTCTGGCTCGGCGTTTTCTATCAAATCGCAGATCTTCTGAAAATTGTCATGCTTGTTCTGCGGATCCTTTTTCCACTCCATCACTAAGGTTATTACCTGTTCTCCCAGTTCGGTGTTTGCATTTTTTAGCATTTTTAGACCATTACATTGTATTAAGGTTAAAAGACATATAGGATCGAATGATGATAAAATAAATATTTTTCGAAGAATTTTTATTATTCGTGTTTTATGAGATTTGGGAGATCTCACTCATAAAACATTTGTTTTAAATATCGCACATTTTGTGTAAACAATTTGTTATACACTGTGAGCATGTATTTTTTATATGAGTTTTGTGTGAGATATATATGTATTGAAACGATCATGGATATATTATGAGCATAACCACATTTTTATAAAAACATGAGCTGTTCCTTTGTATCTATTAAAAAATCAGAACAATATCGAATCATTCTGTAGTCCTACAATATGCTGCTGAGTCCAGGTCTTTTCAGATTTTTGGAAGCCCACTTTCTCGCCTTTCATCGAGGAAAAACGCTGATACAAGTGCAGCAAAGGCAGCCAACATCCTGTTTAGGAGAGATTAAAAATCCGATAGCTAAAGGATTATTCTATGTACAAACCGCTTGGATTGAGTGATGTTCAAATAAAAAGGAGATGGTATGTGTAAGGAATTTTACACTATTCAGTTGCTGAGAGATATTCTATGTGCTTGTGCTATCTGTTCGAAAAATAGGAGATAGCCTGATCTCTTTGATGCAAGAGAACAGGCCGATTCGATCGGGGGCTGAATGATTGTGAGGGCTTTTTTCTATGATGCAGGGTAAATGGATGCGTTTTTGCGATCTGCACATCAACAAATGCCAGAAATAGAAAAACATCAAAAACCGCCCTATCAGCATAATTCGGCGGTTTTTGAGTCAGATGTTATTATTGCCGATTTGCTTGGCGCTTGGTTTCAACAACAGATTGATCTGATGGGCTCTGTCTTTTGTTCTGTGGCTTGTCGCTTGACTTGGGATTTTTATGGGAAAAGACGAGATGTGTCGAGCGACCCTTTTTTTCGGAGCGATAGATGAGTCCCTCGTGTTTGTGGAACCTTTTTTTCAATTTTTTGGTTTTTTCCACATTTTTTTGGGCATCAAAGTCAGATGTGTTTAAAGATTGATTAGTGTTTTCATCTTTTCTTTCAAAGAGCTGTTTGAAGAAATTCAGAGATTGGTCCCATTGTTTTTGCTTCATCCAGTGTTTGGTAGTCTTCCAAGAGAGGCGGATTCCTTTTTTAATTCCGCATTGGAAATAATATTTTCGCAATTCTGTTTTATTGATAGAAGGGTGAAACTGAACGATGAGTTGTGCGATATCTGGATGTCCGCTGTCTAGGGCAATTCTCAATGCTCTGTGACCTTTTTTGTTTTTCAAATTGATATCAGCCCCTGCTTTGAGCAGGGTTTTTACGATAGCGTAATTTCCGCTTCGAGCAGCTATGCTGAGGGCCGATTCATCTTCATTGTTGAGTGCGTCAATGTTGTTGGGGTTTTTTTCTAATAACCAGGTGACTATCTCGGGGTTTCCATTACGAGCTGCAAGCATGAGAGGAGTCTCACCGGCACTATTTTTAGAATCGATCTTCAAGCCTTTTTGTATATATTGCTCACACAGAGATTCGTGACCATAGAGAGCAGCAATATGTAGAAGATTATTGCCTTCATTATCCTTAATATCTTTTATTTGTTCTTCTTGAAGAGATTGGAGAGCTGCTTTATTGCCCCATGCCGTCTGGATCAGTGCCTTAAGATTCGCAGGACAGCGATCATCAATGTTCTGTGTCTGGAATGGTATCTTCTCAAATAACTTGATTATTATTTGTTTGTGGTTCTTTCTTGCTGCTTCTTTGAGAGTCTCATATAAATTTAAGTACGCCTTTTCTGTGTAATTGAGATCGAACGGCTGAGAAGAAGAGTCTTTAAAGCATGCATCAAGAATATCCTCACAAGTTTCGGTGTGACCATTTAGCATCGCTAGCAGCAAATATCTTGTTTGGTCAACAGGGGGAAGCGCAATTGAGTTCGTAGCGAAAAATTTACCAATGCAAACAAGAATGTCCTTATGCCCATTTTTTGCAGCTGACAAAAACGCCGCGATTCTATTGAGTTCATTGCTTTTATCAAGTAAAAGAGAAACAATATCGAGATGGCCATGAGCTGCCGCAATCTCAATAGGAGACCGCTTAAGCGTGGTCAGAGCGTTGATAGTGTCGATGTCAGACTTCTCTAATAGAGCCTCAACAACCGCTGTATGCCCCTTCTCGGCAGCACAAAAAAGAGGTGTCTTGTCAGCATTGTTTTGTATATTGAGCGTTTTACATGCAGGTGCATCACTTAAGAAAGCTCTGACCATCTCCAGATCGCCCATTGCAGCTGCGAGCAGGAGGGGAGTGTCCCCATTTTTGTTTTTGTCGTGCAATCCTATATTTTGACATCTGTCATGGCTTAAAAGCACTCCAACTAAATGTCTCCTTTTGTATAGCACTGCAATGTGCAGTAGAGTGTTACTGTCCTCATCTTTATAACAAATTTGACTGTCGTATGCATCGTCGAGGTTGTTCCACAGTCCCCAAGCGGAGGTATTGCTCTGACACCGCGAATATAATGCACTATTCCCGAATAAAAATACTGGAAACATACCACGCACTCCTCTATTATTTTAGATTTATCATTTTGATAAAAATCATATAGGATCGTTTTTATTAAAAATTCACAGAAAAATAGGAAATAGCCTGATATCTTTGACGCAAGAGAACAGGCCGATTCGATCGGAGGCTGAATGATTGTGAGGGCTTTTTTCTATGATGCAGGGTAAATGGATGCGTTTTTGCGATCTGCACATCAACAAATGCCAGACTATGATGCTGTGATTGGTGTTTTTTGTGCTATTGTTGATGATACATCTTTATAGAAAAAACCTAGGTTTCTATGGTGTTTTTGTTATTGCATTTTTTTTTCTTATCTGGATTTGGCGTGATTCTGCCGTGCGCTGCTGATGAAATGACAGTTGCGCTTGAAGAGACAGTGGCTAGTCAAAATACTCCTGAATTTTGTAGTACCTGTCACAGTGCACAGAGTGATGCTTCCGTGGATCGCTCAGTCCCATTGCTGCAGGGGCAATATCCAGATTATCTGTATAAACAGTTGGAGCATTTTGCACAGAGCGAGCGTGGTCCAAGAAATCATCCTCTTATGACATCAATTGCACAATCACTGAACACAGAAGAGAAAAAACACTTATCGTTGTATTACGGTACACAGAAACATATCAATCAAAAAACAATCAATGATGACATACTGTTAGAAAAAGGGCGACGACTCTATATGGGTGGAGATTTTGAAAAACATATACCCGCATGTGCTGCATGTCATCATCCTCGAGGTCTTGGAAATCAACCAGCATCGTATCCTTTTTTGGCACATCAAAATGCTGAATATCTTATTAATCAATTACAATATTATCGCTCAAAGGAACGTATACATCCGGTTATGAATCTGGTAGCAAAAGCTTTAACTGATGAGCAAATACAATCTGTGGCATACTATATTCAAGGATTACAGCCCTAAATTATGAGTATGAATGATTTTTTTAAAACTGGCTTAATAGTTGTGTCTTTATTTTTGACTGTTTGTCAGGCACAAAGTGATATTCAAAAATTTTTGATTCGTTCGGCAGTCAGTGAAAATGATCCGGTTGTTGTTTCTTATGTGTTTTCATTTCAATGTAAAGGCTGTGCACAGCTATTCGATCTTTTAAAAAATGATTTCGAGACTATGAATCCCTACCTCCATACCTATCCCTTGATTAAGAATCATCAAGGGAAGATTTTATTAAAAGCTTATTTGGCGGGGAAAAAATATGATGCACCTCTTTCTTTTTATGAGAATCTTTATCGCTCAGGTGAGAAAGTTTTTCACCAAAAAGATCTCAAAGATCTGGTGAATAGTTTAGCGGATGCTCCTACAAATGCATGGGATACGATTTCTTATGCTGAGGTCCAAAACCTGCTCGATCGTTCCTTAGGTTTCTTGAAAGAGACTCAGGTGAAACAAATACCTGCTTTGTATATACAGGGACCCTTAGGTGTATATTGCTTATCTCCGACAGAGGATCTCAAAATTCAAGATATTCCCGGCATTTTGAACTATATTCTTGACTTACAAAACCAAGAAAAAAAAGAGTAGACATGCAGAGTCTTTGTTTCGAACATCTGAGTATAGCGATTTTCGCTGCTGGCCAATCTTCTCGTTTTCCGTATCCTTTGGGCAAAATAGCATATCCTCTTGATGAGAAGCCCATTTTACTGCACTCTGTAGACAAAGCTCTTGAAAGAAATTATAGAGAAATCTTATTGATTCTCTCTTCAAAAAATTTCGATTGGCTCCAAAAGACCTATCCTGAGTATTTGCGCTGCCCCTCGATTCAGATCGTTATACAGCATGTTCCTTTAGGAACAGGTGATGCTCTCAGGCTTGCACTCAATGCTACCCAGCAGTCCAGGCTTTTAATTATGCATGCAGATTGCCCCTTAGTCTCTTTTGAAGTGTGTGATCGCTTATCGCAGTCTTGTGCGCCTGCAGCTCTTGCGACAAGTGTGCATCCCTTTCCTCGGGGATATGGCCGAATTATGCGAGATAAAAAAGATTTTCTTGGTATTGTGGAAGAAAAAGAAATAGCTTTTGGGGAGCTCTCTTTATCTGAAATTAATTGCGGAGTTTATTGTTTCGATGTCTCAATGATCCAAGATTACCTTCATTTAATCCATCAGGATCATGCTAAAAATGAATATTATTTGACTGATTTATGGGCACCTGGTTCACCATTGGTGGAAAAAACTGAAATCTGTTTTTTTGAAAACTATCGTCAGTTTCAAGGGATTAATACTTGGGAAGATTTTGAGCTGGCAGAACAGTACTACTATCAACAAAGACGTTATCAGGCTGTGTGCCAAGGTGCTGTTCTTTCTCAGGTCAACACTGTGTTTTTTAAAGGCCAGTTGCCGATTTTAGAGCAGGGAACGCAGATAAGAGGTCCAGTCGTTTTGCGTAATCACAATATTCTCAAGACAGACTCACAAATTCATCCTTTTTCTTATCTCGATACAGTGCAGATTGGAGCCAAGAGCATTGTTGGGCCTTTTACCGCTTTATCTCAATCAACCTCAATTGGTTCATCTTGTGAGATTGGCTCTTTTGTCGAGATTAAACGCTCCTCCCTTGATCAAAATACTAAAGCAAAACATTTTGCATATTTAGCAGATTGTACGATAGGTAAAAAATGTAATATTGCTGCTTTTGTTGTCACATGTAATTATGATGGGCATAAAAAGCATACTGTCTGTATTGAGGATGAAGTGTTTATAGGCGCCAGTTCTCAGTTGGTGGCGCCTTTAAAAATTGGATATAAAGCTTATGTTGGAGCTGCAACTTTGGTCACTGAAGATGTCCCATGTGCTACTCTGTTAACACGGAGAGCAGCAAGTAGACTGCGTGCTTTTGATAAAGAGAGGTTTTTATGTGTGGAATCGTCGCAGCCATAGGAGGGTCTCAGTGTTTAGCTCAGTGGTTGCATCAGGGACTGACCGCTTTAGAATACAGGGGTTATGATTCTTTTGGAATTGCTTTTCAAGAGAGTGCAGGTTCAGTTTTTTTTCATAAACATCTGGGTGCTCCTTCTGATTTTGAACAGATTTTAGATCTGAAGCAGGAGGCGCTTTTAGGTCTTGGTCATACGCGCTGGGCTACACATGGAGCCGTCTCCTTGCAAAATGCTCATCCTCATCAATGGAAAGATGCATGCGATCATCTGTCATTGGTGCACAATGGCGTCGTGGAAAATCTTTTAGCGATTCAAGAACAGATTCTTCCTCAGATTCGAGATCAGCTGATCTCCCAAACAGATTCAGAGCGCATTTTGGGATTGATTGCCACATATCGCGCCCACGGATGCGATATGTGGCAATCCATATCTCGAGCTCTTGGTAAAATCGTGGGTAGTTATGCTCTTGTGATCGCAGACTGGAAGGGGCAAAATCTTTTTATAGCTGCTAAAGATTTACCTCTCTATCTTTCTTGTGCAGAGAATACCTTTTTTATTTCTTCCGATCTGGCAGCATTGCCTCATTTGTGCACAGAAGCTGTGATGCTTTCTCATGATATGTGGTGCTTGAATCTCGAAAATATTTCTCAGCAATACAATTCAATACGAACTGAGGCAGGTCAAAATATCTTTGTGTTATCACGATCTCAAGAAACGACTTTTTTAAAAGAAACCACGTATTTTGAACAAGAAATGCTTGCTCAAAAAGAGCTCTTATCAGACATTTTAGATCAAAACACAGAAGATCTTTTTAAAGATGCGCAGGAAATCCATTTTGTAGGTTGTGGCTCATCTTTTTTTGCAGCGTCATTTATGGTTCCTTTTTTTATTCAGAATATGAAAATACCCGTACATGCTTTTCTCGCTTCAGATTATCGAGATATTCCTCCTTTAGTGAAAGAGCATTCTTATTTGGTCGCGCTTTCTCAATCAGGAGAAACTGCAGATATTCTGGGATTGATGCGAGAACATGGACATAAATATGAAAAAACAATAGCTCTTACGAATCGCTCTGCATCCTCGTTAACGAGGCAGGTTGATCAGACTATTTTGCTCAATATTGGTCCAGAATATAGTGTTGCTGCAACAAAAAGTTTTACCGCTCAAATTTTACATCTGACACGCTGCGCACCCTCTTTATGGAATTTAGGAATTGCACCCAATCAGTTATATACACTGCTTGAGTCTGTTTTATCCGATCAAACCTGGCAAGAATGGGCCAAAGATATGATCTCAGACGGGCCTCTGATTTTGCTCGCAAGGGGTTATTTTTTTCCCATAGCGCAGGAAAGCTGTTTAAAAATTCGTGAGCTTTCCTATAAAAACGCTTTTGCAATTCACAGCGGAGAGTTGAAACATGGATCATTAGCTTTAATTGATTCTCATGTAGATGTCTTGCTGTATTTAGCACATGATACATCTTTTGAGAAAAATCTGATTGCTGCTCAGGAAGTTATTGCCAGAGGAGGGCGATTAAAAGTGATTTCCGAACTTCAAGGCCATCTTGGACTGCCTGTTTCTTGTACTCACTCTATTATGCAATCAGATTCCATGATTATTAAAGGATTGGTTTTTTCCTGTATTGGGCAGATGCTTGCTTTTTGGATGGCGCAGCATAGGGGGTGTAATATTGATAAGCCAAGAAATTTGGCAAAATCAGTGACAGTTGATTAAAGGGATTGAAACATGACTTTTCAAAAGTATCTGCTCTTGCAAAGCTGGAGTGTCTCGTCTTGGGAACTATTAACTCCTATGAGCTTTGATAAAAATGAGATTGCCGGGCTTGTGCTCGATTTTGATGGAGTCTTAGCACATGCAGATGCTCTTGAAATTCATGCAAACATAGAACCTATTCTTAAAGAGCTCTTAGCGCGTAACATAAAAATAGCGATTCATTCTAATAATCGTGGCTCTATTGCTCATCAAAGAAAACGCTATATTGAATCTGTATGGCGTGAAATTGTATGGATGAATCCTATTCCGCTCAAGCCGTCTCCACTGACAATTGAGACCTTAGCACACATGTGGGATCTGAGAACACAACAGATCGCTATGATTGATGATAGGCTGTGTACAGGTGGTTTTGCAGCTTATGCCGCCCAAAGTCGTTTTATTTACTTTTCTCATCCTCTTATCGATAAGAATTTTTTTGCTTATAAAGAATTAGGTATGCGGTTTGTGCGTAAAGTGGAAAAGATAATTTATCAACCGCCACGTCGTCAGTGGTGCGCCCAAGAGGATTCGAACCTCTGACCTTTGGCTCCGGAGGCCAACGCTCTATCCAGCTGAGCTATGGGCGCTAAAAGTTATCTTTCTAGAAAATCGATTTTGTTTGTAATGGCTTTCCACTCATCGGCTTGAGCTAAAGGCTCTTTTTTTGTAGAAATTTGTGGCCATATTTTCGCATATTGTAAATTCATTTCCAGCACAGAATGTTTTTGTTCAACGTTGAGTTCATCTTCTGAGAGAATAGCAGAAATTGGACACGCAGGCTCACATAAACCGCAATCAATACACTCCTCAGGATTGATAACAACCATATTGGGGCCTTCATAAAAGCAGTCTACAGGACAGACTTCCACACAATCAGTGTACTTACAGTTGATGCACGCCTCTGTTACAACAAAAGACATATTTGACCAATACGAAAAAAACAGAAACAATATAAAAATATCATACCATAGTTCAAACTATTCGCAAAAGGATCTCTATGCTGTCCTTGCCACATACCCCCCCTCTGCTTAAATGGGCAGGAGGAAAACGCTGGTTCGCTTCTCGTTATGCCAATTTATTACGATCCGTTGGTTGGGATCGTTTCGTAGAGCCGTTTGCAGGTGGTTTGTCGTTGTCATTTTTCATGAAAGAAAAGAGTGTCTTAGCCTGCGATATCAATCCTTATCTCATCAATTTTTATCAAACTGTGCAAAATGGACTTCCTTCATTTGTGCCTGAGATCAGGAACAAAGAACGTTATCTGAATCTGAGAGCGCAATTTAATGTTTTAATCAAAGAAAATCGCGCTTTGTCAGAGGAAGGAGCTATTTTGTTTTGGACTCTCAACAAGATGGGATATAATGGCTTATGTCGTTTTAATAGGTCTGGCCTTTTTAACACGCCATTTGGCCTGTATAAGACGCCACTGATTGCGCCTTCATGGAGTGATTATCAGGCCATCATGAAAAACTGGGTATTTCAACATGGTTCATTTGAAGATTTGCAAATACAAAGTGGGGATTTTATTTTTTGTGATCCCCCTTATGATCAGAGTTGGCAGGGCTATTATCACCAAACATTTTCATGTAGCGATCAGGAAAAACTTGCACGTTGGCTGAAAAACTTCCCAGGCAAAGGTTTGATCATGAATCATGCAACCTCTAAAATGTCCGAATTATATCAAGATTACGGGTTCGCTTTACACTATGTGCAGGCGCCAAGACGTATTGGTCCGACTCGTGACTCTAGACGATCTGTACAAGAGCTTATAGCAACACATCATTTTTCTTGGAAAGATCTAGCGAGATCGGTATAATAATTTATATCTTTGCTGATTCTTTTTCAGTTCTTATTGTTAGCTAGTTTATAGCTATATTATTTGGAGTATCTATATTATGTCTCAACGTCGCGAATACAAAGAAATTCAAGTGAGCTGCACATGCGGAAACAGTTTTGTGACTCGCTCTACTTATTCAAAAAGTCCTATCTTAAAAATTGAAAGTTGTGGTCGTTGCCATCATTATTATACAGGGCATAAAAAATCGATCGGACAAGATAAATCTGTTAATACTTTTTTTAGCAAATATGCGAAAGTTGCTAAAAAAGAACAAGCAAGCGCTACTAAATAACGTTTTGTGAAAAACTAAGGTCGAGGATGTATGGATGATCAAGAACTCAATAAAAAAGCTCTAGACTATCATTGTTATCCTCAGCCCGGCAAAATAGCGACCGCTTTGACCAAGCCATCTGAAAATCAATATGATTTAGCTTTGGCCTATTCACCAGGAGTGGCGGAGCCATGTCGCCTTATTCATCGTAATCCAAACATGGTCTATGAGTATACTCAAAAAGCTAATCTTGTCGCTGTGATTTCAAATGGTACAGCAGTTTTAGGTTTGGGAGATATTGGGCCGCTTGCTTCCAAGCCAGTCATGGAAGGAAAAGTTTTTTTGTTTAAAAGATTTGGCAATGTTGATGGGTTTGATATTGAAATTGCCGAAAGAGATCCTGAGAAATTTGTAGAGATTGTTGTTGCCATAGCCCCGACTTTTGGGGGCATTAATCTTGAAGATATCGCAGCTCCCGCATGCTTTTATATTGAAAAAGAGCTTCAAAAGCGATTGAGTATTCCAGTTTTTCATGATGATCAGCATGGCACTGCCATTGTTTTAACAGCAGCACTGAAAAATGCTCTTTTTCTGCAAAATAAATGTTTTTCGTCTATTAAGGTTGTGGCAGTCGGTGCTGGTGCGGCTGGCTTAGCCTCTTTAGAAATGTTGATTCGTTACGGTGTGCTAAAAGAAAACATTTATCTTTTTGATTCGAAAGGATTAATTCATACGCAAAGAAGCGATCTGAGTTTGGAAAAACAAGAGTTTGCACAATCACAAAATCTGACTTTAGCTGAAGCTCTGATTGAGGCTGATGTGTTTATCGGTCTCTCTAAGGGAGGGCTCTTAAACAGTGATATGATACAACATATGGCATATAATGCTATTGTTTTTGCGATGGCTAATCCCATTCCTGAAATATTCCCTGAGGAAGTCCAAAAAATTAGAGAAGATATTATTGTTGCAACAGGACGGAGTGATTACCCCAATCAGGTGAACAATTTATTATGTTTCCCCTATATTTTTAGAGGCGCATTAGACGTTCGCGCAAAACAAATTAGCGTTGAAATGAAAGATGCAGCTGTCCGTGCAATCGCACAATTAGCCAGGGAGCCTGTTGATCCCTCTCTCTTAAAAGCATATAACCTAGAAGCCTTATCATTTGGTAAAAACTATATTTTACCAAAACCTCTTGATCCTCGATTGCAGCGTGTTGTCAGTTCTGCAGTTTCTGCTGCCGCTATTGCCAGTGGAGACGCAAAATATTTTGGTGCTCAGACACAGTTCGCTCTTGAGTGTGAGGCTCTTTCATAAGGTGCATTTCAGTTCTGCGCTGAAATGGCGAAAAATCTCAACAAGCGCGCTCTTGAGAAAAGCATTTTTTCAACTATGTTTGATTGTATCTAAGATTTGTAGAAAGATTTTCTGTGAATAAAAAAATTACTCTTATAGGCTCTGGAAATATCGGTGGGACCATCGCTCTTTTGGCCCTGTTAAAAAATTACCAACATATTGTGCTTTTTGACAATAAAGAGGGAGTGGCGCAGGGAAAAGCCTTGGATTTGGGACAGGCTGCGATTCTTGCGGGGTCAAGTTCTTTGATAGAGGGTGCTGCTAGCTACGAGGCTATCGTGAATTCTGATGTGATTGTTGTTACTGCTGGGTCTCCAAGACTGCCAGGAATGTCTCGTGATGATTTATTGCTCACCAATGCGCAGGTGATGCACGAAGTTGGACAGGCTATTGCGAAATATTCTCCACAATCGATTGTCATTTGCGTTACAAATCCCCTAGATGCGATGGTCTATCAATTGTATAAAAGCTCAGGGTTACCAGCGCACAAGGTGATGGGCATGGCTGGAATTTTAGACTCAACTCGATTTCGCTATTTTTCAAGACAGCTGACCCAAACACAAGCCCATAATATACAAGCCATGGTTCTTGGCGGACATGGGGATACAATGGTTCCTTTAACAGACCGTTCATATTATTGTGGACTATCTTTTGATGAAGCTGTAGCAAAACAACAATTATCACAAACTCAGCTAGATCACTGTATTGAAAAAACCCGTAATGGTGGCGCTGAAATTGTGCAATTGCTTAAGACCGGCTCTGCTTACTATGCGCCAGCTTTGAGCGCTTTTGAAATGGTGGAAGCGATTTGTCACGACAAGAAACAACTTTTAGCTGTTGCAGCTTATGTCTCAGGACATGAGTACCCTGTGTCTTTTCCTCTGTTTTTAGGTGTACCTGCTTTTATTGGGGCTCATGGTGTGGAATCAATTATGCGTTATGATCTCAAATCTTGTGATTATGAAGCATTAAAAAAATCTGCAGAGTCTGTCGAAAAATTAATTGATGATTTAAAGCGCTTAGGCTTAGGATAATCGTTTGTGGAAAAAAACATCATTCAAAAAATATATCCCTATGTGGAGTCGCGATGGCCCTGTTGGTATATGCGGCAGGCAGGGCGCGTTATGCCACGATATCGGCAAATACGCTCTGAGCATGGAGATTTTTGGGATCTGTTCTCTGACTCGGAACGTATTTTTGAAATTTCGACCGAGCCCTTAGATCGCCTGGATGTCGATACGTGTGTCATATTTTCAGATATTCTATTGCCATTAGAAGGTTTGTTTGAGATCTCTTTGCGCTATAAAAGTCTTTCTCATGGTCCGGAGCTTTCAGGTTTGCAACATCAGGTGCACCCTTGTTTCCGTAGGCATTTTCAAGGATTTTCAGAAAAATTTCAGGCTGTTTTAGAAGCTATACACTTAGTCCGTCTTAGGTATCCTCATAAAGAGCTTGTTGGCTTTTGCGGTGCGCCATGGACTCTTTTTTGTTATTTAATCACCGAAACGATTCCTATCTCATGGGATCGAACGCTAGCAATTTTTGAGAATATGCCACAGGCACTGAGGCAGCAGTGGCACTCTTTTTTAATACAATTTTGTGTGCAAGTTTTGATCGCACAAGCACAGGCGGGTGCGACTCAGCTCATGATTTTTGATTCGTGGAGTGCCTATTTACCAAAACGAGAGCGAAAATACTGGATCCAATCTGCTATCAATCAAATTTCAGGAGAACTCAAAAAAGCGCATGTGCACAAACCGGTCATTTATTATAGTCGTGATTTAGGAGATTTTTGTGCAGCTAACGAGCTTTCTGTAGAGATTTTGGCGTGTGATCGTTTTGCGCCGATTGTGCAATTAGAAAGAAAATATCTCATACAAGGGAATCTAGATTTGGACTGGCTGTATCTCTCGCAGGAGAAACTGGATCAGCAAATTCGAAAGTGGGTTTTTTCGCAGCGCTATCCAAGAATTATTAATCTTTCAGAAGGCTTGAAACCCGATATTCCTTTTGAAAATTTGCTTTTTTTGACACAAAGGTTAAAAGTCTATACAACAGAATTTATGGAACACTATGTCAGCTATCTTAGTGATTGATGCAGAATGTATTAATTGTGATATCTGTGAGCCGGGGTGCCCGAATCAAGCCATTTTTTTTGATGAACAATTGCAATTTTATCAAATTAGGACAGATCTTTGCACATTATGTGCAGAAATCTATCCACATCCACATTGCCAAACTATCTGTCCCGTTGATTGTATTGGCTTAGTTGATAAAAACACTTGATATCAAAAGAATTTTCTAGATAAAATAGAGATGTATGAACAAGACTTTTATGAGGATTCAGTGAATCAATCTTTAAAGACTCCCCTTTCTACACATCAAGATAGTCAGCTTGAGAATACCGATACTCTCTATACAGACGATGATCTCGTAGATTTGCAAGAAGAGATCCAGGAGATGAATCCAGTCTGTTTAGAACCAGAAAATTTTGGTGGCGCAAATCATCGATATCTCGATCAGCCTTATCTCTCTTTAGAAGAAGAGCAGCGTTTAGCCATGATGTATTATACCTATCAAGAAAAAAAACAAGCATCTCAAGGAGATGCGCTGTTTTCAGCAGAAGAAGAGAAGATGGCTTTGTTTGCAGCGCATAAACTTGTTATGTCTCATATGCGTTATGTTGTCAAAGTCGCGAAAAAATATCTTTCTTATGGTTTGCCGTTGCCTGATTTAATACAAGAAGGTGCGGTTGGCTTAATGAAGGCTGTCCAGCATTTCAATCCTTTCAAAGGAGTGAGATTGGTTTCATTTTCTGTGCAATGGATCAAGTCTGAGATTCATAATTATATTATTCGTAACTGGAAATTAGTAAAAATTGCTACGACGAAAGCGCATCGTAAACTGTTTTTTAATCTGAGAAAACTTCAAGCTCAACAAGAGTATCAGAACATGACAAAAACAGAGCAGTTTGAGAAAATTGCTACGACTTTAGATGTAGAGATTGCAGATGTAGAGCATATGTCAGGGCGTTTTCAAGAACAAGAGCTCAGTTTGCAAGCCCCTGTTTTTTTAGAGAATCCGGACGCACCCTTATTGGAAGAGACACTCGGTTCAGCTATAGATACGATGGAACATCAGATTCATACTTTAGAAATAGAAAACGTGTATCATCAAAAAATCGCTCAATCTTTACACACGTTGTCTCCAAGAGAAGCCTATATTATTGAGCAGCGCTATTTGAAAGAGGAAGCGCAAACTTTAAAAGAGCTGGCCGATCTGTATGGAATTTCCGTAGAGCGTGTTCGTCAAATTGAGAAAAAAGCACTCAGCTCTTTAAAAAATCATCTTGCTGAGTTAGAATGAAAATGCTAAATCTTTTAGCGTTCTATAAAATTTTTTGTGTATATAATAAAGCGCATACAGAAACTCTTTGATTTTCTTTTGTTTTTCTATCTTTAAAAATATGAAATTGCGCTTATTCTCGCATAATCAACCGCATATAGCCTGAAGGCTACTTTGGAGAATTCTCTATGATCAATTTGGTTGACTTAAAAAGTCAGGACCTATCTACCCTTATTCATATGGCACAGGAGCGCAGCATTGAAATCCCACCTCGTCGCAGGAAAGAAGATGTTATTACTCTGATTTTACAACATGCAGCGAAAGAGAAAGAGGATATTGTTGCTGAGGGATACTTAGAGCTTACCCCCGAAAATAGTTATGGATTTTTGCGCTCTCCAGAAAACTCCTATGCTTCTGGTGCTCATGATCTTTATGTTTCTGCTACTTTGATTCGGCGTTTAGGGCTGACTCACGGTGATAAAATTAAAGGCCTGATTCGCGCACCGAAAGATTCAGAGCGTTATTTCGCATTGCTTAAAGCGATTAGTATTAATGACGAGACCCCTGAAAAAAGTTTTCAACGTACCTGGTTTGATGATTTAACCCCGATTCATGTGAACCGGCAGTATAAGCTCTCTATAGGCAATGGTTCTACAGAGGATTTAACAGCCAGAGTGATTGATTTGATTTCACCTATTGGCCCTGGGCAAAGGGGCTTGATTGTTTCTCCTCCTAAAGCCGGAAAGACAATGATGTTACAAAATATTGCTCGTTCTATTGCTCATAATTATCCAGACTGTGTTTTGATGGTTCTTTTAATAGATGAGCGTCCAGAAGAGGTCACAGAAATGGCGCGCTCTGTGCGTGGCGAGGTGATTGCCTCAACTTTTGATGAGCCACCTACACGCCATGTTCAAGTGGCTGAAATGACAATCGAAAGGGCAAGGCGTCTTGTTGAACAAAAGAAAGATGTTGTGATTTTACTCGATTCCATGACGCGTTTAGCGAGAGCGTACAATACTGTGGTACCGCATTCTGGTAAGGTTTTGACAGGTGGTATTGATGCGAATGCTCTACAGAAGCCAAAACGTTTTTTTGGTGCTGCGCGGAATTTAGAAGAAGGCGGTTCTTTGACAATTATTGCTACAACTCTCGTAGATACCGGTTCTAAAATGGATGATGTCATCTATGAAGAATTTAAGGGCACAGGAAACATGGAGCTCCATCTGGATAGACGGATGGCGGAAAAACGCTCTTATCCTGCTGTGAAAATTAATGCTTCGGGTACACGACGTGAAGAGCTCATTATGCATCCAGAAGAGCTGCATAAGAGCTGGATTTTAAGGAAAATTCTGTATCCGATGGATGATTTAGCTGCAAATGATTTTCTCGTCGATCGTTTAAAAATGACCAAAACAAATGAAGAGTTTTTTGATGCGATGAAGAGAAAAGAATAATGTTTAAAGGCAAATTGTGGAGTCAAGACCAAATCCATCCGACATTATGGCGATATGAGATTTATGTCGATCAGGGACATAAGTTTAGTTCTGGGCAATATGTTCGGATCACAGTGCAAGAAAGTGCGACAGTAGTCGGATTTTTTTCGATAGCGTCTCATCCCACAACTTTGCCTTTTCTTGTTTTCTATACGCGTAAACCTTGGACTTACCCCTTAGGGACTGTGTTTTTTCTCTCGGACGCTCAGGGACAAATGACCTTTGTTGATTTTAGCTCATATGCTTTAATTGCTGCTGGAACCGGGATCACCCCATTTCTCTCTTTGATACAAGAGTTTTCTTTGAAAAAACAAGAAAATTGGCGTCTTTTATGGGTGATTGGCACACAAGACGATCTGATTCTTTTGAAGGATTTAGATATGCAATTGCGTGCGAAGATCCATCCTTTTTTGCATGATGGCCTTGATGATCAAAAATTAACAGATGCTCTGTCTCTGTTTTTTGCATTAGGAGCATCTGAAAGACTGTATCTTGCTGGTTCTTATGCGTTTATTGATAAAATCGGGCAATTTCTTTTACAAGAAAAGATTTATAGCCACGAGCAACTTTTTTCTGATCTCAAAAAGTTTTCTTCAGATTAAAGATCGTGCTGATCCGATCGCGATCATCGAGCTCAAGCTTATGATGTTTTAGATAGTCAAAGACGGAATGAATGTAGGGTATTTTACGAGTTTTCATCTTGATATTTTCGATGATGGATATCTTTTAATGGATCGTATTTTGTTTTTTCAATTTTGAGTGCACTGAGAATACCGCGTGCTTGCACTAAAAAGGGATCGTCAATTGCATCCCATTCAGAGAGAGTGGCAATTGTATTAAAAGATTCATTGCCTTTCAGATGTTTAGGAAGGCTCTTTTCACTGATGATCATCAAAGAGTCTTCTTTTGGTTTTACCCATTCACCGTAAACCGTAATGTCGGGTTGAATGCCGCTTGCCTGAATGCTTCTTCCTTGTGGTGTATAGTATCGAGCGCACGTCATCTTCAATAAATTATTTTGAATTGGGAGTACAGTCTGCACTGAGCCTTTTCCAAAAGATCGTTCTCCTATAATAATAGCTCTTCCGTAATCCTGCAGTGCTCCGGCTAAAATCTCTGATGCTGATGCCGATCCATGATTGATGAGAATGACAATCGGAAGGTTTTTCGTTGTGTCACAGCCTTCAATATAATGGGCGATGTTGAAAGACACCTCTCTGCCCTTTGAGTAAACAATTTTATTTTCAAAGGATGGATAATTTTTTGCGCAAAAATCTTTTTCTAAGAAGAAATTTGCAATTGTTGTTGCGCTTTGTACAAGTCCACCGGGATTGTTTCTGAGGTCTAAAATGAGACCATCAATTTCTTGAAGCATGACTGGATTGAGGGCTGTGAAAACCTCTTGTGCAGTGCCATGGATAAATCGGTTTATGCGCATATATCCTATTTGATCTATTTTTTTGTAAGTGACTGTTTTTTCTTCAAGCCATTCGCGAGTCAATGCAATTGTTTCTGGTTTTTGTGCATTTTTGCGTAAAACTACAAGTTTTACAGAGGTCCCTACAGGGCCTTTCATCATGGATGCAGCTTCTTCTAGAGAGAGTCCTTTTGCCCATGTGTTATTGATCATTAAAATTTTATCGTGTGCTTTGAGATGATTGTCGTATGCAGGAGATTCAGATAAGACCGACATAATTTCTAAATTTTCTCCATCATGAGAAAATTCAATACCTATCCCTGTAAAATCATTTTGTAAAAAAGATGGTTCTGATTCATTGCTAATCAGATATGCAGAGTGAGGGTCGAGTTTTGAAACCATACCACTAATTGCATGATCAATTAATGTTCTTTCATCTATTTCTTCGATATACATATTTTTAATTGTCTCATAGACTTCCACAAATGCATCAATCTCCTTATAAGGGATAGCATAGGTATTGGATATAAGTAGGAGAGAAATCAATCCAAGAAAGGGCATATCATTTTTAAAAGAGGGGATAATATTTAGTATAGGGGATTGTCAAAATAAAAAGCCTTTTTGCGGTGTATGCAAAAAGGCTTTTGGTCTGACATGAAATTGAAAAACAATAGGATTATTTTTGTTTTTTCTTTTCTTGATAGTAAGCATCAAAATTAATCGGTGCCAAAAGAAGTTGATGAAATCCAGATTTCACGACAACATCTGCAATGACTTCACGTGCAAAAGGATAAATTGCTTCCATGCCGACTGTTTCAAGGAGTTGTTCAACTTGATCAGCAGGGACATTTGAGAGAGTAAAAATTCCTGCTTGATCAACTTCACAGACAAAAGCCACTTGCTCTGTGCACTTGACAGTTGCTGTAATGCGAATAGATGCTTCCCAGAAATCTTCTTCGAGATGGCGGTGAGCTGTTTTGAGGTCTACAGAAAGCTCAGGATTCCAATTTTTGAAGATTTCAGGAGAGTTAGGGCACTCCATAGAAAGATTTTTTAAAAAAATGCGTTGAATTGCAAAATGTGGTTTTTTTTCTTCCATAATATAAACTCCTTTAAAAGTTTCCGATAATCTGATCTAGGCGTCCTTGAGCATCAAAAGAATAAAGATCGTCTGATCCGCCAATATGCTGTCCATTGATAAAAATTTGAGGGACTGTCTTGCGACCTTGCGAGCGGGAAAGCATCACAGTGATTTCATCAGGATGTTCACTCAGATTAATTTCTGTATAGTGAAGATTCTTTTTTATTAAAAGATCTATAGCTCGATCGCAGTAAAAACAGCCATTTTTGGTATAGATCTCTATCATAGGCTGCTTTATCTCTGGGGTCTCTGAAGGAGTCATAATCATCTCAATTTTAGCTTTAAATAAAGAACTACGATTTATTGTGCCAAAAGTTTCTTATGAAAAGCAAATATCAAACGGCATCTTAGATTTTAAATGTATTTGACGCGCAGCCTCATAAGCAACTATTGCAACAGAGTTTGAAAGATTCAGCGATCGTGCCTGTTGGCTCATCGGAATGCGAACATGATGTTGGCATAAATTCAAGGTGGCTTCATCTAAGCCGCGTGTTTCAGGGCCAAAAAGCAAGTAATCGCCATCTTCAAAAACGAAGTCCCATAAGCTTGTGTTTTTTTTCGAGCTCAGTGCGATGAGGCGTCGAGGTGTGCGCTGTTGTAAAAAATCATTGATATTTTTGTAATGAAAGACTGCGCAAAGATCATGATAATCAAGACCTGCTCTTTTTAATCCTTTGTCATCAATCGAAAAACCCAAAGGATGAATGAGATGCAAGGACGTGTTTAGACAGGCGCTCAGACGAATAATATTTCCTGTATTAGCAGGAATTTCTGGTTCATATAACACAATGGGGAGTGTTGGAAGATCAAGCGATGGATATAAGGCCATAATATGACAATTTTTTATAATGTTCTATCATTTTACATGATTATGATTGATATCTAATATATGGGGCTATTTATGAAAAAGTATCTAACATGGACCTTAGTTGCAGCCACGCTGACTTTGGGCGGATGTAAAAGTCTTCAAGATTATTTGAATGAGAGTGAAGCGCCTGCTGATTCAGCTGTATCTGTCACTCAAAAAGCAGCGACTACTGAAGAAAAAATGCAAAAAAAAGATATGAAAAAAACTGAGATTAAAAAAGTTTCATACTCCAGTGTCTCTGAAGATTCGAAAGATCAGAAAACAGAACTCAGCAATCCTAAAGATGAGACTGTGAAAAAAAATAATGATGCTCAGGCTGATGAGAATACAATAAAAAAAGTCTCTGATACTTATCAGGATAAGAAAAAAGATGAAAAGACCAAGAAGCCTGCTGAGACTCAGCAAGATGGTTCTAAAATTAAAAAAGTTGCTGACTCAAGTGCAGAAAAAAAAGCTGATGCAAGTGTAGACAAGAAAAAAGATGAAAAGACAAAAAAGTCTTCTGAAGTCCAGGCTGTTTCTCAAAAAATCAAAAAGGTTTCTGAAGAGCCAGTAGAAGATGCTACAAAAGAAGATAAAGCAAAAAAGCCATCTGATGTACAACCTGTCGGGTATAAAGCAAAGTTACAGAGGGTCACAGATGAATGTGCGGATTCTAAAAAAACCGAAGCTAAAGATGTTAATAAAAAACCGGCTGATCCTGAAAAAAACGATGAAGATCTGACACAGGCTTTAGAAAGCGCTTATTAATAGTGATTTGTTGAATTATTTTTGTATTCCATGAGAAAATAGGGAAGATGTCTCTTCCCTATTTTTTTTGTGTTTTATCTTGTTGCGCTTATTAATTATCAGGGCCAGTATACGCATGGCTTTCAAAAACAATTCGGTCAACATTTTGAAACGATTGAAAATTATATACTCAATGCAATAGAAAGTTTTTGCGGCGAACGGCCAGAAAATATTGATTGCGCTGGACGAACAGATAAGGGTGTCCATGCTATCAATCAGGTGATCGGGTTTGATATCTCTATTCAGAGGCTGCCTGCACGTTGGGTGACAGGTTTAAATCATTTTTTACCTGAATTTATTTCTGTTCAAAGTGTTCGTTTTTTTGAAAGTTCAAAAACTTTTCATCCAAGATTTTCAGCACAAAGCAGAACTTATCGATATTACTTTTTATCAACAGCACATCGTTCCTTAGCTCAGATTTTTCCTAGAATACCTAAGCATTATGATTTCGAACTGCTGCAGCGTTGCGCAGAGTTTATTAAAGGCCCTAAAAACTTTTCTGCTTTTCAGGGAGGGAGCTGTCAAGCACAATCAACACAAAAAACATGTTTGCATGCGCAGTGGAGCCAACAAGGCCCATTGCTTATTTTTGATATTCAGGCGAATGCTTTTTTGCAACATATGGTGCGTTACTTGGTGGGCTCCCAGGTGGCAGTCGCTCTTGGTGAGAAAGATCTTACTTGGTTCACCAGCCTCTTTCAGTCTCAAGCAAGAGCACAGGATTATTGCGCAGAGCCATCTGGCCTTTATCTCTGTGATGTGCAATATGCACAAGAGCTGGAAAGGTATTTGAATAAAAAAACACAAGAGAGTTACCCTTGGTTTGATCAACGTTCTTGGGGGCCTAGTTTAGGCCAAAACGATCTTTAAGATCTTGCCAGGAAGAAAGTTTTTGATGTGTTTCAGATTTTTCCAGCCCCTCAGAGAGCTCATCGAGAAAGCGACTTTTTAAAAGGCGCTCTTGGTTTTTATCAAAATGAGAATAGCTCAGCGTTAGACTTTCTTTAGCGCGAGTCAGTGCTACATAAAAGAGTCGTCTTTCTTCTTCAAGATTGTCTTCGGTATAGGGCAGCGATCCTTCATTACAGCCAATAACATAGACACCATCAAATTCTAATCCTTTGACTGAATGGATGGTGCCTAGAATGATGCGCGATCCATCATCGTTTTTCTTTTCTAGACGGTCTAAGATTTGAATTTTTCTGATGATATCATCTAAATCTGGATTTTTTTCAAAATGAATTTTGAGCCATCTGATAAAATCAGCAAGATCTCGTTTATCTCGAGCAGCGCCTTTTTGATGAGGATTTTGATCTTCGATCCAGGCGTCATACTCTATATCTTTTACGAGCCTATCAATCCATTCTATGGACTGTTGCTCTCGATAGGATTTTTGATAAAAGCGAATCAGTTTTTCGAAGGATTCAAATTTTTTTATAGATCCCTGATCTTGGCTTGCTAAAAATCGTAATTCTGTGATTGCTTTGAAAAGGGGAATATGATGCTCGATAGAATATTGTGCAATCTCTGCGATTTTTTTCGGCCCAATTTGCCTTTTAGGAATATTAATAATTTTTTTAAATGCCAGATCATCATATGGATTTGCAATGAGTCTGAGATAGCAAAGAAAATTCGATACGACTTCTTTTTCAAAGAGCGATGTCCCTCCTAAAAAAAAATAAGAGATGCCTTTTTGACGAAGTGCTTTTTCGATTTCTAGGCCTTGAAAATTGGTGCGAAATAAAATGGCTTGGGTTTTCAGTTGATATTTATGTTGTTCAATTTTTAAGAGAGTTTTTTCCACTTCTTCTTCAAAATTTGCCGATTCGCGAATTTCGACGCAATCTGGCTTTCCCTCCCTTGTCGACCAGAGCTTTTTTTGAAAAAGATGTGAATTTTTTGCGATGAGATGATTTGCAGCTGATAAAATCTGTTTAGTGCATCGGTAATTTTCTTGGAGTTTTAGGATTTTTAGATCTGGAAAATCTTGTGTGAGCATGGATAAATTTGCACTATGAGCCCCTCGCCATCCATAAATGGATTGATCGTCATCACCAACAGCTGTGAATCTGCCTTGATATTGCAAAGCGGAAAAAAAATGATATTGAATCAGATTGGTGTCTTGATATTCATCAATAAAAACATAATCCCATATTTTATGAATTTCTTTTTGAATTTCAGGTTGTATGACAAGCTTGAAGCTTAAAAAAACCAAGTCATCTAAATCGATACAGTTCATTTTTTGCATGACCGCTTGATACTGCTGAAAAGCATTTACGTTGTCGGGATCGTTTTTAATTTGCTCTGGAACAGATATCCAATCTGGGAACTGCTTAATTTGAGAAATGATATGGGATGTTTCTTTGATTTTTTCACTTTCATCTAAACATAAAATTTGTTGGAGGATATGGTACTTATCGCTTTGATGAATAAGAGAAAAGTTCTGATGCAGCCCCACATGTTCTCCAAATTTTTTTAAAAGATCTAATCCTAGACGATGAAAGGTCATCATCTGCGCATTTCTAGGGGATATTTTTAAACACAAGAGACGCTCTTTCATTTCCTTGGCGGCTTTATTTGTGAACGTCAATCCTAATATGCGATGAGCAGAACCACTGTGTATCAAATGATGAATTTTTTGACAGATCGTCCATGTTTTGCCTGTGCCTGCGCCTGCAATGACTAGGACAGGATCGTTGACGGAGAGAATAACAGCGCGTTGTTCGCAGTTTGGAGTCACAAAATGCTTTTTTAAAATTTCATCTTCTTTTATTTTAACAAAGCATTTCATAAGAAGACAGAAAGTCATCTAGAACCTTTGCACTTCATGTGGAAGTGTGATCGTGATGCTTGGTTCAAGCTCAATATTATTTTGCGGCCATAGTGTTTTGTGGGATTTAGTTGTGAAAACATAGAGGATATGCCTGTTTGATTCGCTCGAATTCTTGAGTGTGCTGGGTTCAAATTTTTATTGTGTGTATATTCATTTTTAAATCATACGCAAGAGCTGTAGAAAATCTTGAAAGCTATACAAGAAAAGTCATAAAAAACATGGTACAATCAAAAAAACAAAAAAAATTCTATTATGTCAGTACAATCTCGTTCTTTAGGGTATGTCTCTTTAGCCTTTTTAAATATCTCAGCTATTATCTCATTGCGCCATTTACCAGCACTTGCCACTTTCGGTCTTTGGTCGATTTTATTTTATGTTTTGGGCGCTATTGTTTTTTTAATTCCTGTTGCTTTGATTTGTGCGGAATTAGCCACGACCTGGCCACAACGAGGTGGTTTATATAATTGGGTGTATTTATCTATGGGTCCTTTGCCAGCTTTTTTTGCTGTTTGGTGGTCCTGGATGGCTGCAATTGTCACCATTCTCCTGAATCTCACCTTTCTTTCCGTGACGTTATCCTATGCTTTTCCTCTTTATGCACAAAAACATCTGCTTTTTTACTTGTGTACGACACTCAGTGGATTATGGGGACTGACTTTTATTAATATTTTTGGTATCCATTTTTCAGCTTTATTGAGTAGCGCGTCTTTGATTTTGGGCACTCTTCTTCCTGTTTGTGGAATTATTCTTTTGGCTTGCGTCGGTCTTTTTACAGGTCAGTCTGATTTTTCCAAATTAAATTTGATCGATTATCAAAATCAATTTTATTCCATAGAGACTTTTTTCTTTTTTTCTAATGTGGTTGTGGGTTATGCTGGCATTGAATTAGCCGCTTTTCATGCATCTGATGCACGCAATCCCCAAAAAGATTATAGTCGCGCCATCTTTCTGAGTGTGATCGCGATTATTAGTTTATATGTGATTGGAACTTTAGGTTTAGTTTTAGTTTTGCCAAAAGGAGATATTGATCGGATTGGCGGTCTAGTTCAGTTTTTCCATACTTTTTTTCAAGACTGGCAGCTCAATCGATTGTCTCAGGGTATTAGCTTAATATTGGCGATAGGTTCTTTAGGCGCGACGAACACATGGCTGATTAGCCCAGCCAAAGGAATTTTTGCCGCAATGGAGCATTATGCTTTTCCCAGATGGATGACCTATAAAAACCAATATGATGTCCCTGTACCTTTATTAATAGTGCAGTCTGTGGTGTGTACAGCTATTTTGATTTTCATGGTTTTCTTTCATTCGATTGATCGTTGTTTTTGGTTGTTGACTGCTTTAACAACACAGTTTTCACTTTTTGTGTACATGATGATGATTATTTCGATTGTTATTCTTCGTAAAAAAGAGCCTGCTGTTTATCGGCCTTTTAAAATTCCTGATTCTTTTCTGTCTTTTTTGTCTGTCAGTACTTTTCTTGTCTGTACAGGCGTATTCTTTTCAACATTGATTCCTCTGGAATCAATGTTATTGGGCGATTTTTTGAAATATGAAGCTATCTTTGTTATAGGATGGATTGTGATGAGTCTTCCACCTTTTTTATTTCGAAAAAACTAAAATTTATAAACCGTATCAAGGATATCAATCGTTATTATGCAAACTGAAAAAATTAGAAATATTGCCATTATTGCCCACGTTGACCATGGAAAAACAACGCTTGTTGATAAGCTCCTGCACCAATCAGGTACCCTCGATCAGAGGAAGGATTATCATGAGCGCGTTATGGACTCTAACCCTTTAGAAAAAGAAAGAGGCATTACGATCTTAGCAAAAACAACAGGAATTGTTTATAAAGATCATTATATCAATCTTGTAGATACGCCCGGACATGCTGATTTCGGAGGTGAAGTGGAGCGTGTTTTAACAATGGTGGATCGGGTGTTGTTACTTGTTGATGCTGTTGATGGACCTATGCCGCAAACACGGTTTGTGACACAGAAAGCCTTTTCTTGTGGTTTAAACCCTATCGTCGTGATTAATAAAGTCGATCGTCCGGGAGCTGAGCCAGATCGTGTCATGGATGAAATTTTTGAACTGTTTGATGCTTTGGGTGCAAGCGATGAGCAGCTAGATTTTCCTGTGATCTATACTTCGGCTCTAGAAGGATGGGCTGTTCGTGATTTGAAAGATCCAAAAGGCAATATGGATCCTTTGCTTGATTTTATTTTAGAAGCTGTGCGTCCACCAGCAGTGAATATAGATGCTCCTTTTAAGATGCAAATCACGACTTTAGATTATTCTCCATACGTTGGTACTATGGGAATTGGTCGCATTCAACAAGGAAAAGTTTCTAAAAATCAGAGCGTTGCGTTGGTCTCTCCTGATGGTGAGAAGTTCTCTGCTAAAATTTCTGGGGTTTATAGAGCTTTGGGTTTAGAAAGAGTCGATATTTCCGAGGGAATTGCTGGTGATATCGTTGCGATTAGCGGTTCTGAGAAAATTGCTGTATCTATGACTGTCTGTGATCCTTCAGACACAACTCCGTTACCTGCTTTAAAAATTGATGAGCCAACTGTGAGCATGGTGTTGCAAGTGAATGATTCGCCTTTTGTGGGCAAGGAAGGGAAATTATTGACCACAAGACAGATTCGCGATCGTCTAGAGCATGAAGCGCGAATTAACGTAGCATTAAAATTAGAAGACGGAGATAGTGCTGATAAATTTATTCTCAAAGGTCGCGGAGAGCTCCATTTAGCGATTTTATTGGAGACCATGCGAAGAGAGGGTTTTGAAATGGCAGTTGGTCGACCAGAAGTGATTTTGAAACGGGTTGACGATCAGCTTTATGAGCCATTTGAGTGGTTGGTCATTGATGTTCCTATGAATTTGCAAGGTGCGATTTTGGAAGAGCTTGGAAAGCGTAAAGCCCAGTTGAAAGAGATGGATACTCTGAAAGATCGCTGTAAGATGTCTTTTGAGATTGCATCTCGTGCCTTGATTGGCTTTCATTATCATTTTTTAATGATGACATCTGGACAGGGTATTTTATCGCATGTGTTTATTGAGTACCGCCCTTTTCTAGACAGTTTTAAAACAACTGGTCGTCCACAAGGCGCTATGATCTCGATGTGTGCTGGTGATGCAAGTGGATACGCACTATTTAACCTGCAGGAGCGTGGTCAGATGGTTGTTGAGCCTCAAACTAAGGTTTACGAAGGCATGATAGTGGGACTGCATTCTCGTCAAAATGATTTGATTGTGAATGTGACGAAAGGTAAGCAATTGACCAACATGCGTGCATCGGGTTCGGATGAAAATATTATCTTGACACCTCCCAAGAGAATGACCTTAGAGATTGCGCTAGAAACGATTAATGATGATGAGTTAGTAGAAATTACTCCTCAGTCTATTCGTTTACGGAAAAAATATCTTACAGAAAATGAACGTAAGCGTGCAGATAAAGATCGTGGATAAAATGGGGACTTGAGATGAGTTTACATGGAACAACGATTTTAGCAGTACGCCGTGATAATTGCTTGGTGATGGGGGGAGACGGACAGGTCTCCCTTGGGCATTCAGTTATGAAGCATCAGGCAAAAAAAATTCGCGTTCTTGCTGAGGGAAAGGTTTTGGCAGGTTTTGCCGGTGCGACTGCAGATGCTTTTACACTGTTGGAGCTCTTTGAAAAGAAGCTCCAAAAACATCAAAATCATTTATTAAGAAGTGCCGTTGATTTAGCAAAAGAGTGGCGCACAGATAAAACGCTCCGCCATCTTGAGGCGATGCTTTTGGTGGCCGATCTTGATCTGACCTTAGTATTGACTGGAAATGGTGATGTCATTGAGCCAGATGAGCCTGTGATGTCTATTGGATCTGGAAGTCCGTATGCCCAATCTGCGGCATTGGCACTTTGGCAGCATACCAATCTCGATGCGAAACAGATTGTGGTCCAATCTTTAAGTATTGCCGAGCGCTTTTGTGTTTATACCAATCATTGTCACACAATAGAAGTTCTTCATCGATAGGAGCAAGATTTTTATGCAATATTCAAAGAAAGAATCCTTTCATTCTGCTACTCCTGAGCATATTGTTCAAAAACTCGATCGTTTTATTATCGGCCAGTCAGACGCGAAAAAAAAAGTCGCCGTTGCTTTGCGCCATCGTTATTTGAGGACATTGCTTGCACCAGAAATGAAAAAAGAGGTTCAGCCCAAAAATATTTTGATGGTCGGTCCAACAGGTGTAGGGAAAACAGAGATTGTGAGGAGATTGGCTGCGTTATTAGAAGCGCCATTTATTAAAGTCGAGGCCACAAAGTTCACTGAAGTTGGGTATGTTGGCCGCGATGTTGAGTCTATTATTCGAGATCTCGTTGAAAAGTATTTTAAAGAATATCGTCAAAAAAGTATGGACCATATCTCCTCACAGGTGATGGATGCCGTCTGGGAAAAAATTGCAGAAAAAATTCAGCAAGAGCATTTTCCTGAAGCGAGTATAGAGTCGCTGATCGGCGATCTCTCTGCAGGACTTCATGGAGATTTGGAGATTGATATTGAAGTCACATCTCTTTTATTGGATGTCGAAATTATGGCGCCACCTGGTATGGAAGATATGACTTCACAATTGCAGCAGGTTTTTCAATCTTTGGGTTCAGAAAAAAAGAAAAAAAAGCAAACAATTGTGAGTGAAGCTGTCAAAATTTTGAAAGAAGAAGAATCCTTGCGCTTAGTGGATGAAGATCAATTACGAAAAGAAGTGATTGAGCACGTTCAGGAGCAAGGAATTGTTTTTATTGATGAAATTGATAAGGTATGTCAGCGCCACGGTTTAATAGGTGGTGATGTATCCAGAGAGGGGGTGCAGCGCGATCTGTTGCCACTGATTGAAGGATGTGCTGTGAACACTCGTTACGGAATTGTGCATACTGATCATATTCTCTTCATTACTTCTGGTGCCTTTCAAATGGCCAAGCCTTCAGATCTGATAGCTGAGCTGCAAGGGCGCCTGCCCATTCGAGTGGACTTGCATTCTTTAACTCAACAAGATTTTGTTGATATTCTTTCCAAACGCGATCTGTCACTTTTAGAGCAATATACGGCTCTTTTAGAGAAAGAGGGAGTGGAATTGATCTTCGATCCCAGTGGGATTGAGATGTTGGCAAAAATTGCAAGCGACCTGAACACTCAGCTTGAAAATATTGGCGCTAGACGTTTGTACACTGTCATGGAAAAACTTTTAGAAGACATTTTTTTTCATCCGAACATCCATCAAAAAGTTATCATAGATGCAGCCTTTGTTGAAGCTCAGCTGGTGAGTTTGAATAAGGTAGAAAATCTACATCTTTATGTCCTCTGAGTTATGCTTGAGAAGCATCTTTTGCATAAAGATGCTTCTGTATGCAGAGTTTATTAATCAGTTTAGCGCGTTTTTCCAATTCGGCCTTTTAGAAAATGACTGTCTGTGCTTAAGACGGACTATGATGGCCTTTGAAATTTTTTCATTTTTCTTCTTTGTTTTGGATGCGCAGTCGGAGAGTATAATCCTTCATTTTTTGGATGCAGATTTTGAGAAGCAAGTCTTATAGGGACACTTTGAGAAAAAATTATTATGATCTTGAGCGGTGATAAAAGAGCTGTGTTCTGTTTTTTATTTCTCTTCATTCAATTTCACTGATGTTCATTGTATAGTGGAATTGGCAATATTTTGACAACGAGAGTTTAAAAGATTGCTGTTTATTTGAGTTTCTATTGATTTGAAAACTGGCTTTTATGATAAGGAATCGCTATATGGTAGATTGTATCTTTTGTCGCATTGTTTCTAAAAACCTTCCTGCTCAGATCGTTTTTGAAGATGACAGGTTTATTGCTTTCAGAGACATACACCCACAAGCACCATGCCATGTATTAGTGATCCCCAAGAAACATATTCCAACTTTAAATGATTTGGATCCAGAAGATCGTATGTTGATGGGGGATTTAATGCTGACAATTCCAAAAATTGCTCAAAGCCTTGGTCTGAAAGATTATCGATTACGTTGTCATGTTGGCAAGGGCGGTGGCCAGGAAATTTTTCATTTACACTGGCATTTGCTAAATTAAAAAAGATAATCATTGCTCAAAAAAGGAGTATTATGGGTTTTGCGGGAATGAGTTATGGTTCATGGATGATGATCGGTTTTATTGCACTCATTATGTTTGGGCCTCAGAAACTTAAAACGATTTCAAGAGATTTAGGAGAAGCTTTTGCTGCCTTTAAAGATGGAATGGACAAATTCCATAAAGAGTGAAGAGCGCTATTTTTTTGCACCTTATTGGAATGAGCTGAAACAGAGATTGATCAGAACGGGTTTTCTAGCAGGATTGTTCTTTTTAGGACTGGGGTGCCATATAGATGATTTATGGCGCACTGTTTTGTATCCAACACATCTTTTTTATCCTGATTTGGCAATTGTGACGACTGCATTAACAGCCCCATTTTTTATGACTTGGTCTTTAATTTTTCAGTTAAGCCTTATGAGCGCTGTGCTTTGGCTGCTGCTGGAATTTTGTTGGTTTATTTGGCCTGGTTTATACAAAATAGAAAAACAACGGATAGTTGTTTTAGGGCTGTTTTTTCTATTTTGTATTGTTTCTGCTCAATATATCGCCTGGAGATATCTCTTTCCTAGCTCACTTTCATTTTTTTTAGGGTTTAATAAAAGCATTCCGATGCCTTTTTTGGATGTGAAAGATTTTTTGGTTTGGATGCGCTCAGTGCATCAGATCGTCTTCTTTATGAGTTTATGGCCTGCATTGTTTTTAATACCCTATTTTTTGAGATATCTTTCCTTTTCGGGCTTGTCTTTATTTCGACCATATATATATGTGCTAGCTTTTTTTCTGGGAATGGTGGCTACACCTCCAGATGTTTTTTTGCAAATCTGCGTTGCTATGCCTTTGATCATTTTTTATGAAGTCTTTTTATTGCTATTGTATCTTTTTCCTCAGTTTTAGATAATTTTATGCTAAAACAAGAGAAAAGGTTTTGAGATAATGAAACTGACACTTGCGGCGCAGGCCCAATTAAGAAGAATTTTTCACTTAGAAGCGCTCGATCGGAGCCCAGAATCGGAGTACTACTTTCGTGTGGGTGTGATTGGAGGGGGGTGTTCTGGATTTCAATATGAATATTCTTTAGTTCATAATAAAAATGAAGATGATATCTTTTTAGCTTATCCTCAATATGACCTAGGTCTATGTCAAGGATTAGTGATTGATGAGATTTCTTTTGAGTATTTGCAATCTGCACAGTTGGATTATGAGAAAAATTTGCATGGTCAAAGATTTGTTGTTCACAATGAAAGAGCTCAGTCTGTTTGTGGATGCGGTCGCTCTATCAGTTTTTAAAAAGATAGGACGTGTTTTTTGGATAGTTCCTTTTTTTTTATGCGCAGATCTTCGCTACTCGATAGAGCATAATGTGATTTTATGTTCTGGTTTAGGCTCTGTGCACGAAGAAGTGTGTGCTATTGAATTTCAGGCAATGTCTTCAGAGCATGCCGATCCACTCGGCTCTGTTTTTCTGATGCGATTACCTGATCTGTTGGGAGCCTATGCTGTGATGGACTTGTATGTAGAGCCTGTTTATCGCAAGTATGGTATTGGGCGCTCATTGCTGCAGTCAGTAATACAATATCGTGAAAACATGAAAGTGGGCATGACGATATATATTCAACCTGGTCCTTTTGAAAGAAAGGGGGGGCAGGTGTCCTTTGGCGTGCAGGGAATAGATAATTATGAGATAAAAAGACAAAGACTCAGTGCTTTTTATAAAAATTTAGGCTTTCGACCAGTCTCTTTGATGAAAAGAGTGATCGCACGGTGTGTTTATTGGATATGCGGAATACAAGAAGATGCATCCTATCTTCTTGAAATGTATGTGTAAATATAAAGGCATCTCGGATGGCCATGGCACGGCTCTTTGAGTTGGAAATGAAAAACATGAAATTAATTGAAAAAAGATGAAAAGAAGTGTTGACAAAGAAACTGAGGCGTGTAGAATAGGCATTACTTGGTAG
>CAYNBJ010000011.1:0-2457 GCA_964395835.1 uncultured Gammaproteobacteria bacterium
CCAAGTTTTTTATTTCAAAACCCTGATCAAAAGTCAGGGTTTTTTTTTGCTTTCTGTTTTTGGAGATTGCTTTTCGGTTTGTCCTGTGAGATACCTTGTCCTTGAAATAAGCTTGACGGCTTCTGTGGTTGCGGTATTGAAGTTTTGTCGCGCTCGGTTTGATTTTTCGCATCTGGCAACTTTTTGGGAGTTGCACCTGTTTCTGCATCCTTTTGTGCAGTAGCATCGACACTTTTTTGATGTGTTCGATCTAAAATATAGAGCCTATAGGCCATTTTTATCTGACCTGCTAATAAGGTTCCTATCAGCGTGTCCCAGTTGAATCTACTCCCATTTTCCAAAAGCGTTCTCGCTGCATCCATGTGTCCTCTTATAGCTGCATGCCGCAGTGCGCTATTTTTATCGTTCTGGGATATGATTAAATCTTTGTTGCTCTCTTGTAGGAATGTTTGCAAAGTGTTTGAATCGTTCGTAAGCGCTGCCTTTTCGAAGCTTTGTCTCCGCTGAGTGACCTCGGGACTCTGAATAGGTTTTTCGCGATTCTGAATGTTTTTGTCCAACTCATGGGTTTGAGACAATAAGGGAGGGGCCTGATCTGCCTGTGGTGCGTCAGGTTGTTGGCTATTGTGATTGTCTATTTGTTCTGGGCTGCTTTTCGAGATAAAAGACAGATTGCTCACTATGCTTTTCATAAGGATAAAAGCTGTTTTCGTCTTACCCGCGAATAACATCTGGAAGATGAGATACAGACTCGCTTGAGCACCTGCTTTTAAAAGAGAATTCATGACAGCACTGTGTCCTTTTGTGGCAGAGAGTATCAGTGCTGCATTTATGGAAGCTTTTGTGGGCTTGATAGTGTCATTTTGAGTAGTGAGAAATTGCTCTACGGAAACTTCATAACCTTTTGCTGCAGCATCCAAAAAAATCCATTCGGATTCACTTATTTTGCTATCATTTATGCCCATGTTGCTGATTTCTGTGCGAATCTCCTGCAGGTCGATAAATGGAGCAATCAACGTTTGTAGGGTCGTATTGATATATGCCGAATATAACATATGAGGGTGCAACTGAGCTATCATTTCGTTTAGCATAGAATCGGAATTTTTAGTGGTCGTGCTTGGTGCAATTGATTTGTCGGGTTCTTTTTGAGAACTGTTAGCCGAGATACTTTGTTTAAGTTCGTCTTGTTGTTCCCTGGGGAGGCGTTTCAAAATCAAACTAGCTAGACGGTTTCTCTTGTTTTCTAGAGCGATCAATGCAGCGTTTCTAAGTTCTTCTGTGTCGTCAGTTTTGTTAAGCAGTATTTGGGCTATTGAGCCATATCCATTTAAAATGGCTGTTTGAAGAGCGGTACGCCCCTTTTTGTCTTTGTGCTCTACTTTTGCTCCGTGCCGTAAAAGCTCTTGCGTTATTTCTTCAGTCTTTTTGGCAGCAAGAATCAGTGCGGTCTCTCCAAAGACATTAACCGCATGAATATCTGCTCCCGCAGAGATAAGAGTGCGTATCGTATCTATCTTGCCTTTTTTGACCGCTAGCATAAGAGCGGTGTTTCCGTTTGTATCGCGGGCATGAATATCAGCTCCTTTCGATAACAGAAACTGACAAGCAGCTAAATTGCCCTTTTCTGCAGCAATCATTAACGGAGTTTTATCACCTTTGCCTCGCGTATGCACATTAGCACCGTTTTTTACAAGAGCATCCATTGCATCGGTCCAGTTATTCTGTGTCACAAGGCAGAGTAAATGATCTTTATCACTGGCATCAATATTAGCTCCTTTCAATAACAGATTCTTATAAGCAGCTAACTTGCCCGTTTCTGCAGCAATCATCAACGGAGTTTTATTACCTTTGCCTCGCGCATTCACATTAGCACCGTTTTTTACAAGAGCATCCATTGCATCGGTCCAGTTATTCTGTGTCACAAGGCAGAGTAAATGATCTTTATCACTGGCATCAATATTAGCTCCTTTCAATAACAGATTCTTATAAGCAGCTAACTTGCCCGTTTCTGCAGCAATCATCAACGGAGTTTTATTACCTTTGCCTCGCGCATTCACATTAGCACCGTTTTTTACAAGAGCATCCATTGCATCGGTCCAGTTATTCTGTGTCACAAGACAGAGTAAGTGATTTACATCACACTTCTTAATATCAGCACTGTTCCGTAACAGAGCCCTATAAGCAGCGAAATTGCCCGTTTCTGCAGCAATCATCAACGGAGTTTTATCACCTTTGCCTCGCGTATTTACATTAGCACCGTTTTTTACAAGCAAGTTTATTGCAAGGTGCCAGTTATTCTGTGTCACAAGGCAGAGTAAATGATCTTTATCACAATCCTTAAAACTTTCTGAGTTGGTTGCCAGTTTCATCCAAAGAACAAGGTCTTTTTTTTGCGCAGCATACAGTAGGGTCTGAGGCTGAGTCTTATCTGCGTTCTGCGGTGATGGATTAGGCTTA
>CAYNBJ010000011.1:2557-6344 GCA_964395835.1 uncultured Gammaproteobacteria bacterium
CAGAAGAATCTGTAATATCGGTTCCGGATTAGGTAGACTCAGAGAGTTTGCTGCCAACATCAGCGGAGTCTCTTTGTTATTAGTGGCAAGATTCACATCTGCGCCCTTAGCTATAAGAAATTCAACCATCTTCGCGTTATTGTTTCGAATCGCATAGTGCAGTGCGGTGCGTCCATTAGAATCTTGTGCATTCACATTTGCATTATTGTCTATAAGAAATTGAACCATCTGCGCGTCACGATTTTGAATCGCATAGTGCAGTGCGGTGCGTCCATTAGAATCTTGTACATTTACATCTTTGGGGAGTGCCCTAATCAGGAACTCGGCAGCTTCCAAATTCTCGTGTTGAGCGGCTACTGTTAGCGGCGTTGCCTTATCTTTCGAGTTTTCTATGTTTGGCAGGGGTTTTGCGCAAGATATAAGAGTAGCCATTATCTGGGTGCGTAGGGGCTGAGTAAATTGAGCAGCATAACTCAGTAGAGATCGCACATGATCTTTTATGACAGGATACTCTTCTTTGTTCTGAGCATGCTTCTGAACTGTGGCTAACTCATTCTTGTCGATAGCGTTGTAAAGCACATTAAGAAGCTGAGCCTGTTCGGTTGAGAGTTTGCTGTTCGGTTGCATTTTAAAATTCTTTTTATAAGCATATCTACCACGCATATAGGATCGAAATGTGAAAATTTTTAAAAAATCTTTTTTAAATTCTCGATGATGGATAGGGGCCTATTTGGGATATTAATGAAAGCTGCAAGTAGGATTTCCGAGCAAGTATCATTCTGTGCAAGAAATTTTTAACAAATCTAAAAGGATACTGAAATAGCTCGATTTTCATGGATGCGGATTGAGATTTCTACATCCATATTCTGTAGTTGTCCAGTGTATAGAGAAATTTTGGGCCAATATGAAAAAATAGTGCACAGATGAAAGACATTTTTTAATGAGCCTCATGCTGCGGCAGCAGTCTTTCTCGATCTTTCATCCTTCACTTACAGCTTCATCTCTTTATTGTCTAAAGACGTTTTGTTTTTAGGGATTTGACTGGTGAGGGTCGCGGTCGGTTTTTTTGTGATACAAGATGAGCTGCCTTTTTGTGAGGCCTGTTGTGTTTTTTGAGAAGTCTTGAGAATCACTTGAATAAGATCAGTGGCATTCATTTTTTGAGCTAAGCTCAGTGGTGTTGTACCATCATTTGCGGGGATATCGATGTTTGCGCCAGAGTTTAAAAGTGCATGCGCACATGCATGATTGCCCATGAGAAGTGCTAGCATAAGAGGAGTATAGCCCAGTTCGTTTTTCTGATTCAGATTGATATTATCTTTTTCTAAAAGAGCGTTCATAATATCAAGATTTCCAAGCAACGCGGCGAACATGAGCGCAGACATGCATTTTTTTTTAGTTGTGCAATTTATTTGAGTTTGTGAAGCATCTAAAAGTGATTGAAATGCGCTGAGCAACTGCGAGTTAATAAAAGGATTGGCAGAATCGTCTTGCTCAGTGGAGACTGGATGATCGATAGAGGTGATTGCTGACAATCTTTTATGCAAAATAGAGCGCTCTACTAGCGATTGTAAGAGACAGATTAGCGGTGTACGGTTGTCATGATCGGTCATAAGTGGGTTTGCATTTTTTGCAAGCATGATCTGTATTATCTCTGGATCGGCTTGGATGGCCGCTATCATAAGAGGAGTGATGTTGTTTTGATTTGGGATATTCAAAATCGAGAGATTGTGTTTTAAAATTTCTTTGGCTATCTCAATCTTGCCGTTGGATAAAAAGATGCTTAGGGCTGTTTCTTGATTCTGATTCGGAATGTTGATATCTGCTCCATATGTTAAAAGCAATTGAGCGATCGTGAGATCACCAGACTCATCACTTTCTTGAGCTGCTGCTAAAAGAGGTGTCCTGCCTTGCTTATCAGATGTATTGATATTTGCCCCTCTCTCTAAAAGCCATGAGACCATATCTGTATTCTGATTTTCAACGGCTGCTAAAAGAGGTGTCCTGCCTTGATTATCAGATGTATTGATATTTGCTCCTCTCTCTAAAAGCCATGAGGCCATATCTGTATTGTGATTTTCAACGGCTGCTAAAAGAGGTGTTTGACCCTGGTCATTTCTGTTCTCGATATCTGCGCCATGCTCTAGTAGTTTTTTTGCTAATGTAATTTTTTGTTTGGACACAGATAAAGCAAAAGCGATATTTATTTTTGTAGATTCTGAGTATATTGATTCTGGTACTTCTCGTTGTATTCTCTCTATCTCATTTTTATCGAGATTTATTATTGTTTTGATCTGTTCGTCGATTGTCAAAGTAGGATTTTCGATAATTTCAGCAATGCTCTGTTTTAATCTATTGATGTCTTGCTCTGGTGTTTCCATGAGTGCTTCCCATCATCAGTATATTTTGATTCTTAATTATAATGATTATAGGGTACAACTTCGAACTGCATCGTATTTATTCAAAATCAACAGTCCGATCTGGGACTGTTGTTTCGTCTTGTAGGAATGATTTGTCCTCATGAGTGCATATATTTCGCTGCTAAACGCTTGAAGACCCCTCTGTTTTTCGTGTAGATATGTGCATGTTCGCAAAACTTGGGCGCATAATCCATAAGATGCGCCTTTATTTTAAGGAGGAGTTGGTTTTACGGGTGTTCTCTGTCACTACGACGTTCACATCACTGAGAGTTCTTTTTTGTGTGCGATTTGGCATGAATATTTGCTTTGTTGCACTGTTCCGAGAGACGTCATTTGAAGGCTGTGCCCTATTCTGTGGGTTTCTATCAAAAGCATCATCAATCTGTGCACTTGGCCCATTCTTTTGTCCAGCGGGGTATCTTGCCTGGAAAAGCAAGACACCTATATCAAATTTGAAAGTCAGAAAAGCTGTGATCATTGTTGTGAGATGAATGGGTGCCTGAGCGTTTATCAGACTTTGAGCTGCTTCTGTATTGTGCGATCTGACTGCCCAGTAAAGAGCAGCGCTTCTATGTTCTGGACTGAGTGTTATCTGGTTCTCATGAGCATATTTTAAAATGGCATCTACGGTGTCGTTTTCTTTTGGTGTCTTCATCGCTGCCTGCACGAGTTTCTCACCGAAGTGATTAGTCACGACTGGAAGTTGGTTTTCCCAAACAGGCGGATGGAATTGTATATTGTGCTTCTGCATCATATCGAGCAAATATTTTATCGAATCGTTATTGCGGCTGTTAGCGGCATCAATAGGGAGTGTTGATTTCTGTAACAGCTTGAGTCTGTTTGCGCCTTCTTCTGAGTCTGGTATGATGGTCTCAATTGCTTTAAGAGACCCAGAACCCGCTACACTGCGTAGGAATGGTCCTTTCAAATTGTCAGAAAGTTCGTCGAAATTCAACAAAGAAGACGTTCCCGATTCATCTTCTCTTTTCGCTGATGCGAGATTTGCCACAGTCAAAAAAGCTTGCGAGTTTATAGCGTATTCGATGAATGTGTTTTTGTCTTCCCGGCCTAGCTGCCCAAACTCCAAGAGCCCGCAATCGAGTGACTGATCGCTACCAAATCTCTCTGCATACGCGCATTTTAGAAAAGCCCGCATCGGAGGCTGGAGCGAAGTGTTTTCAGCTATCGTATTGATACGCTCATCCAGTTCTTTGATGGACGCACGACGCATGTTCCGTATCTCACCTAGAGACAATTGAGGATTTCCTAATTCGCGGATAAACATGGAATCCTCCAGTACGGTTCTTAGTTTCCGCAAGACCGCAGGGATCAATTCTATGTTGTTTGCCACAGCGGCATACTGTAGC
>CAYNBJ010000012.1:0-5833 GCA_964395835.1 uncultured Gammaproteobacteria bacterium
TGGCTTTGCCACCACGGCTTCGCCGTGAGTCCCCGCGCTCCGCGCTGCATGCGCTAACGCGCATAAAAGCAGTTTTGAGACATACGAGGATCAGGGGATCTGGGGAGTGAAGCTCACCAGGTAGCGAAGCGATAACACAAGGCCAGCAGTACGCTGGCCGCCGAAGGCGTAGCCTTCATGCTGCCAAAACGCGCCAGAGGCGCTATTTTTCGTTGTTATGGTAAACCTTTAGGGTGGCTTGGCTTGGTGTCACTTCTGCGATTAGGGTGAATTCTGGAGCTTCTCTACGGCACATTTCGAGAAACTCTTGCTCGGTCATATCCTCAAGACCTGATTTTTCCTTAATTTTCTGATCGGTCACTGTGAAATCCCTCTAATGGCAAGAAATTGACAATTGTTATAATGAAAACTATGTTTGTTAACAATATTTTCGTATGGAAAAGCTACTAATGAAAAACATCATCGCTGTTGCGAGTGCTTTTACTGCGTACGCATTCATATTATTAACTGCAATAGTTAATGGATATTTGAATTCATACGTAAAAATAAATATTGCTGTAGCTTATTTGTTCGTTTTTTTATCACTGATCCTGATGACCTTTGGATTTAAAGGAGTTATCCATTTAGTGGTCTCTGTTAAATATTTGTTTGTGGAGTCGTTGCAAGCACCTCTAGATGATGCTTTTCTCATAAAAAAATCAATTATATACAGCTATATAGCATCATTCGTATGGGTGTTCGGCTACGTGATAACCGTATTGTCTATAGAGGATGGCTCTCTTTTGCAAGAGAACAAATTGGATATTCTGATAGCAATATCTTATGGATTTTTGGTTTCAGAGTTATTTCTCAGGCCTATCTGTTACAGAATAGAAATGCTCAAAAATACTGAGGTGGTCTAAATGATACGTTCGGCATTGATAATAGCTTCCGTTTTATTTCTTGGGCTTTTTAACTTCGCAAATGCTGCTGATCCGATTACTGAATCTGGTAAGCCTGATAGGAAAAGCGTTAGATATTTTTGGTCATCTACAGTAGAGAATGCAGTAAATTCTGGTGTGCCATACTTTTCAACCCATGAAAATGAAATGTATGAAATAAAAGGGTACATGCAACAAAATACCGAGTTAACAGCTACGGTTAATTCGGCATATGAAAATTGGGGATTTGTTGTAATCAATGCTGAAAATGCGCATATATACAACGAGTTCTTTGAGCTGTTTCTTCCAAGAATGCAAGATGTCATGTATGAACATGCAAATACCAATGGAATTTTGATTGATGAGCAAACCTACAATCTAGCAATTCAGATTGTGAATGAGCATAGTTCAATTGATGATCCTGGATTTGTAAGTCTAAAAAATAAATTAGTTAATGATTTGAATGTGTTGAAAAACCAAAATTATTCTGCCGTTAGAGCATGGTTTAGAGGTGAGCTGTACTAATTTATAAATAAATTTAAGCATTTTTTTTGTAGATAAATGCTGTTAATTTTCACAAAGTTCGGCTAGCCATTTAAGCTAAATATCCATTTTCAATTGGTTGCTTTGCTTAAACTCAAATACCAGGGCTGCAACAGTTCGACCTTTTTTTATGGTATCAAACTTAATTATTAGGTCGCTGCGCTGGTTCAATTCATCGATGGCGGGCTTGATTACGTCACGATTCAGAACTTTGAACTCAGAGTATTTATCCGATATACCCAAAGCTGATTTGAAATCTTCGAGATATATAACACGCTCACCAGTCGCATTAAATTTCATGAGCAGTTCATACAGCCTAATGGAATGTCCTGATTGCAAGCTGGCTATGTTACGCAGCTTGTAGGTAGTAAACCGGCTTTTAAGTTGGCAGATATAACGAAGAATTCTGTCTGACCAAATTATTCTAATCGCACCTTCTCCTTTGAGTTTTTTTGCTTTCTCCTGAACCCAATACAACTCAATTTCGTCGTCACCTTCATGTAAAATTATGCTGGACTTGAACAAGGCATCAGCCGCTTTATAAAGCTCCCTGTGGGCGTTTTTAATATCGATACCCATTAACTCAGAAAACTCTGAGGCTGTCAGCGTTACTTCCTTCTGCGGCGTAGCGTCAGGTCGAGAATCTATTTTACCTAAGCATGCCAGAACCAGCTTTTGAGCTTGAACGTTTAGCTTGTAACTCGCATCAATCAGGTTGTTCGATTTAGCTACTGATAGGTTATTCATAGTGCTTTGAGTGAGTTTGTTTAGTTAACTCACCTTACAGTAAGGTGAGAATTACTTCAATATCTACTCACCCTTACCTGTGAATTCCACCGTAAATTTCCTCACCTAAAAAAAGCGATTTACCGTAAATCCCCTCACCTAAAACGTAGAATTTACCGTAAATCTACTCACCCTATCTCTCTGCAAGCCTTGTGTGGCGCAGTCTCCAGAGGGCTTAAAAACAAGAAAGAAAATAAACAAGAAAGATTAAAAAGGAATTCGCCTGTGGATAACTGGCAATTTTGATGAAAAATTTGAAAGAAACAGCCCCTCTTAGGGGGCGATGCCCCCTGCCGGCCCTGCCCGCGCTTCGCGCAGCCGGCATACCCCCATAGATGCCTTCGCTACAATCTGGTTGCGCTTTTAAAGCGCAACCAGATGCGCTCAGTTAAAAGCAGCTCGTAACTTCGTGTATATACCGAGGAAGGGATAAGCTAAGCTTTTAAAGCGAGACAGCACTGGATTGAATGGATCTGAGGGGACACCACACCCCAGATCCACTATCAAACTTAGATCCTTTTGAGTTTGATAGTGAAATTGATAGTTAGATTGATAGTAAAATTGATAGTAGCTCATCAAGAGCAGCCGCTTTGGCGGCTCAAGAGCAAGCCGGAACAGCATGGCTGGACGCCACGCCGTTCGGCCACTCCGCCCACTTTGTGGGCTGCGCACTTCGTTCCGCTGGACGCTTCACTTCGCTTACCGGCGCGTCAAGACTCGTCACCTACGGTGCCAAGCCTAGACCCCCGCAAAAAAGCGGCTACGTTCACGCTCTGCTTACCACTTGTCTGAGCATCCGTTTTACTCCTGCGCAGATTGGCTGGACGCCACCCGGTTTTTACGGGGGTCTAGGCTCTCCGAGCCTGACGCGCGGGCTTCGCCCCCACCAGCTAACGGTGCTGGGGCACCTAAACGGCTGGGGCCGTTTTACGCAGGCGGCTCCCCCAAGAGTTGAATCATGAGCGCCTTGGGCGCTCGATGACTCAACTTAAAAGCAAGAGCAAAAGCGCTTAGCAGGGCGTGGCTTTGCCACCACGGCTTCGCCGTGAGTCCCCGCGCTCCGCGCTGCATGCGCTAACGCGCATAAAAGCAGTTTTGAGACATACGAGGATCAGGGGATCTGGGGAGTGAAGCTCACCAGGTAGCGAAGCGATAACACAAGGCCAGCAGTACGCTGGCCGCCGAAGGCGTAGCCTTCATGCTGCCAAAACGCGCCAGAGGCGCTATTTTTCGTTGTTATGGTAAACCTTTAGGGTGGCTTGGCTTGGTGTCACTTCTGCGATTAGGGTGAATTCTGGAGCTTCTCTACGGCACATTTCGAGAAACTCTTGCTCGGTCATATCCTCAAGACCTGATTTTTCCTTAATTTTCTGATCGGTCACTGTGAAATCCCTCTAATGGCAAGAAATTGACAATTGTTATAATGAAAACTATGTTTGTTAACAATATTTTCGTATGGAAAAGCTACTAATGAAAAACATCATCGCTGTTGCGAGTGCTTTTACTGCGTACGCATTCATATTATTAACTGCAATAGTTAATGGATATTTGAATTCATACGTAAAAATAAATATTGCTGTAGCTTATTTGTTCGTTTTTTTATCACTGATCCTGATGACCTTTGGATTTAAAGGAGTTATCCATTTAGTGGTCTCTGTTAAATATTTGTTTGTGGAGTCGTTGCAAGCACCTCTAGATGATGCTTTTCTCATAAAAAAATCAATTATATACAGCTATATAGCATCATTCGTATGGGTGTTCGGCTACGTGATAACCGTATTGTCTATAGAGGATGGCTCTCTTTTGCAAGAGAACAAATTGGATATTCTGATAGCAATATCTTATGGATTTTTGGTTTCAGAGTTATTTCTCAGGCCTATCTGTTACAGAATAGAAATGCTCAAAAATACTGAGGTGGTCTAAATGATACGTTCGGCATTGATAATAGCTTCCGTTTTATTTCTTGGGCTTTTTAACTTCGCAAATGCTGCTGATCCGATTACTGAATCTGGTAAGCCTGATAGGAAAAGCGTTAGATATTTTTGGTCATCTACAGTAGAGAATGCAGTAAATTCTGGTGTGCCATACTTTTCAACCCATGAAAATGAAATGTATGAAATAAAAGGGTACATGCAACAAAATACCGAGTTAACAGCTACGGTTAATTCGGCATATGAAAATTGGGGATTTGTTGTAATCAATGCTGAAAATGCGCATATATACAACGAGTTCTTTGAGCTGTTTCTTCCAAGAATGCAAGATGTCATGTATGAACATGCAAATACCAATGGAATTTTGATTGATGAGCAAACCTACAATCTAGCAATTCAGATTGTGAATGAGCATAGTTCAATTGATGATCCTGGATTTGTAAGTCTAAAAAATAAATTAGTTAATGATTTGAATGTGTTGAAAAACCAAAATTATTCTGCCGTTAGAGCATGGTTTAGAGGTGAGCTGTACTAATTTATAAATAAATTTAAGCATTTTTTTTGTAGATAAATGCTGTTAATTTTCACAAAGTTCGGCTAGCCATTTAAGCTAAATATCCATTTTCAATTGGTTGCTTTGCTTAAACTCAAATACCAGGGCTGCAACAGTTCGACCTTTTTTTATGGTATCAAACTTAATTATTAGGTCGCTGCGCTGGTTCAATTCATCGATGGCGGGCTTGATTACGTCACGATTCAGAACTTTGAACTCAGAGTATTTATCCGATATACCCAAAGCTGATTTGAAATCTTCGAGATATATAACACGCTCACCAGTCGCATTAAATTTCATGAGCAGTTCATACAGCCTAATGGAATGTCCTGATTGCAAGCTGGCTATGTTACGCAGCTTGTAGGTAGTAAACCGGCTTTTAAGTTGGCAGATATAACGAAGAATTCTGTCTGACCAAATTATTCTAATCGCACCTTCTCCTTTGAGTTTTTTTGCTTTCTCCTGAACCCAATACAACTCAATTTCGTCGTCACCTTCATGTAAAATTATGCTGGACTTGAACAAGGCATCAGCCGCTTTATAAAGCTCCCTGTGGGCGTTTTTAATATCGATACCCATTAACTCAGAAAACTCTGAGGCTGTCAGCGTTACTTCCTTCTGCGGCGTAGCGTCAGGTCGAGAATCTATTTTACCTAAGCATGCCAGAACCAGCTTTTGAGCTTGAACGTTTAGCTTGTAACTCGCATCAATCAGGTTGTTCGATTTAGCTACTGATAGGTTATTCATAGTGCTTTGAGTGAGTTTGTTTAGTTAACTCACCTTACAGTAAGGTGAGAATTACTTCAATATCTACTCACCCTTACCTGTGAATTCCACCGTAAATTTCCTCACCTAAAAAAAGCGATTTACCGTAAATCCCCTCACCTAAAACGTAGAATTTACCGTAAATCTACTCACCCTATCTCTCTGCAAGCCTTGTGTGGCGCAGTCTCCAGAGGGCTTAAAAACAAGAAAGAAAATAAACAAGAAAGATTAAAAAGGAATTCGCCTGTGGATAACTGGCAATTTTGATGAAAAATTTGAAAGAAACAGCCCCTCTTAGGGGGCGATGCCCCCTGCCGGCCCTGCCCGCGCTTCGC
>CAYNBJ010000013.1:0-5022 GCA_964395835.1 uncultured Gammaproteobacteria bacterium
ATTGCCTTCGTATGCTAACGAGAGTGCTCCAACGCTATGTCTCTGCGCTGACCTCTCCTCATCATAGACAGATGAATCAAAAGCATGCAGCTGATACTAAGCAGCAGTTAAAGATAAACAAAGTTCTGATGTCCTTCACTCGTGCTTCTCAACAAGCAAGCAATGCTGATATCGAGATATTTACATATAGGGGCACATTCTTAAAATTTCGTACAGAAATGTATCGCGTAGTGCAATGGCAGAGACAATTGAATGCGCATGAGAGGAGTTATGCACTGAGGCCGCGTGTGAGCTATGATAGGAAGCTACGCAGGTTCAGGGTACATTTTGACGTTTTTGCACTGCGAAATCAGTGCGTGACAAGCGTTGAACAAAAGAGGGCCCATCTTGAATTTGAGGATTATAAAACAAGAAGGCCGTTGTTAGATGAAGATGTCTTTAATCTTGTTCAGTTCTACGGAGGAGCAGAAAAAATAATACAGCCTTTTATTCAGGAAGCAAAAAAACAACTCACACAGACTATGAACGCGCTGAACATCGAGCCTCAATATGTTGATTTTATATTAAAGAATATGGCGCAAACTGAAAAGTTCGTAGATTTTGATTTCCAGAAATTTTATAATCTGCAATCACTAAATGAACAGTATGGAATGATTCATGATGCCTGGAAGTGTTTCAAAGAAAAGAATGACCCGCAATACAATACAATAAGAATGATGTTTGATGTTGTGCGGTCAAATGGATTCGCACATTGGGGCCATTCTGAACGATCTCGTTTTGTGACTGATTTGAGGGATTTTGCAGGATCAGGGCAGCCAGGGTCGAAATATGCTATAGCTATTCAGGAACAAAAAACACAACTGAGTGATTATTTAAACTCTATGAAAATCTCTACTAACGATCAAGATGCAATACTAAAAGACGTTTTAAATGTTGACAGTCGAGATTTGCAAGACGCTGTCAAGAAAGTGTTGGTTGGTTTAGATCAGGAAACAGCCATATCCGAAAAAGTTCTATTAGAAAAACTTGAGAAGTTAAAAGAGGTTTTTGAGTGTGAAGAGATATTCGTTTCGAATAAACTGCGTTTATTGAATGCCTTTTATAAAGGAGTGGATGAGTTGCGCACAATTTGCAAAAAAAATGGCGTACCTGAAGAAACAATAAAAAAGCATTTTCAAAAATTGATTCTTGTAAATTCTGTAGGCTCTCTAAGCTTGGAAGTATTAACTCAGCAACTCATTCAAACATTATCAGAGTTCCAAAAACATTTGCAAGACCAGTTCATAGTAGGTGATTTGCTCAGTACAGACCCTCAGACAGATGATGCTTTGCAAATGAGCTTTTTAAAAGAGGTTGTAAAAGAGATTGATGCACTTAAAAAGAAACAAGAACACAAAATAGCTCCAAATCAAGCCACGACCTCAGATGTCGGGTCTGTAGCAACAACAGGTTATCGTGCAAGGGCACATAATGATGCTCAAGAAGAAATCCGGAAACTATTGGACGAAAAGGGTGTTAAGAGATCACAAATCGGGCCTGCAAATAACTGTTACCATTATTCTCTTCTTGATACGCAGTTTTTCCTGACAGAGTACTTAAAGCATAAGCCAGTGGATTTGAGAGACAAGATTGACTGGAAAAAGGATCAAGAGCATTTTGATGCTTATAATGCTGCGTTTGCGGAGGCCTTTACTCGTTATTATCAAGAACTGCATAACCATATGAAAAACCATTCTACACGGAGCAAACAGGATGATGGTCGGACCTATTACTCTGTCAATCGTCCGAGTGATGACGTGAGCGGAGAAAAGAAGTTTGAATTTTCTTTTGAGAAAAATCCTCAAAAAGAGAATATCGCAGTGATTGACCGTGAAATCAAAGAAATGGTGTCGGCCTATCAGACTGCATTCTTTATTTTAGAGAGCCTCAATTCGAATAAGGACTTAGCAAAAGACCGGCACGAGGCATTAACAGATGCATTTCGTTCAGATATAGGCGAATTGCTCAAAGAAAGGGCAGATTGCATCAAGCAATTGAATAGCAAGAAAGATTTGAAAAAGGACATTCCACAAGCACCTATCTATCATGTGATTGCAAGTTCTGAGACAGTCTTCGAGGTTGGTCAATATGTGACAGAGGGCAACCTAGAGTGGAAAGAAGGCAGCTTGAAAGAAATCTTTAGTTTGCAAAACATGCTCAATTCCCTCATGATGCTGATGAGAGTGCTCCAACGTTACGTCTCGATGCTGACCTCTCCTCATCATGCTCAATTAGTTTTTACGGGGAAGATTCGTGCGCACAATCGAACGACTGCAGCTTTCGAACAGGTGCAGAGTTCTCTCCAAGAAACACAGTCGTTGTTGGACACCGAGAGGCGCAATTACCCAATCCCGAATAAAAACAAATCCATTTAACCTCACTCACAGTGGAGTCAGGAGATGAGTCCTTGGATGCACCTGAGACTTTTAGTTTTTGGATTTAAAAAAGAGACCTCTGAGGTCTCTTTTTTGTGATCTCACAGATTGATAAAAGAGAGCAAATCGAGTCGCTTTCAGAAATTGTTTTCTGGCGTCTGTCGAGCAGCTATATTGCATTCTTCCTCTCTGAAAACAGACATGCACTTAAATCCAAACGTTAAAAACAGATTTGAGGACATTCAGACAGCTGTCTACCGCTACGATATGGGAACGCTGTCTGTCTCAAAAGTCTCTATTGAACAGGATGCTGCTAAAAAAGACATAGCGAAGAAGCCACGCTCTGATGTACAAGATGCACTCAGCATGCAAGAGAGTTCAGTTCTGCGATGATGAGAGCTCTTGTTCGGCCTAAATCGGATTTATGACCCCTTTTTTGAGAAATCATGAAAAAAACACTTTTTTTGAAAATCGATCCTATCTGAACAGTACGAAGGTCAATTCGATAGGGATTGACGATACACATAAAGAGAAATGGAGATGATTATGGACATGAAAAAAGAGAAACCAGATGTTCCAATGGGTTCAGATTCACTTGAGACGACTATGAAATTAGAGTCGATTGCAGGAAAGATGTATGCAACAGTCTTGTACGAGGGTAAGAAATATGCATTCCTCCCCCCTCAAATAAACGCGCAACCATTCACAAAAGAAAATGAAGAACGGAATGAGAAGGTTCCAGATTTCGGTGAAGAACTCACAGGGGAGACTGCTCGGAATCAAGTGGTTTTTACTGTCTATGAAGTTGTCACGCCAGCGAGTCGCATTTCAAAGATTCTCGCAGGGCAGACTGCTCGGAATAAAGTGGTTTTTACTTTAGATGAAGTTGTCCCGTCAGAGGGTCGCATTTCAAAGATTCTCCCAACAGAGAAGGTAGGGGATCAGAGGGTTGAGACTCACGACGCTTACAAAATGATTACTAGCGATTCGTGTTGTGCTGCAGTGTTGAATAAATTTTCTGATTTTAAAAAATCAGAAAGCGATGAAAGATTAAAGATTTTACCCGAAACGCTACAAAACGTTATGAAAAAATATATAGAATGTCGAGAACAGGCTATTAAGGATTCTGAATTCGAGCCGATAGCCAAGGCGAGAAGCATATCTCTTGTCGTGGATGAATATCAGAAGATCTCAGAAACACTAGCGGAAATTTATACGTCATACAAAGTGTTTCAGAAGCTCAAACAAGGGACGAATTTCAACGAGGCGAACTTTGACGAAGATTTTTCAGAGCGTATGAAGTCCCTCTTGGAGACTGACCTGGATTCAGCTAATCCAGAGGCTTCTTTGTCAGTCATGAATTTCGAAAAGCAATATAATAATCTTGCTGATATTATTAAATCAATCGCAGGGGAGAATGAAGGGCACAGCAAAGAGATAGAAGCAAACCTTTTGAGCTCAGTTCAAGAACATATTACAGCGCTTAAAGATCAATACGCTCGATTAAAGTCACGTTCTGAAATCGTAGATGAAGTGTTGCTGATTCAACCAGTTTTGTCTGACAAGGCTTTAATCAGGAGCGTGCAAGTCACAGAGGAGATGGACGCGTCTGAAATTGAAGACAATAGAGAGGATGAATGTGATGAGTCTGATTGGGCTTCAGTATCAACAGAGGAGCATGCCGATCCAACAGACGGGCAATTAGAGAAACAGTCGCAGAGTGACCCGTATGAAGGCAGAACTAGTTTTACGGAGATGTCCACAGGCAAGCCAGTAGCAGTGCCGGAAGGCACAAACACTGATTCTCATGTGACTCAACCTCTGGTTACACATGCAGAAATACCAGCAGACGGCTATAGTCGCAGAGCACATAATGATGCTCAAGAATTCATATCGCGCCTATTCCAAAAGGGGACTGATGGAATAGAGCTCGGGCCTGACAATCAGCGTGTTCAGTATTCTATACTTGATACACAATTTTCACTGAACAATTTCTTGGGTGCTGCTGAAGCTGATTTGAGGGTTCGTTTTGGCAAGAATCAACCGCATTTTGATGCGTATAAGGCTGCGTTTGCGGAGGCTTTTACGCGTTATTATCAAGAACTGCATAAACATATGAAAAGCCATTCTTCAGTGAGCGAACAGCAAGGTAAGACCTATTACGTTGTCACACGTCCTGTGCCCGATGCCGTGCGAGTAAAGGATGAGTTTGAATTTTCTTTTGAGAAAAATCCTCAAAAAGAGAATATCGCAGTGATTGACCGTGAAATCAAAGAAATGGTGTCGGCCTATCAGACTGCATTCTTTATTTTAGAGAGTATGAATTCCAATAAGGAATTAGCAGAAGAACGGTACAAGGACTTAAGAGACAAATTCGAGGGAGATATAGGGCGATTGCTCAACGAAAGGGCAGCTTGCATCAATACATTATCTGATGAGTTGAAAAAGGAGATTCCACAAGCACCGACCTATCATGTGATTGTAAGCGATCAGAGAGTCTTAGAGGTTCGTGCGCCTGATACAAATGAGGAAAAGAAAAAATATCTGCATGAAAAAGATTTAAAGTGGGAAGAAAGCTACTTGAAACAAATCTTGAGTTTGCAAACCA
>CAYNBJ010000014.1:0-1676 GCA_964395835.1 uncultured Gammaproteobacteria bacterium
AGGGGGTATAGTTCAATGGTTAGAATATATGTTTTGCACACATATGATAGGAGTTCGATTCTCCTTACCTCCATTAAAAATAATTTATAATAAAAATAAATAAATGTTAAATTTCAATTTAATTAAATTATTAAACAATTTAAATATTAATAATAATGCATCTAATGATTGGTCAGTTAACTGGCAATTATCTTTTCAAGACCCAGCGTCTCCTATTTTTGAAGGTATCATTAATTTACATCATGATATTTTCTTTATGTTAGCATTTATTGCTACTTTTGTAGTTACTTTAATTGGTTTAACTTTACATTATTTCAATGCAAATACTTATAAACCAAAATTTGCTTATGAAGGTATTACTCATCATACTTCTTTAGAATTTATTTGGACTTTAATTCCATGTTTAATTTTAATGGCTATTGCTTTACCATCTTTTGCTTTAATTTATTCTATTGATGATATGTCTAAAGCTAAATTTACTATTAAAGTTATTGGTCATCAATGGTATTGGACTTATGAATATGGTGAAATTGCTGAAGATAATACTTTATTAGTTGATCCATTTAATCAAAAACCAAAAGTATTTGATAGTTATATGTTACCAGAAGGTGATTTAGTTAAAGTAGATTCTAAAGATCCTCAAGAAATTGCAACTAAATCTCGTTTATTACGTTTATTAGAAGTGGATAATCGTTTAGTATTACCATGGAAAGAACATATTCGTGTATTAGTAACTTCTTCTGATGTATTACATAGTTGGGCTATTCCATCTTTAGGTGTTAAAATGGATGCTTGTCCAGGTCGTTTAAATCAAGTAAGTTTATTTATTAATCGTCCAGGTGTATTCTATGGCCAATGTTCTGAAATCTGTGGTATTAATCATGCTTTCATGCCAATTTGCGTAGAAACTGCGTAATATTTTATAATATTTTAATAAAGCTCATATAACCCAATTGGTAGAGGTATTAGTCTTAGAAACTAAATGTTGTAGGTTCAAGTCCTATTATGAGCATTTAATTAATTTTATGATGATTTTTTATTACTTAAAAGTTATTACTTTTATGTGCTTAAGTTTTGGATTAGCTTATTTATTGTTAGTCTTATCTTTAAGTATTTCTTCTAAAGAATATGATGCTGAAAAATTATCTGCTTATGAATGTGGTTTTATTCCATTAGGTGATGCACGTCAACCTTTCCATGTTCGTTTTTACTTAGTAGGTATTTTATTCTTATTATTCGACTTAGAAGTAATCTTTTTATTCCCTTGGGCTATTTCTATGCATTGGTTAAATTATTCCTATTTTTATGCTAGCTTTGCAGTTGTAATGTTTTTCTTATTTTTATTAACTGTAGGTTATATTTACGAATGGGAAAAAGGTGCGTTAGATTGGGAATAATATTTATTATATTATTTTAAAATAATTGCTTCGATAGCTCAATTGGTTAGAGCAAATGGCTGTTAACCATTAGGTTGTCGGTTCGAGTCCGGCTCGAAGCGTTTATTTAAGCTGTGATAGCTCAATGGTAGAGCGCTGGCCTGAAAAGCCATAGGTTGAGGGTTCAAATCCCTCTTACGGCATTTTATTTATTAATGTATTATCAGGGGGTAGCTTAAAGGTAGAGTATTTGGTTTGGGACCAAATGATATCGGTTCGATCCCGGTTCTCCTGATATTT
>CAYNBJ010000014.1:1776-3879 GCA_964395835.1 uncultured Gammaproteobacteria bacterium
CGTTACCCTTTCAAGGTGAAAACGGGAGTTCAATTCTCCTACGAAGCATTATTTTAAAACTTAAACCAAAAACAAAATTTTTATAATAGAAAGGAAAAAATTAATTTTTGATGAATAAAATAAATGTATTATAATATTTTTTTAAATTTTTAAAATTTAAAGTAACATATAGAAGGATATCTGGGTATAAATTTTAGGACGGTATCAAAACCGAAAGTTCCGGGGAAATGATAAGTTAGTATGCTTATTTTTGAATAAGTGTATAATAATTTTATGTGAGTAAAGTTATTAAGATCCGGAAGTCTCCTGATGGTTAACTATTGCATTAGCAAGAGAAAATTAGTTTTTAAAGATTAATTTTTTTGGAATGACCTTATGAATTGAAACAACTTAGTAATAAGAGGAAAAGAAATCAACCGAGATTCTGTTAGTAGTGGCGAGCGAAAGCGGAAAAGGCAATTTTTAAAAGTAATTATTATTTATATTAAACGAAAAGTTTGGAATAACTTACCATAGAAAGTGATAGTCTTGTAGTCATTAAAATTAAATAATAATATTTTAAATATAAAGTAAAGTAAGATAAGACAGCTTGCTTGAAAATAGGGGGACCACCCTCTAAGCCTAAATATAAATTTATAACCGATAGTGCACAGTACTGCGAGGGAAAGATGAAAAAGTAGTGATAGTCATGGTTAAAAGTCCTTGAAATCTGTATGTGTAATTCTGTTGAAGCGTTAATGTAAATTAATGTAACAGCGTGCCTTTTGCATAATGAATCAACTAGTGAATATAAGTAGCTAGCTTAACTAAACTTTTTAAGTATGGTAGGCGTAGCGAAAGCGAGTTTTAACGAGCGTACAAAGTTACTTGTATTCCACCCGAAACCTAGTGATCTAACCGTGAGCAGATTGAATCTTCGTAAAAAAAAGTGGAGGATCGAACCCGTGTCTGTTGAAAAAGATTGGGATGACTTGCGGTTTGGAGTGAAAGGCTAACCAAACTGGGAAATAGCTGGTTCTCTGCGAAATATATTTTAGTATAGCATTAAAAATAATTAATACGGGGTAGTCCATTTGCATTTAGTGATAAAGGCAAGAACGAATACGGAATTAATTTAATTTTAGTAGTCAGACAGTAGGTGAGAAGGTCTATTGTCAAAAGGGAAACAGCCCAGACCGATAGCTAAAGTCTTTAAATTCTATTTTAAGTGAAGAAAATTAAGTTAATACAGAAATCTTTATGTTGTAAGCCTGGTAGCAGCTATCATTTGAAGAAAGCGTTACAGCTCTAAAAGGGTAGTATTACTTAATTGAAAATGTAACGAGACTAAAAAATAGAATACTGAAGCTTCGGTATTAAATCATTTTTTATTTAAAGTAGTGAATTATATGTAAATATAATTAATATTTATTTTCTGAATAAATATATTGAAATAAATAAAAAATAAAATATTTAATAGGTAGCAGAGCGTTCTGTAGGCTAGTGAAGAAGTTTTGGAAAAAACTTTGGAGGTAACAGAAGTGAGAATGTTGATATGAGTAACGATAAACAAATTAAAAATATTTGTCACCGAAAGTCGCCAGGTTTTCAACAGTAAGGAAAGCTGTGTTGAGATAAACGGTCCCTTAGACGAAGACGATAGTCGATAGTTGATTGGGGTACAATAATTAATAAAACGGGACTTTGTTTTAATTTTAAATTTAATCAAGGGTTTTTAAAGTTTAAAATTAAGATGAACTGGAAAAGCTTTTATTTATATTAGACCGTACCGAATAACCGACACAGGTGGATAGGTAGAATATACTAAGGTGAGTGAGAGAATAGTTTTGAAGGAACTCGGCAAATTAGCTCTGTAACTTCGGGAGAAGGAGCGCCAGAGGGAGAAAGAGTAAAATCACTCCTAAAGGTCACAGAAAAGAGAAAGCAGCGACTGTTTAGTAAAAACACAGGACCTTGCTAAGTGGTAACACGATGTATAAAGTCCGACATCTGCCCAGCGTTGTCACAGTAATTGGCGAAGTATAGTGCTTCAAAAAGAATCCACAACAAACGGCGGCCGTAACTATAACGGTCCTAAGGTAGCGAAATTCCTTGTCAGGTAAG
>CAYNBJ010000015.1:0-3556 GCA_964395835.1 uncultured Gammaproteobacteria bacterium
AAGCTCGAAGTGAAAGCGGGTGCCGAGGTGGTTGAAAAGTGTGTGCTGATTGATTGCGCTGATCTGCAAGGTTCGGTCTGGTTGACTATGAGCATTGAGAGGATTAGTTGATAGCTGTGACAACAATCAAAAGCCCCTAAAACGGGGCTATTATCTGATATGGTTCAGTCTCACGCTGTCTTATTGCGGCGATACCATGTGGCGCGACTGATTCCTAGAGCTTCCCAAGGTTTGGGGTCGTGTTCAAGCGCTGTGCCTTTGCGTCTGCTTGCACCTGAGCGCTTGCCGTTGTTGGCTTGCCACTCGCTAAAGCCTTCGCTGCTCATGTGCCTGTGCGTCCATTTGGCAATGGATTTTGCAACGTGTGAGACTTCATTGTCCGGCAACGGCTCTGAGAATCGTTTGTTGTACGCATAAGCGCGAGTTTCAACAGCTTCAAGCCATCGGTCGTAATCTGGCCAGCCCTGCCGTATCGCTTTGTAAGCCCAGTTTCTGACGCTATCGAACAAGTTACAGTTACGACCTAACCCATAATCAGGTAAGCGCTTCTTGCTGCTGTACGCGCTCAAATCAACGTAATCAGCTAACCAATCCAGCGTATACAGATTTTGCTCCCAGCATGACACCTGCCAATGCGGATGCAGTGGGTTTTTGCATATTAGGCCGCTGTAGGACGCATCAGCGCCGAGTTTTTGCTGTAATGCGTGTTCTATCGCTGCTGCATAGCGTAAAGCCGCGCTGGATGCGTTTGGTGCGGTTCTGACAGCTATTTCAAGTCCATAGATCAAGTGCGCGTGGCCGTTCTCTGGATTGGTTGCAATGATGTTTGGTGCTGGTGCGTGTCTGTCGTACCAGTCGAGCGTTGCGCCTGCGCGGTCTATATCGAACACCAGCCAAAACTTGTGCGTCGGGCCATTGTGTTGGATGTAGCGCGATTTAAGCGCTTGCTGCGCTGTTCTGATTCGCAATCCAGTGGATAAGTCGTCGGTGTGGTACGGCTTCGCTGGTATGCGTTGTTCAAACAATGAAAGTTGATGTGCTGCCGTCATTTTTTTACCGCACAGATGGCGGTAAAAGAGTGTTTTTGCTGAAACATATGCTAGAATCCTTCTAGGTTTGATGACCTAAACCCCCGATCTTCCGCCAAGTTGATAACGGGGGTTTTGTTTTTCTGCTGTAATACTATCATAAAATTTCGAACTGGCTGCACGCTTGCACTGGCTGTTCAATCCGCATGTTATTTAAACAGTTAAATTCAACTTTTCTGCAATCTGAATCACTGCGCCAATGCGCGTGTTTACATTCTAAACATTGGGCGTTGGGGTTGTGTTGCTTCGCTGCTGACATCAACTTTGACAGTCGCTTGCTGTGATCGCTTTGGTTGCTGTTCTGTGAGTCTGATTTTCTTGTATCTGTCAGTGCGATTACTTGGTTTGACAAGTTCTGCACTTCTTCTAAAACGCTCTGTAATTGCTTGTCGTGTTGCTTCGATAGCTGCTGTAATGCAACAGCTAATTGTTGTTGTAATGTTGGCTCTGTCATTTAAAAAGCTCCGAATTTCTTTGCTGCGTACAAGGTCAGGATTGCTATTGCTAAGCCGCTGATTAGCCCTGTTATGAATACTGTCACTATTTTCAATTGCACTCTGTTTAATGCTTGCTGTGTCTGATTGTCGTGGTCGCTCATAGCGTTGGCGATTGTAGTTCTGCTTTGCTCGATACGTTTCTTTGTAAATCTCTCTAGCTGCGTCAGCTCGTTGTGTACGATCTCTGCTGTATGCTTCGTATGCTGCTGTGAGTTCTGCTGAAACTGCTCCGCTAGTTTTAAAATCTCGCTCATAAATTCTTCCTGATAGGCGAAGCGGTTTAGCTTCGCCTGGTAACGTCACTGAGATTGATAGCCTGGTTTCTCTGGTCACGTTGAAACCTGCCTCTGTAAGCGCTTGTATGACGTTTTGGCGGTCTTTAACGATACCCTGAGCAATCAGCGCGGTTAATCCATTGGTGATGGCCTGCGCTGCTTCTTGCTTTGGCTTTGGCAAGTCAGATGCGTTGGTTAATGCTTTGCGTCTTGCTGGGTCGTGTGGGTCGGCAAAATTGAAATGAGCGTTAACTAAGTTCTGCCAAGCATTGATCCGCGTTCTGTCGGCTGGGTCGTAGTACGGTTGCAGTCTGCGGCCTGTCAAAAGCTCTACATTGGGGATCACAAAGTTAAGCTCGATGCGTCCATTTTTGTCTGTGTGTTCAATCCATGTCACATCGTATTGATCGCGGTCTAAACCGGCAAAAATAGCATGTTCAAATCCATCCATGATTGATGCTTTTAGTTCTGGTTTGATTTCTGTTTCTTCAAACGACAAGCAACCGCTGGTGTATTTCTTTCTGAATGTCAGACTGTCGATTAGATCAGCCGTTTGCTTTACGTTGCCACGTAGCAACGTAGCGCCTGCTCTGTCTCTTTTGCGACCGAGCATGTAGTTCATTACACCTGCACTGCCGCCTGTGCCGCGATTGAAAAACTTAACTAACATCACGCCTCCTTAGCTGCTCTAGTGCATCAGCAATGCGTTGCAATTCGACAACAACTGATACTGCATCAGCAGTCTGTATTGCTGTCGTGTTCACTCGTTTAGCGACTTGATTCAGATTGTTGCCGATAGCCGCCAAGCTACGAAGCAACGCTGGATCTGTGTCTGGAATTCTGCCCCTTTTGATTGCGTGGCCTAAGCATGTTTCACGCATCCAGCGCGCAAGCTCATCGCATGTCTTTCGAGCGTTGAGCTGTGAAAGCTCATCAGCAGTCACTCGGATCTTGATGCTTTTATCACGCAAAACAGCCATACAAACCTCGGTTTTCAAAGGGGGGTTTCGGGGGGGCAAAGCCACCCTGAACGAGATCACGAAGAACCTGCGTAGCGGGGTCTTTGTGTATACTCGCTCTTATTGTACCACAGAATGGGAGTAACGCTTGGAGTAACGCTCGGAGTAACGCTTGCGGTATAGAGGGCAGACGTTGAGCGAAATGAACTTGCAAGCTGTTTGATTTGTGTTACAGTAATCAGTAATGATTAGTGTAACATCAATCAAAACGGCGAGGTTTGTATGACTGAAAAGCAACTAGATTTGATTGAAGCGAAAAAACAGCGCGGTGGTGCGCGAGAAGGTGCTGGACGTAAGCCAGAACGGGCATTTGGTGGCATGGGCGCAACGTCTAAAACAATGAGAGTGCCAAATCAGTACGCGCACGTTGTAAAAGACTTGATAGCTCGACTTGATGCAGCGTCGAAGCTCGAAGCGAGAGCGGATGCCGAGGTGGTTGAAAAGTATGTGACAATTGATCGCGCTGATGTGGTAGGTGGGATCAGGTTGGTTATGAGCATTGAGCGAATTAGTTGATAGCTGTGACAACAATCAAAAGCCCCTAAAAAGGGGCTATTATCTGATATGGTTCAGTCTCACCGATGCGAATTATTCGCATTTATCCCTGTAGTACGTGGATCGGCTGATTCCTAGAGCTTCCCAAGGTTTGGGGTCGTGTTCAAGCGCTGTGCCTTTGC
>CAYNBJ010000016.1:0-3444 GCA_964395835.1 uncultured Gammaproteobacteria bacterium
ACAGTATATATGTGTATGATTCCGTTATTAACGCAACTTCTATATATCGCGACCGCAAAATAGCTCTCGATATTTCTGGAGGTGTGCAAGCTAACTATTATAATTTCCCACAGGGTCCCAGTAACAATAATAAATTGCCCACAAATGTAACTCCAGAATATGCAATTAGCATGAATGATAATCCCTTAATTTTTCGGTCATTCACAGATAGTAATCATCATATAAAATATGTGAATTATGAAAGTGGAACGAGCGGTGCCAGAGTGGATGGTTTGTGGATACAAGGATTTGCTGGAGGAGTGTTGGCAAGTGCCAGTTCGGCACATTTAAAATGGGCGTATGGAACATTATCCTCTTTGGTGCCGCATTCTTTCTCCGGAAAAGCCACATTCACTGGTGGAATTGATGCCTCAGCGAGTCAAACTATCACATTTGGAACAAATTCGCCCATTATGGAGGGAACGAATATATCGAATGTAGCCAAATTAAATCAATCCAACACATTTTCAACATCGAGTGGAAGCAACACGAATTTGATTCAAGTGAATCAGAATATTGGGGGGTCAGGTTATACATACATTAATAATAATGGAAATTCTGGGTTTTCGAATGGAACTTCTAATTTATGGGTATTGGATAACACGGGAAAATTAACCACAAAAGGCGGAATAGATGCGTCATCAAGTCAAACAATCACGTTTGGCTCCAATGCTCCCACTATGGTGGGAACGAATATAACCGCCATAAATGCATCCAATATTTCCACTGGAACATTAGCGGACGGGAGATTAAGTGGGAATGTTCCATTAGAAAATACAGCAAATGCATTCACATCCACGAATTCTTTTTCCGGAACAGCTACATTCACTGGTGGAATTGATGCGTCAGCAAATGGTCAAACAATAACGTTTGGCTCCAATGCTCCCACTATGGTTGGAACGAATATAACCGCCATAAATGCATCCAATATTTCCACTGGAACATTAGCAGACGACAGATTAAGTGGGAATGTTCCATTAGAAAATGCGGCAAATGCATTCACATCCACGAATTCTTTCTCCGGAACAGCTACATTCACTGGTGGTATAACAGCTTCTGGAACTCAATCAATCACGTTTGGCTCCAATGCTCCCACTATGGTGGGAACGAATATAACCGCCATAAATGCATCCAATATTTCCACTGGAACATTAGCAGACGACAGATTAAGTGGGAATGTTCCATTAGAAAATGCGGCAAATGCATTCACATCCACGAATTCTTTCTCCGGAACAGCTACATTCACTGGTGGTATAACAGCTTCTGGAACTCAATCAATCACGTTTGGCTCCAATGCTCCCACTATGGTGGGAACGAATATAACAGCTATCAATGCATCCAATATTTCCACTGGAACATTAGCGGACGAGAGATTAAGTTTGAATGTTCCATTAAAAAATGCGGCAAATGCATTCACATCCACGAATTCTTTTTCTGGGACAGCCACATTCACTGGTGGTATAACAGCTTCTGGAACTCAATCAATAACGTTTGGCTCCAATGCTCCCACTATGGTGGGAACGAATATAACCGCTATCAATGCATCCAATATTTCAACCGGAACATTGGCGGATGCGAGATTGGGTTCAAATGTGGTAGTAAGTAATTCCACGTTAAAATTCTATAATGTTGGCACAACTATTACAGGAACAACAACTCTTACGACACCATTATCCAGTGTCTATGTTATAGATGCTTCAGCAGCAAGCATAACAATCACTTTGCCGGCAACAACAACGGCGATGATTGGGTGTGTGATAGATTTTCGCAGAATAACGAAAGGCATTCAGACAATTATTTACGCAAAACCATCAGGAAGCGATTGGATTCAAATGGGATATGTAAATGGGAATGGTGGAGTCTATTCAGTTGATAGCATAGGAACTGCAATATTAATTAATTCAAACATGACTTGTGGGCGGCTTACTGTAAGTGCAGTTGGTGCATGGCTCATATTAAATGACACGGAAACCATGGTAAATGTTGCAAATGCACAGACGATTAATGGTGCAAAAACATTTTCTACATCCTCTGGTTCAACAACGTCGTTGATTCGAGTGAATCAAAATGTGGGCGGTTCGGGATATACATATATGAATAATAATGGTTTCGTTGGATTCAATGATGGAACAAATAATAGATGGGTATTAGACCCATCAGGTTCATTATCTTTGTATAAGACCGTTCGCAAAGTAGAAATCACATGCAGAGAAGGAACACTAGACCAAAATAGCGAAATTAAATTAACGAATAATAATTCTATTATTACTTTATATAACCAACGAACAACAAACTATTATAATGTTTGGACGAACGACAGCAGTGCGGGACAATTCATTATTTCAGATAAAAACTCGGCTGGGTTATATCTTGAAACTGGCGGTCAAACATGGCTAACTACAAGTGATGCACGTCTGAAGCATAAAATACAAAATATAGATGATGGATTAAATACCATATGTAAATTGCGTCCCGTATTCTTTAATTTTAAAAATGATTCTCCCGAATCACACCCAAGAAATGGATTTATTGCACAAGAAGTAAAAGAAGTTTTGCCAAATATTGTCACAAATAGTTACATAACCGACCCAGATACGGGAGAACCGTATCTTGGGTTGGCATCAACAGAATTAATACCCCATATGGTGTCTGCCATAAAACAACAACAACAGATAATCACATTCATGCGACAGCAAATAGATGACCAACAGCAACAAATTGATGCTCTCAACAATACGATTGCTCAGCTTCTGCAGAAATATCCTGTGTAATAATAATATTTTTGATAAAATAAAATATTATTAATTTACCACACACACACGCATATACACACTCATAATTTAATTCAACATTTTACCTATACTAATATTCGCTTCTCCCGAACCCGCCACAACTAACTTCTCTCCCGATTGCATCGCAACACCAATCGGCGTATTCACTGCTCCAAACATTGTCATTGCCGCAACACCAGTCGTATTATGATTCAATATAGAAGACCAATCCCCGCCATTTCCACTAATTCTCACCACATCTCCCGACGCAATCCATTTATTCCCTGCCCATTTCACACCAGTTGTGCTTGTTAATCCAGTAACTGTCTCACTCCAATTGGCCAAATCATATGATAATGCGAACCCCGTGCCCGTTGCCGCAACAACCATACGTCCATTCCAGTCCAAATCCACACAGCCAATTGTTGTTCCCAAACCGGTCCAAACAAGCCCATCATTGCTGTATGCCATTGAGTTTGTGCCTTCTCCGCCTGCCATAAATCGGTTGCCCACTGCGCGCACGGCCAATGCGCGGGTCGAAAACACCGTTTTACCAAGACCCGTCCATGTCGATGCATTCACTGCCGCACTGATAGCCAACGTATTGGCACTGCCCTCACCGCCAGCTATCCAA
>CAYNBJ010000017.1:0-3230 GCA_964395835.1 uncultured Gammaproteobacteria bacterium
AACGGCGGCCGTAACTATAACGGTCCTAAGGTAGCGAAATTCCTTGTCAGGTAAGTTCTGACGTGCATGAATGATGTAACGACTGCTTTACTGTCTCCAGAATTGACTCAGTGAAATTGAAATCTTTGTGAAGATGCGAAGAAAATATGGTTGCACGGAAAGACCCCATGCACCTTCACTACAGTCACCTATGGTTTAAGTTCTGTTAAACGGTGATTGATAATAGGGCTTCCTATGAAGTAATCAATTATGTAAGTTTCGGCGATTAATGGAGGAAAGAGAGAATAGACCTATCGATTCAAGAATATTAAACTAAGATTAAAAATGAACTTTTTAATTGACAATGGATGACGGGTAGTTTGACTGGGAAGGTCGCCTCCTAAAGAGTAACGGAGGCGTGCATATTGGCGGATTCAAGTATAAATCTTAGCGGGTTTATATGGTAGAGTATAATGGCAGAAGTCGTCGCTTGACTGTGAGACGTACATGTCGACCAGAGATTTAAACATTGACTTAGTTTTTAATTAAGTTAATAAGTATTTAAGTCGGTCATATTGATCCAGTATTACTTTGTGGGCGGGATACTGCTTAACGAATAAAAGGTACGCTGGGGATAACAGGCTTGTGATTCCTTAGAGATTCTATCGACGGAATCGTTCGGCACCTCGATGTCGGCTCATCGCATCCTGGGGCTATATAAGGCTCCAAGGGTATAGCTGTTCGCTATTTAAAGCGGTACGTGAGCTGGGTTTAGAACGTCGCAAGACAGTTCGGTCCCTATGCGCCATATTTGTCAGAAAATTGAGAGAAGTCTTTCCCAGTACGAGAGGATCGGAAAGAGTCAACCTCTAGTGTTTCAGTTGTATTACCAAATGCATAGCTGAGTAGCCACGTTGATACATGAAATAAAAACTGAAATCATCTAAGTTTTAAATTCATCTCAAAAATAATTTTCTTATTAGAGAATCATTATAGAATATAATGTTATTAGGCTAGGTGTGTAAAATTTGTGAAAATTGTTTTATTTTATATTCTTAAACATTAATAATTTGTGGATGTATAATTAATCTTTTTTTGAAAATAAAAAAGGTTGTTATTAGTTTATAAATTATTAAGAGTTCTATAATTAATAGTAACTTTTAAGTTTTTAAGACAATAGCTAACTAGTACTAATGTTTCGATAAAATTTTAAAAATTTATATTAATTTCTAACTAAGGGTGAATAGTTTAACGGTTAGAACATATGATTTACACTCATATAATATGGGTTCAAATCCCATTTCGCCCTTTAAAATTAAATTATAGATAATGCTGAGGATCGGTATTCTCGTCGGGCTCATACCCCGAACAAAGAAGGTTCGACTCCTTCCTTTATCTCTATTTTATATATATTTTTTATGGACGTTTAACTTAATGGTAGAGTATCGGTCTTTTAAACCGAGAATAGCGGTTCAAATCCGCTAACGTTCATAAGATTTATTTAAAATTATGATGAATATTGTGTTAAAACAATAAATTTAATAAACACTGAATTACCTTCTATTTGAAGATCATAATCAGTTGTAGAATAACATAGGTATCTATATTAGAGAGAAATGGTTAAATAAAAATATATAATAATAAAATATTATATAATATTAAAGTGTTATAATAATTGCTATAAGAGCTTGATTATGGCTCTGAGTGAACGCGTTTGACGGTGCCTTTTAACACATGCGAATTGAGTGTACTTTCGAAGACACAGTATACGGGCGAGTAATGCGAAAATGTTTGCCTAAAAATCAAGGATAGATGAAGTTAAACAATACTTGATATATTGAAAGATTAAATCGTTTTTAGATAACATTTCGAGAAGATTGTGGTAGTTGGCTTTATTAATAGTGGGCCAAGCCTAATAATTTTTAGCGGGTCTGAGAGGATGGTCCGCCGCAGTGGAACTGAGACAAGGTCCACCCATAGGCTGCAGTGGGGAATTGTTGACAATGCGCGAAAGCGTGATCGCGGCATTTGCAGGATGGATGACGGCATGAATCGTAAACATCTGTAAGTAGTGAAGATAATGACTGTAGCTACCAGTTAGTTCCGGCTAATCTCGTGCCAGCAGCCGCGGGAATACGAGAGGAACAAGTGTTATTCATAGTGACTTGGCGTATAGGGTATCATGGTGGTATAAAAAGACAATTTTTAAGAAAGGCTTGCGGGCAACGGAAGACTGTTAAAAATCAGAATCTTTATACTAGAGTTGATAGAAAATAGGGGTATGTTAAGAGTAGCAATGAAATGCTGTAATACTTTTCGGAACACCAATGGCGAAGGCGCCTATTTAGATATAACTGACACTAACATACTAAAGCATGGGGATCAAACGGGATTAGAGACCCCGGTAGTCCATGCCCTCAACGATGCAAATTCATTATTGGCGAACTAAAGAATATAAGTAAGTTCAGTAATATAGCTAAGGCGTTAAATTTGCCGCTAGGGGAGTACGGTCGCAAGACTGAAATTTAAAAAAATTGACGGGAGTCCGCACAATCTATGGCGCATGTTGTTTAATACGATGGTCCACGTAAAACCTTACCAGTGAGTTTCGCAAGGATTAAATGTCTAACGCTATCTACGGATGGTGAAGGACGGCTCTATCTTGTCGGTTTTTAAATCTAAATGAGAGTTTAGTATAAAATTTTAAAAAAAACCTCACTACTGCATGGCTGTCGGAAGTCCGTGTGGTGACTCGTTGGGTTAATTCTTTTTCTTTATAACGGACGCAACCTCAGATTTTAGTTGGAAAATAAATTAACTTTTATTTAGATCCTAAAATACCGCTACGGTCGGAAGATTGAGATGACGTCAAGTCTTCATGGTGTTTATGAACTGGGCTACAAATGTGCGACAAAGGAAATGACAAAAAGATGCAATAACGAAAAGTTAACGCAAATCGAAAAAAGTTTTCATAGTTCTAATTGTTTTCTGCAACTCGAATGCATGAAGGAGGAATGGATAGTAATCGAAGCTAGTAGCCTTCGGTGAATACGGTTCCGGGCTTTGTACACACTGCCTGTCACGCTCTGGGAGGTGAAGATCATTGGAGATTTCATTTTATTTTAAATGGTTACAATTGCCGTAACTGTTTGGATTTTGAAATGGTAATTACTTATCGGAGTGAAGTCATAACAAGGTAGCGGTAGGGGAACCTGTCGCTGGATAACGTAAATTAATTATTTATTTTTATA
>CAYNBJ010000018.1:0-2829 GCA_964395835.1 uncultured Gammaproteobacteria bacterium
ATACAATTAGCTCCAGATTTGAGAACAAAATTGGAAAATGATTTTAGAAAAGACGAGTTTTGGTGGATCTCACCAGAGAATGATGCGCCAATATATTCAGCTTGGATACTGTGGTGTACAGGTCTGCAATCAAAATTCCCATACTCTCAAGATCTCTTGCTAGAAATAGTTTCTAACAATTGGGATGCGCTTTATAGGACAATTCAATCTCACAGATGTATATATAAATTTCAATTCTTCATCATAAAACTGGGTTACGTGCAGATTTTCAATAAACTGCTAGAAAATTCAATATTCAACTTGGCAGATCCGCTTGAAACAAAAATCTGCATGCTCGATATTTTGCAGAATGGCCAACTTCATTTCTTACAAGTTTTAATGAAAAAAATCTTAGATACAAATGATAATAAGCTCACAAGCATCTGGTTCTGGAATCAATGGGTGAAAAATCAGATAGAGGATCAGTGCTTTTCTGATATACATATAGATTGCTTTATCTTTTTGCACAAATGCGATATCGATATCACACCAGTCATTTTATTTTGCGTGCAAGAACAGAATATCGAAAAAATACATGCTCTTAGTGAGGCAGGTATCAAAATCGTTCTGCCTCATCACAGCGCAATATATTATGACAACCAACAAAATATTAATACAGGTTTTTTAATCGCTTTGCACAAATTATTAAATGTGAATATCGAGCAAGCAATTTTAGCATGTATCACAAGAAATTATCTTCACGAATTATACTCTTTTTACCAAGCAAATCTCACAACAGTACCTGTCTATCATGCTCAACAAACTCCCCTGATGCATGCAGCCCTAGACTCAAACAAGGACATGTTCCAATTGTTGCTTACTATGTTTCCCTCAAATGTGAATCATCAAGATATAGCTGGACGGACAGCCATCGTATATGCCACCCTGGCCAATAACACAGCATATGTAGAAGCTCTGGTTAATGCTGGGGCAAAAATTGATATAAAAAATAATAAAGGCACAACTGCGCTCATGTATCTCGCAATGTCTAGAGACAAGGACAAAGATCAAACAAATCTTTTCAAAATTCTGAGCAATAATTTTGATCCACAGCATCTACATCTTGCAAATAATGCAGGAAAAACTGCTCTTATGTATGCTGCCATATCTGGAAACGAAAAATTTATAAAGTTGTACTGTATATCGAGATCATTCAATTCAGATTTTTTAAACGCCACAGATAAAAAGGGACAGACAGCTTTAATGCACGCAGTCATCTCTAGCTACATAAATCAGGGTCAAGAAGAATGTTTAACGACTCTTCTGCAATATGGTGCCAATCCAAATATAGCAGATAGTGACGGTAACACGCCTCTCATTTATGCATCCATGCACTCCGAAAAAAAATTTGTAAAAAAGCTGATTGAGTCTCATGCCAATATTTATGCCAAAGATATAATGGGGAAAACAGCAGCAAAAGCTGCTGTTTTGGCAGGTCAAATTGATGCTCTCAATCTCTTGCTCGATGCTGGACATGATCCTTTTGACCCCAAAATCCATCCTCAATCTGATGATTTTGATCAAAGCATCGAAACAATACCATCAGAAAAATATATGGCAACGATCAAATCTATTGAAAAAGCACAACTCACTCATAAAAATATTGTTTTAAATATTTTATCTGGATCATTAAATTTAAACACAACACCTTGCACAGAATCCCGTTTACTGATGATCTTAAAAAAAGATATAAAAGAACACAGATGGATTTCCTTTCACTTTCAACTAGAACGCTTCTTACAGAGGCCTCAGACTACAGAGCCCTCTGAGGCCTCTCTTTTTGCATATCTTGAAAAGGCATATTATCACGTTGAACAATACTTTTTGACAGATATCCCTTATTCAGAGTTGGTGCACGGTCCTCTTCTTTTCGAAGCAATTAAACATGATTATAGAAAAATTATCTCAATCTATACAGTAGATGCACTCAATCACTATAGAAATAAAAACGGAGAAACAGCGTTAATGATAGCAGCGCAAAAGGATCAGACTGAGCTTCTATCTGAATTACTGCAAAAAAATGTGAATCCGCACTTGACTGATAATACAGGACGCACAGCTATCATGATGGCTGCATCCGGAAAACAAAGTCAGTCTTTTAAAATGCTCTTAGAATATCAGACTGCAGATTTAGTATGGGAAACCGCTAATCATCAAGGTGCTGCTCTCAGTGATTATGTATATGCAAGTGAGGATAAATCGATTATTGAAGCCTTCGAAAACACAACAAACAATTTGCAACTCAGAGAGAACAGCCCACAAAATTTATTATTCACGAAAATGAGCAATGCTCCCACTCACCATAACGCCGAGCATACTGAACAGCGCTGTCAGCGACACCCAGCCTAGAGCAAAAAATCTGAAATCTGCGAGATTTAAAAATGCGATATGAATCTTTAAATCTTGTAGGTCAGTTCAGTATTGCTTCACCCTATTTAGAAACAGCCTGTTTTTTTCATGTAAATATGTTATATTTATCAATAAAATAGTATCACCGAGCTCTAGTTCGGAAATTTTGAAATCTTCTTGCAGTTGCTGTTTTTCAAAAACAGCACAATATGCGATTTGTATTTCAACATGAGTTTCGATGGAAGATGTCTCGGTTCTGGATTTGATAATTGGAGAAAAAATGTTTTGGTCAAATCAGATGTCATACATGGATATTGTTGCAGCTTTCGAATCACTGCAAAAAAGTGGTCAATCCATCTCGTATTTCCATATACGCTGCCTGAATCACTCTTTAGCTCATGATGAAAAAACTTATATGCTATATGATCGTTTTTTCACGAT
>CAYNBJ010000019.1:0-2669 GCA_964395835.1 uncultured Gammaproteobacteria bacterium
ACAACGAAGAAGAAGAAAGAAGCACCATTTGCATGTACAGCACGTAAACACCAACCACTTGGAACATCATTTACAATACGTAATACACTTTCGAATGCCATACTTGCAGAAGGTTGAAAATGCATTGCTAAAATGATACCAGTAATTAATTGAACTGCTAACATTAAACCTGCTAAAGAACCAAAGCCCCATAAATAACTTAAAGAACCGCTGGTTGGATAAAATACAATATGTTTGATAACAATATCAAATACTTTCATAAAAGCTAAACGAACTTTTTGTTGTTTATTATTATTAATACTATTTTTCCAAATAAAATTTACATTATTGTTTGCTACATTATTATTAAAAAATTTTAACATTTATTTATTTTATATTGTTTTATATTAATTAATTTATAAAAAAGTTGGAGAAGTATATAAAGCTTGAATTTGTAAGAAATGATTATCTAAGAAATTAAATACAACTTGTGGATAAATACCTAATACGAAAATACCAGCGAATAATACAGTACTAATATAAATTTCATATGGGTATAAATCTAATTGACGTGCATCAGTTGGATTATTATGTTTAGTCCAAATATAATTAAATACAATTTTTTCTAACCATACTTTTAATTCACCTAAGAATACACGACCAAATAATAATACAGAATATACAGTAGTTAATAACATATTTACAGCATTTAACGCACCTAAATAAAAGTTATTGATACTGATACCTAATAATAATAAGAATTCACCAATAAAACCAGAAGTTAATGGAAATGCCATATTAGCTAAAGTAAATAAGAAGAAATATACAGTTAAAATTGGCATACACATTGCTAAACCACTATAGTAATATACAGATCTTACATGAAAACGATTATATAAGAAACCTACTAAGAAGAATAAACCACTTGCAATTAAACCATGACTTAACATTAAATATACAGTACTATAAAAACCTACCATATTTAAAGAGCATAAACTTACCATTGCCATATTCATATGAGCTACAGAAGAATAAGCAATAATACGTTTCATATCAATTTGACGTAAAGTAATAAAAGATGCATATACTACACCTACAGTTGCAACAGCTGCTACATAAGGTGCAAAAAAATGAGTTACTTCTGGTAATAATGGAAATAAAAATCTAATCATACCAATTAAACCAATTTTTAATAATACACCAGCTAAAATTACAGAACCTACAGTTGGTGCATCAACGTGAGTTTTTGGTAACCAGATATGGAAAGGTACCATTGGAGTTTTAACAGCAAATGCAAAGAAAAAAGATAACCAAACCATACTTTGTTCCATAAAAGTTAAATAATGCATACGACTAAATAATAAAAATAAATTAGTAGTACCAGTTTTATTAATTAAAAATAAAATAGCAAATACCATTGGAATAGCACTTACCATAGTATAAAAAATTAAATAATTGTTTGCTTGACGATTATTTTTAGAACCCCAAAAAGCAATCATAATAATCATTGGAATTAATAAACTTTCAAAAGCAATAAAGAAAGTTAAAATATCTAAAGTAGTAAAAGTAATATTTAATTGACTTAATAATAATAATAATTGAGATACATATAATACAATATTTTTATCATATTCAAAAGTAGGCCATAAAAAGAAAATACATAAAAATACTAATAACATAGTTAAACCCATAAATAATAAACTAATAGCTTCAATGGCAAAAACAGGAGAAATTACTAATTTACCAAACATATTAATAAAATTAAATTTACTATAACAAAATTCAGTAAGACCCCAAGATTTAAAACCTACATAATATAAATATTTAGAAATATCATGAAAGTTACTATGATCATACCAATAAGACATTTGAAAATAACCAAAGAAATTAAAACTAAATTTAAATAATAAAAATAAAAATAATAAAGTATAAATAGCCATAAAAGTTACTAAAATAATTTTTAACATAGCTACAAATCTAGAATGTAAAGCATTAAATGGTAATACAATTACATTTTTATTACTATTAAAACGAACAGTTTCAAAAAAACGAAAGAAAGTTTTTTTAGCAGTATCAATTTTAGCATATTTACCAATTAATAAATTTTTTTTATTATTTAAATATTGAGCAATAACTAATAAAAAAATAGCAACTAATGGTAATACTAATAACATACCGAAAGTATTTTTACTATAAAAATAAATAACTAAATTAATAATAACATAAAAATACATTAATTTATTTACAAAATAAACATGTTCAACTAATTGACCTTTAGATAAAGTATAACGACTATCAGAAAAATGTTTTTCAATGTAAACAATTAATAAACCACAAGATACAATTAATAAAATTTCTTGTTGATGAAATACAGTTGGAATAAAAAAGAAATATAAAATAGTACCTAAATATAACATAATTAAAATATTATAAAATCTACGTACAACTTTATCATGTAAATAAGCATTATGTAAATCATTAGCAATAATATTAGCATGGGTGCTATTTGCAAAATCTACTTTAAAATCATCTTCATATCTATTTTTCACAGGAAACATTGGATCAAAAAAAGATTTACCAAATTCATATAAGTTAGAAAAGAACATTTATTTAATTATAATTTATTAAATATAAAAAATTAAGAATATTTTAATAAAGATAAAGTTAAGAATTGGATACTGAATGGTTTA
>CAYNBJ010000020.1:0-2522 GCA_964395835.1 uncultured Gammaproteobacteria bacterium
GCTACAGTATGCCGCTGTGGCAAACAACATAGAATTGATCCCTGCGGTCTTGCGGGAACTGGGTAAACTAAGGAAGATAGCTCGGCTAGACTCGCGCTCTGAGCAACTCCAGAACTTGCCGGAAAAAGAGAAGCTATCTAGTGCGCTAGCTCGTAATAGTCCAGAAAAAGGGAAGGCACAGCAGGCACTGGAGAGCCTGGAGGAGACACTGAATGCTTCTATCGCTCAGATATATCAACAAAATTTGCCCAATCCTCTGACGCGGGCATGTCTCATATGCATGCATGCAGAGACATTCGGTAACGATGACGCACTCGAGCAGGGGCTCTCGCAGTTTGAGCAGCTCACAGCGGAAGAACAAACCTCATTCATCAAATACGCTATAAACCAGGAAGCTTTTTGGATTGTGTCAAAGCTCGCAACAATGGAAAGAAAAAATGAACCGGGAACGCCTTTGTTGAATTTCGACGCACTTCCTAAAGATTTGCAAAAGCCATTACTGCAAGGTTTAGCGACTCATAACTACCGGTCGGCCCTCAAAAGCCTCATACCAAACTCCGAAATAGGCGCAGACAGACTCCGGCTATTTTCACAGGACCAACCACTTGTTATTCATGTCGCTAGACATGCCGATAAAAGCGATAGTTCCAAAACAGATGTAGAAAGCTCGATAAAATATTTGCTCGATATTATGGATGAGCACAAGATACCTTTCAATCATCCTAAGCATACGTACAAAAATCCATACAAAGAATATACTCTTGAGCGAAACACACAAACAGCTACGGCGTTGAGAGATGCTTTTCGATCACAGGAAGATGAGAGTATAGGAATTTTCGTAATCCGATCTTTATTCTTGATCGCGTACTACGGGACTCGCGACGAATTACGCACATTTTTGATGCACAAGAATGGTTATGTTATCCAAGGCGAAACTGATGATAACAAAGACAATGCTCTCACCTTTGCTTGGCCAAATAAAGAAACTAGAGAATACCTCTTAGAGGAAAAGCTCAAACCTAATATGGCTAGAATTTGGGCACTACATGCAGACAGAATCACAGACGAAGACCTCCAAACATATCCCGCTTTGAAGACCAACATGCAAAAAGGGTTTTATTTGGCTGCAAAAGATGGCAACTTCGAGCAAATCGATGCCATGCTAAAGCGCGACTCGAGTCTTGCTAACCAAGTTATAGATGGGCATTGCGCTCTCTCGATAGCGATTAGAAACGGCCATGGCACAAAAGCGAACCATGAGCGTTTAAACACGTTGATAGAGAATTCTAATCTAGACAGCATAGCGCTAGCGCTTAACCAGGTCTCTACTGATCTTGCACAAACAAGAGAACAGAGAGATGCCACCCGAAACCATATCTTCGAAACAAAGGATCTCAAGAGCAGTATTATAGATATCATATCCTTGAGCCTTGAAAAGGGGTACCAAAATAGCCTGAACTTTTTAATTCACAAGGTGCTGACAGACACCAATCTCAGAACTGAAAAAGACGAAAATTTCCATCTCATACTCATGATGATTGCACAGACTGGCGATACAAGGAATTGTAATTGGGTTAATAATGCAAAACTCTCTCCAGAGACTGTAGGCATGATGCTTAATCAAAAAGATAAAACATCACAAACGACACCGCTGCAAGCTGCAATCTTGAATCAAAATTGGGATGCTGCAAATGCTTTTATCCAGCAAATACAGGAAGCAAATCCGCCGCTCGCGATCTCAGACGAAAATCGTGAACAATACTCACAATGCCTGATACAGGCTGCACAATATGGACAGTCTGGGATTGTGGAATTTCTTTTGAGGAACAATCTACTAACCAACATGCAAAATGATGTTAGTGATGTTTTAAATGATGCACTCGTGTCGGCAGCAAAGATGCCTAAAAAAACATCAACACAAACACAAGAAATTCTATCTAACAAAAACAAGACCATAGATGCCATTTTAAAATATGCTGATGAGAACCAGATAACACTCAGTCCGGAATCTAAAAACGATGCTCTTTATTGGGCAGTCAGATCGCACAATACAGAAGCAGCTGAAAGTCTGATCAAGGCTGAGGCACCCATTCATCTCACAACAATCCTCATAGCTTTTCTGACTTTCAAATTTGATATAGGTATCTTGCTCTTCCAAGCAAGATACCCCTCTGGACAAAAGAATGAGCCAAACACACAGACTCCAGATGATCTGAAGGGAACCCCTGAAAATGCAAAGCCTAATAATGATGATACAGTCTCAGAGAAGATGGTCAGGAGTCCATCGCCGCATCTGCAGCCAGACCATGAAAAGGCAAAGTCTAATGATGATGTTGCTACAGCCGCACACACGACAAACCTCCCACATGGCGCAGCACAATCGCTCTTGATAAGCAACGGTGGCCAACAAGCAAATCAGACAAACAAGCCCTTCTAAGTACAAAGGCGCATCTTATAGGACTATGCGCCAAGTTTTGCGAACATGCACATATCTACACCAAAAACAGAGGGGTCTTCAAGCG
>CAYNBJ010000021.1:0-2461 GCA_964395835.1 uncultured Gammaproteobacteria bacterium
ATTGACGCATTTCTTCAATACGTAATAAAAAACGATCATAACAATCACCATATTGGCTATGAGGTACAAAGAAATTTAATTGAGAGTATACTTCATATGGTTGATATTTACGTAAATCCCAATCAAAACCTACACTGCGTAATAAAGGACCACTTAAACCACGACGAATGGCTTGTTGATAAGTTACTACACCAACATCAATTAAACGACGTTGCCAAATACGGTTAGCAGTTAATAATTCTTCTAATTCATTTACATGATTTAAGAACGCTTGGCAGAAATGAAATACATCATCTAAGAAACCTAATGGTAAATCTTGATTTACACCACCAAAACGAAAATAAGCTGCATGCATACGAGCACCACTTACACGTTCATAAAATTCAATTAAATGTTCACGATATTCAAAACCCCATAAGAAAGGAGTTAATGCACCTACGTCTAAGGCATGAGTAGTAATAGCCATTAAATGATTTAGAATACGAGTAATTTCAGCAAATAATACACGAATATATTGTGCACGTAAAGGTACTTCTAAATTTAATAATTTTTCAACAGCTAAAATATAAGAATGTTCTTGACACATCATAGAAACATAATCTAAACGATCTAAATATGGTAAAGATTGTAAATAAGTTTTATATTCCATTAATTTTTCAGTACCACGATGTAATAAACCAATATGTGGATCAGCATCAATAATTACTTCACCATCTAAGGTTAAAATTAAACGTAATACACCATGAGCAGCTGGATGTTGAGGACCAAAATTTAAGGTAAAGGGTTTAATACTTTTAACTCTATTTTTATAATTTTTAATATTACTATTAGTTGCTAAATTTAACATTTTATTTATAATTTTATATGGATTAAATTAAAAGTATTTTTATTATTTATTTCTGCTTAAAGATTAAGAGAATAATAATAAGAAAGACATCATTAAACCAAATAAGGCAATTGCTTCAGTTAAAGCAAAACCTAAAATAGCATAGCTGAATAATTGGTTAGTTAAACCAGGATTACGAGCTACAGCATTAATTAAAGAACCGAATACAGTACCGATACCAACACCAGCACCAGAGATAGCAGAAACAGCAATACCAGAAGCAATTAATTTCGCAGATTGTAACATCATAGAAAGGTTAATAGATAATTTATATTATTTATAAAAATTCTGATACCTACATCAGGAATTTATTTTTAAATAGAAATTTGAAAAAAGCTTATTTAAAATATATAACTAAACAAATAATTTTAGTATATAAACTTTATATAAAGTAATTATTTTTTTTTTACTAAAAATTTCAAAAATTTTAAGACTTCACTAATTTTTTAATTTTAATAAAAAACATTTTTTAAATATTTTCTTTCTATTTAAAAAAATTAATTTTGGTTTAAGTTTTAAATTTATCATAAATTAACATTTTAATTATTTTTATTAAATATTATTATACAGTAACACGAAAACGAGTTAAACGTGGATCTACAGTAGTACCATTATAAGCTTTGAAAAAATATTGATCAATAATCATATTTTCTACAGCCATTACAAATGGTAATAATAACCAATAAGCAAAGAAAATTACAGCACTGATTTGACCTAATTCATAATATGGTTCTTCAATTGGACAAGCACCAATATAACCTAAGAATAAGAAATTAGCTACAAAGAACCAATACATAATTTTAGAAATTGGTAAATCAGCTACAGAACGTTTTACTTCAGTATCAATTAACCATAAGTTAAAAGTTACATAAGTTACTAAAGAAATTAAAGCTGCACCTACTAACATAGCTAATACACCTAATAATTTATTACTAATAGAACGTAAAATAGCATAAAAAGGTAAGAAATACCATTCTGGTACGATATGAGCAGGAGTTACAAAAGGATTTGCTTTAATAAAGTTATCAGAATGACCTAATACAGTTGGATAAAAAGCAACAACCATTAAAAATAAAGTCATTAATAATAAGAAACCAGCAAAATCTTTATTATAAAAATAAGTATAAAAAGGTAATTTTGCTAAATCTTTAGTTGGCTCTAAACCTTGAGGATTACCAGAACTAATATCATGTAAGAAATAAAAATGAGCAATTACTAAAGCTAAAATTACAAATGGTAATAAGTAATGTAAACTGAAAAAACGATTTAAAGTAATACCAGTTACAGTAAAACCACCCCATAACCATTCTACAATGATAATATCTAATGGCCAGATTAATACAGATAATAAGTTAGTAATTACAGTTGCACCCCATAAACTCATTTGACCCCATGGTAAGCAATAACCAATAAAACCAGTACCCATCATTAATAAGAAGATAATTAAACCAGTTAACCATACCCAAGCACGAGGACCTAATAAAGAACCATAATATAAACCACGACCCATATGAATATAAACAACGAAGAAGAAGAAAGAAGCACCATTTGCATGTACAGCACGTAAACACCAAC
>CAYNBJ010000022.1:0-2458 GCA_964395835.1 uncultured Gammaproteobacteria bacterium
TTCTGATTTATGGCACAACGGGAATTTGAATGTGAATAATGGCGCATTAGTTCTTGGGACCGGCTCAACCTATCGACCTACCCCTTTCGGAACTATCGCTGTGGCTAGTGGAGCTTCTTTGACTTTTAAAGGACTCATCGCTCCAACAGATTCTATTTTCAATCCCTACGGGTCAGGCACAATCAGCTTTGATGGTGCTGAAATTAATGATTCCCAAAATGGGGGAGTTCAAACTCTCACTCTTGGTTCCTCTGCTCAGGCTATTAGCATCGGTTCTTCCGGCCTCACTCTTAATTTTGGTATTGGCAATAAAGTCTATTTTGACTACCCGCTCAACACAAGTGGTCATATCACTAAAACAGGTGGCAGTGGCGTCTTTTTACGCTCAGGCGCCACTTCTTCTCATACCGGCAATGTCACCATCACTTCCGGATGGATCGATATTAACAATAATTTTACTGCCTCTAATAGCACTCATTTTGCTCTGGGCACTCAGGGTACTCTCAATTTATCACTCAACTCCGCAAAAAATATCGCTTATTCTATCACCGGCTCTACAGGTGCTGTATGGAATAAAACTGGTACTGGTGCTGCCATTTTTAATACTGTGGATGGCGCTTCCAATGCTCTCACATCTTATCAAGGAACCGTCAATCTCAAAGAGGGGCGTCTGTATTTGGATGGTCAAGGTGCTACCACTGATACTATCTTTAATATTTCCAGAGGAGCTGTCTTAGATCTTGCAGGCGGAACTTCTTCTTCTCGCTTGAATTTCGGAACTCTCAATATGGAACCACAATCTGTTGTGAGAGTGATTCAGGAAAATAGTGAAACATATATCAATCTTAAAACCATTTCCGGTGCTAATGGCTCCATCTTGGCTATACAATTTCGAGCCTCTCCAAATTCAGTAGCTCCGATTTTATTAGAGTCTTTTCAACAAGTGCCACGCGCTAAAATCAATTTGCAGTTTAGACCGATTTCCTCTCAACTGTCTTTAACAGATGGCTCAATTTACCCATTGATTTCTAAATCAGGCTCGACTTCTCTTGATTTTTCTTGTTTTAGACTAATGCCTTCTATTCGTTTTAGCCCTTCCTATACCGTATCAGGAAGCGGCTCTGAAGATACTTCCAGTACCTTCTATGGAAATCTGATTTCTCATAACGATACCTTATATATCAAACTCAATACACAAGGTTTTTATAGTGGACTCTTAAGTGGAACACCTGCAACTACCAATGCACCTTCCAATGCTTATGTTTATACCTACTTACTAGACCAAATTTCGCTCAATGATGTTCCTTGGTACAGCGCACTCGATCAGTTTGCAACTTCTGTCGCTCTTCATAACACAGATTGGGCCTATATCACTCCAATCACATCCATGAATTTAAATCATTCTTTTCTCTCTGCTGATTTTGGTCTTTCTTCAGAGCATACACAGGCCTTTAGGGCTCTTGGTATGCAAGTGATTATGAATCATATTTTTGGAAATAGCTCGCTATCCAAGGATTTGGTTGGAAAAAGAACAGGCTCTACTCGCCAGCACCTTTCTATTCAAAATGATATTTCTATGAAAAATCATGGAGCTTGGCAAGGCTGGACCCACCATCAAAAACGAAAAGGTCTGAGCCACGATGCCCTGTATGCACATAACATCAGTACGGAAAGTGTAGGAATCGCCTATGAGTCTTCTCCTTCAAGCCTTATTGGATATCAGCATCTCAAAGGAGATATTGACTATCGTTCTCTTGACAATGTCCATAAAGGGCATATTGTTTCGAATGTATCACAGGCCTCTCACACAGTCCTTTTAGGCGCCCTCGACTCTCAAATTCTCTGTACTCATGGACTGCATCAAGTCGAAGGACAAAGAAAAATTGAGGCACCGATTGAGGATACAATCCAAACTTGGTATGCATCCAGTGCTTATACTGTTGCTCAATTCGGCATAGAACACGATATATCTTTCTCATCCGAGCTTTCTCACCAATTCAGCTTGGCTATGGGTCTGCATTATCAGCTCTCACTCTTTTCTCACTCAGCCTACACAGAGCATGGTGCGGATGACTTGAACCTCAAAGTGGCTTCTCAAAAGCGTTATAGCTCACTTTTTGGCCCAAAAATCCAAGCTCAATATCACTATCAAGATAAACAACAATGGTTTATGACAATGGTGCAACTTGGCTATGACTACCATAATGCTCAACAGTTGACCGCAGAATTTGGATTTAAAGACTATGATAGTTCTGTTATTATGCCTTTGTCTCAGCCTTCGTATGGAAATTTTTATCTCGGTGTCGATCAGGTTTTTGGCTTCCAAGATGGCTTATCCTTAGTCGGTCATCTTGAAATGAAACATAACGGCGATAGTCTTCAACAATCTCAAATCGGGTTGAGTTTGGTCCAGCTGTTTTAATATCCAGTTCAATATTGTTCTACCCCGATCTTGGAG
>CAYNBJ010000023.1:0-1392 GCA_964395835.1 uncultured Gammaproteobacteria bacterium
AAAAAACTTATATGCTATATGATCGTTTTTTCACGATGCCATCTGCTCTCAAGCGTCGTATCTTTCAGCTCATGGAAAGACATCGAATCTATCAGCTCAATCAGACCGACATTCATAATCAAATTTTTTCAGGGTCACGCAATAAAACACAAGCCTGGATAGACACACTTGTGCCACCTTATACTGATCATGAGGCAAAAAAAGAACATTTTCTAAAAATGATCAATCAACTGACCTCAAGAGTAGAGAGTGGTGAATTTGATAGCATTTTAATCGATGCAGAACGTGCACGTGCTCAAGAGCGAAAAAGAGAAAAAGAAGAACAAAAGAATGCGCTCCATCTTGCGCCGGTTGAGAACCAAAATACCGAAATAGCCCTTGCTATCGACATTCAAACCCTGAAAAAAGAGATGGTAGCCTATCTCGAAAGGCAAAAAATTCTCGCTATTGATGGTGCGACTTTCTCTATCAATCTGTTATGTCAAATTGACAGATGGCTAAGTTCTTTAGCATCTTCAGAACAAGAAAGAGCATGGCAAAATGTCGTCATGACTTTGGATGATAGCAGAACAGCTTATCATACCACCCCAGTGAAATATCTGCCCGGTTTAGATGATTCTTGCCCAAAAGGCGCTGAGGAAAGACTCTTAGATATGCTCACAGTGTGGCGCTTAGAATGCAATCCTGAGACTCATCAGTCTGATATCCCTGCATTACAAATCATAGAACCATATGTCAGAGAGGGTGCTTATTTATCTGCTTCTGATGCTTTATACACCGCGTATTGCAAAGCGGCAGGATACACTCTTGTTCAACAGGAGCGGTATGTCTATCACACTCCTGTTTTTGACAGACAATCCCAAACATATCAAAACACCCTAAAACAATGGCAAGAATCACAAGCAAAACACTCTTGCGTTCAAGACAAAACAGAGCAAAGAACTGCGTTGTATTGGATCTTGTATCGCGAATGGAACAACACCATCAGCGAGCATCATCATGAGAGTTTTGAAACATGGTGCTCTCACAACAAGAAATGGGAAGAGGCGTTTGAGAGGCAAATCTCAAGCATAGCAGGTCTGGGTAGGGAGCTCAGTGCAACAGAAATAGAATGGGGATTTGCGGCCTTTCTTGGAGAACGAAAGAGCATACAAGAGATTGAACTGCAGGAACCTACAAGCTTAGCCTCACAAGAGCAGATTATCACAAATATGATTGAACAGGGGACATTTTTTAATAAAGACCATGCAAAACTCGTCTTATCTGTACTGAAATCAGGGATTACAGAGCTCCATCAGAGAGCCAAATACGGTGAACGATTTGAGCCAAATGCGATCATACAATTAGCTCCAGATTTGAGAACAAAATTGGAAAATGATTTTAGAAAAGACG
>CAYNBJ010000024.1:0-1357 GCA_964395835.1 uncultured Gammaproteobacteria bacterium
AAAATGTAAAAAAGGGGAGTAAATGGTGCGAGTTAGGTGAGTTTGTCTCTCGATCTCTATCAAACCACTCCCTTTTCTCGCTCACCATGCATTTAAAATATTACAAATCAAGGATTTAACTAAAACCTTAAATCATGAGTATCAAATTATCATTCTGGATCAGACCCAGCGAAAAAAATGTAAACAAGAAGACCCCTATCTATCTGAGAATTCAACTAAAAGGAATTAGAACCGAATATTCCATCGGCGAATATGTTTTGGTTAAGGAATGGGAGAAGCAAAAACAAAAAGTAAAAGGTTTCTCTGCTCAAGCTGAAGCAGTTAATGGAAAAATTGGAGCCATTAGAGCTAGAACTCTAAAAATCTATAATGAATTGCTTTTAAGCGGTGAAGCGTTTAACGCACATACCGTAAAAGATCGCCTTGTCAATGGATTGTCCAAGGCTATTACATTTGATGATCTAATGGATGAATATCTATCCAAAATGGTAGCACTGAAGGGCCAAGGTTATTCAAAGCCAACTATAATAAAATACCGCAACAGTCAGTTAAGAGTATCTCAATATGTAAAGAAGAAGTATAAACGCAATTACATATATCTCTATGAATTAGATTATGATTTCATAGATGGTTTAGAGACGTTCTTAAAAACCGAGTTTAAAAATTCCAATACAACTTGTAAAAAGCATTTTGACCGCATTAGTAAAATTGTAAGAATAGCCTTGAACAAAGGATATATAAATCGATTCCCATTTTCTGGATATAAAATCAAACTAGATAAAACACCACTGGTTTATCTTACCTATGAAGAAGTTCAGAAGATCGAATCCAAGTCATTTCAGATTGATCGGTTAGAGCACTGTAGGCTTTTGGCCTTGTTAGGGTGCTATTCTGGTTTATCATTTTCAGAAATGGCCAATTTAGAGCCAAAACATATCATTTCTTCTGATGGAAAAGTTTTCTGGATTAGCATGATCCGGCAAAAGACCAAAAGACCGTATAGGGTAGTGCTATTACCACAAGCATACCATTACATTCAAGAGTTGCAAAGATTTAAAAAGGGTAGTCGTGATGACTCAAAACTTATCCCAATGTTTTCGAACCAGAAATACAATGCTTATCTAAAAGAGATTGCTGACTTATGTGGTATTCCCAAAAAGCTTACCACACATAGTCTTCGTAAAACCTTTTCCATTGGTATTGCACTTCGTCAAAATGTTTCTATAGAGTTAATTTCTGCTCTTCTTGGACATTCATCCATAAGAGTTACTACAGATTACTATGCAAAAATTACTGATGAGATAATGATTGAGGGTGTAAGAAACTTATCTGACCAATTAAATAAGTTTAATCAAAA
>CAYNBJ010000025.1:0-1345 GCA_964395835.1 uncultured Gammaproteobacteria bacterium
TTTTAAATATTCTAAATGAATTTTAGCTGCATAAAACAACTGCTCTTCATAAGTGAAAGTTTCTCTAAACTTTCTAGCTCCTCCATGAGGACTTAACTCTCCATTTTTATGATGTTTTGAACCACATAAAGGAATAAGTCTAAAATGATTTTTTTTATCACTTGAACTTCTTTTTATATGATGCCATTCAATTTTATCATAAAAATCATTTTTACCACAAACAAAACAAACTGTATTTTCTCTAGTTTGTAACCAATTTAAAAAATCTTTTTCATCTTTAGATAAATTTTGAGATTTTTTTTTCAAAATATTTTTTTTCCCAAATGTTGAAACCTTTTTTTTCTTAACTTTTTTCAACTGCTCTTCTTTAGTGTACATAAAACTCCTTTTTTAAAATCTAGTAAAAATCCAAAAAAATTGGTGGGGACTCCTACTATGCCTTTTTAGTAAGCATACCAATTTATAAACGCTTCATAATCCATACAAAAATCTTTTTTACCTAAATTTGATTTTTGAATTTTTGAACCTCTTTTTTTTAAATATATTTTAAAAACATTTTTCATAATTTACCTTTTTAGTTTATATCGCTTATATCTGCTTCAGCTGCTTTTATGTCCTCAAATACTTTTTTTGGAGTGTATAATGGATTTATAAAAAAAGCACTTTTAACTGCTTTTAATTCTCTTATCGCTTCATCTTTTAAAGCTTGATTTGCATCGCTCATTTGAAAAGTATATAAAAGATCATCAAAATCTTTAGTACTATTTACAGCTTTAATAGCTCTTTTAATATTATCATTTAACATTTTATTAACTCCTTGAATTTTCAATATTCTCTAAATAGGCTTTTTCTTTTTGCTCCTTAACCTGGAATTCTTCATCAGCAGCATACAAAAGCATCCAAGAAAAAGCAAAACATAAAAGCACCATAAAAACAAATAAAGCTATTTTTTTTAATAAATCAATCATTTTTTATACTCCCATTTATTACAAAATTTATCTCCAATTTGATTTTTTAAATCAAGATTTGAAAAATTATCCAACTCGCATTTTATAGTATCATAATCTTTATATACTTTTTTATGTCTATATAAACAATTTTCGCAACTTTGAAAAGAAGTTTTTATATCTTCTTTTTCTAAAAACTCATAATATAAATATATATTATCTTTTGTAATAGTATCTTTTATAAGCAAGTATCTGGCATCTTTATCATTTTTAATATCAAATATAATTTTAGCTTCAAGATTTGAAACTGAACCAGCTTTTAAAACATCTAAACCAGGCATAATCTTAATATAATTACAATTATATTTTTTCATCAACATTTTTATCATTTCTTTTTT
>CAYNBJ010000026.1:0-1290 GCA_964395835.1 uncultured Gammaproteobacteria bacterium
CTCTTCTTCAAGCAAGGCCAAAGCGCCTTTTTCTCTTAATTCTTCAATAACATAGTCTGGCAAATCAAAGACATTCTTTTTGCCGCCTTTCCCACCTTTCCCGTCAACCTGCTCACCCTGCCACCCTTCTCGCGCGGCTTTAAGGGATATACCGCGCGTAGTGCTTGGAAGACTCCTCAAGTTGAGAACTTGCTGGAGTTCGGAAATCTCGGCTGCGCTCAATTTTTTAAACATATTTTAGTTCCTAACTTACCCCTTGAGTTGCGAACTGAGTTGCGAATTTAATAATGATTTAATTCAAATACTTACGAAAAGAAGCGAAATAAGTTAAGAATTATAGTTGCGAACTTCTGTTCTTAACTTTATCATGTTTAAAAATCGCAAAAACGAAGTTTAAACATGATTGTACTTTATTTTGCGGCTGCTCTTTAACAACTTGGAAAAAAAGCCGAAAAAACAGACAAACGGCAGGTTGATTATTGCCCGAAAGGGTAAGAAGACTGCTTAACAGGCCGCCTGCTTACGCGGGTGGCCGATTAAGAAGTTTTAACCTAAAGAAAGGAAAAAAGCATGAAAAAAGCTATTAAAACAGTGGGTACGGCAGCGCGTCACAACTACAACGACGGCGAATACTGCGAGGGCAAAGTAGTAAAGGTGCATGGCGGTTATGAAGTGCGGCTCATCGGCGGCGAAATCATAGAAACCAAAGGCGAGCTGGATGCCTGCAGTGCGGTGATTAACCGGCATATGGATGCTTATGTGGGCGAAGCGGCAGCCTGACAGGCTGCTTAACAGGCCGTCTGAAAAAACGGACGGCCGATTAAACAGCTTGCTTTGCAGCTACGAGAAAAGAAAGGAAAGGAAATGCACCCTGAATTGATTAAGGCAAATTTGCGAATGGCGGGCTATACGCTGGCCGATGTGGCAAGAAAGCATAAAGTAGGCGCGGATTCGGTTCGGTTAGCGCTGCGCGCGCCAAGTTTATCGGGTGAAAAGGCGATTGCAAAAACGATGAATAAGGAGCTACACGAGCTGTGGCCGGAGCGGTGGACAAAAGACGGAAAGCGAATCAGACCACGCTACCGGCATAAGTATGAGGAGTCTGCGTTATGAAGCAATATTATTCAGCAGCCGAATTGGCCAATCTCTCTCTAGAAGGAATGCCTGGAACGACTAGAGGGGTACAGAAAAAAGCTGAAAGAGACCGATGGCCTTTTGTTGAGGTTGCTGCATTGGGCGGCCGCAACGGCAAGCGCCGCGAATACGCCCCGCCGCCCGAGATTGTGGCGC
>CAYNBJ010000027.1:0-1139 GCA_964395835.1 uncultured Gammaproteobacteria bacterium
TTAAAAAAACTTTCGGAAACTGCATTATCCCAGCAGTCTCCTTTTCTACTCATACTTTGACGCATTTTATTTTTTTCTAATAAGCTTCTAAATTCATTACTTGTATATTGCACTCCTCGATCAGAATGAAATATACAATCGTTACTTGGCTTACTACTAAGAAGTGCATTTTCATAAGCCTTAATAAGAAGAGGTGTTTCCATATTATCATCAAAATGCCAACCGATTATTTCTCGATTAAATAAGTCGATGATAACACATAAATACATCCAAGTGTTTCCAACAAATATGTAAGTAATATCAGATGCCCATGCTTGATTCGGTTTATCTACTTTGAAATTTCTTTCCAAAAGATTGGGGGATATCCGATTGTCATGATTAGAATCTGTTGTTGATGGTTTAAATTTAGCCTTTATTTTACTGCTTATTTTCGCTACCTTCATTAGTCTTGCGACAACACGAACATCACACTTGATTCCTTTTTCAATCAAACCCTGCTGTATTCTTTCTGCTCCATAAATACCATTTGACTCTGCATGAATTTGTTTAATCCAAGAAATCAATACTCGATGATACTGTTTCCTTTTGCTATCACGTCTATTTACCCAACTATAATAACCACTTCTTGAGACTTCTAGTGCAAAACACATTTTTACTACATCGAAAAATTCTTTATTCTCTTTTATAAAATTAAATAAATCTATTTTTGAAGTGAGTCCCTTGTAAAAATGCCGATTGACTTTTTTAATATTAAAATCTCCTCTTTTTGCTCATCAATAATTTTCTGCTTCTCTTGCAGCTCTCTTTCATAATCTCTTTTCTTCAATTTCTCTTTGGACTTATCTTTGGCTTCATTCATATACTTCTTTATCCATCCTCTTAAGGTTGTTTCTGGTATTCCCAAATCCCTCGCTGTCTTATTACGATTCTTACCTTTCGATAAGTATAACCTTACCGAGTCTATTTTATATTCTTCTGGATAGTTTCTCATCTACGTCTCCTCGGGGAAGACTAATTTCGTGTCCTTTTTTTATGTAGGAGTCCAATTGTACTTCAACAGGAAAAGTTCGGTCGCTGAGTGTCCCTCGCTCTGTGCCGAAAAGGCGAGGGATGTATCGAAGCGTCCGCTCAACAAAACC